>NZ_CP012333.1:7090000-7910000 GCF_001263205.1 Labilithrix luteola
GATCGTCAGCTAAGGTCCCAAAGTCTGACCTAAGTGTCGAAGGATGTGGGAACGCTTTGACAACCAGGAGGTTGGCTTAGAAGCAGCCATCCTTTAAAGAAAGCGTAATAGCTCACTGGTCAAGCGAGCCTGCGCCGAAAATATAACGGGGCTAAAGGTCAGCACCGAAGCTACGGACTCCGCAAGGAGTGGTAGAGGAGTACTCTCAAGTAGATACACGCCGGACCGTGAGGACCGGTATCGGACTTGAGAGGAGCTTATGCAGGCATGAGTAGCGATAAACCAAGTGAGAAACTTGGTCGCCGTAAGCCCAAGGTTTCCTGGGGAAGGATAATCCTCCCATGGGTTAGCCGGTACCTAAGCCGAGGCCGAGAGGCGTAGGTGATGGAAAGCAGGTTAATATTCCTGCGCTACTAGGGAAGGCGTTGAAGTAAGCGGGGACGGAGTAGGATAGGTCAAGCTGGGCAGTTGGTTGTTCCAGTTCAAGCCCGTAGGCTGATTCGCCAGGACCCGAGAGGGACAAACAGCGAATCATTAGGCCGAGAGGTGATGAGGTCAGACTTCGGTCTGGCAACTTGGCGATTCCACACTTCCAAGAAAAGCCGCGTACAGAGCCCCTCTAGTAACCGTACTGCAAACCGACTCAGGTGGGTGGGTAGAATATACCAAGGCGCGTGAGAGAACCCTGGCTAAGGAACTCGGCAAACTGACACCGTAACTTCGGGAGAAGGTGTGCCTGTTTACGTGTAACGGTTTACCCGTGAAGCGTTGGCAGGTCGCAGAGAATCGGGAGTTGTGACTGTTTACTAAAAACACAGCACTCTGCTAAGTCGTAAGACGACGTATAGGGTGTGATGCCTGCCCGGTGCTGGAAGGTTAAGGGGACGCGTCAGCGTAAGCGAAGCGCCGAACCGAAGCCCCAGTAAACGGCGGCCGTAACTATAACGGTCCTAAGGTAGCGAAATTCCTTGTCGGGTAAGTTCCGACCTGCACGAATGGCATAACAACATCTCCGCTGTCTCGGCCAGGGACTCAGCGAAATTGTATTGGGGGTGAAGATACCCTCTACCCGCGGCAAGACGGAAAGACCCCATGAACCTTTACTGCAACTTGGCAGTGAGTCTCGGATCATTCTGCGTAGGATAGGTGGGAGGCTTTGAAGTCGGGCCTCTGGGTTCGATGGAGCCACCGTTGAAATACCACCCTGGATGATCTGGGATTCTAACCTGCGTCCGTGACCCGGACGAGGGACACTGCCTGGCGGGCAGTTTGACTGGGGCGGTCGCCTCCTAAATTGTAACGGAGGCGTGCGAAGGTTCCCTCAGCCTGATTGGAAACCAGGCGTAGAGTGCAAACGCACAAGGGAGCTTAACTGCGAGACCGACAGGTCGAGCAGGTGCGAAAGCAGGCGTTAGTGATCCGGTGGTCCTGTATGGGAGGGCCATCGCTTATCGGATAAAAGGTACTCTGGGGATAACAGGCTGATCGCGCCTGAGAGTTCACATCGGCGGCGCGGTTTGGCACCTCGATGTCGGCCCATCGCATCCTGGGGCTGGAGCAGGTCCCAAGGGTTCGGCTGTTCGCCGATTAAAGCGGTACGCGAGCTGGGTTTAAAACGTCGTGAGACAGTTTGGTCCCTATCTGCCGTGGGCGCAGGATACTTGAGTGGAGCTGACCATAGTACGAGAGGACCTGGTTGGACGCACCCCTAGTAAGCCGGTTGTCACGCCAGTGGCACAGCCGGGTAGCTATGTGCGGAACGGATAACCGCTGAAAGCATCTAAGCGGGAAGCCGGCCATAAGACAATGTATCCCGGGCGCAAGCCCCTAAAGACCCCTTGTAGACCACAAGGTTGATAGGCCGGGTGTGGAAGCCAAGCAATTGGCGGAGCTGACCGGTACTAATAGGTCGTGAGGCTTAGTCATATCTCTAAGGCAACCATCGAACGCCTTGGTGATGACGAGCCGTCTCGAAAGAACGAATCGACACATCAAGGTCGAGTGTCACGCGTAGGATTCGGGTTGTGAAACCTGAATCCCGCGGCCCCGCAAAAAGCTAGTGCGGTAGGACGACGGAATTCGGTACTCGCAGCAGGCGCTAGCGCCGCTCGAGGCACCCACAAGTTTCCGGTGATGATTTCGAAGAGGCCACACCCGATCCCATCCCGAACTCGGAAGTTAAGCTCTTCGGAGCCGATGGTACTGCACGGGTAGCCGTGTGGGAGAGTAGGACGTCGCCGGGATTATTCTTCCAAAAAGCCTGAGAGGTTTTTCCTCTCGGGCTTTTTGCTTTTTGTCCCTCTCAGGAGCCGAGCAAGCCCTTCGCGAGGTGCTGATCGCGCGCAACGATCTCGGCGAACGCTCGGTGCGTCGAGCGCCGCTTCGCCGCTTCGAGCTTCGCCGTCGCGCGCACGAGGGCGCCTCTCGTCGTCGATCGCGCCGAGGCGCCGAACGCATGCGCCGCCATCATCAGCGCCTGGGCTTCTTCCGGCGAAAGGGCGAGCGGTCGCAAGCGCTCCTTCTTCGCCAGCGGGTGCGACGCGTACGACGTTTGGGTGAGTCGATATCCGTCGCCGGGATTCCCTTGGATGGGAAAGCAGGCTTCGACGAGCGCGCGAACGTCGCGATAGACGGTCCGGAGGCTCGCGTCGAACTCGTCGGCGATATGGCGATATGGCGAGCAAGGACGAGCCTTCGGCTTCCGCGGTACAGCGCGATGGCGAGAAGGCAATCGAGCCGCTTCACATCGAGCTCCACGTCACGGCTGTCCTCCTGCTGAACGTCATGCGTGTTGCCCGTAGCACACGATCACGTTCTCTCGAATCGCCTGAGGTGCAACCTGCGCGTGGCGCGCCGCGGGCGGCGACGCGAGCGCGTCTACAACGCTGACGGCCTGCTCGAGGGCCATCTCTTCGAGCACCTGACGTCGGTGACCGGCGAGCGGCGTCGGCGGCGGCTCGCACATTTACACGGCCATCCTCGAGCAGCCCGACGCGGCCTTCTTCGACGCCTTCCCACCGGAGATCACCGCCGCCGAGATGGGTCCGTAGTTCGGGCGTGTGCGCGAGATGTTGCGGCCTCAGCCGGTACCCACGCCGTCCGAGAAGGATCGCGTCTTCGCGCAGGCGGTCGCCGAGGCCGGCCTGCCGCCGTCCGAGCACACCGACCTCGCCATCGCGTGGGGACGTGATACCGCGCATCCCGAGGCGGTCGTCAACGCGGCCGGCGTCGAGCAGCGCTCTTCGACGTTCGGCGCTCGCTCGACCCGGCGCTCTACGACGAGATGGAGTCGGCCCTGATGCGCGTCGCGCATTCCTATGAGCCGCGCCGGACGTGGGCGGCCTTTCTGACGGGCGGGGATCCCGACGGTCTCTTCACGGTGCACCCGCTCGGTGGCTGTTCGAAGGGCAGGACCGCCGAGGATGGTGTCACCGACAGTCCCCGATGTTGGATGGGCCACCGCTCCTACGGGGCTGAGCGCTCGGCCCTTTTCTGCGCGATGAGATGATCGACGCTGGCCTTGCCGCCGCCCTGGAAGACGAGCCACACGAAAATGACGAAGTAGCTCGGCTCGCTCAAATAAAAGAAGTCGCCGACCGTGTGCACCTCTTTGAGCCTCGACGTGAGGATCGCCACCGTCATCACGATGGCGAGCGATGCCGCCGCGAAGCGCGTGCCGAGGCCCACCAGGAGCAAGAGCCCGCCGACGAGCTCCGTCGTCGCGGTCGCCGCGGCGTTCGCGCCTGGCGCCGGAATGCCGAGCGACTCGAATTCGCGCGCAAGCTTCGGCAGATCGTGCACCTTGCCCCAACCGGACGTCACGAACTCGGCTGCCATCGCAAGGCGCGCGAGCAGCACTGGGAACCAAACGTTGCGGCTGAGCGACGCGAACACGCGCTCCATGCGCTCGACCAAGTTGGTGACGACCTTTGCCACTTGTCCCAGTCCTCGCGAAGCAGCATACGTACCATCGGCGCAATGGCAGACGTCTACGAAGGCGCGAGCGTTCCGCGGGAGGTCGCGCAGGCCACGGTGCTCGATGCGGCGGGCGCTCGCGTGCAGCTCGCTTCCTTCTGGCAAAACGGGCCGTGCATGCTGGTGCTGCTCCGTCAGTTCGGATGTGTCTCTTGCGCTCAGCAAGTGACGGAGCTGTCCTCGCGCTTGGACGAGCTGGCGCGCGCGGGTGTGCACACTGTCCTCGTCGGCAACGGCACACGCGAAGAGCTGGTCGCGTTCGTGGACCGCCATGCGCTCGCGGGAGCGCCGGTCGAGGCCGTGACCGACCCGGAGCTCGAGGCGTACCGCGCGCTCGGTCTCGTGCGGAGCGCGTGGGCCACGGTAGGCCCGCGCGCCATCGTCGGGACGGTGCGCGCCATGGCCGCGGGATTCCCGCATCGCGCGCCCGAGGGAGATCGCACGCAGCAGGGCGGCGTGCTCTTCGTCGACGGGCGCGGCGTCGTACGTCTCTACAAAAGAAACCGCAGCATCTGCGACTACCTACCCGCGAGCGAACTGGTCGAAGCGGCGCTGCGTCTGGCGATCGAACGAGCCGGCTCCGCCGCGCCCGTGTGAGGAGCGGCACGCCCGGCGGAGGAGCGAACGAAGATGAACTTCATTCACGTCGCCAACGTGTTCTACCTGCTGTCGTACCTGGTCAAGGACATCCTGTGGCTGCGCGTGCTGGCGGTCCTCGGCGGTAGCATTCTGGTCGTGTACTACGCGACCTTTCCGACGCCCTTGTGGGCGCCCATCGGATGGGACGCTGTCTTCCTGACGACCAACCTCGTGCAGATTGGCATTCTTATCCGCGAGCGCCGTCCCGTGCGTCTCGAGCCGGCCGAGATGCGCCTTTACGAGCACACATTTCGTAGCTTGACGCCGCACGAGTTCGTCAAGGTCCTGAGGCTCGCGCGATGGGAAAGCATCGATGCGGGAAAGCTCCTCGTGCGCGGTGGCGAGGAGCTCGATCGTATCATGGTCCTCGCCTCGGGGCGCGTGCGCATCGAGCAGAACGGCGCGCCCATCCGCGAGCTAATGGCGGGATGCTTCGTGGGCGACATGAGCTTTCTCACGGGCGCGACGCCGAACGTGGACGTCGTGACGGTGGAGCCCGTGCGCACCGTATCGTGGTCCCAGCGTGAGCTCCACGCGCTGCTCCTGCGGAACGCAGAGCTACGCGCCGCGTTCCAGACCATCCTCAGTGAGGACCTCATCGCAAAGCTTCGATCGGCATGATCGTCCACCGGAGCGTGGGAAGATCAGCGCCCGCTGGCGATCAAGGCATCCGTGACCCACCGGCCGAGAATCTCGTGCGCGATACGTGCCGCCTCGTCGACCGATCGACCTTCGGAAAGCCAGGCGCAGACCCCACCGAAGGTTTCGCCGGCCAGGGCAAGATCGAGCGCGCTCGCTTCGAGCGCATCGACGGCGCGAAAGCAGCTGACGAGGTCCTTGCGCCAGATGAGCACCGTCGTCTGTTTCTCGCATATCGCGCTTTCGGCAGAGCCGAGCTCGATTGCTCGCCAGAGGCGGTCGACGTCGTGATCCACTCGCAGCACGATGTGGTTGGGAACGAACGACAACGGGAGCGTCACGAGATCTTGGGCCGACATCCCCCTCAGTCGTTCCAGCTCGAGAACGCGAGTGTCGGGGCCGTCGAACACCTCGATCAGAGCGCGCTCGAGCGCCGCGAGCTCGGAGAGTCCGGCGCTCGCTGGTCCTCGTTGGCTGCCCTCGATGAAGCCTGGTAGCTTCTCACTCACATCTCGGACCGATGCTCGAGTCGGTGGGCACGCGCTCAAGTAGGCTCGGGCCAGGTCGTCGAACGCGTCATCACCCAGGCATGCCCTCAGCTTCGGGTAGTCCTCGCGCAAGACATCGCGCAGACGGCAGAAGTACATGGTGGCGTAGATATCGAGACGCTCCACGGCCGACAGTCGTTCGTCGGCTGCGATGATGGACTGCAACTCACCCAACTGCGGTTCCTGCATCCGCTGTTCGTGCACCACGCCCTTCGCACCCGTCACGAGCGCGTAGAAGAGGTCCTGCGTGTGTCGCAGACCGGGAGGGGAGGCATCGTCACGAGGCACGCGCGACCTCGTGCGCCGCCTCCGCGCCCGCGCCTCCGACCATGGCACGCTCGATGGTCGCGGCATGGATGGATTCATCGATCAAGCGCTCGAGTGGCGGAATGCAGTCGTCCCATTCGATCAGCGTCGACACCCTTCCGAAGCGCGCGATCGCGGCCTCGTACAAGGACCAGACGTCCTGACAGACCGGCCGATCGTGACTGTCGAGAAAGTGTGTGCCCTCGTCACTATGGCCGGCCAGATGGATCTGGGCGACGCGATCGGCGGGGACGCCGCGAATGAAGTCGAGTGGGTCGAAGCCGTGGTTGTGGGCGCTCACATGGACGTTGTTGACGTCGAGCAGCAGGAAGCAGTCCGTTCGTTTCGATAGCTCCGTCAGAAACTCCCATTCGGAGAGTGTGGAGTGCGTATATCGAAGATAGCTGGAGACGTTTTCGACCAAGAAGCGGCGACCAAGGCGCTCTTGGACGACGGTCATCCGAGCGGCGACGAGATCGAGTGCCTCCTCGGTGTAGGGCAGCGGCCAGAGGTCGTGCGCGCGATGGCCACCAAAGCTCGACCAGCAAAGGTGGTCGGAGAGCCACGCCGGCTCGACGTCGGCTGCGAGCTCCTCGAGCGCGCTCAGATAGCCCTCATCCAGTGGATCCACGGAGCCGAGCGAAAGCCCTACCCCATGGAGCACCACGGGGTAGCGCTCTCGCACCTTCCGCAGTACGCGCCGAGGATTTCCTCCCGCGACCATGAAGTTCTCGGAGATCACCTCGAACCAATCGACGGGGGGATGCTCCTCGAGCACCTGCGCATAGTGCACGGGGCGCAAGCCCACGCCATGCCCGAGATAGGGAATGGAACTCGGCCGCACGGGCTCAGCTGCACGAGGCGCACGAGGTGCACGAGGATCGAGGCTCACGGTCACTTCTTCGGCTCGGGCTGAACGGGCTTTCCGCCCTTGTCCAAGCACTCCTTCTCCGTGTCGGTCAGGACAAAGCCTTTCCCTTTGCAGCCGTTCTTTCCTTTGCAGTCATTTGCCGCCGACTTGCATGCGCCTTGGCCCTTGCAGCTGTTGATGCCTTCGCAGTGAACCTTTCCACCGGGCGTCTGGGCGCTCGCGATCGGAGCCGCCGCGAACAGACTAGCTACGGCGCCCGCTACGATGGCGCCGCTCACACTCGCCATGTTTTTCACGTTCTTCATGGTGTCCTCCGTCGGCACGTTGTCGTTGTGTGTCCAACTCATGCCCTCACACCGATGAGCCTGGTGGTATCGCGTGGCCCTTCGGCCTTTCGCGAACGGTCGAGCCGGCTTGCGATCCATGCATCGGCCGACAACGGCCCTGCACCCGCGAGCGACGAGCATGCTCACCACAAGCGGCAATGCTGCCAACAGGGTGAGCAGCCCCAACAGCAGGAGCGAGCCGCATACGAGCTCCGTCAACGACACGAGCGTGGCGTTGAATGCTGGCGCTGGAATGTGGAGCTCGGCGAAGAAGCTGTCGACTTTTTTCAGATCGTGAACCTTGCCCCAGGGTCATGCGCACTCCGCCATCCGGATCGAGTCGCAAGTCCTGGTCCAGGGAGTGTGTCGCGAAACATCGAAGCACGGCTCGACGGCATGCCTACTCGCCAAAGCACTGCGGCCCCGAAGGGGCGGTCCTATGTTCTCGCATCGTGAAGCGCTGGTCCTTCGCTCAACTCTTCCTGCTCGCGACCGCTGCGTTGGGGATAGTGGTCGTAGCCGCGCTTGCAACGTTGTTGCGTGTGTCCCGAGCGTCCATCCTCGCCACCGCCGAGCGAGCACGCATGGAGACCGCGCGTCAGGTCGAACACGACGTCGACGCCGAATTCGAACGCGCCCGGCGCGCGCTCGAGGACGTGGAGCATGGCATCGCGTCGGGTGCCATCGGCGTCGATCGCCCCTCTGCGATCGAGCCTGCGCTCTTCACACGGGTGCTCGTCGATCCGCATCTCGAAGAGGTGACGTTCACCCACGCGGCGCTCGTCGGGTACGATCCGACGGGCAACGCAGTGCTGGCGCCGGAGAGCCGCTGGCAAGTGGCAGTCTTCAGGACGGGGGCCAGCGATGTCGACACGCGGCTCACCCAAAAAGAAGGGGAAGGATTCGTCTCGCGCGTCCGGACGCGTCCGGCGCGCCCCGAGGGACCCGAACGTATTCGCTTCGCAGCCCCCCTTCACACGGCCGGAGCAGCCGCCGATCCGACGGATCATCCAACCTTCACGGTGCTCGCCACGCGTGAGCGCCGCGGTCGCGCGATCTGGAGCGATCTTCACTACTCCGAGCTTGATCAGGCGCTTCCAACGAGCGAGCGCCGCGTCATCGTGAGCCTTCAGAAGGCGGTTGAGGACGAGTCGGGGCGATTCGTCGGAGTGCTGCGCGTCGGTCTCCTCACGAACGAGCTCGACGCGATCACACATCTTGGAGCCGACGGCGGCCCGCGAGAAGGCCATCGCATCGTCCTGCTCGCCGTCGACACCGATGACGATTCGAAGCAGGTTCACCTCGTAGCGCGTGTGACCCCGAACGACCACCTGGCGACCTTCGACGATTCGCTGCGCGTCGTGTCGGATCGCCCGCCGCCGGATGTCGACGCGTTGCTTGCGAGCCCGCTCGTGGCCTCACTCGATCCGGACCACCCGAACGGATCCGGCACGCTGATGGTCGACGGCGAGCCATACCTGGCCACGCTCCACGAGCTGCCACTCGGAAGCGGCGGGACCTCGGGCTGGTTTACGGCGATCCTCGCGCCCGAATCGTACTACACGCACGACCTTGTGCGCTTCGAGCGCGCGTCGATCGTCGGGTTCGGGGCTGCGCTCGCCCTCGTGCTTGCGATTGGGGTCGTCACGATCGGCGCTGTCCGACGCGGCCTCGGCAGGGTCGTCGCGACGACCACGCGCATGCGCCAATTCGACTTTGCGCCGAGCAACGATGCCAGCGCCCTTCGAGACGTCGACGAAGTCATGAAAGCGCTCGAGCGCGCGAAGACCGTCGTGCGTGCGATGGGCAAGTACGTCCCGGTCGATCTCGTTCGCCGTCTCTACGTTGCCAACCGAGAGCCGGAGCTCGGCGGCGAGCTGCTCGAGGTCTCCCTGATGTTCACGGACATCCAAGGCTTCACGTCGCTCTCCGAGACGCTCTCGCCCGACGAGCTCGCGCGGCGGCTCGGCGACTACCTCGATGCGATGAGCGAGGCGATCGAGAGCACAGGAGGCACGATCGACAAGTACATCGGCGATGCAGTGATGGCCATTTGGAACGCTCCGACTCCGGTGGCCGGACACGAAAGGCAGGCTTGCCGCGCGGCGCTCGCATGCATGGATGCCGTCCAAAAGCTGTATGCGTCTCGGCGTTGGGGACTGCCGCCGCTCGTAACACGGTTCGGAATACACAAGGCGCGCGTGATGGTCGGGCACTTCGGCGCGCATTCCCGGCTCAGCTACACGGCCCTCGGTGACGGGGTGAATCTCGCGGCCCGCCTCGAGCCGCTGTGCAAGCAGTACGGTGTCGTGATGCTGGCGAGCGAGGAAATCGTCGAAGAGGCCAAGGACGCCTTCGTGTTTCGACGGCTCGATCGCGTTGCGGTGAAGGGGAAGACGCGCGCGACGGACGTCTACGAGCTGCTCGGCAGAGTCGGCGACGATATCCCCAAGCGCCAGTTAGCGAGACGCTACGAGCAGGCGTTCGAGGTCTATCTCGCACGCGACTTTGCGACTGCAATCGAGCTCCTCGCACCGCAGGAGGCACTTGATCCCCCCAGTGCGGTGCTCGCAGAGCGATGTCGCTACTTGCGAGAGCATCCGCCCCCCGAAGGTTGGGACGGAGTCCATGTGGCGCCGTCGAAATGATTGTCCTGTCGAGGCGAGTAACCGTGAGAGCCGAGCTCCGCAGCGAGCGTCGTTGAGCCCAGCACCCTTCAGAGCTCCTCGCGTGAATTGGAGGCGTTCTTGCAGCGGATTCGTGCACACCAGCCAGCTGGAAGGGCTCATGATGATTGCCGATAGCGATGCGCTCGTGCGGAGTACCCGCAGCAACGGCACGGCTTGCGCGTCACGAAAGCAGCGGGTCGTCATCGTCGGCGGCGGATTCGGCGGCCTCTATACGGCGCGGCATCTGGAGAAAGAGCTGAAGCGGAGAGACGACTTCGAGATCGTCCTCATCAACAGAGAAAACTACTTCGTCTTCCAGCCCATGCTCGCCGAGATCATCTCCGGCACGATTGGCCTTCTCGACGTCGTCAGTCCGATTCGCCACATCGTGCCCAAAACCGAGCTTCACGTGCGCGAGGTAGAAGCTATCGACGTCGAGAACCACACGATCACGACGAGCACCGGCTTCCACCCGCACCCGCACGTTCTCGATTGGGATCATTTGGTCCTCGCCGTCGGGACGGTCACCGACTTCCGCGGCATGCGTGGGCTCCCCGAGCACGCATTTCCGTTCAAGAATCTCGCCGACGCGATCAAGCTGCGCAATCACATCATTCGCGCGCTCGAAGAAGCGGCGATCGAGCGACATGACGCGGATCTGCGAAGGAGCCTCCTCACGTTCGTCGTCGCGGGCGGCGGATTCTCTGGCGTCGAGGTAGCCGCGGAGGTCAACGACTTCGTGCGGCACGTTGCGAAGAGCGTTCACGGCATTGAGCAGGACGAAATCCGCGTAACGTTGATCCATGGGAAGGACCGCATCCTCCAAGAGGTGGACGAGCAGCTCGCCCTGTTTGCGCAGAGGCTTCTGGCGAGGCGTGGCGTCGAAATACGGCTGAACGCCCGGCTCGCGGCTGCCACAGGCAACGAGGCGATCCTCGACGACGGCACGCGCCTATGGACCAAGACACTCGTCTCGACCGTCCCCGCATCGGTGAACCCGCTGATCGAATCGCTGCCACTTCCGAAAGCGAAGAACGGTCGGCTCACGGTCGACCGATCCATGGCCGTCGAGGGCGCGACGAACGTGTGGGCATTGGGCGACTGCGCCCTCGTTCCGGCCGCCGACCACGGGTTTGCGCCCCCAACGGCCCAACACGCCTCGCGCCAGGCGTCCGTCGTCGCCGCAAACATCGTCGCGTCCATTCGCGGCGGACCGAAGCGCGTCTTCGCGTTCGAGGGACTCGGCATCCTGGGCGCGCTCGGACGACATTCCGCCATTGCCGAGATCCTCGGCGTGAAGATCTCGGGATTCGCCGCGTGGTTCCTCTGGCGGACAATCTACTTGATGAAGATTCCGCGATGGGCTCGACGCCTCAAAGTCGCCGTCTCGTGGATGCTCGACCTGTTCCTGGCGCCCGATCTCGTACAGCTTCGACTCGATACCGGCGTCGGCGTGACGCGCGAGCATTTCGAGCCGGACGAGGAGGTCTTTCACCAGGGCGACGTCGGGGATCGCCTCTACATCATTGTCCGCGGGAGCGTCGAGGTGTGGCAAGAGACGGCTGGCGCCGCGTCTCGGGTCGCCGTCCTTGGGCCGGGCGAGTATTTCGGCGAGACGGCGCTCCTCGAGGAGAGGATGCGCAACGCGACCCTTCGCTGCGTCGAGCCAACGGACGTTCTCAGTCTTCCGAAACAAGAGTTCAGCGTCTTGACGGCAAGTCTTCCGGACCTGCGGCAGTCCTTCGAGGAGAAGAGCCACGAACGTTCGCCGCGGCCTCGACCCGCGGATTCTTTCGCGCGATGACGGCGCGCGCCGCGTGCGAGGAGCGCATCGACGAGATGGCGCCCGGGTGTCGTCAGACTCGATCCGGTACGTTCAACGATCCGACCGCTCGACGACGACCTCGCTGAACTGGATCACCGGCGCGATGTCGGTGTAGTTGGCGATGTCGCCCATGATCTCGGCGGAGTGCTCCTGTATGGCGGCCCGGTAGCCTTCGACCGAATCACAGATGAACGCGCACATCGCCACGAAGGCGGGCGGTGCACCGGGCGCTCTGCCGGCCAGGCCTTTTTCGACGGTGTAGTAGGCGCAGGCATTGCCGAGCCACGCCTTCATCATCGGCATGTGCCGGTCGCGGTAGTAGGCGTGGTCGAAGCGCGCGCCTTCGGTGTACGGATACATCACGGTGACCTTGATCATGGGGTTCTCCTTGCAATCGTCTATTACCGCGATTTGAGGCGAGCCAGGCCGTCTCGTTCGCCGAGTTCAAGCGTCAGCCCGAAAAGGCTCGCCCGGCGAAGGGCTGCTCTTGGCCGGATTCTGACCAGCGGATCGCCTGAGGTCGTTGTCGGGACGCAGGAACGGTTTCTGCTCCGGGAGGCGTTCGAGCAATGACCTTGGACGTGATCGTCGTCGGCTCTGGTTTTGGGGGCTCGGTGTGCGCCGCGAGGCTTGCGGAGCGCGGCCTGCGCACGCTCATTCTCGAGCGCGGACCGTGGTGGGGGCCGCTGCAGCGCGACCGCGCCGAGAGCGATCGTCGCGAGCTGCCGCGGGGTGCGCTCGGCGCGCGCAAGCTGGTGCGCAACCTGCGCGTGGCGCGCCGCGGGCGGAGGCGCGAGCGCCTCTACAACGCCGACGGCCTGCTCGAGGGCCATCTCTTCGAGCACCTGACGTCGGTGACCGCGAGCGGCGTCGGCGGCGGCTCGCACATTTACACGGCCATCCTCGAGCAGCCCGACGCGGCCTTCTTCGACGCCTTCCCACCCGAGATCACCGCCGCCGAGATGGGTCCGTACTTCGAACGTGTGCGCGAGATGCTGCGGCCCCAGCCGGTACCCATGCCGTCCGAGAAGGATCGCGTCTTCGCGCAGGCGGTCGCCGACGCCGGCCTGCCGCCGTCCGAGCACACCGACCTCGCCATCGCGTGGGGACGTGATCCCGCGCATCCCGAGGCGGTCGTCAACGCGGCCGGCGTCGAGCAGCGCTCTTCGACCTTCACCGGCGACGTCTTCGTCGGCTGCCGGGACGGCTCGAAGACGACGCTCGATCTCACGTACGTGCCATGGGCCTTGCGCCACGGCGCCGAGCTGCGTCCGCTCTGCGAAGTGCTGGCAATCGCGCGTGGCGAGGGCGGCGGCTACACGGTGCGCTATCGCGACCATCGCTCGGGACAGACGCACGAGGAATCGGCCCCGCGTCTGGTGCTCGCCGCCGGTGGGCTCAACACGCAGCGGCTCCTGTTCGATGCCCGCGACGGCCACGGCGGCCTGCCCGGCCTGCCGGCGACGCTCGGCCGGCACTTCTCGCCCAATGCCGACTTCGCAGCCTTGCTCTGGCGAACGACGGCCCTGCACGACTCTTCGTATGGCCCGTCGTTCGGGGCGCTCTCGCGCATTCACCGCGACGACGGCGACGGCCTGCGCTTCGTGCTCGGCGAAGTCGGTCTTCCGGTGCAGGAGCTGCCGCTGCCGGGCCTTTTGCGCAACCTGCTGCGACGCTCGACGATGCTGTTCTGCATGGGCCGCGACGGCTCGACCGGGACCCTCGCCTTCGACGGCGTGGGGCTGACGACCAGCGTTGGACGCTCGCTCGACCCGGCGCTCTACGACGAGATGGAGTCGGCCCTGATGCGCGTCGCGCATTCCTATCATCCGCGCCGGACGTGGCCGGCCTTTCTCACGGGCGGCGATCCCGACGGCCTCTTCACGGTGCACCCGCTCGGTGGCTGTTCGATGGGCAGGACCGCCGAGGACGGTTTCACCGATCATCTCGGCCAGGTCTTCGGCCACCCGGGCCTCTACGTCGCGGACGGCTCGCTCTACCCCCGCTCGCCCGGCATTGGCCCGAGCATGACCATCGCGGCGCTGGCGGAGCGGGTGGCCAGCCTGATGGCCTGAGCATGCTGCTGGGTTGCGACGATGACGACCTCGTCAGCCACTCGCCACGGTGACGTGCTCGACCAGTGCCTCGAGCGCCTCGGGCGGCGAGGCGGGATCGAGCGCGCGCTCGAAGGCGGCGAACGTTGAGGGGGCCTCGTCGCGTAGGCTTGCCAGTGCCTCTTTCGGCCCGCGGTACCACGTGCCACGAAGCGCGAAGTGATCTTCGAGGAGCTGGTAGAGAAGCCAGTGCCGTCGGTAGCGTCCTTCGATGTCGTCACGCCGGATCCGCCCGAGCATCTTCTTCGCCCAGACGCGCCGCATGCGCGCTTCGGGCTCGGACAGAGGCGCGGGGCCCTGTCGATCGAGCGCGCCGACGGCGGCGAGGAAGGGCTTCGCGAGGTCGCGTTCGTCGCAGAGGACGCGCGCGAAACGAAACTTCAGCATCTCCTCGACGGGCGGGGCGACGAGCTTCGACGTGGGGTAAACGAACCCGTCGAGGTACCGTCCGTTCCAGATCCGCGCATCGCGGACGATCTCGGACGTATCGGCGAACCCCGCGACGTCGATATCGCTCTCCGAGGTCGCGTCACCCCGAGCGTACGATCCGTAGAGGATGACGGTGTGGATGCCGTGCACGCGGCGCAGCTCGTCGACCAGGGCAGCGTCGAAATCCATCGCGCACCCAACCTATCATCTCGCGGCCGATCGGACTGAAGCTCTCCACGCCGACACCTTCGAGACTTCGCCGAGGTGCCGGCCAGATGGGCGCGAACCAGCGTTATTGGACGACGAAGGGGGGAGAGAAGATGCTCGTCGAGACGGCGTCTTCGCTCTTCACGACCGTCGGTTCGGCGAAGTCCGAGCCGTCACGGACGGCGGCGACGCTCACGAAGTACATCGAGCCGGGTCGAAGGACGTCGGCGGGGATCACGGCGCTCGTCTCGCGCGTGGTGATGTACGCGACGCCGTACGACGTGTCTCCTTCGTAGTCTTTTCGCGGTCTGAGCAACGACGCCTTCACGACGTAGTATTCGGGAGTGCCGAGCGCGGGGGCGTCGAAACGGACGGTGAGGTCACCTGCCTGGACGACACCCTGACCGTCCCAGCCGAGCGGAGAATCGCCGACGGTGAGGTTCTGGACCGGGCCGAGCTCGAGCGCGGAGGTGATCGTCGTCGACGTCTTGCGGTGCATGACGGTGGAGGCCGTCGTGTAGAGGACCTCACCCGCGCGCGTGTTCACTTTGACGCCCCAGGTGTAGGTCGTGTTGACGAACTCGCGAAGGTTGGGGAGTTGCAAGTGCGGGAGATCCAGGGTGACGGCGAGGTCACCGGGATCGTCGTAGCGCACGCCGTCGGGCTCGCCGTTCGAGAAGAGAGCCCACGACGGAATGGTCGTCGCGGCGAAGAGCTCCGGGCCCGGCCCGACCTCGCGAGTCACCGCGATCTCCGCCGCGGCATAGGCGCCAGGCGGATACTTCGCGAGATTCCGGAACGCTGCGAAGGTCGAGCCGCGGAAGTCGAGGCTCACCTTCTCCGTCGGCGGTGAAGCGAGCGTTCCGCGGAGGGTGTTGACGGTCCCGTTGGCGAGCGTCTCATCGGTGTACGCGATCATGCCCACGACGGACGAGAGCTCTGCGTTGTGCCAGGCGTTGGACGTTTCGGGCGGTCCAGCGAAGGTCGACCACTGATTCTGGAGCAAGAACAGGTGGTCGCCTGAGGCGGCGACCGGGAGGCCGCTCGCGTCCGCACCATAGGGTTGGACGAGAGCGTCGCCGCCCGCCGTCCAATCCGTGGCCGATGTTGCGTCTTTGCCAGGAACGTTGGTCTCGTTGGGCGAGGTCCACACTGTGGGGTCCACCCAATCCATCCGACGCGCGAACTGGGACTCCGGACTGAGCCACCAGAACGAGGAGTCGTTGAAACTTTGGGGGGCGTCGATGGTCAACGCGAGCCGCGTGTCCGACGTCATCGCGACGGTGTCTCCCCGCCGCCAGTAGTTCGGACCAAGGCGGACGCTCCGCAGCTCGCTCGAGGGGTAGCGTCGGATCACCAACGGAGCTCCGTTCTCTCCTCCCTCGCGCATTTCGAGGACGAACGGGACATGCGGCACGCCCGCGATGGTGCCCACGCCCGTGGCTCGGTCGACGGTCCCCGCGATCGTCTTCGTGACGCCGTCGACGGTCACGATCGCCGACAGCCCAACGAACCAATCGAGCGTCTTGTCCGTCAGCTTTCCGTTGGAGAAACCATCGCGCTCGATGGTTCGAACCACGACCGGCTCCACATCGTTCGCGGGCCCACCCCCATCGGCGCCCGCGTTCGTCCCGTTGCCGGAAGTCGTGTCGTCACCGCCACACGCTGCGATCGCGCCGGCGAGAACCAACGGCACTGCCGCGAGCCAGAGATGCTTCCTCATCGAAAGTTCGTCTAACAGTCGGATCGCGCGAGCGCGACGAATGTCGAGCCGCGATCCGCTTTACGAAACGAGCTGTCCAGAATGCGAAAGACGACGGCCGAGCTCGCGCACCTCGCTCACCGAGATCGACTATCCAGAAAGCGATCCTCCGGGCGGGGATTTATCCATAAAGCGATCCAATCGTACGCATATGAGCGCTCGCTTCGTGCGGCGCGCACGGCCCCGAGTAAAGTCCGAGCGCATGCGATTCGGTTGTAGCTTTGCCCCGGTGTCATCGATTCCAGCGCTGCTCGTCCTCTGTCTCGCCGTGGCCTCGTGCAGTGGTGAGGATGGCAGCCCCGGTCCCGCTGGCCCGCAGGGCGCCCAGGGGCCCAAGGGTGATACCGGTGCCACCGGCGCGAACGGCACCACCGGCACGAACGGAACCAACGGGACCAATGGCGAGGACGCTACGAACGGCGCGGCGTCCGTCATTTATTCCAATTGGCTGAACGTGACGTTCACCCACGACGCCGCCTCGAATACGTACGTCGCGGGGATCGCTGCCCCCGAGCTCAGTAGCGACATACTGCTCAAAGGCGATGTGCGCGTTTACCTCAACGTCGATACCGGAGCATCTCCGGCAGTCTTGACCTTGCCATACACGGACCCGAAGACGGGGACGTATCTTCAAGCCACGGCTCTCGATGGCGTGATTGAATTCACATCCTCCGTGGACGCCAGCACGAAGCTGAACTCGGCCAACGTATTCGTTAACCAGTACCGTTACGTCCTCATCAAAGGAACCACGCTGGCCAAGTAGCTCGTCGCGGGCACCGCTCGCCATGCCACACGCTATTGCCCCGTCGCGGGCGGGAAGGGGAGCCACACCCCGTGACGTTCGACTTGCGCCACAGCAGCGTCGTAGGTCGGACCACGCATCACCGCCGCGGTCAGCATCATCTCCCTCATCGTGACGCGCTGTTCGTCAGGCAACTCGCCCAACGCCAGGCGCAGCGATTCGCCGAGGCAGTCCTCCAGCGACAGCGTGGGAGGCATTCTGAGAAGGAGCCGCGTATCGATTCCCAAGCAGGGCATGGTAAGCCGGTGCTCGGGCGAACTTGAAGGGCACCCGTAGTCCGACAAAGAGCTGCGGCATCTCGACTGCGCCGTCCTGAATCTCTACCTGCAACACGTCGAGGAGGATCAGGGCATCGTTTACGACACGATTAGGTTGATTCCGCGCGACTCACATGTCGCCACCAGCGAGTAAAGGCCGGCGAGGTTCTTGCCGGAGTCGACGTCGCCGACGAAGAGGTGTGGTCAACGTGACGTCGTTTCCTCGGCAAGCGTCCGGCGCGGTCCATGGCGATAGGACGTTACGTTCACCCGCTCGTCGAAGCCCACGAGGTCCGCAAGAACCGAGGGCTAAAGAAGCCCTAAGCCGCTACGCCTTCAGGCCGGTGGTGGCAGGCCCAGGATAAAGCCTCCCTCTGGCAACCCTTCACGCCGGTCGTATCGTGAGCGCCGTGAGCAGGCCGACCGGGGTGTCCGGTGGCCAGCGTCATTGGAGAATTGCGCATGCGTTACAGACTGTTCGGCCGCACTGGCCTTTACGTCTCGGAACTCTGTTTCGGAGCGATGACATTCGGCGGGAGGGGCTTCTACGAGCCCATTGGTAAGACGGCCCAGGCCGAGGCCGACGAGCTCGTGTCAATCTCGCTCGAGAGCGGCATCAATTTCTTCGACACCGCTGACGTCTACTCCGAGGGCGAGTCCGAGAAGATCCTCGGCAAAGCCCTCGGCGCGCGCCGCAAGGACATCGTGCTCGCCACGAAGGTGCGCGGCAAGGTCGGCACTGGTCCGAACCAGCAGGGCCTCTCCCGCGCTCACATCATGAGCTCCATCGAGGGCAGCCTGAAGCGCCTCGGGACCGACTGGGTCGATCTCTACCAGATTCACGGCTTCGACCCGGTGACCCCCTTCGACGAGACGCTGCGGGCCCTCGACCACGTTGTCCGTTCTGGCAAGGTGCGTTACGTCGGCTGCTCGAATCTCGCAGCATGGCAGCTCGCCAAGGCCAACGGCATCGCCGCGCGCCATGGTTGGGCTCGCTTCGAGTCGTTGCAAGCCCACTACACGATCGCCACCCGCGATCTCGAACGCGAACTCGTGCCTCTACTGAACGACGCGCAGATGGGGCTCATGGTGTGGAGCCCGCTCTCCGGGGGCCTTTTGTCCGGAAAGCATGGTCGTGACGGCAAAGGTCCTGACGGCTCGCGCCGAGCCAGCTTCGATTTCCCGCCCGTCAACAAGGACCGCGCCTTCGACTGCATCGACGCGATGCGGAAGATTGGCGACGCCAAGGGCGCGAGCGTCGCGTGCGTCGCGCTGGCGTGGCTGCTCGCAAAGCCCCACGTCTCTGCCGTCATCGTCGGCGCGAAGAACGAGGAGCAGCTCAGGGACAACCTGAAGGCGAGCGACTTCGTGCTCGACCCCGCCGAGCTCGCCGAACTCGACAAGGTGAGTGAACTGCCCGCCGAATACCCGGGCTGGATGATCGAGTTCCTGGGCAATCTAGGCAGAGCGCCGAAGAACGCTCGCTGACGTTCTCGCGCTAATCGAGCTCCAGACAGCGAGCCATTCGCTGCGCGCTCTCGGCGCCCACGGGAGCATAGAAGAGGACTCGGAGCGTGCGTGCGTCCGGCTCGACGTGCATCAGCGTCACGTGTTCGATTTCGATGCGGCCGGTGCCGGGAACGTCGACGATCTTCGTGCCCTCGGGCTCGGCGAACAGGTCATGCTGAGTCCAGAGTTGTCGAAACTCATGGCTCCCGGCCACGAGCTCGTCGGCGATCTCCTGGAACATTTCGTGATCACTCGCGCGCGCGGCTTCCGTGCGGAAGCGGGCAACGAGGTTTCGTGCGTGGGCCTCGCGCTCGACCGTGGCGAACGGCGATACCTCTCCGAGGAACATGTTTCGCATGGCGTTCGTGCCACGCATATCGCCCCATAGTTTCAGCGCAGGCCCGTTCATCGCGACGACGTCCCAGCGCAGCGTCGAGACGGTGACCGGAAAGCGATGCCCCTCGATCATGCGCTCGAGCATGGGGCTCACGCTCGGTGGCGGCGCGTCGACCGCGCGTGGCGAGCGACCTTGGGCAAGCTCGAAAAGGTAGGAACGTTCCGCCGCGTCGAGGCGCAGCGCGCTCGTGAGTCGCTCGAGCAACGCTTCCGAAACCTGGATATCGCGCCCTTGCTCGAGCCACGTGTACCAACTCGCACCGACGTCGGCGAGGAGCGCTACCTCCTCGCGCCGGAGCCCCGGAGTGCGCCGACGCGCGCCAATCGGCAATCCGACGTCCGCCGGGCTGATGCGGCCGCGGCGGTCACGCAGGAATGCGGCCAGCTCGGCGCGCTTGGACGAAGAGGCGGTCACGCCAGACAGGGTAGCGTACGGACTGCGGCGACGCATCGCCTGCTCAGCCCCGCCGTGGCGCTCCTGAAGCTGGTGGTGGCGGTCCCAGGATAACTTCGCCGTCTGGTGGGCCCAGCCTGCCGTTCGTAGGGTGCGTGCCACGAAAGCGCAGGACGGTCACGGCGCCAGCGAGCCGCGTGCGAGCCTGAAAGAGATTCGATGCAAAAGCGCAAACTCGGAGACAAACTCGAAGTCTCGGCCCTGGGCCTGGGCTGCATGGGCATGAGCTTCTTCTACGGTCCGCCTCGAGATAAGACGGAGATGACGAAGCTGCTGCGTTCGGCGGTGGACCTCGGTGTCACGTTCTTCGACACAGCCGAAGTCTACGGACCATTCACGAATGAAGAGCTCGTCGGCGCGGCGCTGGCCCCCGTGCGTGATCAGGTCGTGATCGCCACCAAGTTCGGCATCAAGCACGGCGAACATGGGCCGAGCCCGCTCTCGGGCGTCGACAGCCGGCCCGAGCAGATTCGTCGAGTGACGGAGGCCTCCCTGAAGCGTCTCCGAACCGAATGCATCGATCTCCTGTACCAGCACCGCGTCGACCCCCAGGTTCCCATCGAAGACGTGGCCGGCACGGTCAAGGACCTGATCGCGGAAGGCAAGGTGAAGCATTTCGGCCTGTCGGAGGCCGGCGCAACGACGATTCGCCGCGCGCATCGGGTACAGCCCGTGACGGCGCTGCAGAGCGAGTATTCGCTCTGGACGCGCGAGCTCGAAGCCGAGATCGTCCCCACGCTGCAGGAGCTGGGCATCGGACTCGTGCCTTTCAGCCCACTCGGCAAAGGGTTTCTAACCGGTAAGATCAACTCCACCACGCCGCTCGCCGATGGCGACCTACGCCGTATGCTTCCGCGCTTCAGCCCGGACGCCATGCGGGCCAATACGGCGCTCGTCGAGTTGCTGCAGCGAATTGCTAACGACAAGGGGGCCACGCCGGCCCAGATCGCTCTCGCATGGGTGCTCGCGCAGAAGCCCTGGTTCGTTCCGATCCCCGGCACGACGAAACTCGAGAGGTTGAAAGAGAACCTGGCCGCGCTGGATGTCGAGCTGACATCCGCCGATCTGCAGCGCATCGAAGAGGCCGCAGCGCAGATCCGGATTCAGGGCGCGCGCGTTCCCGCCCAGCTGCAGTCTGGACTAGGCCGCTAATCGAAGCGATCGCTCGAATCCGCGAGGCGGGAGCCCCAGTAGACACGGGCTTCGTGGATTGCGAGGGGCGCGGCGACGCTATTGCGGTATCGTGGGCGGGAAGGGGAGCCACACGCCGTGAGGTTCGACTTGCGCCACCGCCGCGTCGTACGTCGAAGCATGCATCTCGACGAGCTCCGGAAACGCGAGCACGCCGCGCGCGTCGTCATGCATCTCTTTCAGTGACGCGCCGAATCGCCCCACGAGCTCCTCGGCGACAGCCTCGCGAAACCGCTCGAACGCGCCCTCGACTCCACCGCGCGCACGGAAGTCTCCGAGAGCGCGTTTGAACTCCGGCGCCGGTTCGAACTTGATGCCCGCGAGCGCATCGCGGACGGCCGCGCCTTCCGCCCCGAGCGCGTTGAGCATGTCGGCCACGCCCCGTTCGAGCGCCTGGCGAGGGGGCGCGAAGTGAACGTTCGAGTGGAAGACGAGCGTTCCGTCAGCGAGCCGCGGTCCCACCCCGGTCAGCATCATCGCCTTCATCGCGCCGCGCTGTTCCTCAGGCATCTCGGCCAGGGCTAGCCGCAGCCATTCGCCGAAGCAGTCCTCCAGCGACAGCGTGGAAGGCATTCGGAGGAGGAGCCGTGTGTCGATGCCCATCGCCTCCCATGGATACCCGGTGCCCGGCCGGAGTTGAAGCGGGCTCGAGGCGTGGCGTGATTGGCGAGTCGGTCGTCGTGTCTTGCGAGTGCGGTGGCTGCTTGGGCTCTCTAGGTTGGTGCCAAGGAGAACGGGCCATGAGCAAGACGATTCTGATCACGGGTAGCTCGAGCGGCATCGGCAAGGCGACGGCGAAGTACTTTGCGGCGCGGGGCTGGAACGTCGTCGCGACGATGCGGCAGCCGGAGGTGGGGGCGGAGCTGGCGGCGCTGCCGAACGTGCTCGTCACCCGGCTCGACGTGCATGACTCCGCGTCGATCACGGCGGCGGTCGGCGCGGGCATCGAGCGGTTCGGCGCGATCGACGTGCTGCTCAACAACGCGGGGTACGGCGCGTATGGGCTGCTCGAAGCGACGCCGATGGACAAGATCGAGCGGGTGTTCGCGACGAACGTGTTCGGGCTGCTCGAGACGACGAAGGCCGTGCTCCCTCACTTCCGCGCGCGGAAGAGCGGCGTGATCGTCAACGTCTCGTCGATCGGCGGCAAGATGACGTTCCCGCTGGGGACGCTCTATCACGGCACCAAGTTCGCGGTGGAGGGGCTCAGCGAGGCGCTGCATTACGAGCTCGCGATGGTCGGCGTGAAGGTGAAGATCGTCGAGCCGGGCATGGTGAAGACCGACTTCGCGGGACGGTCGTTCGACTTCACCAACGACGCGTCGCTCGCCGAGTATCAGCCGTTCGTGCAGCAGTTCATGGGGGCGATGGCGGCGATGACGGGAGGCTCGGAGCCCGAGGTCGTCGCCGAAGTCATCTTTGGCGCGGTGACGGACGGAACGGACCAGCTGCGGTACACGGCAGGACCGGATGCAGCGGAGCTGCTCCAGAGCCGCAAGGTTCTCGACGACGCGACGTTCATCGGTGGACTCAAGAAGCAGCTCGGCCTGTAATAGGGAGGCAAGGGAGCGCGATGTCGAGCAAAGGTTGGCCGGTCGGGCCGGGGTGGCGCGTGATGCTCACCGACGTGGGGCTGGTTCCCGCCGACGTGGTGCGACGCGCCGCCTTGCCCGACGATCTCTTCGCGCGGCCCACGCTTCTCGCCTCGGCGGAGTACTTTCGACTCTGGGACTGCATCGAGCGGCTCGGGGGACCGACGATTGGCTTGCGCTTGGGGGCCAAGGTCTCGGCGGAGTCGTTCGATGCGCCGCTCTTTGCCGCGCTCTGCAGCCGCGCGCTCGACGAAGCTGTCGGGCGTGTCGCGACGTACAAGCGGCTCATCGCGCCGGCCACGCTGCATGTCGATATCGGCCGTCGCGGCACGGCCCTCGAGCTCGAATGGCTCGACACGACGGAGGCCCCGCCCGCGGCCTTGATCGACGGGGAGCTCGCGTTCTTCGTCCAGCTCGCTCGCCTCGGCACACGCGCGCGCGTCTGCCCGGTCGAAGTGCGTACGCCGCGCGTCGTCGCACCGCGGGAGGCGTACGTCGAGCATTTCGGGGTCGCCGCCACCGAGGGCCCCCGGCCACGGGTGGTGTTTCGCCCCGAGGACGCGACGCTGCCGTTCCTGACGGCCAACGCCAAGATGTGGGACATCTTCGAGCCGGAGCTGCGGCGTCGCCTCTCCGAGCTCGACGAGGCGGCCTCGTGCACCGACCGCGTGCGCGCGGCGCTACTCGAGCTGTTGCCGGCGGGCGCGGTGTCGATGGACGCGGTGGCCCGTAAACTCGGCGCGAGTGCGCGTACGCTCCAGCGGCGCCTCAAGGACGAGGACGTCACGTTCCAAGACGTCCTCGACCGCACGCGCGAAGATCTGGCGCGCCACTATCTGAGGACCTCGCGCATGAGCGGCGCGGAGATCAGCTTCCTCCTCGGCTTCGAGGATCCAAACTCGTTCTTCCGCGCCTTCCACAAGTGGACAGGCCGGACGCCCGATCAGGTCCGCGCCGAACCCGCGGCCTGACAACGACCGAACAAGGTGGGCACGCAGCTCAACTGGAGAAACTGCCGTCGTTCCCGACCTCCAGAGACTACCGCCCGCCGCCGGACTCCCGCGCGGTCAATGGTAAGATCGCCGTCGATGCGCAAGCCGTTCAGGCTCTTTTCATGGTTTGCACCGGCACTCGCCATGTCGGTCGGCTTCGCGCAAGCTTGCGGCGGGAAGAGCGAGACCGCCGCGGGGAGCCAGGGAAGCGCAGGGGAGCGCTTGCACGAGCGATCTGGAATGCGTCGGTGGCACGTGTGTTTACGCAGGCTCGTGTCCCGGGACGTGCCTCGCGTACCGGAACCAGGGCGAGTCTTGCGGTACGAGCACCAGCGACCCGAACGATGGCAGCTGCACGGTCAACGGTGTGCCGACTCCCTGCGTCGCGAACAAGGGCGCGTGCGTGCCGGACTCCGGTCTCCAATGCGACCCCATCGCGCTTACGTGTTTGCCGATTCCCCCCTGTCGTCATCGCCGAAACAGGCCAGCCATGCTCCATCTTCGGCGCACAGTGCGATGCCGGTCTCTACTGCGCCGGCCTCATTCCCACGGGCGGCATCTGCAAGCCGGTCGTCCAAGACAGCGGCTCCTGCGTGCTCGAGAATCCTGGATGTGCCGATGGTCTCCTGTGCGCCGGCTACGGTACTTCGGTCGACGCAACGGGCCACTGCAACCCCCAGCTCCTGTGGGGGCAGACTGCCTGACGCCGACGGGCGTCAGCAACGGAAGCTCGGGCTGCCAATGGCCGCTGCAGTGCGTCCAGGGCAAATGCCAAGAGCCCCCGGCCAGCGGCCCATGTCTGAACGGCATGTGCCAACCGGATGAGGCCTTCTGCGACCAAGCGACAGGCACCTGCCAGCCCCTCTTGGAGGATGGTGCTCCCTGCTCGCGAAAGGTCTCGTACCCGAGTCAGTGCCGCCACGGGTGTGACCTGACGGGACACTGCGGAATGTCCCTCTGCCCGAGCCACTAGGAACGCTGGACGGGTATTCGTGTAGCGCGGCGCACGTCACCGAAGGCGCCGCGCACCGCCGGGCGCTATCCTGCTTCAACCCGGAATCTCTGCGTCATGCCTCTCAGGCTGCTAGCGTTGCCAGAAGCGCGTTGTCGTTGGTGTAGCCATCGAGCAGCGCTGGGGCACCTAACGGACCGCGAAGGGTAAGCATGAACGACGTACATGGCGCCGAGGTTGTGCGAGACGAGGCCGGAGCGAACACCCCCGCGATCATTAAACTCGAGCCGGACAGCGGTGCGAGCGCTCTCCTGTCCAGTCGGATCAGTGCCGCTGGCGCGAGCGAGCAATCGGCTGACGTCCCAGGTCCAGGGGCGCCTCAGATCTTCATCTCTTACAAGATCTCGCCGGATGAGCGAATTGCCGCTGCTCTGAAACGTCTGATCGAGGGTTCGATCGACCCACAGCCGAACGTTTTCGTCTCTGGCGAGGGTGGAATTCGTCCCTCAAACGTCGGCGCCATCCCGCAAATGCAGCAGGCGGCTGGCAGCGTTCGCGCGTTCGTTGGACTCATCACCCAAGCGTCGAAGGACCGAGAGTGGATCTTCTTCGAGGCTGGCGCAGCGTGGGGACGGAACTGTTTGTATGCGCCTCTACTTGTGGACACGAAGCCCGAGGATCTACCCAATACGCTCGGTGGATATCAGGCTACGAATGCTCTCGATCAGGAGAAGATGCGGCTTTTGATAACTGAGCTCGCGAACGCCGTTGGGGGAACGGTGAAGCCGCGCTTTGGCACGAGGTACAGCTCATTCGAGCGTGTGTTGCGCAAGTATCCGGATGCAGAGACCGATGATGCTGAGGAGGGCACCGACGACCTCGCGCGAGCGATACAGCACCTTGTCGGCGGCCGACAGGAAGAAGGGGTGGCGGCGTTCGCGAAATTGGAAACTGATGCGGCCTCCGACGTCCCACGATTGACGAGGGTGAGGCTCGCACGAATCGTCTATGACAAGCAGATCAAGGAGTCGCAAAAGCTCGTCGAGCTTGAAAGACTAGCGCGCGACGGCGAATCTTTGGCGGAGTATCAATTCTGGCGCGCGACCTATGAGCCACGGCATCACGTGAAGATCGTCCACCTCACGCGATGTCTCGAGCTGACGCCCGACTCTACCATTCGCGAACTCGCGACCGAGAGCCTCGCTCAGAGTCTTTCCTTGGTGGGGCGTCACGACGAGGCAGCGAGCGTTCTTTGGACTGCTATTGCCGATTCCGATCGTGACATGTCTGCCATGGGCGCGATTCAGTTGTTTAAAACTTACGGGAGTGCGGAGCCCGTCGCGAGACTCTTGCTGCTCTGTCGTGCTCTGTCGGTGTCGACGGCGGACAATCTAGCAAGGGTGATCAGACCGGCGATCGATCTCGCGCAGTCCCTCTCATCTAATCAACTGTCAGTCTACCTCGCGCGTCGCTACAGCAAGGCCGTCGCAGACGGAATCTCCGCCAATGCGGAGGGAATCGCGCTCGCAGCTGCCGACCTGACGTCCCTCGCGTACCTCGCGTACGAGAAGGCGGCGCTCAAGGGGGTGGCAGTCGCAAAAGTCAATATGGCGGCGTTACTAGCTCAGGGAAGCGTCCCTGCCGCGGGGCTAGCCATTTTCGAACGTCATATTGGGCCGTACGATGCGGCAGTACCGCACTTTCCATACCGGCTTCGTGCGGAAATTGAGGAACAGGTCCACGAGCAGAGGACACGAGCAGATGATCTCGCGACCACTGGCAAGCGTCTCTATCATGTACTCGTAGAGTTTTCTGAGCGCGCGGCGGCAGCGCGTGGCGTTCGCTCGACGCCTCACTCCTCATATCGTGTCCGAGGTGAGGTCTACAATGCCGGTCCAGCGCCTCTTGACGGAGACTGGGTCTTTTCGCGACAAGTCACCGATAAAGCGGATTCCTTCACGATGTCGCGCGGATTGCCATTCGACAATCTCTGGATTCGTCGTGAATTAGATGGACGCATTGGACTCTACATACTGGAGACCAACGGCGTATTGAGGGGCGTTAGGCTCGTCCTCGACGGCGAAGGGGTAGGGGCGACCTGGGAAACCATTGACCCGGTCGTGTCGAACGACGCGAGCGGAAACATCAACGTGTCATAAGCTCCGCATGGCGCGACATCGCGCCGGAACGACACGTGCCTGATCCGCCAGTGGCTGGCGCGTGCCCACGGAGGCGAGCGGTGGATGGGGGGCCGCCCGGGGTCGGCGTCGACGAGCAAGTGGCTCGCTCGTCCCCCAGGCCCTGCATCACGCTTGTGGCGGAGCGATACGATCGCCAGCACAAGACCTCCGGCTAGCACATCAATAGGAGTAAGACGTGGCACGGATAACAGTTCGGCGTCGTTTGAGGCCGCTGCGGTTCGCCTTCTTGGTCAGGCCGGGCGACATGCATGAGCTTCGCCTCGCCTTTCAGCTTTGTACCGTCCTCTGGGGCGGGAAGTACAACCTCATCATCCCGGCGTACGAGCGCGCGCCAACTTCATTCAACACTCGAAAGAGCGGTCGGGAGATCGTGGCTGGGTATATCGACAACTTTCAGCCGGACTTCGTCGTCGTTGAGAAGGTCGAGCCTGAGCGGTTTGGGATCAGGGCCGACCGAGTGCGTCGGATACGAGAGATGCTCCAGGATGAAGCCTTTGGTGACGTAGGGGTTTCCGTCGGCGGCTTTTACCAACGCGCGTACGACAAGACATTCGCGTTCGTTCTGCGCCATAAGGCTAGCCTCGTGAACGTGCGGGCACGCGGCGAGCTTCGTCGCTTCGCAGCGTGCGTGTTCGGCGAATTCCCGCAGGGTCCTCACGGCGGCCTCGAACGTGACTTTGAGACGCTCGGCGGTGTACGCGTAGAGTTCACGCCTGCGCTGCTCGATCCCGAGAAGGACAACTTGTCTCCTCTTCAGATCGGATCGAAGGGACTCACGCTCATTGCACCGTGGCGACGACGAGCGGCCCTATTACTCGATCCTCAGTCCTTCGATGATCTCGTCGACTGTTGGAATCTTCGCGCCCTCGGATGGCGCCTCTTTCCGGTTCCGCTCACATTCGTGGGGCAGCTAGCGTTACCGATCGCGAAGTTCTTAGCTCCCGAGGCGGCAAAGTTCGGCGCCGTCATCCTCAAGGGGCGATCATTGGCGATTGATGCCTTCGAGCGCGCTGCAGCCGTAATCCCCGTAAGTCCGCGCAACACGCAGACTGAGATGCCGCGAGCGTGGGCACCTGAGGTCCGCCAGGCTGATCAGGCCGATCGACCTAGCGTCCGGGCCGCGGAGGATGACATCGAAGCGACCGTCGAGAAGGGGGCGTTCTCGTTCAAAACGCTTGCTCCCAACTTCGAACCTTTCACGCCGAACTTGCGCCGCGCTTCGTGGGCCAACGTGATCGAGCTGAACTCGCACGACACGCCGAGTCTGGCGCGTATCTTCCCTAGGCCGATCGAGGACGTTGGCGAGGTCGTTTCCCGCTGGCGCGGCATGGAGATGGTGCATCTCTCCTCGGAGGGGCTGACGATCTTCGACTCGGCAGACGGACAGACGCATGAATGGGTGGTACCGACCGGTGTGAAAGTGTTCCGTGCATGGGCGAAACCTAGATTCGAGGTGTCCGTTTCGGGCGCAGGACGTCTCACGAACCGGCTCCTGGAAATTCTCGGTGGCCCGGAACGGACCCGCACGGCGACGCACCCCGACATCATAAAGCTCTTCGACGAAATCACGAGGACTGCATCGCGAAGCATTCGCGGTGACGTTTTGCACGGCCGGCTCAAGAAGGTACACGGGAACCACGACGTTCCGACTAAGAACGTCCTCACGCAATGGCTGGAGCGCGGCGCCCTTGCGGTCGGCCTCCAGATTTCTTGCGACGAATGTGGTCAAGAGAACTGGTACGCTCTGGAGGACCTTCGCAATCGCCTTCGGTGTGGTCGCTGTCTGGAACATTACCCCTTTCCAGGGTTATCACCCTTCAGGAAGACTAACTGGGCGTATCGACCCCTCGGCCCGTTCTCCGTCGAAGGACACGCGCACGGGGCCTTCACGGTCGCTGCAGCTATCCGAGTTCTTGAACGCTTCGCTTCGGATCGCATTACTTGGGTGCCGAGCATCGACCTGCGCTCTGCGGATGTTCATCTCGAAGCCGACTTCGCGCTCTTCTGGGAACGCAAGTTTCGACGCAGTCATCCGCCCGTAGTGGTCTTCGGCGAATGCAAGACGTTTGGCGCCTTTCAAGATAAGGACGTCAAGAAGATGCGTGCGCTCGGGCAGTACTTCCCCGGTGCGGTTCTCGTGTTCGCATCCATGAGTTCTACACTGACAGCCGACGAGATCGATACGCTCGCTCGGCTCGCCCGGTGGGGACGTCAGAAGTGGCGAACGCCCGTGCTGGTGCTCACGCAACGCGAACTCGCAAGCAGTTCTGGCCCTCCGCACTGCTGGGAGAACGGCTCATCCGCCGAGAAAGCCATCGCCGATAGCTTTCGCGGCCGCGCGAGTCTGCGAATGCTCTGCGACGCCAGCCAACAGATTCATCTCGCGATGCAGAAGAGTAGTGATTGGCCGCATTACGATTCTTGGTGATGTCTGTCTGACGACGAGCACGCGGAGTTCGGGCCATCCGCCTGGATGTGCTTGACGGTGCACGTCCGCCAGCGCCGCGACCGTCGCGTCGCCACCTACCGGTCTGACGGTTGGTGCTGGGCGCGCTCGAAGAACGTGATGTTCATCAGTTCGCGGTATTGAGCGCGCACTGTGGCGTCTGCACCAATATTTCCTCAGATGCGAACGAGCTGTCCCTTTTCGGCGTGAAAGGCCATGCGGTAAAAGCTGAAGTCATCGCGGTTTATCGCCTGACACTGGCGCCAAATCTCTTTCATAATGGCAAGTTTGTCGCTTTCGTTCGTCTTCATGCCAAACACGATGCCGACGAGGCTTGAGAACTCGTATTCAACATATGGATCGTCTTGCCGCAAGCCAAGCATGTCGGGCAGAACGATCCTGTACT
Source organism: Labilithrix luteola (assembly GCF_001263205.1). Classification (GTDB taxonomy): domain Bacteria; phylum Myxococcota_A; class Polyangia; order Polyangiales; family Polyangiaceae; genus Labilithrix; species Labilithrix luteola. Next base: position 7,119,509 of record NZ_CP012333.1, read on the forward strand.
CTTCCTCGTGTTTCCAGTCTTCGAGTTTCGTTGTTACGATTCGATCGAAGGAATCCCAGTACGATTGTCTCCACTCTGCGTCCTCCTTGAGGATCCCATCGACAACCGTGCTTCGCTTGCCGTTCCCGAGCGATAGCCACGCGCGCTCCAGCTTACCGCGCGGTATCGTGCCAAGAGATTGGAAAAACTCAATTTTGGGGAGCTCTCGAGTGTAGGTGATCGGTCGCAATTGGCCTTTAATCGTTCCTTTTATCAGGTTCGATGGTTTGCCTAGGACGGTACTCGAGCCGGTAACACCGATCAGAGGAATGAAGGACCGTCCCTCTTCCGTCACGGGCCGGTAGACGAGTGCGACTCCGCAGTGGCCCGCGCCATAGGTTGCCCATACAGCAGCGTTGGTGCAAGTTGCCGAGAAGCAGGCTGCCCCCCATGGTGGATGAACCAGTTGGTCGATCAATTCATCTATGTAGCGAGCGGGAAATCCCCATAAGAGATAGTGCATGTGGCGCGATCGCCCGCCGACCTTGTCATGCTCAAGCTTGAAAAGCATTCGTAGCGCCTGCTCTGCTGATACCGAGTTAAGGACGAAGGCGAGCGACTCGAGGGGCGCTTCCGGGATCTCCGTGGTTCCGTGCGTGAACGCCTCCAGGATGGTGTGGAGACTGGGAGTTTTTGGCATTTCGATAGGTTGGGCAGGAAGAAGCCCTCGCTTGTGAAAGCTCGCTGTCACTGCCGCAAAAGCCGCCGGGCTAAGCAGTGTTAGGATCATGCGAACCCCTTCACGCCGGAGCGGCTCTTGCAGCCGGACCACGATTGTAAGGAGCGATGCTGGTCCCGGTTCCTTCAGGAAGGCATCGCTCGCTTCGCGATAGAGGCGTCGAAGCTCGTCTGTTGGTAGATCATCCTCGGTCAAGGTGGCGGGAATGTTCGGTTCTTCGAAGTCGTCCTGGAGCAGGATATTGGTCATCACCCAAACGAGCGCGAGAACATAGTGTCGGAGGAGATTCTCCCAGAGGACTTCATCCCCACGGAAGGTCACGTTCTTGTACCCATCCATCGGGTCGTTTTGCTCGTGAGTGGGGGCCATGTAGATCTGTCGGCGTTCAAGCTCTTTGAACTTGCCAAGAAGATTCTCAACCGGGCGAAACCTGTAGATGACGTCGAGCATTCAGGAGCCAGCGTAGCTTCCCGTTCAACGCTGGTCAGACGATTTCGAATCTGTACGCCGCGGATCCATCACGCGGATACCTTGGGCTAACGGCCAGCTGATCGGTAGACCGTGCACGAACGCGCGTCTCAACGAGCAGCGACGATTCGCTATTGTCGGGGGCAGTGCCGGGCCGTGAAGGTCGAAGGCTTGTCGAGCAGGCTCCCTGTCTAGCCCGAGAACTGTCACGGTTCAGTTTGCACCGGCCTTCACCGACTTCTCGTTCTCCGCGGGTGCATCGAGGCGTTGCGCGAAGTCATGGCAAACGTGTAGCGCTTGACGACCCCACGGCTCGAGAGACGCCTCGGCGCTGCGACTGCCGGCAAGACGTGGTCTGCCTGCGTCGCGGCGCGCTGGCGCAGGTCGTATTACTCGTTGCCTCGGCCGGCGCGTCCTGTACCTTCTCGCTCCGGGGGCAGCGGCGAGGCGACGCGCGAGGTGCGTGTTGCTTGCTGACGCGTGGTGCCTCCTTTGAAGGGGGCAATCATGACGAAGAAGGTAATCGACCTCGCGAAGCTGCCGGTGCGGGAGTCCACGGTTAGTCAGGAGACGCTCGAGGCGACGCCCGCGCGGGTGGTCGCGTTCTTGCGGGCGCTCGGGACGGTGCCCGTTCTCCGCAAAGGGCTCGAGGCGCGCGGCTATTCAGCCGACGAACATCGGCGTGGATGGGCGCTCTTGCAGGCGGCGAGTGGATACGACGCGGACGGGGAAGGGGAGGTGGCGGCGTCGCAGGTCGATCCCGAGGTTCGCGATGCCATCGCCGAGATCGACGCCTGGGACGAAGACGGCTTTCGGATCGTTCGCGCGGCGCTCGGGCGGCTTCATCCCGAGCAAGCGAAGACCGTGCTCGCCGGGCTTGGACCGTCGACGGGAGCGGCGGCGATTCTCGGCGTCGAGACGCTGCTCGACCGGCTCGATACGCTCGCGAAGAGCAAGCATCCGGCAGATCGCGCCGCGATTGCCACGCTCGAAGTGCGTGGGCTCACCGAGGCGGAGCGAAAGCGGCTGCGTGCACTCGTGAAGGTGGCGAAGGAAGGGACCTCGCGCGACGACGCGCCGTCGGAGGAGACGGTGCAGATGGCCGATGATCGCCAGCGCATCCTCGTCGAGCTCCGCGCTTGGTACGAGGACTGGTCGGAGATGGCGCGTGTCACGTTCAAGCGTCGCGATCACCTCCTCCGCCTCGGCCTCGCGCAGCGGAAGGTCCGAAAGAAGACGGACGTCGCGCCGACGGCCGATGGAGAAGCCGCGGGCCCTAGCAATGTGACGCGCGGAAAGAACGGCTCGACCGCCTCGAAGTCGGGCTCGACCACGGGCGCTTTCGCCGGCGAAAGTACCTGACGCCCGCGCCAGCCGCGTGGCGTGCCGGCCGGCCTTATTGCCGTGCGCTCGATAGCCGGCTGGCGCGTCACTGGACGTTCCGACGAGCGCTCGATGGTCATCCGGTGCGTCCTTGGAGCTTCCGACGCGTTCCGGAACCTGCCAACGAGCGCATCGAAGACGTGATTTCGCGAACTTGAGCCCCTCGCGCTCGCGCCGCTGACGTTCCCGGCCGCATCGGCCATCGTGATTTCGCGCATCTGAAGCACGTTCAGGCGCGCCGGTGGCCTTCCAGGGCACTTCGGAAGCTCTCCGGGCGCGTCGGAAGCTCGTCGGTGGTCGACGACGCCGCAGATCGGAGGATGGTCGGGGCATCGTGCCGCAGATGGCCAACCCCCCGAGCGCGGACAGCGTCCTACACGGCCGGACCGCGAACGCCTCCAAGACGGGCGGGATCATCGATTCGATGGTGTCGAACTTCTGCGCGCCTCACGCACGTCCGGTCGAGACAAGAGCCAGTCCGCTGTCGCCTTGCTCGTCGCGCGTGCCGCTGGATGGCGAACGGTGAGCAGGGCGAGCTTGTGTCGTCCGCGCGCGCCTTCGACTTCTGCGCGATTCGAGAAGCCCAGAACGGACGCCCGAAAACGATGACGACATGCGGAAGTACTTTGCGCACGTCACTGAGACCTCATCGCGTCCCGATGCCGAGTTGCGCCGTCATCGGGACGCTCCGCGGGCCCATTGAGCGTTGAAGACAGACTCCCGTTCAATCGAGTTTCGAATTTCGAGTTCGCCGATGCTCTCGTCGCCACTCTCCCAAAGCTGTTCGATCTCGATCCGTTTGCATCCGAGCTCGTCGGCCGCGACGCCTGCATCGGCGATGATCTGGGAATACGGCGACGCGAGAGATATGCGATGTCGGATTCGTTGAATCGCTGTTCGCGCATCACGGCGAGGTGACATCGCCCGATGTTTCGGCGGCGAGCAATCGATGGAATCGTCGAGCGCAGCTTGCCGGTCCGACGGTCATTCTGCGACGCTGGCGAAGGAGCGCGTTCCATCGCAGCCTTCGTTGAGCCGGCGGATGACGGCGTGGGCTCGACAGACGACAACGCCTTGCCGTCGTGTCCCTGCAGTTGCTTGATGAGCTCGGGCGGGGACGGCGACGGCGACGGCGCGCAGGCGAGAGTAAGTTCCCGGAGCGCATCGACCTGGCGCTGGACATCCTCGACCATGCCTAGGTAAGGTTCGAGATGGTTCCCATGCTCCGGAGGAGATGAAGCGCTCTGAGTTCGTCATGAAGCGCTCCCTTCGACATTTCGTAGTGATCGCCGGACTCTTCATTTTGGCGCCGGCGACTGCGCGCGCCGATGCGGAGCGAATCGCGCTCCACTACGAGACGGGCCCTGAGTGCCCATCGGAGTCCGATTTTTTGGCGGCCGTCCGGACGTATACCGAGCGTTGGGCCCACGTTCCCGAAGGTACGACGGAGTCTCGAACGATTCGCGTCAGGATCTCGGAGGCATCGCACGAGACGATCGGCACGCTCGCCGTCGCGAACAAGAGCGGCATCCTCGCCGAACGCGAGATCGTCGGGCCTTCGTGCACGGAGGTGTCTCGAGCGCTTGCGGTCATGGTCGCCGTGACGATCGACCCTCGAGCCGGCGGAGGCGGCGGAGCCGGGAGCCCCGGAAAAGCCGGCGCCTCCGGGCCGCCCGAGGAGGCCTCCGCGCCCGAAGGCAACCCCGAGGCGCGGCCTCCCTACGAATCGGCGCTCCCTCTTCCCCGAGCGACTTCACCGAGTGCCGTGCGAACGTCACCTCCAGCGAGCACGTCGCCGGGAGTCTCCTTGGACGTTCGTGTCGAGACGACCTCGGCGGTGATTCGAGGCGGACTCGTCGGCGTCGGCGCGTCGATCACGGTCGAATCTCCAGAGTCGGGACAGCCTCGTTGGCTCGCCGTCCTGAAGCCGAGCCTTGGTCTCGGGATCCGTCAAAGCTTGCCGAAGGAGCGCGCCCTGCAGGGGGGGAGCGTGGACCTCCTCTGGACGGCCGGACACATTCGTTTGTGTCCGCTTCGGATATCGGTCACACCGATCATGAAAGTGGTGCCATGCACCGAGGCAAACATCGGCACCTTTCGCGCATCCGCCGAGGGGTTCGTCGACGTGCGCCGCCTCTCGAGTTTTTGGTTCGATGTGGGCGCGTCCGTGTGGGCGGCGGTGGATCTGTCGGACCGGATCTTTCTTAGCTCTACCGTTCTCGTGACGATTCCTTCCGTTCGACAGCCCCTCGTCCTCGCGACCGGTGCCACCGTTGCGAGCGTCCCGCCGCTTGGCCTGTTGGGGGGTCTCGGCATCGGCGCAAGAATGTGAGCGCCCTGAGCGCCCGCGGACGTTTTTCCGATCAGAGCCGGCGGCCCGCATCACTACCCAGTGTGCTGAGCACCCCGGCCGCTTCCGCAGCTGCTGAAACCGTCGCGACCGCCCGCGTCGCGGACGACGAGCGCGGCCGTGCGTGGACTGAGCTCGAGCGCGCCGCATACCTGCGCGGGGTCGTGCGTGAACACTTTTCGGCCGTCTGGAGGTTTCTTCGACGACTCGGCTTCGAGCGACACGTGGCCGACGACGCGGCGCAGGAACTCTTCTTCGTAGCGCTCCGAAAGATCGAAGGCGTCGCGCCTGGACGCGAACGCGCGTTCTTGTTCGGTGCCGCGTTTCGAATCGCAACTCACCTGAAACGGAAGGACGCACGTGAAGTCTCCGTGGATCTCTCCGAGCTGGACAACGAGCTGGAAGAAACCGCGGCCTCGCCCGACGAGCGTCTCGACGACGAGAAGGCACGAACGATCCTCTACCGCCTCCTCTCCGAGATCGAGGAACGCTTTCGTGTCGTGTTCGTCATGTACGAAATCGAAGGAATGACGATGCAGGAGATCTCCGACGTTCTCGAGATCCCCCCGGGAACGGTGGCATCACGCCTCCGCAGCGCTCGCGACGATTTCAGCGCGCGACTCGAACGTTACCGTGCATGCATGCGCCGCGAGGAAGGCACATGATCAAGGGACCGCGGCGCCTCATGCTGGACGATTCGGACTTTGCTCGGCTCATCGCCGCGAGCGAGAGCGAGGAGCCGGGGAGTGACCAGATCGACAGCGCCCTCTCGCTCGCGGATCGAACCGCGGCGGCGTCCGGCTGGAATGCGTGGCGCTGGTTCAGCCCGAGGCTGGTCATCGGTGCCGCCGCGATCGGCGCCTCGGTGCTTGCTCTCGTATCGATCTCCGCGCATTCGGAGCCAACGATTCAAACGCATGCAGGTATTCAGAACGTCACGATGATCGAATCGGCCGCGCCCATTCGAGCCTCGGAGACGCCGCTCGAGCCGGTCACGGACTCGACGTCGGCACCTCGTGCGTCCGCGGTTCGGATCGATCACGAGCCGCCGCCGAAGGCCGTCGCCGTCACGGTGCCCGCCGCGCTCCCGTCCGTTCGAGTTGCCTCGCAAGTCGGCTCGCCTCGCGCAAAGAGCTCGCAAGTCGGCTCGCCTCGCGCAAAGAGCACCCCCTCGCTCGTCACGGACGTCGTCCCGCAGGGAGGCGCGAGCCGCACGACATTCAGCGAAGAGCTCGCGCTCGTGTCCGTGGCCCGTTCCGCTCTCGAAGGCGGAGACTTCGCGTCATGTATGCGCGCCGTCGATCGCTACGACGAGAAGTTCCGCTCCGGCCTCTTCGCACACGAGATCGAGGTCATTCGAATCGAAGCGCTCGCTACCTCGGGAGAACGTGAGCGCGCAGCGGTCTTGGCGGAGCGGTTCCTCGCGGCAAACGCGAGCAGCCCATACGCCGATCTCGTTCGTTCGTTCCTTGCGCACGACCGAGACTGAAGCTCGCGGATGGAGTCCAGCGTCGCTGGACGGAGTTCGCAAAAAATCAACGGATGCTCCGCAAATCCCGAGTCGGATGGAATGCGGACACTTGCGAGAGACGCTAACGGGGTCCCAGAAATCGTCATGGATGAAGATCGCCTCCACTTCCATCTCCAGTCCCGGCCGCGGCGATTCTGGCCGGTCGCCATCATCGCCATGGGAACGGCTGCTGTCGTGCTCGCCTCGGCGTGCGCCGAGGAGCCTCCGTTCGTCATCGCAACCAACGGTGCCGACGCAGCGCCGCCCGCCACATTCACGGATCCCCCTCGAGATGAGGACGCTGCGGGCGGTGAACAACCGCTAACGAACTACTGCCCCTCGAACAAGTGTCCTGTCGGACGGACGACCTGCCCGACATCGCGCTTTCGGTGCGATGTGGACTTGATGACCGACAGGAACAACTGCGGAGCGTGCGGCGCACGGTGTCCGTCTGCCACGAACAGCGAAACCTTCGAATGTGTCGAGGGGCGCTGCGTCATGCAGTGTGAGACTCAGCGTCCGATGTTCGACTGCGACGGGATCCCGGACAATGGCTGTGAGATCATGGCCAATACCAATGACCACTGCGGGGCATGCGGGGTCAAGTGTTTGGACCCGGCCAAGCAATGCGTGACGCGAGACTTCACGGGGGCCGACGTCGGATGCGGCTGTCGCGGTGCGGATCTGGACTGCCGTGGCTGGTGCGTGGATGGCAGGAACGACGACTACAATTGCGGCGCCTGCGATAACGCTTGTGATCCGACGGGCGACGGAGCCGTCCTGTACGCGAATACGCGCTATGGATGTTCGGATTCCGAGTGCGGACACCTGAAGTGCGTCAATTACTGGGGCAACTGTGACGGGGATACCCCCAATGGGTGCGAGACCAGCCTTCTAACCACCAGCAACTGCGGCCAGTGCGGAAACTCGTGTGCGCCTGGGCAGGAGTGCCGAATCAATAGCCAAAACATGCAGCCCCAGTGCATGTGCCCCGAGGGAAAGTCCTTCTGCCCGGCCTGGTGCGATGGCGATACCTGCTATGGCCAGTGCTTCGATCTCACCACCGATCGGTACAATTGCGGAGCCTGCGGGTCCGCGTGTCCCGGCGCCAATTCGTTCGGCAGTAACGGCATTTGCAGGTACGGCAAGTGCGTCCAGCAGTGCATCCAAGGACAGGCGGATTGCAACGGGAACCCCTCGGACGGGTGCGAGGTGAACACGGACAACGATCCCATGAACTGTGGTGAATGCGGAAGAGTCTGCAACGCGGTCGCGGGTCAGGCGTGTGTCGGGGGCAGGTGTGTCGTCGAGCCTTGTGGCGATAGCGCAGATGCTGGAGGCCCGAAGTGAAGACGCGCTGGCTGATCTACCTGGTCTACCTCTCCGGCATCGTCACGGCTTGCGCAACGACGGGGCCCACCGGCGATGCTGACGACCCTGCCACGCAGCCGCTTGGAAGCCCGGATGCGGGGACGGTGGCGGACGGTGGGCTCGATGCTCTTGCGAGCGAGAGCGGTACGGCACCGTGTGACGACTGTGAGTATTTCCCGGAGACGTGCGCGCCGGACGTGTTCTGCCCGAACGGCCCGTTCGAGCCGGAGCAATCCGACGGTGGCCTCGATTCCCGGACTTCGATCAGCGTCATTCGCGGTCGCTCGAAGACGGACGTATGGGCTGCGGGCCCGGGGGGCGCACTTGCGCACTTCGACGGGACCACTTGGGTCACCGTGAACCTCGGCATTCAGGAAACGATACGGGGGCTCTGGCTTCGCGATTCCTCGGAGGTCTCGCTGGCGGGGTTGAGCCGTCTCTACGCCCGCGGGGGCGCGCTCCCCGACGGAGGCGTGAGAACTCCAGACGGGGCGTGGGCCTTCTACGCCCCATCCTATGTCGACGACCAGGTCCCGACCGCGATGGATCGGCTCTCGACCGCGTGGGCAGCTCCGGGCGCCGAGTGGCTTTGGTGCGGCGCGCTCGGAAGTGGCGTCGGAGATTCGTTCGAACAGGGCGGTGGTCTCTGGCGTCTTCGCCAATCCCCGTCCGCGCCCTTCGAGAGTGCATCCGGCATTTCGAAGACGAACTGTGGTGTGGCCGGATGCGCGAACGTGTCCAGCATTCATGGCTGGTCGACGAACGATCTTTGGGCCGTGGGCCCGTCGGGAGCGACCGTGCTCATTTCGGACGCCCAGGGCGCGGCGCCGAGCGCCAAGGGATACAACAGCCAGACGTTGAACGCGCTCAGCGGGGTCTGGGCGGCTTCGGCGACGGACGCCTGGTCCGTGGGCGCGGTCGGGACGATTCGTCACTACACGGGAGATCCCATGCTCTGGGATATCGTTCCGGATATTCCGACGAACGTTAATCTCAACGCTGTGTGGGGGAGCTCTCCAATGGATGTCTGGGCCGTCGGGGATAGCGGCGTCGTTCTTCACTTCGATGGCGCGAGTTGGTCTCGCGTGAAGATCGCTGGGCTCGGCCGGCTCCGTCCCCAACTCACGACCGTTTGGGTCGCCGAGCCGGGTCACGTCTGGATTGGTGGTCAAGGGGTGATCCTTTCGCTCGGAGGACGATCATGAGGAGCTCACTCCTCGTTGCATGTGGATCGGTCGCGCTTGCGGTGACAGCGCTCATGGCCTGCGCGGCTTCGGAGGACCCCGCGCAGCCGGAGCCGATCCCGACGCCGCCGGTCGTGGACGGTGCAGTTCCTGCGCCGGACTCCGATGCCGGGAAGCCGGACGCCTCGGACGCCTCTGTCGAAGGGTCTGCGTGCAGCAACGCAGGCTGGTGCACCACCGTTCTGCCCGATGTCGACCTTCTGATGAAGGACATCTGGGCCTTTCCAAGTCGCGCCATCGCCGTGGCGGAGAGTCCGACGCTCGGCGTCAAGGCCCTGGAGTGGACCGACGCGGAAGCCCGCTGGCGTTACATCGACGATGGTACCCAGAACGACTCGGGGCTCGGCCGCTTCGTAGGCAAGCTCTGGATGCCGAACGAGAATGAAGTTTATTACGGTGTATCGCCTGGATACATCTACCACGGCACGCGAACCGCGGAGCAGACGTGGTCGTGGACACGCGATCGCCTCGCCAACAGTAGCGGAGTCGATCTCTACGACGGAAATCCAGAGTATTGGAGGAGAGAGGGGGCGTCGCCTACGCCCTCCCTCGGGGTCTGGGGGACGAGCGGCGACGACGTCTACGCGTGGTTCAAGGACACGATCTATCACCGGACGCGCGTTGACGGTGCGCCACCGGAATGGATTGTAGAATACGAGGCGCTCGACTCCGATGCTCCTGGACGGGAGCAGCTCTTCTTCTTCGGTGCGGCTGGAACGAGTGCGGACGACGTTTGGTTCTCTGGGGCACGATCCCGAAACGAAGCAGGCTGCGCGCTTCTCGTACGCAAGCACGCGGGCGTTTATCAAAGAGTCGCGGACGGCACCGTCGAGGACTACGCGCCCTGCGCGGCGCGCCGCGGAACGGAGCTGATTGGCGGAGCCGAGGGGTGGCTGACCGACATCCAGACGCTCGGGCCCGGCGACTTCGTGGCTCTCAAAGGAGCTCGCGACGTCGTGAGGATAAAGGTCGAAGGCGAGGCCTATTCCGTCACCGCAACCCCCGTCCCAACGACCGTTTCCACGAAGGAATTGAATTCGCTGACGGCGCTTGCCGGCAACCTCTGGCTCGGCGGGGCTGGGCTCGTCGTTCGAGGGACGAGCGCCTCGGGGGACGGCGCTTTCGAGCTATCCCCGATCTGGCCGAACGGCACTCCGATAACGACGGCCATCTGGCAAGTGCGGGGGGCGTCCAACACCAACCTCTGGGCGATCGGGCTTCGTAATGCGCTCCATAAGACGACTCCTTGACCGAAATTCTTCCTTCGCCTTGGCCGTCACGATCAGCGTGGCGACCGTCGCGGCGGTCGCGAGCTGTGCGAGCGACGACGAAGGCAGGATGGTCACGACGGACGATGCAGGGGCGGACGGGACCGGCCCCAACCATGACGGCGCAGCGCCCGAGGACGGGGGCGCTGACGCTTCGTCGCTCACCGACGGCTCATCGCCGGGTGACGCTGCACCCTTCGATGGAGGGCCACGCTCGGTCCTCTGCGTATCTCCCCCATGCGCTGTCTCGCTCGTGCGGGCACTGGGGGCGGGAGATGCCGACCTTAGCGAAGCCTACTGCGCGCGGCTCGACGATGGCACGGTGGCGTGCTGGGGTGCGAACAACGCGGGACAGCTCGGTCGCGGTCGCGATGAAGCCGACAGCGCGATGGCTCAGCGGGTCAGCACTCTGTCCGATGTCGCCCGGCTGGATCACACGTGCGCGGTCGACAAGAGTGGCGGCGTTTCGTGTTGGGGGACGGGACCGTTTCTCGCGAACGACGGTTACGTGACGACCGAGCGTACGCCCGTGAAGCTCCCTCTGGCGGCTGTGAAGGCCGTCGCCATTGGGGTCGATGTCGGGTGCGCATCGACCGACGACAATGTCCTTTGTTGGGGGAGCAACACGAACGGTCAGCTTGCTCCCTTCACCTTGGCGTCGCCGGCGGCCGTGCTCCTGCCGCGGCAGGTGGCCGTTCTCGCCGGCACGCCGATCCGCGATCTACGCGTAGGTAAGGCGGCCTTCGCTCTCCGTGAGGATGGTGTGACGGTGAGCTGGGGGGCAAGCCCTCCGCTCGGACGTATTTCCTCGCTCCGTCCCGATCCGAATCCCCTGCCGATCCAGCTCAAAGGCATTGCCTCGATGGATCTGACGAGTGACAACGCGTGCGCGACCGTTGGCGGCATTGGCTACTGCTGGGGGCGCATGCAGGCTTCCCCGCCGTTCGATCGGCTCGTTCCGGAGCCGGTGGCGACGCCTGAACCCATCGTTCAAATCGCGACGGCCCGGAGCGTGACGCACGTGTCGGGAACGGGGGCCGACGACGAGTTCGTGCAGCCGCAGCGTTGGTGCGCCGTCGGAGCATCGGGCGATGTGTACTGCTGGGGATACAACGCAGGCGGCCAGGCGGGCGACGGTACGAAGAATCACGCGTACGAGGCCGTGAAGGTTCAGGGCCTCCCCGAGAAGGCGGTCGAAGTGAGCGCCTTCCCCGATTCGACGTGTGCGCTATTGACGAATGGTAAAGTCTATTGTTGGGGAACCAACTATTATGGACAGCTCGGTAACGGAAAAATGCGCGAGCCGAGCCTGGTGCCGCAGGAAGTGGTGATTCGATGAACCGCCTGCGATTGTCGAATCGTGTGGTCGCCGGCGTCGTGGGTGCCGCACTCGCGGCGGCGTGCATCGGCGCGTGCACGGGAGACAAACCCGGGTTCGCAACGGACCCACCCCGTTTCGAGGACGCGTCAGTCGACTCTCCAAACTGTCCGCATCAGTGCTCGATCGACGGCCGGTCGGTGATCGAAACTTGCACGGGCAGCGTGATTGAAGAGTGTCGACCTGGCCTCGCGTGCGGTGCCGGAGCATGCATGGAACCATGCGCGGCCGCGGCGGCAGACCGAAGCTCGAACGGCTGCGAATTCTATTTTCAGTCGCCGAGCTACAGCCAGGCTCTACCTCCGCTCTGTTATGCATCCTTCCTCGTCAACACATCGCGAGAGCCGCTCGAGTTTTCGCTCGAGCTCGACGGCAAGCTGCTCGACGTGTCGAAGGCGATGTTCCGGACGGATCCGGGGAGTGAGGATTTGCTCCAGCACACTGGGCCGATTGCGCCCGGTGAGAGCGTGATTCTCTTCCTCTCGGATGCGGCCCCGACGGTGCCTCGGGCGCGCAATTCCGTGAATTGTCCGTCCGGCGTGGTCCCCGGTGCGCTTCTCGATAAGGTTGCGAGCGGGACCGCCATCGGGTCGTCGTTCCGATTGAAAACGAACGTACCGGTGTCCCTTGCCGCCATCTATCCGTTCGGTGGAGCTCGGAGCTACGTCCCCTCGGCCACGCTCCTGTTGCCGGTCCCGTCGTGGTCCAAAGAGAACATCATCATCAATGGCTGGGAAGCGTGGGACAACGGCGCGCCCGGTGCGCAGATCGTCGCCTCGGAGGATGATACCGAGGTGACGATCGTGCCGACGCGGGACATCCAGAACGGCGTCGGCGTCAAGGGGGGCGGGGCAGGACGGCCTTCCAAATATCGACTCAACAAGGGCCAATTCCTGCAGTTCGTCCAAGACGAAGAGCTCTCCGGGAGCATCGTCTCATCGACCAAGCCGACGGCGGTCTTTGGGGGGCACGGTTGTGCGAACGTCCCTACGCTCGCGGCAGCCTGCGATACGTTGGGTCAACAAATTCCTCCCTTCGAGCAATGGGGATCCGAGTACGTCGGCGTCGGCTACCGCCCGCGTCTTGGTAACGAGCACGAGATCATGCCGTATCGGATCGTCGCGGCGCGTGACGGCACCGTGCTCGACTACGATCCCGCGATCCCCGCTGGCGCGCCGACCACGATGAAAGCCGGGGAGGTCGCGACGTTCTACGCGGGGACCGGCGACGCGTTCGTCGTTCGCACGCAAGACGTCGAGCATCCGATCTACGTCGCGGCCTACATGACCGGTGCTGCGGGCGGCGGTGTCGCGCAGCCGATGGCAAGTCGCGGCGATCCGGAATTCGTGAACGTCATTCCGGCGAAGCAGTACATGAACTCCTACAGCTTTTACGCCGATCCGACGTACGCCGACACCTCGCTCGTCGTCGTGCGAGCGAAGTCCGGCGCGGACTTCAAGGATGTCTGGCTCGAGTGCGCAGGCAATCTCTCCGGCTGGACGCCTATCGGGCAGCGAGGCGAGTACGAGTTCATGCGGGTCGATCTCGCGCGCAGGGACGGACAGGGACAAGTGGTAGGCACGTGCCGAAACGGCCTCCAGCGCATGAAGAGCGAGGGCCCTTTCACCGCGACGTTGTGGGGTTGGGATGTCTTCGCCAGCTACGCCTATCCAGGAGGGATGGCGCAGCGGAAGCTCGTGGAAACGCCTCTCGCGCCGGTCAATTGACGAAAGCGAGCTCGGGCCGCCCGAGCTTGCGCAGGCGCCCCGTGGTGGTGGATGGCGCCGCAGATCGAGGGACGGACCGCGTCAACGTACCGTAGATGGCCAAGCGTGGGTGAGGGCCTGTAGAATCCCGCGCCATGGGCCTCCTCACCTTCGGTCTCAACGTGACTTTGGACGGGTGCATCGACCACACCCAGGGCATCGTGGACGACGAGCTGCACGACTATTGGACGCAGCTCATGGATCAGAGCGGGGCGATGCTCTTCGGGCGCAACACCTACGAGCTGATGGAGGGAGCCTGGCCCGCGATAGCGCGCGACGAGAAGGCGCCGCGGGCGATGCGCGAGTGGGCACAGAAGCTCGAGGAGAAGGCGAAGTACGTCGTGTCGGGCTCGCGGAGCGACTTTCCGTGGCAGAACACGATCAGGGTGGAGGGGGAGCTTCGCGAGGCCATCTCGGCGCTGAAAGCGAATAACCGGGGGTCCTCGTCGGAGCGCCCAAGCTCTCGGCTGCGCTCGAGGAGTGGGGGCTCATCGACGAGTACCGCATCGTCGTTCATCCCGTCATCAGTGGCCGCGGGCCGACGTTGTTTCATGGCCTGTCGAGTCGGCGTGAGCTCGAGCTCCTATCGACGCAGCGGTTCAAGTCCGGCGTGCAGGCGCTCCACTTCCGTCGCAAAGCGGGATGAGCGTGGAGCGTCGGATCTTCGGCGTAGCTGAGCGCACGACACTCTGATGCTAGGGTGACGCCATCGTGAGTGGCGTCATCGTGCAGATCTTCGGCACCAAGAAATGTCCGGACACGCGCAAGGCCGAGCGCTGGTTCAAAGAGCGCGGCATCCGCGTGCAGAGCGTTGACCTCGGCGAGAAGGGGCTTTCTCCTGGCGAGCTGAGGAGCGTCGCGGCGCGTGTCGGCGGCATCGAGGTGCTGATCGATCGCGCGAGCAAGCGCTATGTCGACAAGGGCCTCAAATACGCGGCTCCAACCGGCGCGCGCATCGAGGCCCTCTTGCTCGACGATCCGCTGCTGCTCAAGACGCCGATCGTGCGCCGCGGCTCCGACGCAACGCTCGGATTCTGTCCCGACACTTGGGAGACCTGGCGGCAGAAGAGCTGAGCTACGCGACCGACGACTCCGTCGAGAACCGACCCGTGCTCGAGCCCCGTCCTCGTGCGCGCCTCGAACGACGTTCAGTCGCTACCGGCGTCGCAGAAGGATGCCGCGCGGAGCTTGTCGTCGTCGTCTGGGCTGCATGGGCTCCAGCCCAGTCGATTGGCTACTACCCAATCGGGGACCTCGATGAGTCTGCCGTCGCTGGCCGACTTGTAACAGCCGGAATGAAGCCCGCCGCCGCCCACGTCGGACTCGAAACAGAGAAGCGCCGGCTCCTTGCAGTTCACGACTGGGTCGAGTTGTCCTCCTTGGGCGGCCTTACAACCGGCCGGACATTGACCGAAGATGGCGTCCGGGCCGGTCTGGGCGCCGATCTCCGGATATGGATAAAGGCACCGTGACGAGGCTTCCTCCGCAGTGCCGGCGTCGCCACGGGTAGCGGCGTCATCGCGTGCCTGATCGCCGCACGCTGTCAGCACCCCCTGCAGCAAGACGACGGTTGCTACCGACCAACGAGATAGCTTGGATGCAAGGGCGTTCACGCTGCGTGGGATTCTACGAAAAGCGCGTCCATGAGCTACGCGGGATTCTACGAAAAGCGCGTCCGTGAGCTACGCGGGATTCTACGAAAAGCGCGTCCATGAGCTACGCGGGAACGGGGAGAAGCCGCAAGGAGAGTGCGTCCTTGCTTGCCAGCTGATGGCTATGCCAACGTGCGCCAATGGCTCGTTTGCTTGTTGCATCCGCTTTGCTTGCGTGCGTCCAACTCGGTTGCGAGCACGACATGTCTGGAATCGTTACGGCCAAGCATGCCAAGGATTTCGATTGCGAGGCCCGAAGCGTTCGGACCGTGCATGTTCGACATGATCGCTGGAAGGCAAGCGGATGTGGCTCCGAAGCGATGTACTACTGTTACGTCGACCGGAGAACGTCGACAGACCGATGCGCGCGTTCCGACGCAGCCGCGATTGCACGGCATTCGGCGCAATTTCGCTGTGACTCCGAGCAACTCGAGGCTCGACATCTTGGGGGCGAGTCGTGGGAGGTGCGCGGGTGCGGCCAGCAGGCAACGTACGCCTGCCGGTGGGAAGGTCAGGCTGAATTCAGCTGTCTCATGGAAGGCGACCGATGAGCCACCGGTACCCGATGCGGATCGAGGATCTCGATATTGACCGTCGCGTGGGACGAGAGCCGAGGCGATGAGCTCGACGCGTTGGTCTGTCGATGAAGCGGCATCCGCGCCTCTCAAGAATGCTATCTTTTAGCACGTGATCACGGCGCCCCCTCAGCGGTGATTGCACCAGGGAGGAGTTCCTATGAGCAGTCGTATCGTTGGGGCAGCGCTACTGATTGGGTCGAGCCTTGCGGCTGTTGCGGGCTGCGGGGGCGCGATCGCGTCCGAGTCGGACAAGGAGAGCGCGTCGAGCCCTGACGAGGTGAGGCTCGAGAAAGGGCTCTACTCGTATCGTGTCGAGACCGTCAGCGACACGTGTACTCCGGCGCGCGTCGAGGGCGTCTTCGGCGACGCGATCCTCCACCAAGCGGCCGCCGCGGGGAGCTTCAGCATTCCACTTCCGTGGACGTCTGCGTCGACGATGGGGCACCCCTATCAAGATGTCCCGGTCGCGAATCTCACGTCGACTTCCGATTGCCAGGCAATGAGCTTCGGATTGCACGTCCAGAGGTATTCACGTTACGAGCTCGTCGTCGACATGGTGGAGGTTTGGGACGGCTCCAAGTCGTGCTCGTCGACATGGAACGCCGCCGACATCCCGGCGGCGGCCTGCTCAGCCACGAGGCGCCTGACCTTCCAATGGAAGAGCGAGTGCCCGGCGAATATGACCTGTCCGTGAGACTCAATGACGTCGTGACGACGCCTCCCACGGAAACGTCCGCGGGCGGCTCAGTGTTGGGATTGGCAGACGAAGCACGACGTGCCGGTGCATTCGTCTTTCTGAACGCACGTCCCTAGTTTGCCGCGGGACACTTCGCAGGTCTGGCCGAACTTCGTGCAGGCGGCGCTCGTCGCGCCGTCGGTCTTTTGGGAATTCGACGTCGAAGGCGGGCAACCGAAGAGCGCCGAAGAGACGAAGGCCAGGAGGACGATGCGCATGGCGCCGAGCCTACTCCAATGGCTTCGGCGCGTCGGCGGATCGATTCCCTGGCGGGCGATTCACTTCCCGCCGTCGGCGTGCGCGGCGGCTCCGCAATGCGCGGCGCCCGAACACGACGCTTGCCCGCCAGCGTTAGCGGTTGCGGGAGGCGCGACCTCGTGCGCATTGACGGCGGAGGGCTGGGAACTTCCGCACGCAGCGGTGGCGCCAGCGCCAGCGACGAGGGTTGCGAGCACGACAGCGATGTTCGACGCGGAGAGGTTGGGACGCATCGTACGGGCGTATCACGCTCTCCCGGCTTCGCCGTGCGGCACGTTGCGCCCGCTCCCGAGTGAGCCGGAGGAGAATTTTAGCAACTCCACGCCGACTTGGCCGAACGGCCCCAGGTGACCATCCACGACGTTCCTTCGCTCGCGCTTCCGCGTGGGCAATTCCTTCAGCAAGAGGCCGACGCGCCCAAGTTCGAGCTCGTCCGCCGAATCGACGACGCGCGGCTGTGGATTACGGCGTTCGATTTCTCGGCTCCGAAGCGCTCGGCAGGGCCCTTCGAACCGCACGAAGCCGTGCGCGCGTTGCGGCTGGCCAATCTCTCCATTCCGGACGGTTGCGAGCTCGGGCCGTGGCAGGACGGTCTCGGGTTCTTTCTGATTCATCCACTCCCGGGGGACCTTCACGAATGGTCGCACGTCGCTCCGGATTCGCTCGAACCGTCCGTGACACGGTACGAGCGCGACGACATCTCGGGGGAGAAAGTCTCTTCGTGCTGTGCGGCGCCGACGAAGCCGCCTCGAGTCACCTGGGAGCGCATTGAATCGGCCGAGCCGGCTCTCCTCGACGTGACGCTGAAAGCTGTCCACGCCCGTCATGTCGAGCTGAAACACGCACGTCTCGGCGCGCTCAAGCGTGCGTGGAATGGCCACCCCAAGAACTCGCTCGTATGGGCACCCACCGGCGCGCTCGACGGAGGTTTCTACGTCGCGGATCTCGAACTCCCCGAAGCGCGCACGAACGGATAGCGAGCGTCGAGGCGATGCTTCACCGTCGGCGCTTCGTCGCGTTTGGGCAAATGGCGAACGCTGTTCATCGCGTCGTGTCGAGCGCTCTCAGCGAGCGAACCACAAACATGCTTCGCGCGTGCGGGGGTTCGATGCCAGTTCCGGTCGAGGACTGCTTGTCATCGCGGCTCTCCCGGCGCGCGCAAGGTCGGTGGTGGTGGATGGCGCCACAGATCTAAAGGACGAGCCGAGTCTTCGTGCAGCATCTGGCCAATCCCGCCCCGACCGACCTTCGGCTCGCGACTTACAGTAACTAGATGCGAAAGCCCCGACCACCACGACGGGCGATCGGGGCTTTTCGTCAGAACGACCGCCCGTCACTGACTTTTGGACCGGTCGCCCCCTTGGGTTCTTCCACGACTCCGCGATCTTCGACATCGCGATCTTCGCGAAGCGATCGGGGTCGTTGTTACCGTCGCCCCGAAAGTCGAATCGAGCGTTGTTGAAGTTCGTGATGTGCTTCGGCGCGTCCTACGAACCCCGGAGCGCGCGTCCCGCTCACTGGAAGATACGCCCCCCCTTCGCAACGTCTTACACCGGGGTCGGAGCTCGTTGCTGGACTTACGCGGAGGCGACCGCCTCCGCCGCGTCACGAATGACTTCATAGACGCGCTGGGGCTGCGACAACATCGGCACGTGGCTCGATTCGAGCTCGGTGACCCGCGCGTTCATGCGCTTGGCGACGAACCGCTCGAGGTCGGGATGCACGGTCTGGTCGTTGGTGCCGACAATGTACCAGCTCGGTTTGGTCTTCCACGCTGCACCGGGCACCGGCTGCGTGAACAGATCAGTGAGCGGCGCGCCCTGGGTTGCCCAGACCATCTTCTGCTCTTCATCGGATAGGTCGCCGCAGAATTGTGCAGTTCCGGACGGCGTCAGCCAAATTCGTCCGTCGACGACTTCGACGTGGTCGAAGACGGCGGTTTTCGGGTGCTTGTCCTGTTCGGCTTGCGACGTCTCGCCGTCCTCGGGCGCGAGCGCGCAGATGTAGACCAAAGCCGCGACTCGGTCGTCGGTCCCAGCTGCCGTAATCACGGTCCCGCCATAAGAATGGCCGACGAGCACGGCCGGGCTCCTGACCCGATTGAGCGAGGAGCGAACCGCTGCCGCGTCATCTTCGACGGTGTTGAGCTGGTTCTGGGTCGAGATCACTTCATAACCGTCGGCCCGAAGCAGATCCATGACCTTGCTGTAGCAGGAGCCGTCGGCCCAGAGGCCGTGGGCGAAAACAATGCTGGGTTTGGTCGACATGAAACACCTCCTAGAGACGGGCGGTTTACGTCCCAAACTGGCATGCGCGGATGTGCTGCGAGGGGACTCGAGCCGATCTCGAAATCGAACATAACGATTGGCTCTCGGAGCGGCGGTCAAACTCCCCTGCATGAGCCCCGTTCTGTTCGGCGTGCGCCGATCGGACGAGGCTGCGCCGCATGAGGACCGCAGCATCGGAGTGGTCGGAGCGCGTGCGCGTCTGGCGTTCGTGTCGCCGACTCGAAGCCGGCGAATTGGGGCGGAAACGTCGCGATCGTCGGCGCGATCAAGAACGATCACGTCGTCTGCCACCAGACGCTTGCGGGCGCGATGAACAAGCCGCTCGACTTCGTGCAACACGTTTTCTGCCCTCGCTTGCCGAAGGGCTCCGTCGTCGTGGTGGACAATCTGCGTGCTCACCACGCCCCCGAGGTCCGCGAGGCGATCGAAGCGGTCGGCTCGTCGCTCATGCACACGCCGCCTTACTCGCCGGATCTAAACCCGATCGAGCTGTGTTGGTCCTTCGCGAAAAACTGGCTCCGGCGACTCGCCAGGAGAACTCCGCATGCCCTACGAAAGGCAATCAACAACACCTTACTTCGTGTCGGGATGAGTCAACTCGCTGGGGGGGTATTGCGGATACGGTCAACGCAAGTGATCGCCGCTGTAGGGGGCCCCTCGAAAAGTTCGGCGCGGCCGACGAAATCACGCAACGGGATCCGATTCGGTCCGAACGAGCGGACCATGAAGCGAGGAGCAATTGGTGTCGCCCTATTGATGTCGGTTTTCGCGTACGCGTGTTCGACGTTCGGCGGTGATGACCCAGGGACTGATAACCCGAGGACCGACAAGGATCAGGACGCGGGGGACCCGAATCGTCCGACCGTCGCGGGTTCGGGGGATGAGCCAGACAAGACCGCTGCTGACGCGAGCAATCCGGGGATCGAAGTAAAGGGCAAGCTGGTCGACTTCACAAAAGCACCCCTGCCAGGCGCGCCCATTCTGATTGTCGACGCGAGCGGAGGAGAGCTCACTGCCACCACGGATCCGGACGGCAGGTTCGCGGTTCAGCACGTGGTCCCACCCTACGACCTCAGGTTCGATGCGCCGCCTCAGGTGCCCTTCG
Source organism: Labilithrix luteola (assembly GCF_001263205.1). Lineage (GTDB taxonomy): Bacteria > Myxococcota_A > Polyangia > Polyangiales > Polyangiaceae > Labilithrix > Labilithrix luteola. Next base: position 7,139,582 of record NZ_CP012333.1, read on the forward strand.
CAGGGAGAACGATGTATCTCGGGCCAAGCATCTCGAGTTCTGGAGCAATGCCGAGCGCCGCGGTCGCAACGTGCGGGTGTTGTTCGATAGCGAGACTGGGACGTTGCTCAACGCGCCGTGGCTACCACGCTGAACAGTTCGATCATTTGCCGAGCTTGGAGACGATCGGGAGGACGTCAGGCTCGTCTTCGCGACCTGGTGTCAAAATGGCTCCGCGCATTTCGCATGACTCGAGCTGTTCGAGTGCCGTTGGCTCGTCGACCCGGTCGAGATGGGCGTGGAGATTGCCGCCCAGCCACATGACCTCTTCGTACAGCCAGTAGCGTGTTCCTGCGTGGGCTTCGAGATAGACCGTGCCCAGGTCGTGGTCCACCGACGTGATCTCGTGCTCGCCCGGCCTCGCGAGATAGCAAAAGTACGTGCCTCCGCGCGTCGCGCCGACGAAGCGCCCGTTGTCTCGGATCACCATCTGGACATCCGACGCCGTGGAGTCGGGACGCATCACGCAAACACGCGCCACGTCGTCAGGGACGGCGGTGAGCTCGATGGGCAACGTCGAGCGAGCCCGCGTAGGCTGCGCCTGCGGTGGGATGCACCCCGCTCCGAGGGCCACGCACGCGAACGCGAGCAAGCTGCGCATGGGACTTGAGATAACGCCTCCGCTCCCACGCGGAAGGTGCTTCGGCGAGGGCTCGTCCTTTGTCCCACGACGCTGCGTCGCCGCTTCCCGGGAGGATTTTTCGCACCCTTGCGCCATCTGCTCGAAGCGCGCGATAACGGCTACGCTCGCAGCCGCGACGGTAGCCAAGTACGGCAGCAATGCACCCCAAGTCAGCACGTTCAACAATCTTGCGACTGCGTACGGCGTGGACAATTAGCGGCGCGATTGGGGTGATGACCGCGCTGGCGTTCATCGGCGGCGTGCATTGCACGGACACGGTCGATGAGCGCCAGGACGCGAGTACGTCACCAGGCACCGACGCCGGCTGGGACGCGACGTCTCTCGATGCGCACGTCGAGCGCGACGCATCGGACGAACGGCAGCCGCCCTACACGTGCGTGAGCTCGTTCGTGACGAGCGGCGAGTGCACGCATCCTTCGGTGCAAGCCGACTGTGCGGATGGCTGGTGTCGCGTCCCGCACGGCTGCTTCGTGATGGGATCGCCGCTTTGTCAGCCTGGGCGCGGTGCGTACAACGAGGACGAAATCGAAGTTCGGTTGACGCACGATTTCGAGATTCAACAATACGAGGTGTCCCAGACCGAATGGGTCTCGCTGCGCCTTCCGAATTCGAGTGTCCTCGAACCCGTCGACGGAGGTTATGCCGACTGCGCCGAGGAGGGATGTCCTGTTGGCAATGTCACGTGGTGGGCCGCGCTGGCGTTCGCGAATCGGTTCTCCGAAGCCCATTCGCTGCCCTCGTGCTACCAGCTCGACGGTTGCCAGAAGAGCCTCGGAGAACCGGGATTCACGTGCGAGACAGCGAAAGAGACCGGCAACGTGTATGAGTACGAGGGCTACCGACTCCCGACGGAAGCGGAATGGGAGTACGCCACGCGAGCCGGAACGCGTTCGCCGTATTACCTCGGCTCCTTTGCTGTCGAGCGTTCCCTCTTCGAGTGTAGTGCCGAGCCCGCGCTCGAAGCCGCAGCGTGGTACTGCTTCAACGCCGGTCTGACGACCCATCCCCGCGGGCAGAAGCTCCCGAACGGCTGGGGCTCTACGACACTCTCGGCAACGCGTTCGAGTGGGTCAACGACCCCTATACGCCGGGCGGCTACGGCGTCGGTCCGCGGACGGACCCTGGCGCGTCGCTCGGCACGGGGGACCGGAGAGTCGAGCGTGGCGGCCTCTACCTCGTCAACAACGTGTTTTGCACGGTTTCGAACCGGTACGGAACGGCTCCTCAATTTGCCGGTCATGGATCGAGCCTGCGGCTCGTCCGGACGCTGCAATGAAACCCCCAACGCCAGCGCATCGTCCAGCCATCTCTGGACGGCAGTCGCTCCGTTGCCATCCAGGAGCCTCCTCGAAGCTGCTGGGGCGCAGAGCCGACCACCCGGTATTGCGGTGGCGCTGCAATTTGTATAAGACGTCTTCTGTATACCGCCGTGCGCCGTTCTTGCCGTTTCGGGCGGCACTCGCTTTTCTGCCTCGCTTCCCGAGCGACTTCGAGGGTCGGTCGCAGACGAAATATGACCTGTTCTGGGGGCGCTCGAGGAGAGTGAGATGCGGAGTACATACATTCTTGGACTAGTGCTCGGCGCAGCGTCGGCCATCACGCTCTCCGCGTTCGGCTGCGGCTCCTCGACACCGAAGAACACTTTGGATGACGGCGGAACCGCGAGCGATGGCAACGATGGCGGCACGTCCACCACGACCGATCCGACGTCCGGCACGGGCGACAGCGGTACGGGCGACAGCGGTACGGGCGACAGCGGCACGCCCTGCAAGGGCCTACAGTGCCAGCAAGTCACGTGCGGGGGCGGTGGCGACACGACCGTGACCGGCACGGTCTTCACGCCCAGCGGCACGATCCCGATCTACAACGCCATCGTCTACGTCCCCAACGCTGACCCCGTGCCCCTGACGAAGGGAGCAACGTGCGACCGGTGCGGCGCCGTCACCGGCGAGCCCGTCGTCACGGCCCTGAGCGCAGCCAACGGCCAGTTCATTCTCAAGAACGTTCCCGCTGGCAAGAACATCCCGCTCGTCATCCAGGTCGGAAAGTGGCGGCGCCAAGTGACCATTCCCGAGGTCACCGCGTGCTCCGAGACGAAGCTCGCCGATCCCGAGCTCACGCGCCTGCCGAAGAATCAGTCGGAAGGTTCGATGCCTCAGATCGCGCTCACCACGGGCGCCTGCGACAAGCTCGGTTGCATGCTCCCGAAGATCGGCATCGACGCGAGCGAGTTCGGCGTCGAATCGGACGGCACGGCGAAGGCCGTTCACGTCTACAAGGGCGCCGACAACGGCGGACCGACGGCCGCGAGCCAGGCCAGCGCATTCTGGTCCGACGCGACCAAGATGATGAAGTACGACATGATCCTCTTGTCGTGCGAGTGCACCGAGAGCCTCAACAACAAGGGCGGAGCGGACGGGCCGGCCTTCACGGCGATGGCCGACTACTTGAAGGCCGGCGGTCGCATCTTCACGACCGACTTCATGTACGCTTGGTATCGCTACTCCGGCGATCCCGACCTCCGCTCGGCGACGGACATCCGTGGTGGCGCCCCGCAGGCGGGCTCGCCGATGACCGTCAACGCGAGCTTTCCGAAGGGGCAGGCGCTCAGCGACTGGCTGAGCGTCGTCATTCCGGGGTCGGCGGGTACGGCCAGCGCGGAGGTCGTCTTCGGCAACATCAAGTCGGTCGACGAGACCAAGACGCAACTCTGGGCGACCTCGGGTGCGATGAACAGGCTCCCCGAAGGCCCGCGCATCTTCAGCGCCAATCTTCCGGTCGGCGTCTCGGCAGACAAGCAGTGTGGCAAGGCCGTGCACATCGACGCGCACGTCAACAGCGGGCTTCTCGACGCGGTGGACAAGGACTACCCGGCTTCCTGCAAGGACGTGATGAAGCCGTCGGAGAACCTCCTGGCGTTCTTCTTCTTCGACCTCGCGTCCTGCATCCAGGACGACGGCGAGCCGCCGACGCCGCCGCCGGTGAAGTGACGAGCGCCCGAGGAGCTGGACCGACGACTCCGTCGAGAGCCGACCGACACTGATCTGCGGAGCGCCCCTAGGAGCTGTCGCTCAGTTCAATGATCCCGCTGTTCCGTCGAGCGGCGCACCTCTGAAGATCGGCAACGACCGATTGCATCCGCACGTCGAGACAAGGTGCCCATCAACGGATGGTCATGCCGCGCGGAGAAGGTAGCGCACGCGTTTGCCGTTGCGCGGATCGATGGCTTCTCCGCAGGGCGCAAAGCCGAGGCGCTCGTGGAAAGCCAGGCTAGCCGCGTTCGGTGGCTCGAGGTTCACCTCGCAGCAGAGCGGCCGGGCGGCGGCGACCGAGGCGAGGTCTTCGTAGAGACGACGCGCGAGTCCTCGGCCACGTGCTTGGGCCATGATCACGACGCGATCGACGTAGAGAAATGCCGGTTGCCGTTCGATGAACCAGGCGTGGTTGGGACCTTGTGCGGGCGTCTTCTCGTCGAATGCCACGAGAAAGCCTCCGCCATCGATGGTCCGTGCCGAGGCGGCAATCGCAACGAGCCGCGCTAGCGCCTCGTGCGTCAGCGCGTTGACCTCGGCAGCATGATCGTTGTTGAGCGCGAGCAGGGCCGGCAGGTCGGCAGGTTCGATGTCGCGGATGTGCATGCTCCGTCGAGCTTACGCTTGCGGTGACCACTTGCTAAACCAGGATCACGTCAAACGTATCCATGGGGGCTGGACGCCGAGACGTGACCATGTGCGGTGCAGCGTGCCACCCCGCCAGACGTAGCCCGAACGCGAGAGCGGTCGATGGCGGGGGAAGATGAACACGTGAGCCACGTATCAACGTGCATGAGTCTCGCTCATGGCCGGTAGGACGTCGACGAACCGCACCGCTGGGTTGCTCGTCGCGGCGGCGGCGCTTGCATTGCTCCTGCAGTACCGAATCGCCGATGCACAGCGCTCTCCCGTGGACAGCGCAAGAGTCGCCGCGGGGGGCCCGCCTGCCGGTGTCGTTGTCGCTTTCGCGGGGAGAAGCCGCCGTCAGGGTGGTTGTTCTGTGACGGTTCTGCCCTCAGCCGCGCCGAGCACCCAGCCCTCTTCGCAGCCATCGGCACCGCGCATGGCGCCGGTGACGGCGTCGGCTCATTCAATCTACCGGACTACCGAGGCCGCTTCTTGCGTGGCGTCGATCATGGCGCAAGCCGTGATCCCGACGCGTCCAGGCGCACAGCAGCCGCCGGGGGAGGGAATCTTGGCGACTCGGTCGGGAGCGTCCAGGGCGACCAACTCGGCAGGCACGCCCATGTCGCCGACTTCGGCACGGTGGCGATCCACCCTGGCACCAGTAGCACCAGCGTTGTGCGAAGCATCGTACCGTCGGTCAATGGCACCGCAGCCAACAGTGAGACCCGGCCGGTCAATGCCGCTGTCAATTGGGTCATCCGAGACTGAAGAGTCCCGCGCGTCAGCGGGGGCTCTGGTAAGCGCACCGCGGGCGTGGCCAAGCTTCTCCGGATAACGACCCCATCGGATCCAAATGGTAGGGGTGTAGCTTCGTGCGAATCTGGTCTTTCACGCTGGTGCTCGTAGCGTGTCGCGGCGGGCGCTCACTGCCGCCGTCCACGTCGACGTCGGTCCCGTCTGCGTCGTTCCCTCCTCCTCACGATGCCCCGCCACCCGAGGCGTGGTTTAGCGGCGAACCGATCCTGCGCGATGCGGTGGGGGAATGCGAGCTCGACGAGATCGACGAGCGTTGGGAGCATCGCGGGTCGCGCTGCGTGCATTCCCGATCGGTCCAATGTGCGCGAGGTGATTTGAGTGGCAAGTTGGCTAGCTATTGCTCCGCGCTCGGGTACGGGGCCGTCGAGACAAAGCGATTCAAAATCGACTATGAACTGTCTTGTTCTGGAAAGGCAGGCGGGATCGTCGTGACCTTTCCGTGGCGCAGGACGACCTTTCGCCAGACTGTCGATACGGTGTGCAATTCGATTGAGCCCCCTTGGGTCGCCGTGGACGGGGCGAATGTCAGCAAGCTGCTTGGGCAGTCTCCCATCGCAGCTCATTGGGCGCGCCGCTGGCATGAGGTTGTCAGCGACACCTGGGAGGTCGAGTGGGCATCAGGGGCCATCGAAGAATCTGCGCTCGACGCCGCTCTGCAAGGCTGGGGGTATCCGCTCGTGTCGAGCCAGGCGAGCTACCAGCTGTGGTCCGCGCAAAAGGATGGGGAATACTCGTTCACTCTTGCGAAGGGCGGGTATCGCGATAATCGGCTTATTGTATCGCGACGGTTACGCAGGCCAGAGCCGTGAGGGCCCCCGAGCTGTCGCCTTCTGAGGAGGCGCGTGGCTCCGAATGCCTTTTACGGTATTACGATGGCTGGAATTGCCGAGATCCCCGCTCTTCCGTCGAGCGGCGCACCTCTGAAGATCGGCAACTACCGATTGCATCCGCACGTCGAGACGCGGTTCGTGCAGCCAGGCTTCCGGGTGCCTTCAGCATCGCGCTCCGGCGTCCCTCGAAGACGAGCGCGACCTCGCCGGCAAAGTAGTCCATCACGAAAACGGCCTGTCGCTAGAGTAGGGGCGAAAACGTGCGCCTCGGTCGGCCAGTCGCCGAGTCCCATCGGACTTCAGCAATGAGGATCAGGCGAGCGGTCTCGCGACCGGCTACCCGATGACGCCAGCTTCGCATTTCGGATAGCTCCGCTTCGCTTTTCGGGTTCGGCAACGAGAAGGCACGAGCGCGATCGCGGAGATAGGCGTGAGCCCCGGCGTTCTTCTTTACAACTCCGGAGCCGATCTCGAGGATCCCGTCATGCATTCCTACGTGCTTCGGCTCGGTGTCGCGTCCGTCTGCGCAGCCCTCCCCATCATCGTGCTTGCGTGTGGCGACGACCCTGCTGCAGCCACCGCTGTGGATGCAGCGGCGCCGAGCGCCGGTGGTGACGCGCTCGAGGACGGCGCGAAGGACGCCGGGCCGCAGACGATCTCCGTGACCTTCGCCAACCTGGGGGCCCTCGCCGCGAAGAACAACCTGACCGTGACCGCGTCTGTCGTCTTCTATCCGAAGACGAACCCCGATAAGCCGGTCGTCGAGCCCATTGCCTTTGACCAGACGGTCACCAAGCCGATGCCCGACGGGGCGCACGTACTCTTGGCGATGCTCATGAGCTCAGCGGAGGAGGGCGATGGCGCCTACGTCTTTCAGATCGATGACGTTGCGCCGGGCGAGAGCATCAACATCGGTCCAGCACCGATCGCCGAACCCTCGACGCGAGCCATCATTCGCTCCTTCGAGCCGTTCGGCGAGAGCGGTGGCAGAACGTACGCCTTCCGATCCTGCATGAGTAACGACGTCGTGCCCCCAGGAGAGGAGGTGGCCGAGGTCGACAACTCGTGCGTGGAGAGCGGCGGCAAGGCCCGATTCCTCGCGACCGTGTCGTCGGCCGCGTCCGAGCCGCTCGCGATTGGTGTCACCGTCGCCGACGTCAATCCAACCGCCGACGGAGGCCCACCGCTCGTGAAGATCCCTTCGTGGTCGACGCCCACGCCGACGGCGTGGTCTTTTACCGGAGAAACGCCAGGAGCACAGAACATCGAAGCGAGGGCCTACGTGACGAACGGCACCACGCCGGGCGTCATGGTCGGAGGGAGTTCGGTCGCGGGAGCGGGGACCATCCTATCGTTTCTCCGGCCGCCGGCAGGCTTCAACGACGGCGAGGTGCACCTGGTCACGGCGAGCTTTGGCGACGCCATCCACGGCCCCTACGCGCGCGTCACGCTCGTCGACCGGACCGCACCAACCGCCCCGCTCGCGACCGATCTCGGAACCCTCATCTACTTCAAGACCGCAGCGGTAAGCCCAACGGCAACCGGAGCAGCAAGCTTCGACTACACGGCGTCCACCGCATTTCCCTCGGGGACCATGGTCTACGCGCAAGCCATCGGGACGCGGGCGGGAGCTGGCGGACCGTCGACATTCTGGTTCACCATCACGCCGAGAATCGAGCAGGGACACGTCGACGGGCTCGTTCTACCCGACGCCTTGCGTGAGACGATCCTCGGCTCCGCGATGACGTGGAAATTCTACAGCATGAAGGCAGTCTCGGGCATCGAGCCTCGCGCGCTCCGCGCGCTCGATACGGCGGGCGTGTATTCCTTCACCGGTACCATTGGCCTTCCGCCCGGAAATTTTCGGGCGAGCATAAGCACCGTCACGTTGGCCAACTGAACGCTATCGCACGTCAATCTCGCCGACGACGGTGAGAGTGTCGTCCGAATAGCGAAGTTCATAGTACGAAATACGAAGATTGTACGGGAGCGGCGCGCGGCTTCACGACGGCGCCCTGATCGATTCTGCACCGCGAGCGAGGCTCGTACGACGAGAGGCGAGATGAATCAGAGGAAGGTCATTTGGGGCGCAGCCCTGCTCGGTGTTGGGGTTCTCGGCGACCTGGGAATCCTCGCCTGCAGCAGCAGCTCTGCCGCCGGGCCTGAGACCCCGGATGCCGCGGAGGCCGCGCCGACCCCCGAACCCGAGGCTGCGGTCGGCCCCGCGCCGTACATCCAGGTGCTGAACAACCTTGTTTCCTTTCCGCCGGCGGACAACGCGCGACTCTGCCTGACCGCTGGAGCGACCCTTCTTACCGAAGCCTCGATCGCCGTCGAAAAGTACGCGCCGACACCTCTCGCGTTGACTCCGGAGTTCGGGGCGAAGCTCGTGACGGAGGCGATCACCGTACACATGCTGCCGTTCAACGTCGTGAAGCCCTGCGCCGAGGCGATCGCGTCGACGGACTACGGCGTCGTCAAGCTGCCGGAGTATCCGGCTGGGACGTTCGCGGGGGACCATTCGTATCTCCTCATTCTTCAAGGATGCGTCCAAGCGGATGGTGTCACCTGCAGCCAGCAGGAAGACGGTGGCGTCACTGCAGGTGCGTCGACCCTGCGCGGTACCGTCACTGAGCTCGACATCGCGCCCGTGGACCCGACCGCGATCGGTTTTCAGTTCATCAACGGAAGCCTCACTCTCGCTCCCGACGAGACGGTGATCCCCGTGCAAGCGATGGCCCTCGGCGGATGGAACGACGGCCCTAAAGCGATCGGTACGCCGATCGCGTTTGCATCGCAGCCACTCATCACGCCGGCGAAGACTGCTCAGATCCCGGCCGTCGGCTTTCTTCCTCCTTCGACCGGAGGGGTTCGGCTGCATCAGACCGACAGCGCGGGAAGCAAGATCGCGGAGGTCATCGCGAGCCAGCTGTCGTCCGTCACGTTCACCGCGGGGAAGAACTACGTCGTCGTGAACGCCGGCAAACAGTTCGCTTACAAGATCGTCGTGTTCCCAGCGACGAAGTGACACGGATTGTGGGCGCGCAGATACACCCTCGCCGACTTGGAGGACACATCGATGATGACGAAGATATCGGTTCGGATCGGGCTCATCATGACGATGGCCGTCGCCGTGGGCGCGCAGCTCGCCGCGGCGTGCGGTGGCGACGATGTCCCGGCCGCTGCACCCACCGAAGCGGACGCCGCCGGGGCGTCGGATACGGGTGCTCCGCAAAACGAGGTCGAGGCCGGATCGGACGCCGGTACGGTACCCGGACCGTTCGTTTCGTTCGTCCACGACTCGGAGGACTATCCCGAGTTCACCCCGTGTTTCGTCGGCGCCGACAACACGCCGCTCAATCCTACGGAAGCGACGTTCAAACCGTTCCGCGGCAGCCCGATCGTGACGGCGGTCGCCGGCCGCTGGGCAAGCGACGAAGTGCGTTTGGTCGCTCTCCCCAAAGACTCAGCGCACAAGTGTGACGCGACGGCTGTCGCCGCCATCGGCATCGACGGCGTCAAGACGCTCAAGACGTTCCCCGCGGGGACGTTCACGCGCGACAAGTCCTACGTCGTCATGCTCCTCGGTTGCGAGATCGCGGACTTCAACTTGCACCCGTGGTGTTACGCGGACTGGGACGGCAAGAAAGGCGGCGGAACCGGCACGCCGACGAGACGGCTCGAGGTCGTCGAGGTGGACAGCGTGCCGGTCGGCGCGGGAGGCATCGGCATCCAGTTCATTCAGGCCAGCCCGAGCATCCAGTGGAACCTCAGTACCATCGGGGATAACGCCCCAGGTCCCGCCGTTCACCTCCGGGCCTTGATTGTTGGTGGCGACCCGGCGTTGAACAAGCGCACGCCGGACACGGGCTACGCCGGCTTCGGAGCCGCTCCGCCCGCGGTACCTGCCAAGGCCGTCAAGAGTGCGCCCAAGTTTCTCGACAAGCAGGACGACTCGTTCTTCGGGCTCTACTACGAGGCCGATGGTGGCGTGGAGCAGTATGCCTTGTGGAACGGGATGAACCTGGTCGGCGTCGAGCTGAACTCGACGACCAAGGCCGTCACGTACACGTACTTCCAGGACGGGAACAACTACGTGTTCATCTTCCTCTCGCCGACCAGTCTCGCCAAGGACGGGTACCTCATCGGGCTACCAACCCGTTGGTGAGAGTCAGCGCTCACAGGATCGGACGGGACCGGACGAGCGTGTCGCGCGGGCTTTCGCCGAATCGCGCGCGGTACGCGACGTTGAAGCGACCGAGATGCTGAAAGCCGCACTCGGTCGCGATCTTCGCGATCGTCTCGTGACCATGCAATGAAAGGAGCCGTGTGCGCGCGAGGTCGAGCCGGCAGTTTCGCAAGAACCCCATCGGCGTAGCCTCACGATGAGCGCGAAAACCTGCCTGGAGCGCGCGCGCGCTGACGCCGGCGACGGTCACGAGAATCTCGAGCGTGATGGGCTCGGCGAGATGGGCACGAATGTACTCTTCGACGCGCCTCACCTGCAGAGGCTCGGCGGAGCGGACCGGACGCTCGAGAAGAGAACGGTGATCATGCTCGCCCTCGAGCAGGAGCGAATAGACGAACGCTTCGGCCATGCGATCGGCGACGATCGGCGAAGCAAGGACGCGCGGATGGCGGTCTGCCTCCTCGATGATGAGCTCGAGGGTGCGCAGGTAGCTCGGCTTCGTCGCCTTTGCGAGGTCGACTCCCGCGGAGAAGATCGCCTGCCCGCGCGGCTGTAGACCCGTGAGCACGTGAAGCGCCGACGCTACGGTCGCGGCCGAAATCCCGACCTGAATTCCGCCATACCCTGCGCCAAGCTCGACCTCCAGCGTCGACGACGGTGAGAGCATCATTCCCCGACGATTCGGTGAAAGCGCCGTTGGGGTGCCGTTCGCAGTGATGATGGCACCGCCACGCACCGGCACCATCAGCGAGTAGAGGGGACCGATATCGGGAGCGGATGCGCGAACGCCCCCTCGGTACGCCGTGGCCATGATCCCGAGACTCCCGACGGCGATCCTGTTTGCTTGCCACTCGAACGTCTCGCGCCGGGTGATTGGCGAAGCGCGAACGGGCGCATTCAGACGCGACTCGAGCTCTTCCGCCTCGTCGACCGAGGTCGTGTGGATCAGCGGATAGGCGTGGAGCATGGTCGGCCGCGTCCGGGGGCGAGGTTCAGGGCCCTCTGCCGATGGAGACGCTTCGAGATGGGCCGCGGTGCGCAACGCACCAATAGTGCTTTCGTAGCCAACGATCTTCAATCCAAATCGATGGCATCCGCTATTGCCTGAGCTCCGCGACCGTGCGGCGAGCTCGCCAGGCGGGCATCGCGACGCGCGCCCGGGGAGCGAGGCGCTCGAGCCCGCGCGAGCTGAGGTGCCAAACGGACGGGGCGCTCACAAATCGGCAGGATTCCCGACTGGCCCGCTCTGCGGAACGCAAATCACGCTCTCTGCCCCGCGATCAATCGTGTTCCACGAGAACGTCCTGCACCCTTCGCTCATCGTTCGTGACGCGTCGATCGGATTCGTAAAGTACGACTGCCCGTCGTTGCTGTAGGCGCAGCCATCGCTGTCCGCGATCCAGATCGTCTTGTCCGATCCGCCGCCGTAGCCCGACCGCGGGCGCAATGAGCAGCGCTTCCTTACGTGTGGGAAGACGATCGACCCAGCCGTCGTCATTCGCGCACGACGTGAGGGCGTCTCGGTAGCCCTCGGGCCTTCCCGTTTTGACGACGGAGAAGCGCATTTTCAGAATTCGGCTCGTGGTCACATATTCATTGATGGCCGCGACCGCATCTTTGTATTCCTGCATGTCACGCGGCGCCGCGGTGCAGTGCGAGCAATCGCCATTCTTCGCATTGTCCGCGCAATCGCTTGACCGACTTCGTCGAGTCGCTTCAGCTTGTCGGGAAGCGTGTTGTCGATTCCGAAAAGCGGATCCGATGAACTGAGATTGAACCCCTGCACGAGCATGTGCACCGATGTCTTCACGTCGCTCAGCTTGGACGCGTTCGAGAGGTGGGTTTTGACCGACGCATCGAGGTTCACGGCGCCGCCTGCGAGCGGAGCATTCCCCGAGATCCCCGCCTGAAGTTGCTGCGCGCGGTCCTCGCTCGACGTCTCGTAGGTAATGAGCGCCACGACGCGCGCTTTGAAGGTGACGCTCGTGACGAATCGATCGCCGCAGCGAACGAGAAACTCCTCCGCATGGTCGTTCAAGCGCGCCAACGCGTCGGGTGTCAGAACGACCGGCGCATTCTGTGACACGACGTACGACTGCGTCGCCTGAATGAGATAGTTGACGTTGCTCTTCGCTTCATCGTCGTTCTCCGTCCTTCTCGGTGTCGTACCCGTTGTTCTTCATTCTTCGATGCGAAAGATCCCCTGCCAGGGGCGCGCCGAACGGTCAGTGAACGCTGTGGGCTGCGTCCACGATGAGGTTCGCGACAGCGTCGTCGCGATTGCCGATTGTGGCTCGTTCGCCGCCGCCGGCGCGCGTCTGGGGCTGACGCCGTCCGCGGTCAGCAAGACGGTGACCCGGGTCGAGGCGCGTCTCGGGATTCGGCTGCTCCAGCGGACGACGCGCCGTGTGGCGCTCACGGACGCTGGCGAGGCGTACGTCGTGCGCGGCCGCCAGCTGCTCGCGGACTTCGAAGGGCTCGAGCGCGAGACGTCGTCGCGCGACGAGACCATTCGCGGGACGCTCCGGGTATCCGCGCCGGCGGTCTACGGTTCGGTGAAGGTAGCTCCCTTGCTAACCGTCCTCGCAAGCAAGCATCCGGCGCTCGATGTGCACCTCACGTGCGACGATCGGCTCGTAGACATGGTCGTCGAGCGCATCGACGTGGGGGTCCGCATTCTCTCGACCTTGCCAGCCGAGTTCGTCGCTCGCGAGCTCACCGAGGATCGTCGCGGTCTCTACGCGAGCCCTGCATACTTGCGACGCGCCGGCACGCCGAGGACTCTCGATGATCTCGCTTCCCACGCGCTCGTCGTGTACAGCGGCGGGCCGACGACGGTGCGGCGCGGCAGGGTCGTGTTTGCGACCGACAACATCCTCGCAGCGCGCGAGGCGGCGCGGGGAGGGCTCGGCATCGCCGAACTCCCCGAGTATCTCGCGCGCGACGACGCGGCCGCCGTAGCGCTGCGCGAGGTTCTTCCCGGCGTGGTGCCGCCGACGAGGAAGATCTACGCACTCTATTTGCCATCGCGTTACTTGCCGCCGCAGGTGCGCGCGTTCGTCGATCTTCTCGTACGTGACGCCAAGTCACGTGCACCTTGATGCGTCCATGCAGTCGCCGTGGCGAGGGCACCGAGGTGTCGGTTGGAGAGCGTGGTAGAGAACGTCGCCATGAACGCCTGGTTCCTGCTCCTCTACGACTATGTTCCCGACTACCTCGAGCGGCGCGTCCCGCTGCGGGAGGAACACCTCCGACTCATCCGCGAAGCGCATGCCCGCGGTGAGCTCGTGATGGCAGGCGCCCACGACGATCCGATCGACGGCGCGTTCGACGGCGGAGCGATCGTGTTCAAGACGAGCGATCGCGCCGTGGTAGAGCGCTACGCGGAGGCCGATCCGTACGTGAAGCACGGCCTCGTTACGCGCCTACGGATTCGGCGCTGGAACGTGGTGACCGGCGGCGAGTAGCCCATCGCAGGACTAGCGCTTCTCGACGAGCGGTTCGATTTTGCGCGTCGTTCGCTTCTTGGTGCGCGGCGAACGGTAAGCGTTGCGTGCGGCGAGGCCCTCCTGGATCGCGCTCTCGAGCAGCGTCGCGCGCACGACGTCGAGCACCGATGTTCGCTCGAGCACCTCTGCGAGCGGCAGCGGGCGGGTGAGGAGAGGAGGCGAACCGCGCCCTCGCGCTCGGCAAGGAGGCTCCAGACGCGCGCCGCCAGGGACAGGATGAGGGCAGGGCAAGGGCGAAACTGCGAAACTGCGAAGGCGCGAAGCTCTGCTGCCGCGACGACGACGGCGGTGCTCGCGCGCACTTAAGCTGGCCTGGCTCTTGCGGAGCGGGCGTGGAGTCCGCACTATGAGCGATCCACATTTGCCCCCGTACGAGGTGACTCGCGAATGGCATCCAGCACGACATTTCAAAAAAGACAGAAAGAACGCGCTCGGCTCGATAAGCAGCGCGAAAAGGCGGAGAAAAAGAAGCTCCGGCGCGACCAGCCCAGCGCGCGTGTGGCGCATGAGCCGGGCGTCGATCCCGACATCGCCGGCATCATTCCTGGACCCCAGCCGATCCCGGAGGACCAACAGTGAAGGATCAGCGCGTGGCGGCCTTCCGCAAGGTGCTCACCTCACTCCTCGACTCGCTCGACGCGACCGTCCGCGTCGCTCGGTGGTCGGGGCCCGAGGCGATTCCGACGCCGCTCGAGAACAGCGCTGCGAAGCTCCTCGACCATCTTGGCTCGGCAAACCGCCTCGCAGCGGATCGGTACCTCGGATCCCCGCCGGTGGTCGCATGCATGACCGCCATGAGCGCGGCCACGAAGGTCCTCGATGGGGCCTACGTGGAGTACCGACGCCACATCGAGGCACAGAAGGAGGAGCTGGACCAAGCGGCGATCGCGCTCCTGCACGAAATCGACGGGGTGAAGTCCACGTCGGATAAGTGGGGCTAGGACAAGCTCGGGCGTCTTGGGAGAGCCCAACGTCGCCCGGCTGAAGCGCAATGCGGGCGCCGTGGTGACCGCAGATCACGGCCCGATCCGGCGCTCGACCCCACAAGACAGCGCGCACATCGCCCCGCGCAACAGGAGCGAAGCCTCGGCTCGCAGTGAGCTGGGGCTTCGTGCGTGCCGCATAGGGCCAATCCCGCCGAGCGCGGGGGCCCGCGCTTTGTGGATCTGAGCCGGCGCTAAGAACGTGAGGGGGCGAGGAGTGCTGTCGAAATGGAACTCACCGTCGCTACCGACGGCGACGTCGAGGTGATCGCCAGAGGCGAGCGTCACCTCGAGCTCGTGGATGACCGCTTCAGCGCGTCCGTGGAGCGAGGAGCTGTCGGCGGGTGCGCAAGAGATCTACGGTGCAGGCACCGCGTTCAACGTGCCGCGGACCACGTCAGCGAAGGCGGCTCCTTCGCCTTGGTCTCGTTGCTTTGGCACATGCGGGAGTCCGCTTCGGTGTTGGACGAGCTGGCGCACCGTGATCGTTCCCGCGCGATCGATGACGCCCTTGTCGACGAGCTTCACGCCGGGCAGATGCTTCGAGACAGGATCGTCGAGCCCGATCGCCTTGGCGTGTGCAAGGCTCACGATGCGTGCGGCCGTCAGAACTTTGCTCACGCTCGCGACGTTGAATCGTGAGTCATTCGTTGCAGGCGATCCGCCTTCCCAAAGGGGCCCGAGCACAGCGGTACTTTCGACGGCGCCGATTACGCCCGTAGTTGCAGCAGCCGTTCCGAATGGCGATTCAACGAGCGGCGCGATCGCATTCGCCAGCCGAGCATGAAGTCGTTGTTGTTCATCCGTGGACACGACGTTCCCTCCGTCAGCCTCCTTGGCTGCGACGTTCCCCTCCGGGACATGCCCAGTGCCCGTTTCGTCGAACGGAGACTTACCTACTGGTCTCCGATGCGGACTTCGTTGCGCGATCCTGCTTCTTACAGCGCTCGATGTAGCCCATCGCGATCGAGCAGAGCTCGTCGACGAACTCCGTAGAGTTCAGCAGCGAGGGGCGATGCTTCGCCGCGTACACGACTGGACCGTCGAGCGCTGCCAGCAACATTGCTGCGCGCATCGGCGCCTGCTTCACCGGGAGAAGCGGCAGGAGCACGTCGACGAGCGGCCCCAGTGCATCCCGATCCGCCTCGGAGAACGCAAGCCTGTACGAACGCATTGAGTGCTTGATCGCGAGCGTCGTGGTGATGATCGCGCGGATTCCTTCCTCGACCGGACGACCTCGATGCGCGCTTGTAACGGCGGACAACGTTGCGAGCATCCTCTGTCGATCGAGTTCGCGCAGCGCGGCCACCAGTGACGCCTTGTCCTGAAAATACTGGTAGAGCGTGCCCACCGAGACGCCGGCGCGTTCGGCCACTCGCGTGGTGGTCAGCTTCTGAAGTCCAACGTTGTCCAGAACCTGAAGGGTCGCTTCGAGGATCGCATCGACAGTGGCCTGCGAGCGGGCTTGAAGAGGCTGTTTTCGCTCACCGTGCTTGGCGCGCGAGAGCGCTGGATCGAAAGCGAATACCAAGCTCGGAGGTTTCTTCATATTCCTAACGGTACATGACGACAGGCGACACAAGCAGCCTCGGCGGCAAGACCTTCCTCGTGACCGGCGCAACCTCCGGTGTTGGGCTCGCCACGGTGCGCGGTCTCGTCGCGCGAGGTGCGGAGGTTCTCGGCGCGAGTCGTTCCGGTGCAAAGGGCGATGCGACGCGCGGCATCTCGCTCGATCTGACGGTCCCCAGCTCGATCCGTCGCGTGCAAGCTGAGCTCACGTCGTCGCGCGCGCACATCGATGGGCTCGTGCACGCGGCGGGCGGTTTCTATTGGGAGCCGTCTGCCACGGAGTTCGGCGTCGACCGCGCTTGGGCGGTGAATTACCTCGGCCACGTGATGTTGACACGCGCGCTATGGTCGCTGCTCGAGGCTGCGCCGCGTGGTCGTGTCGCCACGGTCGCCGGCAATCCCCGGTTGGTCCGGCGCGCCAAGCTCGACTCGAGCGCGATCGAGCGCACCTCCGGTGGTGCGTTCGAGGTCGCGGGCCAGGCGCTCGCCGCGCGCGTAGCGTGGACGAGCAGGCTTGCGCGTCGGACAGCTGGCACCCGCGTGACCGTGCTTTGCTTCCATCCCGGCTCGGTGCGCTCCAACCTCGGCGCCGACGGTCCTTGGTGGTGGCGCGCGCTCGGCCCGCTCTGGCAGACGTTCGCCTCACCGACTTGCAACATCGCCGTGAGCGCAGCGAGCGATCCTTCGCTCGGCGAGATGAACGGTGCGCTCGTCGATCCGAGCGGCCGCGCACATCGCTTCGACGATCTCGATGCTGCGCTCGGCGACGCGCTCGAGACGGAGACCGATCGTCTCCTCTCGAAGCTTTAGCTCGAACCATCGTCGAGAGCGCCGCTTTACGGATCTGAACCGGCGCTACGAATCGTGAGGTGGACAGGAGTGATGTCGAAATGGATGAGCGGCTCGAAACCCGTCGCTACGTGTTCCGCGCCCGTCCGACCCAGTACCCAGGCCTCCGGCGCGCGTGAGCGATCGCGATGACGACCACGTTGTCGTGCTCGACGGAGAAGATGATCACGTAGGGAAATCGCCGGACGACCTTCTTCCGATACGGCGGTCCCGCCGCCACGTGGCGCACGAGAGAGGCGCGGCCAGGATCTCTTCGAACGCGCCGTCGATGCTGGCGACGAGCTCGACGCCGAGGCCCGCGCGGCGCGCCTCGTACCACTCCGCGGCGGCCGCGAGTTCCTCCTCGGCCTCCGGCGCGACGCGGAGGCGTGTCACGTACGCCCGAGGCGCTTCAGGATCCGCGACCGCACGTCGGTCCAGTCCGCACCCGACTCGCCACGGCTCTTGGCCGCATCGACGCGCCGGTCGAGCTCCCCGAGCCACGCCGCCTCCCAGCCCGCGTCCGGTGGACCGTCGACGCTGGCGATGATCTCGGACGCGAGCTCGAGGCGCTCGTCCTCCGGCAGTGCCAACACGTCCTCCAGGAGCTTTCGGGCCGCGTCACTCATGCCGACCATTCTAGCTCACGAGCAGGCTTCATGCCGCGAGCCTCGCCGCTGAGCTCGACCCATCTCGCAAAACACCGGATGAATCCCCCCCGCGCAAACGAAGAGCCTAGAGCTCTGTCCTCTTTCGGCGCGAGGGAAGCGACGTCAGGGAAGCGAAGTCGAGCGCAAGCCAGCAACGTCTCACGTGCGAGTCATGTGAGGATGCCGAGGGCTTCTCGAACGAGGGTCTCGATCGGTCGCCGCCATGGCTCGTCGCACTCCTTTCTGTCGATGACGAAGAGGGCGCGGTCGGCTTCGGCGCTACGGAAGCCCAGCGAGAAGAGCGCGGTGCGCACGTGTTTCCGCGCGTCGGCGTCTCGCCTCTGCTCGGGCGCCACGTGGCTCGCCTCGACAGCAAGGCCATCGATGGCCGACGGCGAGGCCGTGGAGGTGGTCGTCCTCGTTGCTTCCAACTTTCGCTGGGAGAAGTCGGCCGGTCCGGAGACGGGCGTGCTGCGATCTCCTCGGAGCGATGGGCCCTTACGACGAGTGCGGACCCGGGCTTCGACGTGCGCGCGACCGAACACTCGCTCGGCAGCGTCGTGGTTGTGCGCTCGGCAAAAGACGCGGAGGTTTTCGGCCTCGCCGCTGCCACCGAGCGCTCGGGGCGTGACGTGGTCGAGTTCGAGAAACGAGCGCGCCGGACAGCGTCCGCCGTTTTCGCCGACGAACGAACATTGCATACCGTCACGCTCGAACGCTTCCCGACGGGCCGCGCGCGTCACGTAGCCGTGCTTCGCCGACGGCTTACGGCCGCGCGCTCGCGAGCTCGTACCGAGTTTCTCCTTCGAGAGCTTCTCGATGAGCAGCTCGACGGCTCGTTCGACGATGGTCGCGAGATCCCCACTCGGATTCTGGTGACTCATGAGAGCGCGCGCGAGCTCCAGCTTGTCGCGAAGGGCCTCATTGGCCGTGAGTTGCACTCTGTAGCGACGCTCCGCGAGGGCCTTTAGCTGCGGTGGCGACGACTGCGACGCCGTCGTGAACGGTTCTTGCGACGAAGCGGCCGAGGAAGACGGTCGGCGCTCCGGCAGCTTCCGAATCGACGCTCGGACGTCGGGCTTCGGCGCCATTCGCGCCACGAGCTCCTCGACCTCGCGCTTCGTCTTGCCGCTCGCGGCAGCGACGATCTCGTCGACATTCTCCTCCGTGAGAGCGTCACGCAGAAGCACGAGACTCGAGAGATGGATTTGGCCCGAGGCAATGGCATCCAGCAGCACTGGCAAGCGCCGAACGAGACGCGCCGCCGTGAGCCTTCGAAACGCTTCTCCCTCGCTGAAGCCGAGCCTGCGTGTGCAGAAGTCGAACATCGACGAACACGCGAGCTCGAGATGGAGTCGACGCTCTTCGATCTCGACGAGATAGACGATCATCCTCGCGAGCGACTGCCTCTCCACGCCGACGAACGACCTCAGGTCGACGAGAATCGCTTCATTCGACAGTGTCGCGAGAAGTCTCGGCATCGTGTCCGCAGGTCTGATCCCGTTCACTCATACGCCCCTCCCTGGTCCCCCGCACCCTGCGAGCACGAGGTCTGGAAACCTAATCACAGAATACGTGTTCGCAAGTTCACTATTGAACTCGCATTCCTTATAAATGCGTTCTGTAATACCTCACGATGTCGTTGCTGGTTCATCGCTCATGAGCTCGAACGCTTCCTCCACGCCTTCGGAACGAGGCTTCCCTCGCACTGTGAAGAAGCAACGGCGCGCCATAACGCCCAACCCGGTCAAAGAGGTCGCCGCAAGTGAAGGGCATTGTGTCTGGACCGCGAAGGCTGCCACCGTGTCCGTCGTAGACGGCACGAGCCCGATCTGGTGCATGGACTTCGGTGCACGACGCAGCGGTGGACTTCCTGGCGCCGCGCGCGGAGAGAATCGGGATCGATCGTGAGATCGCTCTTTCGCCGTACTCGTGGATTCCCCCGATCGTGAGGTTTACGAGTCGGCGCGGTCCAAACAGACGACGGCTACGAGCGGAAAAGGCGCGGCGTAGCGCGGGCCCAACATCGACGATCATCATCGCAATACCCCCGCCATCATCGGACACCGACTGACGGTGCATCTTGGTGCCGGTCCTGCGTCGCTGGCGCCACTGCAATCGCAGACGAGGCAGTCGGCTGCCGTCGGGCACGCGGGGCCTCTGTCTTCGATAGCGCTCGACATCGCAGGTGCCCCTCGGCACGTCGTAACGACGAGAGCGGTCGCGATCATGAGCACGGCGCGCATCAGGGGCTCAGATTTGCGCGTCGGATGACGATGCCACCCGGGGATTCTCATGCGCGTAGGTACCTCGACGCGCGTGACGTGGAGATCGCGTGCCTCCAGAAGGATCTTCAGCGCGCGACGGCTCGGGAGCGTCGGGCGTCCGCTAGCGCAGTGGTTTCGTCATGTAGTGCACGCGATGCCCGGCGCTTCGCGTGCCACGCGGATATCGGCGCGTTCGAATAGGACACGTGTGAACTAAAATGGCTGTCAGTGCATTGACGGAAATCGCGTAAGGATCGTGACGCGAGCGTCTCGTTTGCTTCGGCCTGACGACACAAGGTTTTGCAAATCAGTTTAGTTTGCCAATGGTGGCATTCGTCGTGCAGTCGGCCCGGCCATGAATTGGAAATGGCTTCCGGTGGGCGTCGTGTCTCTACTCCTCGTCGCGTGCAGCAAGTCCGATGGGGACACCACCCGCTCATCGACGACGGGTAAGGATGAGGATCGGGGAATCGATGCCGCGCCACGGCCGCTCGCGGCGGATCCGACCTCTTGGCGAAAGACGGGTGACCTCACGACGGCTCGATACGGACACACCGCGACGCTGCTCTCGGACGGGACCGTCCTCGTCGTCGGTGGCGAGAATGCCAAGCGTGCCATGATGGCGTCGGTCGAAATCTTCGACCCGCAGACGGAAACCTGGCGAGACGGACCATCACTGCCAGAGCCTCGCTCGAATCACGTGGCAGTGGCTCTGGTCGGCGGGAAAGTGCTCGTCGTCGGCGGGGGGAAGAACGCCCCCATCGGCCAGCCGCTCGGTGAGGGGGTGACCGCTTCGGCGCTTCTCTTCGATCCGGCCAGTGGCGCATTCAGCGCCACGGGGCAGATGCATCACGCGCGGAGTCACTTTCGCGCCGTGCGCTTGCCGTCAGGGCAAGTGCTCGTTGCCGGCGGAGGTGGCGACGTGCAGGAGAGCCCAACCGACTGCGCCGGCTCACCTTATTGCGGTCCCTTCGGCAAGGCCCAGGCGAGCGCAGAGATCTACGATCCCGCCTCCGGCGAATGGAGCGAGGTGGCGTCGATGGCAACGGCCCGTTACTCGTTCTCGATGACGGCGCTGTCCTCGGGGCGAGCGCTCGTCGTCGGTGGGGTCAATGCCCAAGCGGAAGGCTTTGCCAGTACCGAGCTCTATGATCCAGAGACGAACACCTGGTCGAACGGACCTCCTCTCGACTCGCCGCGCGAGCATCATTCGGCGACATTGCTCGGGACGGGGCGGGTCCTCGTGGCGGGTGGTAAGAATCCGAACGTGACGCCGCTCGCGAGCGTCGTGCTCTTCGATCCGGCCACGCCGTCTTGGACGGACACCCGCAAGCTCGCAAGCCCCCGCACCGTGCCGGGCCTGGTCGCGCTCGAGAGTGGCCACGCGCTCGTTGCCGGCGGGTTCGACCAGCTCGCGCAAGTCGCGGGGAAGCCAGCCTATGTCGACGAGGCGCTCATCTACGACGACACCACGAAGGGATGGTCGACCATCGCCCCGCTCGGAACCGGCCGTCTTTACCATTCGCTAACGCTTCTTGCCGATGGACGTGTGCTCGTCGTCGGCGGGCTCTCCGCGGAAGGGGAGCTGGCAACGTGTGAAGTCTCCGAGGCGACCGCGACACCCTAAAACAGGCTCGCGTAGCGGCGTGTGCTCGTCGGCCCCTTGCGTGCCGTCGATCCGTGCGTTAGATAGTGAACCACATGGTTCAGTATCAGCCGGCCCACCTCGATGCCTCGTTCGCCGCGCTCTCGGATGCCACCCGACGTGGCGTTTTGGAGCAGCTCGGACGTGCCGATGCTTCGATCACCGAGCTCGCCGACAAGTTCCACATGACCCTCACGGGCATGAAGAAGCACGTCGGCGTCTTGGAGGAGGCCGGCCTCGTCACCACGGAGAAGGTGGGGCGTGTGCGGACCTGCAAGCTCGGCCCGCGCCGCCTTGAAGAAGAGACGGCCTGGATCGAGAGGTACCGCCAGCTCTGGGCCGCGCGCTTCGATGAGTTGGACAACGTTCTCGAGGAACTGACACGCAAGGAGAAGGTCGATGGACGCAAGAATGGAAAATGAGGCCGCCCCCATGAAGAACCCCACGACGTCGGAGCGGAAGTCCGACCGTGAGCTCGTCGTCACGCGAACCTTCAACGCCCCGGCGCGCCTCGTGTTCAAGGCGTGGACCACGCCCGAGCTGCTCATGCAGTGGTGGGCACCGAAGTCGTTTGGCGTGTCCATGATTTCCTGCGAAGTCGATGCTCGCGTGGGCGGGAGCTACCGCTTCGTGTTCGTGGTCGGCAACGACGCCTCGAAGCCCATGCCGTTCTTCGGCAAGTACCTCGAAGTAAAACCCCACTCGCGCCTCGTCTGGACGAACGAGGAAGGCGACGAAGGTGGCGCCATCACCACCGCGACCTTCGAGGAAAAAAGCGGCAAGACGCTGCTGACCCTGCACGACCTCTATCCCTCGAAGGAAGCTCTCGACGCCGCCATCGCCTCCGGCAGCACGGGCGGAATGTGCGAGACGTGCAACCAACTCGACGAGCTCCTCGCCACGCTGGGCACGTCGGCCACGCCGGCCGCTTCCTGACGTCAGCTCGGGAACGCCGCGAAAGAGCGTCCCCGCGAACTAGAAAGGCCGCTGAATCGGAGCTCCCGCTTCAGCGGCTTCCGTTAGCGCCGCGAGCATCTGGTCGATCACCTCGTCGCGGGTCTCTGGGATCAGTCCGTCGTCCGCAAGGTCGAGGGCATCGGAAGCCCACCACGCGAGCGATTGAAGCTTCCGGTCAGGAAGCTCGTCCGCTTGCGCGAGCCGATAGAGCGCCGAGGCGATACGGTCAGCGCGCGTGCGATCCTCGGCAAGCCCCTGCGCGAGCCGGTGCACCACTCTGCCGCGGACCCAATCGTGGTCAATGGCACCGGGAACCTCGCGAAGCGCACCCACGACGTTCGGCTTATCGCTCGATCCCATCGTGGCTAGTTCGCACACCGACCAATGAGGCTGCTCTTCGGCCTCGATGACCGAGTGGGCCCACGCGACGACATCCGCCACGCTGACCGCGCCGATCTCGAGCGACGCGGCGAGTGCCTCGGCTTCGTTCCTGAGATTCTCGGACACCTTCAACCTACTTGCGAGGCCCCTCTCGGGTGACGAACTGGGGCCTCGGCTTGCTACGGCTTGCGGTTGGCTACTCTTGGGGATCGGTCTCTTCGATGGTCGGTGACACGAAGAGCACGTTCTGCTTTGCGCGATCGATCTTCACGAGCACCTTGAATTGCGACGTCTTCCCGTCACCATTCAGGTCGCCTCGCGCGATGATCTCGGCGCTCTCGCCGTCTTTCGCGGCTTTGACTTCGTATTGATAGTACTGCGGCGACGTCATTTCGAAGTGCAGCGGCGCCCAGGCCTTCCAATCGGCGGCCTGGGTCGTGACCTTCACGCCCTTCGGAATCGTCTTCGGCACGGCGGGGTACGAAACCAACTTCCGCTTCGCGCGTGGTTTCCCAGGCACGGGCTCGCTCTCCCAATTGGCGACCAGGTCTTTCGCGATTCGCCCGATCGTGTTCTTCGCTTCGGCCGACTTGGCGCTCGTCATGTAACTACGGACGCCGCCCACGGCTGCGGCTGCCAAGGCGCCAAGGTCGCGGCCTTGGTCGGCGGGCGACTCGACGAGCTCGAACGAACAGGCGAGCTGCTTGCCGTTGCGATCACAAGAGAGCGCCTTGCTCAGGCGAGCCCTCGTCGCATCGTTCATCGATTTGTCTGCCGGGAGCATCGCCGAGAGCATTCCCTGGCCCTGCGCTACTTTCCCTTGGACCATCTTCGCGAACGATTCGTCCGGAAACTCGATCGTGCCTCCAACGCGGAAACGTTCGTCCGACGCAAGGACGGAACCTTTCGTGATCATCCCGTCGTCCCCGCCGGACCAGACCAAGTATTCGTCCTTCGCGAGCTTGATGCGCGAGAGGCCCGCTCCGCTGCCTTTCCCGGCGAGCGCGCTCTCGACGAGTGCCTGCGGGCCATTCACCATGACTCCGGGCGCAATCGCGAGAACGGCGTCGCGGTCGCTCCACGCGACATCGGCACCGGCAACCTTCGCCGGCGACTGCTTCTGGTCGGGGAGGAGTCGGACACACGCCTCGACGCGCTTCGTCGCCGCAGGATCGAATCGAAGGATGGTGAGGTCACCTTCGGAGCTGCTACCCATGGCGAACTCGCGCACGCCCGGAACGAGATCGTCGATGCATTTGCGACTCTCGGCGGGAAGATCACCGGCGAGCCCGACGACGTTCTTGATGACGTTCGCACCGAGAGCGCTGCCGAAGAGTCCCTGCAAATCGGCATACACGACGACCGTCGGATCAGCCCCGTAGGACCAATTCTTGACGAGTGCGTCCGAGGGCGAACGGCTCGGAGCGGCGTCGACTGTTTTCCCAGAGGCGACGACGCCGCCATTCGAGCCATCCGAGCTACCTGACGGCGCGACGGGCGCGGACGGCGGAGCGCCACCGCCACAACCTACCAAAGCAAGAACGAACGCGAGTGCAGTTCTTCGATGAACCATGCGGGGAGACTAATGCGTCCCCGGCCAAGCGCGACGCGAATTGATACAACGCTCGAAAGCACTTCGCGGAGAGGCGCTCGGGCCCTCCTCCAAATAGGCTGAGGACGCGACCTGCGTGTTGCCCATCTAACCGCCCGATGCTTTTCGTTTTGGTGGCGTGTTCCGGTGACGAAGCGGCGCCCGCCGTGGACTCCGGCAGAAGTAGCAGAAGGCGGAGTTACCGTCGCCTCGATTGTCCGCCGACGACTGGATGGTCGCACCGGCCGTGACGCTGGCCCCGGCCGCAAGCTACAACGCGACTTGGACAGCTAGCGCCGATGACCCGGCGTACCCCGACGGATACGAAGTCCGCGTCTTCCCGTCGGCGCCGACCCTGGCCAACCTGAACGACAGCACGGTTGTTTGTCGACGGCCCACGAGGACGATCGCGGGACCTGCGCACCGCGGACTTGACGCCCTACAGGGGCAACATGGTCTGGGTCGCTTGGCGCAACAACAGCGACGACCAGTTCATACCCGTCGTGAACGACATCAAGGTGTTCTGCAACTGAGCGGACTCCGGCGCGCCCTCGAGGCACGGTCGCGATTCCTGCCGCTCATCACTTTGCCTGTGAGTGCCCGGTCTGCACAGCGGCGCACGAGGTCGTTCTTGCGACGGAGCGCAATCCTGCGGAGAGGGCGCTCCGATGCGTTGCAGCGTGAGCCAACCTTGGCATCTACCGATACTGGTTCGGCGTTCGATGGTGTGGGAGCGAGCCACACTCAATTTGAAGCATCATCCCCAGGGAGGATGTTCGAACGCACTGATGCGCGTGTAACGTCTGTCGCGAAAATTCGTTCGCGCAGCAGTTGCAATCACGAACTGCATCTGACCTGCCGGCAGCGTTCCGCCCGAGTATTTGCCGAAAAGACGATACTCCTGATCACTTTTGCTGGGGCACGAGCATCGGGTTCCGAATGCATCGAGCAGATGTAGGGAGGGGGCATCGTCTGCGGTGAGTATTGAGCTCTCGGCAATTCGCTGACCATTTCCGCCCGAGACGCCCGGCGAGTGGCTATTCGCTCGGCAGTCTCGAGCGAGACGGAGAATTTATATGTGGACGAAGCAATTTTTCGGCATTGCGGCCTGCGCCGTAGCCGCTGGTACTACATCATGTTCTGACAAGGGCCCCTCCAGCAATATGGAGGAAGAAACCAAATCGGCTTCTGCGGCCATTATCAACGGCTCAATTGTTACCCAGAATCCGAACGGAATTGTCGCGGTATATCATAACTACTCGCGACCTTGCACCGGCACCTACCTCGGAAATCAATGGGTCGTTACGGCCCAGCACTGTGTGGAGGACGAAGGAAACTACCAGGGCGCGCCCGAGGTAATTCCAGCAGACTTGTTCGTCACTACTGCCCTATCGCCGGGCGCCGCAAGACCGTCGCCCGCGTCGTTGCAGCCCGGAACCTATTCAGCTGTCTCGCGGTACACGACCTTCGATACCAAGAGGAATCCCTCTACAGGGTTCTACAATACCGACGTGGCACTGTTGCGGCTGACCGAACCGTTGGTTGGGGTCACGCCTGCCGGTCGCACCAATTTGAGCAATCTGCAGGGACAGCAACTGGCGTGTTACGGATACGGTCGCAATCAGCTGTTGGCGAATACACCCCCAGGTGATGCGACGAGCGGGGCCGGCACACTGCGCTCTGCGTCTCTATCGGTCATAGGTTTGGCGTCGTGGGATCTTGACCTCGGAATCAATTTAGGTCAGCAGATGATCTATCACGGGGACTCCGGCGGTCCGTGCTTTCTCCAAGGGCCTGGTGGACCAGAGCTAGTCTCCGTAGCGAGAAATGTTGACAGCAACGTGACGCCCACCCGCGCGACCGTTGTGTCGATCGCACGAGATACGCCTTGGTCGAACTGGCTCGACGCACCACCACGTGAAAGCTGCCGATCGGCACCGAGCATTCAAAAGGTGCGCAGTGATCTTGCAAGCGCGTGGAAGAATGGCGACTCGACGTCAATTGCGATGTACCCCTCCAACGTGCTCGAAACGACCACGAGTCGAGTCGGATGGTTCGAACCACCGAATCAGTTCACAGCCGGCGGATGGGCCGATTCGTCCAAGTATGCGGTCGGAGACTTCGACGGCGACGGTCGATCGGACGTTGCTACGCTATGGGAGGAACTGCGCAAAGGTACCATTG
Organism: Labilithrix luteola; assembly: GCF_001263205.1. Classification (GTDB taxonomy): domain Bacteria; phylum Myxococcota_A; class Polyangia; order Polyangiales; family Polyangiaceae; genus Labilithrix; species Labilithrix luteola. The sequence goes on from NZ_CP012333.1 coordinate 7,166,322, forward strand.
CCGTAAGGACGGCGAGCGGTGTCTCGTTTACCGTCGCGCAATGGTCGACCGGACAAGACTATTTCCGGAGTACCAGCCAGCTGCTCCCCGGAGACTTCACAGGGGACGGCATCGATGACCTAGCTATTGCCTACAACGACGGCAGTATGACGACAATCGCGGTCTATAGGTCATTCGGGTCGGCTACCGCGGGTTTCGCCGCTCCCGTGCGATGGGCGACTCGACAGCAGGGATGGGGCGATTCAGCCAAGTGGGCAGTCGGAGACTTTGACCGAGACGGTCGAGCCGATATTGCGACCGCCTGGAACAACGGTGGAAATGCTTCTATCGCGATTCGTCGTTCAATCGGCACGTCGCCGACGACGGGCTACTTCACGGTCGAGGACTGGACGCCTTCGGTTCCGGGAGGGTGGATTGACCGGAGTGAGCTGCTAGCGGGCGACTTCAACAACGACGGATTCACCGATCTCGTGACCATCTGGCCGAACGGTGGGCAGGTCGCAACTGCCGTATATTCGAGCCCCACGGGAGCCGCGCCCTTCGGTCTCAACCAATGGCCCACGTCAGGCGGCTGGATCAACGACGTCGACTGGGCCGCGGGTGACTTCGACGGTGACGGTCGTACCGACTTGGCGACCGTCTGGAATCAATACGGTCAGAACACGTTGACGGTACGTCGCTCCGTTGGCACGTCCTTCGTTGCAGACCCGCCCTGGCAGTATCCCGCCGGAACATATGTAGATTCTACCCAGTGGTGCTCCGGCAAGTTCACATCGGTGGACGGCGGAATGGTCAATGGCACCGGAACGGATGTCGGTTGCGGCACTCGGGATTGTTGGAGCCTGAGCTCGCAGGTTGCTCCGTCCGGCGGGTACTACGTCAATCGTTGGGACGGTCACGCGTGGGCTCCTGCGCCCGGCGCGGGCGTTGCGATCGACTCTGGCCCCAATGGCCCATGGCTCGTGAACAATGCAGGCTTTATCTTCCGATGGAATGGCTCGGCGTGGACGAGCATTGCCGGTGGCGCGCGAGACATCAGCGTTGGAGCCGACGGCTCGGTTTGGATTATTGGCACGACGGCTGGCACGAGCGGGGGCTACGAGGTCTGGCGCTGGACCGGTTCGGCCTGGCAGAAGATGCCGGGGGCTGGTGTGGCGATCGATGTCGGACCAAGCGGGGTGCCTTGGCTAGTGAACAGCGAGGGCAAGATCTTCCGGTGGGACGGTGCCGCGTGGAACGAGATGGGCGGCCTCGCTCGGGATGTCGCCGTCGGTGCCAACGGCTCCGTGTACATCGTTAGCCGGACGCCGAGGACTGACGGCGACGCGATCATGAAGTGGAATGGGGCGGGCTGGACCGAAGTACCTAGCAACGGTGGACGCCGTATCACGGTCCGCCCGGATGGCACGCTGCTGGTCACGACGGCTTCGAACGCCCTGCGCGTCTTGAAGCCATGACTCGCGGACGGCCAATCTAAGGTCGGAAAAGATTCGAACCGCCGCACCGTAGTGATGATCGGTGCGGCGGGCGGACTTTCGGTGTCGGAAGCCGTCGATGAGTGTGAGACACGCCGTGCGTGAGTTTAGTGAGCCGCGTCTGCCAGTGAGACCGCGGCCTCGGGCTTCGTGATCGAGGATTCGGTGAAACGTCAGCCGTCTGCTTGCCGAACGTTCCCCGGAAATCCGGCAGCGACAGCGCCATACCCCTCGCCGGAGAAGGGCTGCTGCCAGACGAGCTCTCCTGGGAGCGTGAGACATGCAACAGAGCCGAGCGCCGAGACGATGAGTTGGCCTTGGTCGAAGAGCATCGTCGCGCCCCCCGATTTGATCTTCCCCAGCTTTGGTTCACGATGCCGCAACCGCGTCGACGTGAGCGTTCAACTCGAACTCGATCGGACTGAGTGGTCGGCGAGCGCCTGTTCGAACGCGGCGAGGAAGGTGGGATCGGCGGGTGGGCGCGCGTCGCCGAGGCGGCGGCGGACCAGGAGGGCGAGGTTGTCGGCAAGGACTTCCTCGGGATGGATGGTGTACATCGAATTGCGCGCGATCTGTCGAGACCAGTCCGTCGCTTGCGGGTCGAGAAGAACGGGCGCGCCGCTGGCGTCGCGCACGACCGTGCCCGCCTGAGCGTCGATCTCGAGCAGCGTCGTGCGGACCACACCGAGCACCGACGTTCGCTCGAGCACGTCCGCGAGCGGTAGCGGGCAGGTGAGGAGAGGGACAACCGCGCGCTCCCCGAGTCGCAAGTAGTGGCCGAGCCCGTGTGCGTCGGGGTTCGTCATCCGGCAGTCGTCGAGCTCGGGCGGCGGCGCGATCGGTCCAACCGGCGCGAAGCCGAGGAGACCGTAGGTCGCGTCGCGGAATGCTCGTGACGCACGGGACGCAACGTGGAAGAGCTCGTGGGCGAGGAGGCGAAACGCGCGCTCACCTCGCAGGCTCCGGACGCGCGTTGCCGGCAGGACGATGGCGTTCGCCCGCGTATACGCGTGATCGCGCTCCTCGCGGCCCGTCGTCTTCACGACCAGCACCTCCCGCGGGAGGAGGCCGCCGATCCCACGCGCGCCCTGCGCGACTGCGGCGATTGCCTCCTCCCACGCCTCCGCTTCCTCGGCGGTGAAGTCGACCGCCTGCTCGCCGAGGAATTGCCGGAGCGTCGCGTCGTCGACCGGCGCGCTCGTGCGCATTCGGAAGGAGCGGTCGAAGCCGCCGAGCGCACGCGTGAAGTCATCCTCTGCTGCGAGGACCGCGCGGCCCTCGGATGCGCTCGCGAGTCTGAGAAGAGCCATCGCCACCAAAGGATACTCCTGCGGGGCGAGCGTGGAGTGTAGACACGTGTGAGCGCGGCCACGAAGACCCTCGATGGGCCTCGGTGAGTATCGACGCCAGCTCGAAGGACGAACGGCGGAGCTCGAGCGTCTTCTGGATGGCCTTCGTGCGTGAATCGGATAGGCGCTCTCAGTCGGTTGCGTGATTGAGGATTAGGTCCAAATCCGTCGTCCAATCGGCATTCACGTCGACGGGCGCCCATTCGTCGTGGCCCGACTCGAGTGGAAACCACTCGCCGTCCGCGTTGGCGACGATGGTGTAATGGCCCTCAGCGACCCGCAATGAAAAGAAGCCGTTCGCGTCACTCGTCGTCTCCACGACGGGAGAGATGCCTGGCGGCGGTTGAAAATCGCGCGGCGTTCCTAGTCGAATCACGGGGAAGACGACGACCCGAGTGCTCAGGGGACGAATGCGGCACCTCGTGCCGTTCGTTACGGGCATGCAGTCGCCCTCGCGAATGCGGGTCGTCCCTACGATTTGCGCGATGCGCGCCTCGCTCGCGGTGTCTCGCGTCGTCGTCTCGTTGGAGCCGCCACAACCTGCGATGACGACGAGCGATGCGCCGAGCGACACGTTTCGTGCCACGACCAAGTTAGCGACGGACATTGGCGGGCCTCCAGCTCGGAAGTGACCAATCTGGCGTATCGCCGAGCGGGGCAGGGGCGGCTTCGGACCAGTCTGCGGGTGGCAAGAGCGCGAGATGCCCTCGATGCGGAGTGGCGAGTGTACCATCCGCAGGGTTGAAGTGGCCGGCCCACGTGAAGCCGCTCGGCGTTGGGCCCAATTCGAACTCCGATGGTCTTGCCGAATAGGTTGGCAGATCGACTCGCGTAGCTTTGGGCTTCGTGGTGCGTTCCGTGAACAGCACGAAGTCACTGCTCGGCGCCCACTCCACGCCGACGGTCCCAAAGGCGCCCGTCGTTCGAAAGACCTCCGTCGCTGCCCATGGATGAGGTGTCTGAAGGTCGAGCGCGGTCCACCACGCGGTGTTCTTTTGCCAATGACCGAGGAGGAGCCAGCGCCCATCTGGCGAGGCCGCTTCGTCGAAAATCGTCGATGGATCACCGTCCGGGAGCTCCACGCGTACGGGGCTCGCGGGATCTGTCATGTCGACGAGCGCCCAATTGGCATTGTCGCGGACAACGAGCTTGGCCGAGCCCGGCAACCAGCGGTATGGCAAGCCCGCACCGAGCGAGACCTCCGTCTCCGTTTCCGGAAAGAATGCGGCGACGGACGACGTGGAGTTCGTGGTTCGACGGAAGAGCAACGCGGCAACGTTGGGGTGCCACATCCAATTCAGGCAGCTTCCTTCACCGAGGGTCGAGCTGCATCGCGGGAGTGCGCGCGAGCGTGCGGACTTCCACGGCTCCGTCGTCACGAACGATCGCAAGGTCGACGTCATGGCCATTGTCACTTCGAAGGGTCTGGAACACCAAGGCGTCGGCGGTGGGAGACCACGTGCTCCCTTCCCATCGTTCCTCGACGGCCGGAGCGTGAACGAGCTGCGGCTCGTGCCACCCGCTGTCATCGAGCCGCCGTAGCCACCGCGACGTCGGCATTCGGCCGCGATTCCAAAGCTCGCTTTCATTGACTTGATAGGTCAGCGATTCGCCATCGGGAGACCAATCGGGAACGACGAAGCCGTTCGCGTCGAGCAGTTTGCGTTCGAGCTTTCCCTCGTGGAAGCGCTGAGCGTAGAGCGCGCCGCGGTTCGTCGGTTCACGATCGAGCGTGACGAGCCAAGGGGATTCGGAGAGCGTCCGTTGCGGGACGTCTTCGACCACCGTGGGCACCTCCGCCGCTTTGCCGCCGCAGCTCGCCATGGACGACGATAGCAAGCCGATGGCCAGGCCTCCACCCAGCGCCGAGGTCCAACGTTCGAGATTTCGCGCCCTGCGAGAAGTCGGAGCACGCATTCTCGCGTCTTGTCGTTTCGGCGCCGATGAATGGGTCACGATAACCTGCAAGATTCAGCGCGCCCAGAGCACCGTCAGATCGAGCTCGATGGCGTCGAACGGTTCAGCGCGTACCTTCGCGTCGGCGAAGTGGGTACCGACGATGCGATAGGTATCGAACCCAATCGCTCAGGTCCTTTTTTCCCCTCCTCCTTCGCAGAGGAGGACGATCAGGGATCCGAGCCGGCGCTACGAATCGTGAGCTGGACGGGGGTGTTGTCGAAATGGAAGTCGCCCGCGCTACCGACGGCGGCGTCGAGGTGATCGCCGGCGGCGAGCGTCACCTCGAGCTCGTGAACGGCATCCGTGGAGGTCGAATCCTCGGTCACGAGCGCGACGCCGTTGTGAAGGAGAAGACCGTTCGTTTCTCCGGAATCACCCGCCTTGAACTGGAGCGTGACCGCATAGGCCCCCGCGGCGGGCGCCGTCCACCGAACGATGGCATATTCGCCTGCATTGCCAGGGTGAAGCGAGAACTCGCCAGGGGCGACGCCGTTGTTCGTGGCCGTCGAGTCGTTGCGCCACGCCGCGGGAGCGCCGAGAACGGAGTTCGCAGGATCGTACCAAGATCTGGTATCGGGCGCGGCGTCCGAGACGGCGCTGAAGACGACGAGGGGACCCGCATCGGCGGCCCTGGGGTCGCCGAGCGAGTAGCCGTAGGTCCACGCTCCGTTCGGGTTCGCGAGCGTGGAGAAGTCCGTCGTGACGTCGGCGTGCACGGCGACGAACGCGTCCTTCCCGGCGTCCGCGCTCGCGTCTGCGGCGTCTGCGATCGCGTCGCTCGCCGCGTCTTGCGCTGAAGATGAGTTGTTCGCGGGGGCCGGATACTCGCTCGAGGCCGCGTCAGGGCTCGTCTGCAATGGCGAGGTCGAGTCGGACTCACACGCGACGAACGACGAAGAGAGCACCATCGAGGCGAGCCCGAACCACCCGAGGCGAACGAATCGCTGCAGTCCATCTTTCATGTCGAGCAGCGTGGCACACGCCGCCCGGTATCACTATGCGCTGAGGATTTACGTAAACGCGCTGGCGGCCGTCACCAGGCACCGTCGCCGGTTGGGGCGCGAGGCGCGAAGTTCGGGATCAGCTTCCTGAGTGCGCTCTCCGCCTCTTCCCACGCGACATCGGGGTGGTGCGTTCCGTCTGTGTAGTCGGAGAACTCGCGCTCCCACGTGGCGTGCTGTTGCCGGAGCGAGGCCACATCGATGTCGGCCTGTGGCTTCGCGCGTCCGGCCTCGACCTCATCGATTCGTGCAGCCATCCTGTGGAGCAGGCGATCGCGGAAGGACCGACATTCATCGACGAAGGCCTCGACCGACAATGCGAAGGTGCCCCGTGTCGCGGTCCAGACGGGGATCCCGTCGATCTGTCGATCCTCGGTGTCCCAATGCACCCGGATCTGATCGCCGATTCTCACGAATGAGATCCTTGGGGATGCCACCAAGTAGCTCGTCCAAGGCGACCGCTCACCGAGCCATCGCAAGGCCTCGTAGGATTCGGCGTGGTGATCGTCGGAGAGTGACCGGTCGAGCGCGGCCAGACTTTCCCAGTCTGCCGCGAGTCGCTCTACCAGTGCGGGCAACGGTTCGAGTGCGGCACGCGCCGCCGAGAGCATGTCCCGTGCGAATGCCGCAACATTGTAGTCGGCGAAGGATGATTGCACTCCCCAGTGCGCGTTTATCTCGGGCGTGTACCGAAACAACGTGTCGCGTCCGACAGGCATCCAGAAGGCACCATCCGTCAGGGCGAACCAGCTGAGAGTTGGATTGCCGGGCTCACCCCATGGGGCGACTTTTTCGACGGGAACGAGCTCGAATTCGAAGAGCGCCATGCGAACGCTCCTCACTCTACTCTGCCCGGCGCCATTTGCTTCGGACGATCTAGTCCCCCTCCGGGGCCTCGAGGGTAGGGCGGCCGTGCTCGAAGAGTTGGAGCCACACCTCGCGCCCGAACGTGGGGGCCGTCACGAGCGTCTGCTCGCGATGGCGGGCATGATGAAGAGATTCTCGACCGTCTGAACTCACTCGTCGGCGCCGAAGGCAGTCGCTTGCGAGGGGGATCGTCTATCTCGTCGAGATCGAAGAGCGCCGAATCCATCTCGAGCTCGGATGTTCGTAGATGTTCGATCTAGCTGTCGAGCTGCTCATCGAGAAACTCTCGAAAGAGAAGCTCGGCAAGACATCGCGAGCGCGCCTCCGCAAGCCGTCGACTAGGCAGGGGTACGTGACACGCGCGGCCCGTCTATATCGAGCGCACAACCGCGACGCGGCCGAGCGTGTGTTCGGTCGCATTAGGTGGCGAGCAGCCGCGGGGACGTGCCTGCGGTAGCCGGACTTTTGCCAGCGAAACGACGATGAGCAGCACGCCCTGCGTGGCTTGGAGACGGGCAACGCTCCTAAGCTAGCCCCGGTTCGTCGGCCGCCGCTTGGTGCGCGACGGCTCGAGCGAGCGTCGGGCGCCTTCGTGGATTCGGCTCGTCAGCCCAAGCGCGCGCTGTACGAGGAGTCAGCGGTGGGCCGCGCGAGACGCGTCGGCGATCTTTTTCGCTCGAGCCAGGCTCCCGAGCACGAACTCCTTCGTGCTTTGTGAGTCATGGGAGCCCTTCTCCAGAATCGCGAGAGCGGATTGAAACTGGGTGATGGCGCGCTCCGTCTCGCCGCAATCGAGGAGCCAATGACCGTATCTTTGCTGCACGTCGACGAAGTCTTGAAAGACGCCGTCGCTCTCGCGGGATTCGAAGAGGGGGAGCTCGCTTTCGAAAGCGGCTTCGACATCTCGCGGCTCGGCGTCGCCGTCGGCCACCAGTGCCTTGCGGAGTGCAGTGGCGGCTCGACGCACGAGGACCGTGCGGTACGGCGCAACGATCGCGACAGCTTCTCGACAAAGGCGCACGCGCTCCTCTCGGGTGGGGACTTGTTCCGCCGCCGCGAGCAGCACGCGAACGCGAAGGTCGCCGCGTTCGTCCTTCGGTAGCGCCGCGAGTGCAGCGAGAACACTGTCGGCCCTTTGTGTAGCCCAGCCCTCGCGGTCCCCGGGGTAGACCGAAAGAGCTCGCAAGGCTTCCGCCTGATCGAGGAGCGCTTCTGCCCAGGCGCGGGGATCGCGTTCACGATCGAGGAGCGCGAGGAGCTGTGACGAAGCCTCTACCGCGTCCGCAGCGACGTCGTCACCGGTCGAGTAATGTCCGCCAAGGAGCAGCGACAAACGAACCAGCGCACGCAGCGTAGGAACGGACGGCGCATCACGGGCCGCCGCTCGTACGTCGTCGAGGATAGTGCCGAGTCGGTTGGCTTCGTCTTCCGTCAGGCGAATCTCGGAGAAGTTCATCGAGACCTTCTACTACCTCGATTCGCGGAGAGCTTCGATGGCGAGTGTCTTGAGTTCTCCCTGAGCTTGCCGAGGTTTGCTCCCCGCACTCGAGGAATGCCAAAGCTACCGCGATGGCGTTGGCAGCGGCACTGGAGGCGAGCCACCAGGAACCGGCCGTCACGGATGGCGAGTCGAGCTCGAGCCAGCAACGTTCTCGCGAGCGAGTCATGTGAGGATGCAAATGGCTTCACGAACGAGTATCTCGATTGGCCGCCGCCAAGGATCGTCACACTCCTTGCGGTTGATCACGAGGATGGCGCGATCGGCCTCGACGCCACGGAAGCCAAGCGTGAGCAGCGCAGCGCGTACGTGTTTCCTCGCGTCGTCGGATCGCGGCGGCTCGGGCGCGACGTGGCTCGCTTCGACGGCAAGGCTCCCTATGGCGGAAGGCGACGCCATGGTGGTCGATGTTTTCTCGCCCTCGTACTGGCGCTGGGAAAAGTGGGCGGGTAGGACAGGCGGTTCGTTGCGATGCGGCCTTCGCGAAGAACGCGTTCTCGAGGTCCGGATCCGGGCTTCGACGTGCTCGCGACCGAACACGCGTTCGGCAGCATCACGATTGTGCGCTCGGCAGAGGACGCGGAGGTTCTCTGTCTCGCCATTTCCACCCAGCGCTCGGGGCGTCACGTGGTCGATTTCGAGAAACGAACGCGCTGGACACCGTTCACCGTTTTCGCCGACGAACGAACATCGCATGCCGTCACGCTCGAACGCTTCGGGCCGAACGCGTCACGTACCCATGCTTGGCTGACGGCTTGCTTCGACGTGCTCGCGAACTCGTACCGAGCTTCTCTTTCGAGAGTTTTTCGATGAGCAGCTCGACGGCTCGTTCGACGACGATATCGAGATCTCCACTCGGATTCTTGTGAGTCATGAGAGCCCGCGCGAGCTCCAGCTTGTCGCGAAGGGTCTCGTTGGCCGTTGCGTCAACGGAGGCCGTCGCAATTGACCGGCATTGACCTTGAAAGCCGCCTCGAGCTCGTTCGTGGGGCGCGCGCGACGAGCACGTACCCGAGCGAGAGAGCTTCAGGTGCGAACCGGCCGAGCCATCCAGCGATCACGGCGGCGAAGAGGCCACGGAGCGGCGTGGACATGGCGGTCATGCGGCGCCCTCCGGTCCGAGCTACGAATCCGCGCGCGACTCGAACAACGGCCAGCTTACGATCGGCGCGAAGACTGCGCTCGATCTCACCGACGCGCAGCTCTCGTCACCGATGAGCGACGGCTCGTCGAGGTCGAAGAGCGCCGGATCCATCTGGAGCTCGGATGTTCGTCGATGCTCGATCTGCGCGTGCGCAGGCTCGGTTTCAGCGAGGGACGAAGCGTTTCGTGCTGCTGCGTGGCAACGGCGGTCTGGGCGGCCGCGCGGCCGTGAGCTCAGCCGCGTGAGAGGGAGACCCGACGTGTGCTCGTCGGGCGAAGTCGACGTGGGGCTCGCGCCGAGGTGGGCGTCCGTTCTCTTCCGTGCGCTGCATCGTCGTAGGCTAACGTTGCCCGGTTCGTATGGTCCGGCGACGAAGGGCTCCAAAGTCGTCCTCGAGGGGCGGCTATTTCACACTCGCCGGGTTGCTCGCCCTCGTCGTTCCAGCATCGGCTCGCGCCGACGTCGAACGGATCGTGCTTCGTTACGAGTCGAGCGCCGCGTGTCCTTCGGAGCCTGAGTTCATTGCGGCCGTGCGCGCGTACACGAAACGCTGGTCGCGCTTGGAGGAGGGGACTCCGGCGGCAAGAACGATTCGCGTTCGCCTCTCGACCGGGCGGCTCCAGAGCACCGGCAGGCTCGCGGTCGCGATTCCGGGGGGCGAGATCTCCGAGCGCGATATCGTCGGACCGAATTGCACGGAGGTATCCCAGGCCCTCGCCCTCATGGTCGCGGTGGCCATCGATCCGCGTGCCGGGACCGCCGACGCCGAAGGTGACGAAGCCGTCGAGCCCCTGCAGCCATCGAGCCCTCCAGCGAGCTCGGACGCGCCGCCGGCAGCCGAGACGAAGGTGGATGACCCGGCCTCGGTTCCCCCTTCGCCGGCGAGTCGCCAAGAGCCTAGGCGCGACGCACTCGCTCGCCTCCCGCGCCTTGGTTCTCCAGATTCCGACGGTCCGCGCGTCTCGTTCGATCTGCGTCTGGAAACGACCTCTGCCGTCGTGCGGGGATCACTCCCCGGGCTCGGGGCCTCGGTGATCTTCGAGGCTCCACCTTTGGCCAACCTACCGCGGCTCGGCCGCTGGACGCCGAGCCTGGCGCTCGGCCTCCGTCAAAGCCTGCCGAAGGAGCGCACGATACGCGGTGGGAGCGTCGGGCTCTCCTGGTCGGCGGGCACGCTGCGGGTGTGTCCGCTTCAGGCCGCGCTCGGAACACGGATCGAGATCTCCCCATGTGCCGAGATGAACGTCGGTGTGCTGCGTGCGTCGGGCTCCGGCTTCCTCGACGCGCGAAGCGCTTCGGTGCTCTGGCTCGATGTCGGTGGCTCGATCTGGGCCAAGGTCGCGCTCTCGGACACCTTCTTCTTCAGCTCGACCATGCTCGTGACCTTGCCCCTCAATCGGCAACCTTTCGTGCTCGATAGCGGCGCTGCGGCAGCGAGCGTTCCTCCTGTCGGCGTCCTCGTGGGCTTGGGGGTCGGTGCAAGGCTGTAACCCTGGAACGGCGCCCCGGGCCTCGGTGGACGTTTTTTCGATCAGAACCGATGGGTCGCCACATTAGCGATGTGCTGACGTCGTCGGCCGCGTCTGCGGCTGCTACCAACCTGGCGGTGCGAGGAGAGGACGGAACCGGTGCCGAGCCGGGGCGGCCCCCCTTCGCGAGCGAACAGGAACGCGCCGAGTATCTGCGCGGTCTCGTGCTGACGCACTTTTCGAACGTCTGGCGATTTCTCATGCGCCTCGGCTTCACCGAGGACATCGCCGACGACGCCGCCCAAGACCTGTACTTCGTCGTCGCCCGTCGCCTCGACGACATCGTCCCCGGTCGCGAGCGAGGCTTCCTCTTCGCCTCGGCGCTTCGCATCGCCAGCGCCTTGAAACGAGAGCGTGCTCGCGAGCTGCCGGTCGATCCGCAGGAAGCGACTGTCGAAATCCCGGCCCCCTTGAAACCGGCCGAAGAGCGGCTCGATGACGAGAGGGCGCGCGAGCTTCTCTACCGCTTGCTGTCCGAGCTCGACGAACGGTTTCGCGTCGTCTTCGTCTTGTACGAACTCGAAGAAATGACCATGCAAGAAATCTCCGACGCACTGGAAGTCCCTCCGGGAACGGTCGCGTCCCGCCTGCGGAGCGCGCGCGACGAATTCCGCGCAAAGCTCGAACGCCACCGCGCACGCCTGCGCCGAGAATCCAAATGAGCAAGGAGCCCATTCGTCTCGTCCACGAAGACCCCGACTTTGCCAGGTTGGTCGACGCGAGCCGCCTCCATTCCCCCTCGAGCAAGGTCATGGACGGCGCACTGCGGGTCGCCGCTCGCGGAGCCGCCGCGACGCCCCCGAGGTCGTGGCGACTCCTCGCCCAGCGCTGGGCTGTGGGGATCACGGTCGTTGGCACTGCCATCTTCGGGCTCGTCGTCATGCAAGCGCACTCGCGCGGGCAAGGCCCCGAACTCGAATCGAGCGTCGTCCAGACGCCGAATACCTCGAGCGTCGAGCCACGCGGCGAGTCTCCGGCAATCGTCGAGTCCCCCGAGAATCTTGCCGCGGCCCCGCCCGGCGCCGCCCCCACCGAGCCGCCCGTGCTCCCCGCGCGTCCCCAGGCCACGAAATCGGTCACCAAGCAGGACGTGCGCACGGCCGCCGATTCGTCTCCTTCTCATCCCACGCCGAGCTCGGGCACCTTCGCGGAAGAACTCGCCCTCGTCTCTGCGGCCCGATCCGCGCTTGAAGGCGGCGACGTCGCCACGTGTCTGCGCACCCTCGATCGCTACGATGAGCGCTTCCGAGCAGGTCGCTTCCGCCAGGAGATCGATGTCATTCGGATCGAGGCGCTTGCCAACTCCGGTGACCGCGCTCGCGCGGAGGCTCTGGCGAATCGATTTTTGACAGTGAACGCGAAGAGCCCATACGCGTATCGCGTCCGTTCACTCGTCGAGCATCTTCGAAACTGAACCGAATACGAAGAAGGTTCGAATAGTCATGAATGAACAACGGCGCAGTCACGCCTTCTCTCCTCGCCTGCGGCGACTCAGTGCGGGTGCCGCGACCGCGCTCGCCGCACTGGCGGCGTCGTGCACGGCCTCGGAGAATCGCCCGATCAGCCTCGGAAATGACGAGCCAACGGCTCCCAGCTTCACCCCCACGGAGGCTGCAGAGGCTGGCGCCGAGGCGTCGCTCCCGCACGCGCTCATGTGCCCGGCCACCGAATGTCCGGCGCCCTATGCAACGTGCAAGTCTTCACCGGCGGTGTGTGGCACCAATCTGAACACCGACGTTCAGAACTGCGGCGCCTGCGGAAACACGTGCGGTGACTTTCGCAAGGGGCTCAACATGGCGAGCCGCTGCGTGGACGGCGCGTGCGTGTTCGAGTGTGCGGTCGTCGAGCACGAGCCCTTGCAGGTCTTTCGCGACTGCAACAGCCTCCTCGACGACGGCTGCGAGATCGACGTCTGGTCGGACGCCAAGAACTGCGGCGCCTGCGGGAACAAGTGCGCCGAAGGAGACCCCTGCATCGACGGCGTCTGCGGCTGCCGCCCCGGTCAGATCGCTTGCAGTGGCTATTGCGTCGACCCACGCAACAGCGACTCCAACTGCAACACGTGCAGGAACGTCTGCGAGTATCCGGCCGACGCTTGCGCCACCATGCCTCCGCACACGCTTTACGGATGCGCCGATCGCGAATGCGGCAGGTTGAAGTGCAATGGTGCGTACAGCGACTGCAATGGGGACTTGAGCCAAGGGTGCGCGTCCGATGGCTGCGAGACCTCCCTCGACACGCCAGCGAACTGCGGAGGGTGCGGAATCGCCTGTGCGCCAAATGAAGAGTGCGTTCTGCACCAATTCCAGAATTCCGGCTACTTCCAATGCGAGCCTTCGTGCGCCAGTGCCGGACTCACGCAATGCACCGGCAAGTGCACCGATCTGTTGACGGACACGGACAACTGCGGAGTCTGCGGAAACAAGTGCATGACCGATAACGGTCCTCCCCTGCATCAGGTTCCGGCCTGTAGGAAGGGCATGTGCATGCGCGAATGTTCTCCGGGATTCGCCGACTGCAACGGCGACCCCATCGATGGTTGCGAGGTCGAGTTGAAGAACAACCCCGCGAACTGCGGAGCGTGCGGGAATCAATGTGACATGAGCGCAGGTCAGCCGTGCATCGAAGGCAAGTGCCTCACGGTCGAATGCGACGCCGGCGTGGTGACGAAGTGAGCCGGCGATGGATCACGCAGGGCTTCGGCATCGCTTCGATGTCGGTGCTCGGAGCTCTCGTCGCCGCCTTCGCCAGCTGCGCCACGAACAACGAGGGCGAGGCGGTCGGCGAGGACGCGTCGACGTCCACGCTTCCGGAGGCCGCGGCGGATGCCGAAGCGGACGCCGAGCGAGACAGCTCGTGTGAGCTTCCGGACGCGCAGTGCACGGGGCCGGTCGTCCCGTGCGAATCGGTCTCGTGGTGCATGGAATCGACACCGGTGACGCCTCGTCATGCCCTCACGGCCGTCTGGGGCACGAGCAGGAGCGACGTATGGGCGGTCGGCTCGGGCGGATCGATCATCCACTACGACGGAAGCGCCTGGACGCAGACGCCCACGAACGTTCCCAGTACGCTATTTGCCATTGGGGGAAGCGGTCCTCACGATATCTGGGTCGCGAGCTCCGCCGAGTACCTCTTGCACGGCAGCGGGTATACGAATGGCACCGCCGAATGGACGAACGAGGCTCCAGTCGGTCGAACGCCGGTGGACATCGACCGGGACACGATTCTGAGCGCGGTATGGGTCAGCTCCACGAGCGACGTTCGGCTCGGCACGGCGGTCGGGGACTTCGGATATCCGATTCGGATCATGGATCCCACATTCATGTACTTCGGTTCTGGAAACCAACTTGCCCCGCTGAACGTGGACGACGGCGGCCTTCGCTGGCGGACCATCCCCGGTAAAGGCAGCGTAGCGAGCATCTGGGGAAGCTCGGACGACGACGTCTGGATGGCGGTCGACAAGGGCGGCACCGAGCGCGGGCTGCTCCTGCACGGCACGGGGTACACGGGGCCGGCGCCCAATCCAACGCTGCTCGCGGATCGCGGGTGCGTCGTCGGCTGTTATCCAGGCTGCACGGCATGCGCCGCCGTCGACGATCGGTTCGCGTGGACGTCGATCGACAGTCAGAGCAAGCTCGCCTTTCGCGCGATTTGGGGAAGCAGCGAAAGCGACGTTTGGGCCGTCGGTGAGGGTGGCAATATCCGGCGCTATCAAACCGGCGATCCGCGTTTCCAGAGGATTGCGTCGCCCACCCCCCACACGCTCCGCGCGATTTGGGGCAGCGGTCCCTCGGACGTGTGGATGGTAGGCGACGAGGGAACCATCCTTCACTTCGACGGAACGACGGTCAGCGAATCGACCGCTCAGTTCCCATTGGGGGCAAAACCGCACCTTCGTGGGGTGTGGGGAAGCGGTCCTTCCGACGTCTGGATCGTCGGCGACGGCATCGTGCTCCACTACACCGGCCGGAATCCCTCGCACGCGGAAGGTGGCCGATGAAGCGCCTCGACCTCTCGTGCGCAGCACTGCTCGGGCTGATGGGCGCGGCGGCGCTCCTTGCCTGCGCGGACTCGAACGACGCGCCCGGCGAGACCAGCGACGACGCCGGCCCCATCCTCGCGCCGACAGAGGCCTCGGTCGACCCGATCGAGAGCGGCGTGGACGCAGGCGCCGACGCACATGCGGATGCAGACGCGAGCAAACGTCTGTGCTCCGACGACGGCTTCTGTCACACGGTCGTTCCCGAGGGGCTGCGCTTCCGGGGCGTCTGGGGCGATGGCGCCGGCATCGTCTGGGGCATCACCCTGGAGAAGAACGTCATGCGCTGGGACGGCTCGACGTGGACCGCCTTCGCGCAGCTCGACGCGGTCCCCACCGCGATCTGGGGAAGCGGACCGACGGATCTCTGGATCGCGACGACGAGCGGGCTCCTTCACGGCATCGGCTCGTCCTCGGCGACGGTCGCATTCGCGCCGATCGAGGACCTGCCGGGCGACGTCACCGTTCCAGTACTCTCGATTTGGGGCAGGAGCGCGACGGACATCTGGGCCGTGGGTGGACGCAAAGACGACCTGGTTTGGCCGGCGGCCACGAAAGGGCGCGCCCTGCACTACGACGGGACGACGTGGAGCACGGATGCGACCCTCACTTCCCGTAGCGTCGCCTTCGCCGGTGTCACCGGCAACGCGTCATCGGTTTGGCTCTACGGCACCGCGACCGAGGGCTTCTTTCAGCGCGCCCGTCTCCTCAGAGGCCCTGGCGACGGCTCCCCTTGGAGCACGGTCGCTCTGCCGGACGATCCTGCTGGACTGTATTACCCCTTCGCAAAAGTCGTGACGGCATTTGGATTGAGCTCCGATACCTCGATTTGGGCCGCCGGTGAAACCATGGAAGGGACCAAGGCCTCGTGGCAGGGAACGAGCTCGGACGACGGCACCACGTTTACCTGGCGCTTTGCGAAGAGGGAGTCTTGGGAACGCTCGATCTCCGGACTTTGGGGAACCGCGCCGAACGACTCCTGGGCCATCGGAGAAGTCGGGCTCGTCAGCCATTGGGACGGAACGGAATGGAAGCAGTCGGCGGTCCGGGTGACGGGCAGTCCCGTCGGTAAGTCGCTTTGGGCGATCTGGGGAAAGAGCTCGGACGACTTCTGGGTCGTTGGAGACGAGATCGCACTTCACAAAACGACGGCAGGTAAACCGTAATGCTGTTCAGGCGATTTGTTTTCACTGCCCTCGGATTGGGGCTCGTCGGCTCCTTCGTCGCGTGCAGCTCCGCGGAGTCTCGTACGGAGTTCGACGCCCATGACGCGGCTCGACCGACGCCTGATCTCGGCAATTCGCCGGATGGGGGCGTCGAGCTCGACGCGGAGGCCGACGCCGACGCGGCTCGATCGCCGTTCGACCCGACGGATGCCCCCGTCACGTGCACGAACGAGCCGTGTGCCGTCGAGCTCGTCGCGGGCGAACGTCACTTCTGCGCTCGCATGAAGGACGGCACGGCCCGCTGCTGGGGAGACAACGCCAAGGGCGCTCTCGGCTTCGACGATGCGGGTGCGCCTGCCGTGAGCAACGTGAAGCAGCTCTCCGCGGCTGGTGCCACGACGTGCGCGTTGCTCGACGACGGACGCGTCCAGTGCTGGGGAGCCAACGATCGCGGCCAGCTCGGCCTCGGCAGCAATCCTCCAATCGCGGACAGCGCGCGTCATCCGACGCCGGCACCGGTCGTGCTCGCGAGTGCTTCACGAATCGACGTCGGGCCGACAGGGGCGTGTGCGGTCCTCACGAGCGGCGAGCTCTATTGTTGGGGAGGCAACGAGCGTGCACAGCTCGGTCGAGCCGCGACGTCCGGCGTCTCCGCGCCCACGAAGGTGGACGCCTTCGCCATCGCAACCGCACGCATGGTGCTCGGCAGCTACTCCTCGTTGGTGCTCAGCAAGAGCGGTGAGGTCTTCTCATGGGGCGCCGTCGCCGCCGGTGAGGGCTCGATTTGCGGCCGTCAGGCCTCGGTGCCGACGGACCCTCGCCCCGCGTCGATCGAGCTGAGCGACGTCACGAGTCTCGCGGCGTCGACCACCACCATGCTCCCGGTGATCTCGCCCTACGGGCTGCCGGACCGAGGAATTGCCCACGCCTGCGCGGTGCAGAAGGGAGAGATCTTCTGTTGGGGCGACAGCGTGCTCGGCGCTCTCGGCATCGGTCTGAGCGGCGCGCGCGATTTCCCCACCCGCAGCTTCGTCGTGAACAAGACGGCCTGGCCGCAGCAGGTGGCGGCTGGCGGCGACGTGAGCTGTGCTCGTTTCACCGACGGCACCGTGGAGTGCGCAGGAGACAACACCGCTGGCGCTCTGGGGATGGATCCACAGAAGCCATTCTCGCTCACGTTCACGCCGGTTCCGAGATTCACGAAGTCCGTCGTGCACGTCGCGGTCGCGACACACAGCGTCTGTGCGCTCGCGGTCGAGGGGGGCATCTTCTGTTGGGGCAGCAATGAGCACGGCGAGCTCGGCCAAGGGACCGTCGATCAAGCCCCCCACCCGGTGCCGGTTCAGGTCTCCTTTCACTGAAGGTCGGAAGCGATGAACAACTCGTTCACTACCCGGACACGCCTCTTTCTCTGTGGAAGTGTCGCAATAGCTACGATCTTGGCCTGCTCGTCACGCGCGGGCTTCGACCCCAGGGAGGAGGTGCTGCTTCCCCCTGATGGCAGCGCACCGGAGACGTCGGCGCCGACATGCGGGATTCATTGCTCGCGCGATCTGAAGCAGGTCCTCGACGGCTGCGAGGGGGCCGAGACTGTCGTGGCCACCTGCAATGCCGATGAAGGCTGTGGAGACGGGAAATGCGTCGATGCTTGCAGCGCAGCCACGCTCTCCAAAGGCTCGGCCGGCTGCGATTTCTGGACGGTCTATCCCGACAGCCCGGGTGAATCACGGGGCAGCTGCTTTGCCGTCCTCGTCGCCAACACGTGGGATCGCAATGTCACCATAGCCGCCGAACACGGCAGCGACACCCTCGATATTTCGAAGTCGACCTACGTCATCGATTGGGGCGGACACGCACCAACGTATACGCCGCTCGAGGGACCGCTGCCTCCGGGGAAGATTGCGGGCGTGTTCCTCTCGTACGACGCCGCTTCGAGCAGCCCTCACAAAGTCAGCTGCCCCGCCGCGGTCACGCCGGCACTCCTCCAGGACCCGATGAAATACGGGACCGTCAAGACGAAGGCGTTTCGTATCCGCACGGACGCGCCGGTCGCCGCCTACTCCGTTGCGCCCTATGGTGGATTCGAGTCCTTCGAGCCTACGGCGACGCTCCTTCTTCCGACCTCCAGCTGGACGAAGAACTACATCGCGGTCTCGCCGTTCGATTTCGGCGAAACGCGCAAGCCGCGAACCCTTCAGATCATCGCCAACGAGGACGGCACCGAGATCACGATGCGACCGACGGTGGACGTTCGCGCCGGCGTCGACATCGCAAGCGCGCCGGCGGGCACAACACAGACGTGGTCGCTCGACCGGGGACAGGTTCTCCAGTTCTATCAATCGTCGCTCACCGGGACTCCCATCGAGGCGACGAAGCCAATCGCCGTTTTCGGCGGTTCACACTGCGACTTCCTCCCGGTCATGTATTGCGACATGCTCCAGCAGCAGATCCCTCCTTTTGCCCAATGGGGAACCGAATACGCCGTCGTTCCCTATCAGCCACGCATTCCAAGCGTGGGCGCCGACACCACCTCGGCACGCGAGCTCGTCCCGTACACCATCGTCGGTGCGGTCGACGACACGGTGCTGACGTACGAGCCGTCGCGTCCGCGCGATGCGCCGGAGACCTTGAAGTCCAACGAGTCGGTGAGCTTCATGACCGACCAGCTCTTCGTGGTGAAGAGCCAAGACTCCAAGCACCCGTTCCACGTGAGCACGTACATGACGGGCGCGACGTTCGGGGGCGGAGTCCCCGGCAACGTGACGTTGGGAGATCCCGACTTCGTCAACGTCCCGCCGACGGATCAGTACCTCGACCGCTACATCTTTCTCGCCGACTTCACCTTCCCGGACACGATGCTCACCATCGTCCGAAAGGCGACGACAAAAGGTTTTGCGCCCGTCGAGCTCGAGTGCGCCGGCGAAGTCACGGATTTTTCACCACTCGGCACGAGCGGGAAGTACGAATTCGCGTGGGTGAAGATCACGGAGGGATTCGTGCCCCAACAATTTGCGAAGGGCACCTGTGGCTACGGTCGGCACGAGGTGCACAGCGATGGGCCGTTCTCGGTCTCGGTGTGGGGGGTCGGGCCGTATTCGAGTTACGGCTTCGTCGGCGGAATGGGACTCCGCCCAATTCACACTGCACCTCCGCCGACGGTGCGATAGCGACCTTCGCGCGTGGTGCACGCTGATCATGAGCTGGCGGCACTGATGCGCTCGAACAAATTCGTAGGGGCGCCGGTGCGCCGTTTCCTCTCGAGATTGGATACCTGCCGATGCGTCACGCCCTTCCTCTCCTCCTCACGGCCCTCGTTCCGCTCCTCGCGTTCGCTTGTTCCGAGTCCATCCCCACGCCTGTCGAAGCTTCGCCGGACGCAGGTGTCGGCGAGATCGAGGCAGGGGCAGGGGACGGTGCGCCTGGCCCCACCTTCCTCGACGGACCGTACGGGACCATGCCGCGTGACGTTGCGGGCCCCTTCACGGTCGCGACGAGCGACGGGACGCTGTCGTTTCGGGACGCGTGGACGGGGGAAGACCACTGGATGTTCGTCGGCTACGCGCCCAATACCATGTCGGACGGCTCGGGCGACTACTCGCTCGGGCTCTTCGCGGGGAGCGTGGGCGTGAGGAAGCTCATCGCGGAGAGCCCCAAGAACGCGCACTACGTCTTCTTCTGGTACAAGGATCAGCCCGGTTTCGAGGCCTTCGAGGCCCGTGTGCGCGGCGTGATCGACGGGCTCAGCGAGGCCGATCGCGAGCACTGGAGCCAGCGATTCCATTTCGTCACCGAGAAGGTGGACCAGGTGGAGGGCTGGTTCGGTGACATGGTTCGCGACCGCCTGGCGGCGCCGCTCGTCGTCAAGCGCTTCGATCCCTTCCAGTTCGCCGTCGATCGCACGCAGCACGTGCGTGAGGTGGGGATGCTCGGGCAGCTGACAACGAAGGGGCAGTCGACGGAGCTGTCGTTTCTCGCTTCCGAGCCGGTCTACTACGAGTACGAACACGCGCGGGATGCGCGCCTCGCAGCGTCGAAGGCGACGGTTGTCGAACTCTTGAAGGGGAAGCTGCTGGACGACGAAGCGTACGTGACCGTCGACCTCCCCGACGCCTCGACGATGCAGTCCTTCGACACCCTCGAGCTCGACCTCACGATGGACTGCGAGCATCACCGCGACGGCGAGTGCGGGGCGTGGGATTACCTCGCGAACCTGTACGTGTGCGACCCCGCATCGTCGAACGGCGGAGGCGACGCGGGAGACGATGCCGGCGTGAAGCCCGTCTGCGACACCGAGATCGGGCGTTGGATCACGAGCTACTGGCGCGAGGCGCGCTGGGTGACCGACGTGAGCAGCATGCTCCCCCTCCTCCAGAGCGGAAAGCAGACGTTCCGCTGGGCTGCGGGCAAGCAGTGGGACCCCAAACCGGCGAAGTACGTGGTGTCGCTCTCGCTACGCCTCTCGAACACGGGCAAGGGGATGCGACCGGCCTCCGTGAAGAAGCTCTGGACGGGCGGCGAGTTCGACGCGGACTACCCGAGTCTCCACCCCAAGACGGCGTTCGATGTCCCCGCGGGCACGAAAAAGGTCGAGATCTACGCGCTCGTCACCGGGCACGGCGCGGACACCTCGCACTGCGCCGAGTTCTGCAATCACACGCACCACTTCGCGGTGAACGGCAAGAGCCACGACATCGACTTCCCCGAGGCGGGCAACCAGGACGGGTGTCGCAAGCGCGTCGCCGAGGGCGTGGCGCCGAACCAGTGGGGCACGTGGTACCTCGGGCGCGGCGGGTGGTGCCCCGGGTTCGACGTGCGGCCCTTCGTCTTCGACGTCACCGGCGACGCCACCGCCGCCAGCAACGAGCTGACGTATCACGCACTCGTCGGCACGTCGGAGCTGGCGCCGGGTGTGAAGTACGGAAATATCG
Source organism: Labilithrix luteola (assembly GCF_001263205.1). Lineage (GTDB taxonomy): Bacteria > Myxococcota_A > Polyangia > Polyangiales > Polyangiaceae > Labilithrix > Labilithrix luteola. The sequence continues at coordinate 7,187,277 of NZ_CP012333.1, forward strand.
ACCTCACCTCGTACCTCGTGTTCTGGCGCTGAGCCACGGGGGCTGATCTACGCCTTCCCGATAAGTGAGGAGGCCGAGCAAGCAATCTTGGGCATCGATTGGGAGCGCCTCGCCCGCGACCCCGAGTACGAGAGTGCTCGCTCAGCGAGTTGGCGAGAGTATGGGAGCAGGCGACGGCGCACGCGCGAGAAAGCCGAGCGCACGGCTCGCAAAACAACAGAAAAGGGCAGTATCAACGGAATTGCGGGCGGGCTGAGCGAGCGACGAGCACGAGAGCAGAGATCCTGCTGCTCGGTGGCGCTACGGTGAGAATGGTGAGCTCGAGGTTTGGAGCGAAAGCGTTCGTTGCTCTCGCGGCGCTCGCGGCGCTCGGCGTTGGGGCCGTCGTCGTCTTCCACGAGCGGGAAGAAGCTTCGCCAAACGAGGGCGTTTCGGTCGACGATGCGTCGGTCGACGCGCGCGCGACCGTCGCAAAGCCGAAGTCCGCCAAGAAGAAGGCGGCGCGGGGAGGCAAGACTCACGTTGCCGGGCGCGGAGGTGGAAGTGGAGCCGCGCAAGGAGGCGGAGGTCACGCGAGCGCCAATGGACCGTCCGAGCCATCCAGCGATGACGGCGGCGAAGCGGCCACGGAGCGGCGTGGACATGGCGGTCACGCGGCGCCCTCCGGTCCAAGCTACGAATCCGCGCTCGACTCGAACAACGACCAGCTTACGATCGGCGCGAAGACTGCGCTCGATCTCAGCGACGCACAGCTCTCGGCACCGATGAGCGACGGCACCTTCATCAGTGAGTGCGGGGCACCCGATACCATGGGCGTTACGGTGAAGGTCGCCATCAAGATGGGACGGGCGGTAGGTGTCAGTGTGTCGACGAGTCCGTTCTCCGCCGACGTCGCAGGCTGCATCGACCACCACATCCGCGGGCTCTCGTGGCCAGCAAGCCCGAAGATGGACTCGCTCGTCACGACATACTGAGCGCGCACTCCGTATCGCCTCGTGCGGTGCGGCGGCCGTAAACCGCGCTTGCATGCTATGTCGCTCGCATGGATCTCCGCGCGCGAATTGCCGAACTTCGCGGGATGCTGGCTCAGCAAGGAAAGCGGCTCCATCCAGCGTGACGAGTGGCCCGGGGACATCTTGGGCTGAATCGCGCTAGGCAGCTGTCGGGTTCGTGTCGGGGGCCTGCTGCAATTGTCGACCGTTGGAGTTGACTCCTAGGCGCGTTCGCGCATCCACTACAACATGCATCGGTATACGCTTTGGCATCGGATCGGTTGGCGCGGGTTGTTGCTCGTCGGGCTTCTTGGCGCGGCGTGCGACGACGGTGCGGTCGAGCCGGACGGCGCGACGAATCCGGTCGTCGACGGTTCGGACGGCGGCGCGACGGATCCCGTCGTCGACGGTTCGGACGGCACGACCGACGCCGGCGTCGATGCTTCGGACGCTGGTGCCACCGATGGCGGCGATACCGGCGTCGTCAACGCACAGCCAAACCTTCCCGACGGGAGCCCTCGCGTTGCCGCGCGGAGCGGGCAGGAGGTGGACTTCCACCTCGCACCGGTCGATCCCGAAGGCGATCCGTTCGTCGTCTCGTTCAAGGGATGCGCGAATACGCTCGGCACCATCCGCCTCTGCAAGGATGCGGCGTGCACCCAGACGATCACGCTCGACTGCTCCATCGCGCACGGTGCGGGGACGACTCCGGTCGTCCTCGACGTCGACCCGTCGCTCCGCGGTCACTTCGCCGCGGGCGCGATCGGCTCGGTCGAGGACGGCGACCACTACAACACCGCGTACTTCGTGCTCGACGACCATACGTCGCCGCTACCCCCCACCGAGATCGCCGTGGTCTTCGACGTCTGCCTCGACAACACTCCCCCGACGCTCTTCATCCAAGGGGAAGATCGTCCGGATTACGAGTTCTCTCCGCGCGTGGGCGACAACTTCCTGCTCGGTCTCGAGGTGACAGACCCCGACTTCAGCCGGTCGGACCTCGCCACGCTGACGATCGAGGGCACGCTCGACAATTCCCACACCCCGACGTCGAAGTTCGACGTGGCCCACATGCAGGCGAGCATCACGGGCTGCGGGGACCAGACGACCGTGAGTGCGACCGCATTCCGGATGACGTGCACGATGGCGCCCGTACTGGAGCTCGCGCGCAACGTGAAGGTCCTCTCGCCTACCTCGCTCGGTGCGGGGGAGGGCCTCGTGAAGATCCACATCCATGTGGACGACAACGGCTACTACGGACAAGATCCGAGCCTCGCGTCGTACAGCGCGGTGCCGTTCCCGCTCAAAGACGACCTCGACGTGCGCGCCACGTACGTGCCGTGATCGCCCGCACGGGGCTAGCGCTTCTCGACGTGGTAATCGCGAATATCGATCGAGATGAGGAGCAGGTCGTGGATGGGCTTCCCTGACGGGCTTCGCACGTACGCGCGGCGCTTGGATGGGAACCGGAATCCGTTCACCTCGACGAGGTCGTGCACGTATTGCGCGACGGGAACGCCTCCCCCGATCTCGAAGCGATAGTCATGGCGGCGTAGCAGGAGATCGGGCCCGAAATAGAATTCCTGCTCGACGCTGTGGCCGGCGATGCCGTCGGGGAACCGAACGCGGAGACCGAGCCACGTCTCCGTCCCCTCGCGCCAAGGTTCGATCTCGGTCACCTGGAAGCCCGGCATGGCCATGAAAAATGGTGTCGTCAGATAGGTCCACCGCGCGTAGCCGTTGAAGTAGGCGACGTCCATGAGGTCCCACGGCGTCCAGAGGGTGTGGCCGGCGAACGACCTCCTGGGGTTCACGCGCTCTTCGACGAGCTGACCCTCGGTGGTCTCGACCGCGACGCGCTGCGGAGTGAACTTCATCCGCCAGTCCGGTTGGCGGTAGCCCTCGATGAGAAGGCTCTGTTCGTGGATGGTCGCGATGGCCTCCGACGCGCGCGGAGGAGCCTCCAGCCCCTTCATGGGCAAGAGCCCGCCGCCGGAGAGGAACGTGGCACGGACGGTGTCGAATGTCCTCCACCGTGCGAGGTCTCCGTGCGCTGCCAACACCAGATCCAGAAGTTGCGTCATTGTCCTTCAACTCCTTTGACCAACGACCAACGTTCTGCAGCGAACGTGCCACGAGCGTTCATCGCGAGGACACGCATGAGACCCAGGTGCTGGCCGAGAACAAATAGCCGTCTAGGACGTCTTCACTGCCTGGCTGGCCTCTTCGAATCGCGTCCCCACCTCGGCCTTGCTCTGTGATTTGCTCCCCTCTAGCGTGCGGCCATGAACGTCAAAGAGAGCCTCAAGCGCTTCGGCCTCGTGCCGCGGCATGAAGCTCTTCCGAAGATTCGCGCGCTGCTCGCGAACGAGGCCGAGGCCGAACGTCTGGGGGAAGGGCGAGAAGAAGACCTCGCGCTTCTTTGCTGTGTGCAGCTGTTTGCGCGCGGCCTCTTGGAGGACGTGCTTCTAATTTGGAACGCGAAGTCCGCGGGGATGGATCTCGGCGCATCCCTCGACGTGCAATTGCTGTGTGGTGCTGGTCTCGAGACGACGAAGTCGTTCCTCGCGTCGCAGTCGAGGGCTGACGCTGCATTGGCGCTCCACTATCTCGTCCAGTGCGAGCGCGCTGGGGACTTCGAGGGCTTCTCGCCCAAGGAGCACCTCGCGCGCTATCGAGACTACTTCGGACCGCTTCGCAACGCCTGCACCCGGGACTGAGCCCGCGCGCGTCGTCGAGGAAGACGGTTGCGCAGAGAAGCAACTCGCGGCGTTACTCCAAGCGGGTCCACTTGCCGTCTTGCAGCGACAGGACGTTCTTCTGCCCCACCGACCACATCACTCCCTGCGCGCTCGTGAGACGATAGGCGTCGAACGTGCCTTTGCCACGCGGGACGACGGCCAGCGAATCGCCGTCGAGGCGATAGACGTTCGACATGCTGCTCGCATACAGCGCCCCCTCGAACCAGCACAAGTCCCATAGATCTTCGCCGACGCCGCTCTTAAGCTGAGTCCAGCCGTCGTCATCGCCGCGCAGCAACGTTCCGCCTTGGCCGCACGCGAAGAACGCGTCGTCCGTCTTTACGACGGCGGACAAGATCTTCGAGGTCGGGCTTTCGACCTGCGCCCAGACCTTCTTCGCGTAGCGCCAGATCTCGCCTTCCCAGCCGACGGCGTAGAGCAGCTTCCCATCGCCGGCCAGGTCTTCGAAGCCGACGACCTCGTTGTTCCGAGCGGGCGTCGCGTGCATCGCCGTCCATTGCTTCGCCTTGCCGCGAAAGAACACCTCGCGGTTCATGCCGAACGCGTATGCGTAGCCATCGATCGCGCGCGCCCCGCGGATCTCCGTCGCGCCTTCGATCCGCTCGTCGAGCTTCTCGCCGCCGACGTAGGTGAGCACGCGTCCATCCGGGCTGACCGCCACGAACTGCTCTTTCGGCTTGTGAACCACGCAGCAGCCGGCCGTACGCCAAGCAACGTCCGCAACGGTGCCAACCTCGCCGCCGTCGATGCTGCCAAGACGCGTGTGGGCTTTGCCTTTCTTCTTGAGGCCCTTGTCCTCGAGCGACAGATAGACGAGGTCCGAATAGCGCGCCGCACCGCCGGTGATGAGGTTATCCCTGCTGATCCCGAGCGTCGCCATCCCGCGATCCTATACGACGCCGCCGGAGAGGATTTAGACCGTCGGCGAGGCGCTTTTTGAGGAACGGTCATGCGCCGAGAAGACGAGACCCCGCCCATTCCTCGTTGTGCTATGTTCCGAAAACATCGTTTTTTGCAACGACGCCCTCTCCCGTGGGAAGCGCTTTTGCTCCGAACTTTGTGCGCGGAGCTTCCATGGAGAGTCGGCTTTACGTCGGTAACTTGTCCGACGATGTCAGCGTAGAGTCATTGCGAAGGCGGTTCGCGGAGTTCGGCCCGGTGTCCGACGTCCACCTCGCGACGGACCGCTCCAGCGGACGTCTGCGAGGTCACGCGTTCGTGACGATGGCGAACGAGGCGGACGCGCATGCCGCGATGAGAGAGCTGAATGGAAGCCTCTTCGACGACCGCCGCCTTCGCGTGAACATCGCGGGCGAGGAACGCGACCGAACGCGATCCAAGGAGGTAACGGAGCGTACGCGCATCACGTCGCAGTTTCGCGAGCGGTTGAACATGACGTACGAGCTCGATTGCGGCGGCGTGTCGCTGACTCTCAAGATGTTCCCCGACGATGCGCGGGAACAATCCTGGCGCGTCGAAGCATCGACGAAGGGCGGCGGGATGGTGGTGGAGGGCGCGGTCATGGCTGCCTCCGGACGTACGCGCGCCACCGCACTCGAAGAGCTCGCGCGTTCATCGCAAGCGAGCGGTGCCCTTGCGCTCGACTGGACGGCGATCATCGAAGCACTTGCTGCCGTCCGGGCGATATGAGGAGGAAAGCAGCCATGCGCCGCACAACCCGTGACGTCGTCGGGATGATGGAAGATGGTGGTCCGTGACCAAGACGACGGCGACTCGTGGAGAGCTCCTCGAGCAAGCGGCCCTCGATGCTGCGCGCTCGTGGACGCAGGTGGTTTGCGCAGAGCTCGCGCGTGAGGGCCGGCGAGTCGAAGGTGGGTGGCCGGGGACGATTCGCGAGGCTAGAGCGCGAGCAGCCAACGAGGGGGCGAGTGTGCTCGGCAGGCAGTCGATGACCGGGCTCACGCACGACGAACTCGAACGGCTCGCGCGGATCACCCATGACGAGGCTCGTCGCTTCTGGGCGGGGAAGGCGCGTTAGGTTCAAACCGTGAACGATGCACGGCACCGCTCGCGGGCGACCTCCTCGCCAAACGATTCTGACGGGAATGTACCGGCCACCTCTGGCTGGTGTGGTAATTGAGCTTCTTCACGAACGAACCGAGAAAAAGGCGGACGACATGGCTGAAGGAACAATCAAGCGGCTAACGGACAAAGGATTCGGCTTCATCGAGACCAGCACGGGAAAGGACCTGTTCTTTCACATGTCGGCGGTCGAAGGAGTTCGGTTCGAGGATCTCAGGCAAGGGCAGCGCGTCTCGTTCAATGAAGGCCAAGGCCCGAAAGGCCCGAGAGCCGAGAACGTCAAGGTTATCTGAACAGCGCGCCCATCGCCTCCGCGCGATGAAGAGAAGCCTCGGCTCCAAGAGAGCTGGGGCTTCGGCGCTTTGTGGGGTCGCGGCGCCGTTCGCTTTCTTTGCCGTGCGGTTCGCGAGCTATTCGACCTGCGCCTCCTCGTTCGGCGCCGTCGAGCTACGCTAGGGCGATGGGGCTCTACGACCAGATCACGGTCATCGGGGATTGGTGTCGCTGCTCGGAAGGGCACGACCTTCGCGGCGAGCCTCTGCAGACGAAAGACCTCGGTTGCACGATGGGCGATTGGATCCTCGCCGAGGACCTGCGCGGTGAGCCTGGACATCATGGCGACCCGGTGAAGATGCCTCTTTCCGGGACGCTCTCGGCGTACACCTTTTGCCGAGAGTGTCCTTCGTTCTTGCAACGTGAGACGTGGAACGTCCTGTCGGCGTGGGTCGAATTCGAGATCGACCTCGATGCTGGACGCCTGATTGCCGTTTGGCGGATCAGCGAGCCTTCGGCCGACTGGATCGAACGCGAGCGTGCTGCGGGCTCGATCGGGCCGATGCCTCTGGCTCAGGCGGTCGAGGAGTGCACGGCTCGAAGAGAGCGCCCGCGTTGAGCCGAAGTTCGCGGTCGTAGAGAAGAACGCGGTCTACGTTGCGAGCATCGTATGCGGGCTGGCTTCGCAGACCGCGCGCATGTATCTCGAGCGTGCGCGGGGCACATCGCGAGGTCGAGCTCGTTCGCGACACTCGCTCGCGCTGTCTGCAGGGAAGCTCATGTACGGCTCGAGCGCGTGCCGAGCTTCTCACGAGGCGGTGACAGTGGCAGTGTCCGTTTCCCAGTAGGTCTGGGAGTGCATTCCTTGATGAAGTCGTTTCGTCCCGATCGTGCCCGCGTGGCGCGCGAGATTCGTGCAACGGTGCGCCTGGCGCTGCCTCTCATTTGCGCGCAGCTTGCGGCCGTTGGCACCAACATGGTCGACGCGATGCTTGCCGGCCATCACAGTGCTCACGTACTCGGGGCCGTGGCGGTGGGGGCCAGCATCTGGTCGCTCGCACTTTTTTGCGGCATGGGCGTCATGATGGCGGTCCCGCCTTCGGTGTCGCAACTCGACGGTGCTGGACGGCGGCGTGACGTCGGAGCGTTGTTCCGCCAGGCACTCTGGTTGGCGCTCGGCATGGGTGTGTTGCTCTGGTTCGCCGTGCGTCATGCGGCGCCCCTCATCGCGCTGATCGGGGTGACGCCGGGGCTCCGTGACGAAGTCGGGGACTTCTTGCGCGCGATCAGTTGGGGAGCGCCGGCTCTGACCTGCTACTTCGCGCTGCGCGGTCTGTCCGAAGGTCTGTCGATGACACGCCCTTCGATGTACTTCAGTCTTGGCGGGCTCACCGTGCTCATGCCGCTCGGCTACGTGCTGATGTTTGGGAAGCTCGGTCTCCCGCCGCAAGGTGCGCGCGGCTGCGGCATCGCTACGGCGATTGTCCTTTGGCTCGAAATGAGCGCGTTTGCCATTTATGTCGCGCGCCACCGCAACTACCGCGGGCTCGGGCTTGGCGAGCGCTTCGATCCGCCGAGCGTCGAGCGGATCGGAAAGTTGCTCTGGATCGGGCTGCCGATGGGCGTGACGCTGCTCGCCGAGGGTGGCTTGTTCGTCGCCGTGGCGCTGGCGATCGGAACGCTCGGTGAGAACGTCGTCGCCAGCCATCAGGTGGCGCTGAACATCGCCTCCTTCTTCTTCATGATCCCGCTTGGCCTCGCGATGGCGATCACGGTGCGAGTCGGTCATGCGGTCGGTCGTGGCGATGCGAGCGGAGTGCGCTACGCCGGCTTCTGCGGGATCGGGCTGACGCTCGCGACCCAGATGGTCTCGGCGGGACTGATGCTGACCATGCCGCATGTCATTGCGTCGCTCTACACGCGCGACGTCGGCGTGATCGCGACGGCGACTGAGCTCATCGTGCTGGCGGGGTTCTTTCAGTTCTCCGACGGAATCCAGGTTGCGTCGAATGGCGCACTTCGCGGCGTCAAGGATACGCGCGTGCCGATGGTGGTCACCTTGTTCGCATACTGGATGGTCGGCATGCCGGTCGGCTGGTGGCTCGCCTTCCGGCAGGGGCTCGGAGCGCGCGGCATGTGGATGGGACTCATCGCGGGTCTGACCGTGGCCGCCGTCCTGCTGTTCACGCGCTTCTGGCGAAACTCGTTTAGCGAACGCTGGCGGCGTTCAGCTCCCGTGACCTGACCGTCGCCCGGAGCGGGTCGACACGGCGATCCCCCAGCGGCCCTCGAAGACCTCGCCGGGGGCGAGCACGCGGAGACCGTTGCCGCTGTTGAACGCGTTCGGCGCGCAGGTCATCGGCTCGACGGCGAGCCCGTCGCGCCGCCGCGAACGGTTGGGCAAGGTGTCGCCGGTGTAGAGCTGCACGAAGTCGAACGCGCGGTCCTGCCACACGAGAATCTCGCTACGCCCGCAGCGCAGGACCACGGTCGCGAGCCCGGCTCCGTCTCGCTCGAGCCGTGTGAAGGCATGGTCGAGCCGTGCGGTGCCGATGGGGCGTGGCTGGTGGAAATCGACAACGCTGTGTTCGACGGGCCTCTCCTTGCGGGGGATCGAGCGCGGATCGACATCCAGCCAGTCGGCGGCGCGCACGCACAGCTCGATGGCATCGACGCTCGCCTCCGTAAACCGGAAGTACGGATGCGCGCCCGCGCCGAACGGACACGGCTTCGGGCCGATGTTCAGCGCGGTGAAGGTGACCCCCAGTCCGCCGACCGAAAGCCGGTATTCGACGGAGAGATCGAGCGGGAAGGGATAGCCGGGGCGGGGCTCGAGGCGGTGACGGAGCCGCACGAATTCGGCGGCGCGGCGCTCGACGCTCCAGTCGGCCCAGCGGACCAGTCCGTGGATGGCGTGTCCCAGCTCGGGCTCGTCGATGGGCAGCTGATGAACGTGGCCCGAGAAGGAATAGCGACCGTCGGCGATGCGATTGGGCCATGGCATGAGGATCTGGCCTCGCCCGTCGGGACAGATCTCGTCGGCCTCGAAGCCGTCGAGTACGGCGCGATCGCCGACCGTGTAAGAGCGAAGCGTCGCGCCGACCGTGGCGACGACGAGCCGCTCGGCGCCGAGCGCGATCTCGATCTGTTCGCCGGAGAGCGCCATGGTCCTGCAACGCCTGCTACTTCGCCGGCCGGCCAACGGAGACGATGTACTGCACGTTCTCGGCCGCGTGCCCAACCTCGATGAAGGCGTACCGTTCGGCGCGGTCCCCATACTTCGGGCGCAGCCGCGTGGTAACGCCCGTGAACACGAGATTGGCCGCCGCCGTGCCGAGCTGAGGCTGACCTACCGCCACGTGCGCGAGATCAGCCCGGTGATCGCCGGGCGTGGCGAGGCGCAGCGAATTGTGGGCGGGGTCGTAGTGCGAGACGCCCTTTCCGTCCACGAGGTAGAGCTCCAGTGGATAGAGCGCGCCCGCGGATGGCGACGCGCGCAGTCCACGTTCCTTGTCGGTGAGCCCTTGGGCGGCCCACGTGAGCTGCACGAGCTCGTCGGGCGAGAGCGCGGCGGGGCCGAAGTCGCGCTGCGAGCGCCTCCGGTTGATCACCGTCTCGAGCGGCGTTGCCCCCGTGGTTTTCGGCGTGGGCAGCGTCACGGTCTCGCCCTGGGGCGGGCCACTTCCGCTGGTCGAGTCCGACGATGCGCTACGGCAGCCCGTGGCGAGAGTCATGACGACTGCCGTGCCGACCAGTGCACGGCGCAACCGTTTCCCGTCCATTCCGACGACGAATTGCATCACCTGCGCCAGTCGTCGCCCCTCGCCCAGCTTCGCGGCCGAAGCGCAAGCAATGACATTCGGGGAGTTGATACATTGCTTGCATGCGAAGCGTCGGGCGCAGCCTCGTCCCGTCGCCTGACCCGATGAGACAGTGGATGGTGGAGTCCCGTAGGTAAGGGGGCACACACACAACCCTCACACGCCGTCGTGGCCTGAACGATTCCAGGTACTTACGAAATTCGAAAAATCGTCGAGGGCCGTGTCGATCCCGGGTGCGGTGGTTGGTCGTCCGTAAAAGGAGAACCCACCATGAAATTCATCGTTCTCGCCCCCGCGAACACGGACACCGAAGCCGGGGTGCTCCCGAGCCCCGAAGAGTTCGTCAAGATGGGCGCGTTCCAGGAGGAGCTCGTGAAGGCGGGCGTACTGGTCGCCGGCGAAGGGCTTCGCGAGTCATCGAAGGGGGCGCGCCTCACGTTCGGTAAGGACGGCAAGACCACGATCAAGAATGGTCCGTTCACCGAGTCGAAGGAGCTCATCGCGGGCTTCTCCATCATCCAGGTGAAGTCACTCGACGAGGCGCTCGCTTGGATGAGCCGCGCGCCGTGCCCCGAGGGCACCACCCTCGAGATTCGCCAGCTCTTCTCGGACGACGACTTCGCGCCAGTCGACCCGACGGGCGAGCTCCGCGAGGAAGACGCGAAGCGCCGCGCGCGCGCCGAGGAGCAGCACGGCAAGAGCTGACGCGGCTTCCGCCCGCGCGCCCCGCGTGAATGATGAACGAAACGCAGCGACGAATCGAAGCGGTCTTTCGAATCGAGTGGGCACGGCTCGTGGCCGGGCTTGCTCGATTCGTTCGTGGCGACCTCGGCGCGGCCGAGGAGCTCGCCCAGGACGCGCTCGTCGCTGCGCTCGAGACATGGCCCGAAGACGGTATTCCGCGTGAGCCCGGCGCGTGGCTCATGCAGGTTGCGAAGAATCGCGCGCTGAAGCGCATCGATCGTCAGAAGCGCTGGGAAAAGAAGGAAACCGAGATCACGCGGGTCCTGCGCGATAGGCAGGAACGCGGCGCAGACGCGATCGAGGAGGCGGCCGACGACGACGTCGGTGACGACCTCCTCCGACTCGTGTTCGCGTCCTGCCATCCGTCGCTGAGCGCGGAGAGCCGCGTTGCGTTGACGCTTCGGGTCGTCTCTGGCCTCACGACGCAAGAGATCGCGTGTGCGTTCGTCATTCCGGAGACGACCGCCGCGCAGCGCATCGTGCGTGCGAAGAAGACCCTCGCCGAATCGGGCGCCGCGTTCGAAGTGCCGCGAGGCAAAGAGCTCGCAGAGCGGCTCTCCTCGGTGCTCGAGGTCGTTTACTTCGTATTCAACGAAGGCTACGTCGCGACGGTCGGCGGCGACTGGATGAGGCCTGCCCTTTGCGAAGACGCGCTTCGCCTCGGCCGCATCCTCGCGGAGCTCGTGCCGAACGAAGCCGAAGTCCATGGCCTCGTCGCGCTCATGGAGATTCAGGCTTCACGCATCGGCGCGCGCACGCTGCCAGACGGCACGCCGATACCGCTCTTCGAGCAGAGCCGCGCGCGCTGGGATCGGTTTCTCATCGAGCGCGGTCTGGCGGCGTTGAAGCGCGGCGAAGCGGCTCTCCACGGAGAGGGGGGCACGCCGGGTGAGTACCTGCTGCAGGCCGGGATCGCCGCCTGTCATGCACGCGCGCGAACACCGGAGGACACCGATTGGCGGCGCATCGTCGCGATTTACGAGCAGCTCGCGGCGACGACGCCATCACCGATCGTCGAGCTGAATCGCGCGGTCGCGATCTCGTTTGCGGACGGGCCCGCGGCGGGCCTCGCGATCATCGACGAGCTCGCGAAGCTGTTCGCTGGCGCGCTCGAGGGCTATCACCTCGTGCCGGCGGTACGCGCCGACTTCCTCTCACGTCTCGGCCGCCGCGACGAAGCACGCGCCGAGCTCGAGCGCGCCGCCTCGCTCACGAAGAACGATCGCGAACGCGCCTTGCTTCTAACGCGCGCCGCAGCGACGCAGAATTGAGATTAGGTGTCGCGAGCCGGCGAGCCCGACGCAGCCGACGAGTCGCCGATCGTCTGCGCCACCGCGTAGCTGTCCTCGAGGACCCGGTAGTGCACGATCAAGCCATCCCGCACGGTCATCACGACCGCGCCCTCGCTCGAGACAACGCGACCTGATGCCGTGAGGAGGGAGTCAAACGAGCCGAGCACGACCGCCCGGTCTCCGTTGACGAGGGGCTCCTCGAGATGAACGCGCACCTGGCGCACGCCTTCCCGGAATTGGCGGAAGAAGTCGGCCACGCCTGCACGACCATGACGACGCCCCAGCCACGGGACCGCCTCCACGTGCCCTGCGATGTACCAGTCCACGTCTTCGCTGAACGAGGCCGCGAGCTCCGCGGGCGTCGCACCCGTCCCGAGGAGCCGGAGGTATCGTTCGACCACCTGGCGCGTCGCCCGTGTCTCCTCCAGTCGCGTGCGGTCAGCGGTGAATGGCTCCGCTGTCAGGTTCGGGTCGGTCATGGCGCTCCTTCGTGCGTCGTCGGGCGATCCGACGTCGCGTGCCGTGCTCGGCTGGAAGGAATCTATGGCGAGTCCCGATGCTGCGCGATGACGTGCGAGGTAATGGACTGCCTACCGCCTCAGCTTCCGCCGTCGCTCGCGGCGTCGGAGCCGGCGTCGGCCGGGCCCCCGCACACGCCTTCGACGCACGGAGTGCCAGCCGCGCACGCGATCCCGCAGCCGCCGCAGTGGGACGCATCGGACTTCGTGCGGGCGCACCCGCCGGGGCAGGGGGCTTCATCCGCCGTGCACTTGCACACGCCGTGGGAGCAGCCGCCGCCGGCGATGCAGGGAAACTCGCAGTCGTTGGTCTCGCGGCCATCCTGCGCGTCGTCCCAGGCTTCGCTGTCGACGTACGTAGCGCTGGAGGCCGTGGAGGTCGGCACGTTGCAGCCGAGGCTGGCCGCGACCATCATGGACCATGTGAAGCACGGGACCGTCGACGCGGCGACGGGGGAGTTGTTCCAGCACCGACCGGCGTTTGCGAAGCGATCGCATACGTCGACCGAGTTGGTGCTGCTTGTCGTGCTCGCCGCACCCTTCGCGCACGACGGTGTGTCTTGGGCAATGGCGGAAAGCGCCTTGACGACGACAGGGTCCGTCTGGACGGTCGCGCCCGGGAAGAACGCGTAACGCAGCTTGAAGAGATAGCGCCACTCGGAAGCGGAGAGCGCCGCTTTCGCGCGGTCGGACGCTCGCGTCACGAGGGTCTGCTGTTCGGCCGTCAAATGACGGATGGTCGTCGGATCGGCGTCGCTGAATACACACGAAGGGCCGGACGACCCACTGTCACTCGAAGAACAATGGACAGCGGAGATGGCTGCGCCGATGCCGGCCAAGACGAGGAGGGACCGTAACGAAGTCCGAGGGCTCATTTCGATCGTGCATCCTCGCCCGAAAACCAACTGCCGTCGAGCATGCGCGAAGTTCGTGACGGCCCGAGGCTGGCTATTCGCGGGTTGCGGAGGGAGCTCGAAAGGCACCCACGCGCAACTCTGCGAACGATATGCTCGGCGGTCATGGCCGAAAGACGTAACGAACGGTGGTGGGGCGTCGTGGCGTTGATCACGCTCGGTATTGCGAGTACGGCACCCGGCTGCGGAACGACGGATACAATGAGCCCGACCACGACCTCTTCCTCCGGCGACGCAGGTGAGGGGGAGGAGGCGGGGACGCCTACGATCGACGCTGGCGCGGACGGCGGCGACACCGTCGGCTGCACCGTCCCGTGCAACGCCGCGACGGAGATCTGTTCGCAGGGCGTGTGCGTCCCGCGCACGCCGTGCACGACCGACGACGACTGCTCGAACGACACGACGTGTGGGCCCGCGAAGGTTTGTCAGCCCTGGGACGGAAAGACCCCGGCTCACGATCCGAGCTGCGTGAACGTGATCGCTCCCGGCAACTTCTCGCCCAAGTTGAGGTGTGAGTTCAGGCAGCCGCCTGCGGGGGATCCCTTTCCTGGTCACGTCGACGTGCAGGGCACGCCGATCGTGGTCAACTTCAATCATCCGTCGAGCGCCGGTTCACCCAGCATCGCAGCCTCGTTCACGGCTACCGTCCCCGGCGGCTACACCGAGGACTTGGGGGTCATTCGCATTCTCAAGGGCACTGACTGCTCGCTCGAGGCAGACCTCGGCGGCGTCGATCTCGACGGCGACGGCGTTATCGACTGGACGGTGTCCACGGCCTCGCTCGCCGCGGGTGACCTCGACGGCGATGGCTCTGCGGAGATCGTGGCCTACGGCAGCGACGGCGCGACGCTGGCGTTCACACGCAAGAACGGGCAGTGGGCGCTCTTGTGGAAGGCGGTTTTCCCGGCCGGCGCGCCCTGGGCGCCGTGCGACCCCGGGAATCACCGCTGCGCCCTCGGCTGGGCCGGGCCGTCGATCTACGATCTGGATGACGACGGCGTCCCGGAGGTGGTGCGCGAAGGCGTGGTCTTCGGCTCGGACGGCGCACTCAAGTCGCTCGCTCCGCCCGGATACGCCAGCTACTCGGCGGGCCTTTTCTCGGTCGTCGCGAACCTCGATCAGGACGCTGCGGTGGAGATCACCAACGGGCAGAGCATCTGGGAGTGGAGGCTCGTACCGCCAGGGGGCGGTGCGTGGGTGAAAGAGCCCGGCTTTCCGGGCGCCTCGGCGTCCGCACCCGGCCACGTGGCGATCGCCGACTTCGGCGCTTATGGGGCGAACGTGCCGGCGAAGAACCCGGAGATCGTCGTCGTTCGTAGCAATACGGTGATGGTCTACGCCGTCGACGGTACCTTCGCGCTACCGCCGGTCTCCGCGCCGGTCGCGTTCGGAGGCGGCCCACCGACGATCGCCGACTTCGACGGTGACGGTCTCCCCGAAATCGGCGTCGCGGGACAGAATTACTATACGGTTTACGACATCGATTGCGGCCCGACACCACGACCGGGCGGCACATGTTCCCTCGGCACATGCGCCTTCAGCGGGGTGGACAAGCCCTGTCCGGCGCAGGGCTACATCGCCTGGTCGCGGGCGTCGCAGGACAAGTCTTCGAACGCTACCGGGTCGACCTCCTTCGACTTCGACGCCGACGGCGTGAGCGAGGTCGTTTACGCCGACGAGTGCTTCGTACGCATCTACAGCGGAAAGACCGGCGAGGTGCTCTCCAGCCAGTACCGCTCCTCATGTACCTGGTATGAGACCGCGATCATCGCCGACGTCGACGGGAACTTCCGCGCGGATCTGATCTCCCCCTCGAACAAGGCCTGCACGGCACCGGACACCGGCAGGGCTTGCACGATGCTCGACGCCAACGGGGTCGACCCGCTCTTCGCCGGCCTCCGCTGCCAGACGGGCGCTGACTGCGTCTCGGGCACGTGCGACGGCGGCCTCTGCCGCTGCACGGCGAGCGCGCAGTGCTGCAGCGCGAAAAACGATGCCGCCTGCATCGACGAGGGCTACAAGTGTGCGCCGCCCCCTGCGGGCACCCAGGGAGCGGGCAACACCTGCCGCGCCGCTCGTCCAGGCGACATCTCGGGGATCCGCGTCTACTCCGATGCCAACGACAACTGGGTTCGCGCGCGCACGGTCTGGAACCAGCATGCGTACGCCATCACCCACATCAACGAGGACGGCACCGTCCCGAAGACGAGCGCATGGGCGAACAATTGGGATTTGCCCAAGCACAACGACTTCCGGACGAACGTGCCCGGCATCCCGAACGGTCTCGCCACCGGCGACGTCACCGCCGGCGCTGCGGACAAATTCACATGCGCGGGAGCAAGCGCGAACCTGAGCTCCCTGATCTGCAACCGCGGCGCCGAGCCTATCGGCGCGGGACTCCACGTGGGCTTCTACGTCGATGGCGCCGTAGTGTGCTCGACGAAGACCACGACGCCGCTCGCGCCCGAGACGTGCGAGACCATCACGTGCATGTGGGCTACGCCACCGACCAACGATGCGCACGCCGTCGACGTCACGGTGTTCCCCAATGACGACGGGGCATACGCCGAGTGCAAGAGCGGCAACAACAAGGCGCTCGTGCAGCATGTGTTCTGCAAACCGTAGGACGGAGTGGCCTTGCCAATCGACGCTAATTCGATGCCTCGTCGGGTAGGGGACACGAGCGTCGAGACGCAATGACAGGCTTGCTGCTCGGCAGGTCGTTGCTCGAGAAGGCGACCCCCGTGTGGTAGTGTCCAGCCGCTTGCCGTTCGCGGGCCACGGCCCGGGTCAGGCGTCTCGTTTTGACGCGCAGCGGCGCGAAAGAGGTTCTAGTGCGCACATGATTCACGAGGCTGATGTCGAGCCCCCGCGCGCACTGGCTAAGGTCCATGAGTTCTGGGCGGACGGCCTCGTGACCCGGCAGTTGCTGCGCCGCGTGGCCGGACTCGCGCTCGTGATCCCGATGCTTCTCTTTGCCACGGGCCCGGCGTGGGGAGCCGAGAACGACGAGAGCGAGTGGTCACTGGATGACCTCGATCGGCATCTCCTTCTCGAGTGGGACGCGCCCGCCGAATGCCCGACCGCGCATGACGTGCGCGAAAGGATTCGCACGCTGCTCAAGATCAAAAGCGAAACGGACCATCGGGTTCGCGCGAACGCCAAGGTCACGCCGACGGCGGCGGGGTATGCGCTCGATCTCTCGATCGCGGACGGCGCCAAACGCGAGCTCCGAAGCGAAACGTGCCGCGGGCTCGTCGAGGCCGCCTCGATCATCATTGCCCTCGACATCGAAACGCACGCGAAGGCCCCAGAGCCGACCGTGGAGCCGCCGCCATCGCCACCTCCGGCACAGGCGGTCGTCGTGTCGAAGCGATCTTCCAAGCGTCGGACTTCAGCTCCTGTCGCCGCCGACGGCCTCGGTTTGGCGGTTGGCGCGATGACCCTTGGCGACGTGGGATCCCTTCCCGGGCCGACGGCCGCGTATCGCGCGATGTTCGCCCTGGGCTATCGAGCCTTTCGCGTCCAAGCCGGGGCGACGGTGTTCGCGCCGCGCAATGCGGATGGGGTACGGGAAGGGACCGGCGTTCGAATCGATCTCACGGCCGGGATGCTGCAGCTCTGCCGTGCTTGGAACGTCGACCACTCGGCGATGCTCGACACGTGCCTGGGAGGCGAAGTCGGAGCCTCGACGGTGACGGGCTTTGGCATCACTCACCCCTCCACGTCGACGGGCGTGTGGACGTCGGTGGTCGTCTCATCGCAGCTCCGGTTTCGCTGGGCTCGGCCCTTGTTTTTCGGCCTCGAGGCTGGGGCGGTGACGAGCCGGGCGACCGCCGTGATCCGCGGACAAGGCATCATCTTCGATCCGCCGCCTTGGCTCGCGCGGGCGATGGTGGGGGTCGAGTTCGAAATTCTTCCGCCACCGCGGATGAAATGAACCGAGCGGCCCATAAAGCTTAATGTGGCTCAGGCTCACGCCGAGGAATCGGGGGCGACGCTGTCGCTCGCCGAATCAGATGATTGTGTTGCAGGACGCATCGTGGCTCGGCTGAGCTTCGAAGCGATCTACGCCGAGCACTTCCGCTTCGTCTGGAGCTCTGTACGCGCTCTCGGGGTGCCCTCGACGATGCTCGAGGATGCCGCGCAGGACGTCTTCGTGGTGGTGCATCGACGGCTCCCCGAATTCCAGGGCGAGCAGCACCTGCGCACCTGGCTCTTCGCCATCGCAAGGCGAGTTGCCGCTGATTATCGGCGGCGGCGGCGGTCGTTCGAGGAGCTCTCGGCGGAGGAGCCCATTTTCGACAACCGGCCGAGCCCTCACGACGTGACGGCACGCAACGAAGCCGTGCATCTCCTCGAGCGTGCTCTCGAGGAGATGGACGAGCATCACCGCGAGGTCTTCGTCCTCATGGACGTCACGGAGCTGCGCGCCAACGAAGTGGCCGAGTTGCTGTCGATCAACGTCAATACGGTCTACTCGCGTCTCAATCGCGCGAGGACCGCTTCAACGAAATCCTGGCGCGGCTCGTTCGCCCGACCTGCTGAATTCGATGTCTGACCCGAAAAGGGTCGGCCGATTCCCGAAGGACACACGGAAAGGAAAGCAGTGAGCAAGCTCTCTCCCGAGGCTGCAGCGATCCTCGCTGCCGCTCGCAAAGATCTGGACGCCTCCGCGGAGGTCGTCGCGCGCGTACGAAGCGCGGTCGCTGCGCGCGTGGAGGCGGAACCGCCTGCCTCCGCCGTGAGGTCTCGCACAATCTGGTCGAACGTCGCGCGTCCTGGGCCGATCGTCGCGCTCGCGCTCCTCGGCGCAGTGCTCGCGACGAAGGTGGTGGCGTCGTCGTCGAAGACGACGCCAAAGGCGATCGAGGCTCCCTCGGACATGCTCGCCGAGAATGCGCGGCCCAGCGATCCGCCGTCCGACGATCACCCGCCGAGCGAGCCCGCGGATCCCATTCCCACCTTTGCCGTGACGTCGCTGCCCGACCGCCCACTTCCGACTCCCGAGCGGCGAGGACGCCCGAGTGAGCCTCACATTGCGCCGCCAGCGGCCACCGCTCCGGAGATTGATAAGGCGAAAGCGCCGGCGACGACGACGGATGATCTCCTGGAGGAGTCTCGACTCCTGAGGTCCGCTCAGGTCGATCTCCAGGCTCACCGCGCCGGCGCTGCCCTGCACTCGCTCGAAGAGCACGCCGCTCGGTTTCCCGGGGGAGTCCTGCGTGAAGAGCGACTCACCCTTCGCGTGCTCGTCCTTTGCGAGTCCGGCGACGTCGACGCCGCGCGACGAGCCCGCCGCGAGCTCGATCGAAGTTTTCCTGCAACGTCCCATGCTTCACGCCTCGCGAATTCGTGCGCGGCTTCGGACCCCGAAGGAGCCCGGTAGAGATGCGTTCGTCCCTCGAGCCGCTCGGATTACGGCGGCGACACTCGGCCGGCAAGACGTTGGTCGTTCTCGGCAGCTCCTTTGCGCTTGCGTGCGTCGCCGCGTCCGCGTGCGCGGTTCCTCTCGACGGCGGGGTCGACGATCTTCCGTCTTCGGAGCCGGTACCGTCGTTCGTCGACGATGCCGGCACGGATGCTCCGGATTCCACGTTCGAGCTGACGAACTATTGTCCCTCGAACAAGTGTTCTACCGGTCTGACCACGTGCCCGAACTCGCGCTTTCCGTGTGACGTCGATTTGCGATCCGACCCCCGCAATTGCGGATCGTGTGGATTCACTTGCCCGAGTGCAGCAAACGGCGCGCTGTTCGCGTGCGCCGAGGGCAAGTGCCAGATGACGTGCACGAACTCGCCCCGAAGATTCGATTGCAACGGCATCGTCGACGACGGTTGCGAGGTCACCGCGAATACCAACGAGAATTGCGGAGGGTGTGGAGTCACGTGCACCGACCCAGAGAGCCCGTGCACGACGAGGAAGGGCCTCCAGCGGTGTGGATGCCCTGCCCCGGAAATTGTTTGCCCCGACGGCGACGGATTCGGTTGCGTCAATGCAATAGGAGACGACACGAATTGCGGCGCGTGCGGCAACGCTTGTGATCGGACGAACGGCGGCGCCCCCTCCTATGAGAACACTTACTACGGGTGCGCCGCAGCCTCGTGCGGTCACCTCAAGTGCGAGGTCCTCTGGGGCGACTGCAACTTCAACATCAAAGCGGACGGCTGCGAAACGTACCTGCTATCCGATCAAAACTGCGGCGGGTGCGGCAACGTTTGTCCTGCCGGCATGGGTTGCTACGTCAATCTGCAGTCGTTCCAGGCCGAGTGCATGTGTCCGCCCGGCAAGACGCTCTGCGAGATAATCCCCGGACTCGCAGCCGCTTGCGTCGACATCACGAGCGATCCCAAGAACTGCGGCGGGTGCGGAGTGACATGCTCAGGCTCGGACTCTCGGAGCCACGATTACATGTTCCCCTCCTGCCGAGGTGGCAGCTGCGAAACGAGCTGCGAGATGGGACGCGCAGACTGCAACGGTAACGGCGAAGACGGCTGTGAGATCAACACCAACTCCGATCCTCGCAATTGCGGAGAGTGCGGACACGCGTGCGACGGGGTCGCGGGTCAAGCGTGCATCGGCGGTCGATGCGCCGTCGAACCGTGCGACGTCGAAGCGGGAGAGGTGACGACGCGATGAATCACCGTACACTCTTGATAGCGACGCTCCTGACGAGCACGGGCGGTGGGTTTTCAATCGCAGCCTGCGCGTCGGACGAGTCGAGCGCCGCTCCGACCGATGACGGTAAGACCATCATCGAATCGGACGCTGGCGCCAGCCCGGATGCCACGGGCGACGTGAGCGAGGCCGATATCGACGCCGGCCCTTGCACCGACTGCGCGTGGTTCCCTGTCGATTGCAGCCCGGAAATCCCGTGCGAAAGCGGTCCTTTCGACCCGTCGACGGCGGGGGGAGCGATCGACGGACGAGCGCGCATCCACAGCATCCGCGGACGCTCGGCTTCGGACGTCTGGGCGGTGGGTGCGCTCGGCGCCGTCGCGCGCTACGACGGGACTTCGTGGACGCGCCTCGATATCGGCGATCGCTCGACGACCAAGGCCATATGGCTTCGTGACGACACCGAGCTCTTGTTGGCGAGCATGCACCGCTTCCACTCGCACGACGCCGGTGTGACGAGCTGGTTCGGCATCGATCTCACACAGGCTTTCGATTCGCCAGTCCCCGATTCGCTCTCGCCCTCGTCGTACCTGCTCACGTCGGCCTGGGCGGCGGACGGAGCGACATGGATGTGGTGTACGAGCATCGATTCGCAAGTCGCCCCCAGCTATGACACGCCTCCTGGCCTCTGGCGCTTGCGTTACACGAGCACGAAGACGGATGGTCTCGAAGTCGTCGAAGTGCCGATTCCGACGGAAACGTGCGAACTGGGCGGACAGGCCAACAGCGGCCTTTGCCAACGGCTAAACGGCGTTCACGGTTTCGACAAAAGCCAGCTATGGGCGGTCGGCAGCAGGGGGGTCACGTTCCACGTGACCGACGCGGACGGTGACACCCCGAGTTTGCGCGCGTTCAACAGCCAGACGGAGAACGAGCTCCGTGCAGTCTGGACAGCGTCGGCCAGGGAGGCTTGGTCCGTCGGCGCGGCAGGCACCATCCGTCACTACGCCGGAGATCCGGGGCGCTGGGACGTCGTCGTCGACGTGCCGATGAGCTCGAACCTCAACGCGATCTGGGGCACGTCGCCCACTGACGTGTGGGCTGTCGGCGACGATTCGGTCGTCCTCCACTACGACGGCGTGCGCTGGTCGCGCGTGCCGGTTGGTGGTCTCGGCGTCCGCCGACCAAACCTCACCACCGTATGGTCGCCCTCGCCTGGACAGGTGTGGATCGGCGGCGACGGAATCATCCTCTCGCTCGGAGGAAAGTCATGAAGACTTCGATTTTCCTCGCGCCTCTCTTCGTTGGGTGCGCCCTGACGGCAAGCGCCGCGTGCAGCAGCTCCTCGGAGAGCCCTGTCTCGGCGCCTGAGCCGGATGCTGGCAATACGACGATCACGGACGCCGCCGGCAACGTCGACGTCGACGTCGACGTCGACACCGATTCGGGACCGGACGGCTCGACGTGCAGCCCGGATGGATGGTGCCCTACGAAGATCCCGAATTCGAATTTCCAGATGCGGGATATCTGGCCTTTCGAAGATCGCGCGTTCGCCGTTGGTATCAGCCCAACCCTCGGCGTGAAAGTGATGGAGTGGACCGCCGCTGAGGACTCGTGGCGCTACATCGACGACGATACGCAGCACGATTATGGTTTCGGCGAGTACGTCGGCTCGCTCTGGGCACCGAACGAAAACGAGCTCTATTACACGATCGGGCCGGGCTACGTCTATCACGGCACCCGCGGAACCGACGCGAACTGGACGTGGACGCGTCACCGGCTCCCCGACAATGGTTGGGAGAACATGGCGGCGCAAAGTGGAAACCCATCCTTCCACTTCCCAGAGTCAAATTACGGAGCCGCAAACTACCCAGCACTCGGTGTCTTTGGGACCAGCGCCAGCGACGTTTATGCGTGGTTCTCCAACACCATCTTCCATTGGAAGGACGACGGCAGCGGAACACCCTCGTGGGTCGCTGAACACATCATCGAGTTGCCGACGAGCATTTCGGAAAAGACATCCATCGTGAGCGCCGGAGCTTCCCCCTCGGGAGAACTATGGTTCACGGGCGCAAGGAGCTCACCAAGCTATGGCCTCGCGAGCTGCGCCATCGTCATCCGCAAAACCGCATCGGGCTATTCACGCATCGTCGATGGGATTCTGCAAAACACCTCGCCGAGCAGCGGGTGCGGAGCGAAGCCAGGCTATCTCCGGCTCACGGGGTTGGTGACCGACATTCACGTTACCCCATCCGGCCGTGTCTTGGGGCTCGGCTGGGTCGAGGGGGTGGTCGAGTTTTTCCCAGGAGCGACCGACGGAGACTGGTCCTTCCGAGCATCGAAGTCGGACTTGATAGGGCTGCCGAACGCCTATCTCTCGATGTGGGCGCCGTCCGACGCCGAGCACTGGCTCAGCGGCAACGGACTCGTCGTCCGGGGAAGCAACGTCCTCGATGACGGAGAGAGCTGGAGAATCTCGTCGATTGCACAAAACGGCGCACCCATACGGCAGTATTTTTACCGGATTCGCGGGACTTCAACATCGAATATCTGGGCGGTCGGAAATGGCTATGCGCTCCACAAAACTTCGACTCCTTGATCGGCACGCGATCGGTGCGCTCTTCGTCCTCGCGCCCTTGGTTGGGGGAGCTCTCGCCACGGCGTGTGGTAGCGACGAGAGCGTCCGCTTCGACGATGCCGAGTCGGACGCGGGGACGCGCGATGACGCGACCGCGCCGGGCGACGAGCTCGATGCAGGCGCCAGGGCCGACGCACAGGACGCCACGACCGACGACGGGCCGTTCGACGCCGCCGTGCGCGAGGTCAGCTGCGAGTCCTCGAGCTGCGCGATCGCGCTGACGCATCCGACAACGCGCAAGGGAGAGTCGACCTCGGGGCAGGGGTTCTGCGCGCTCCTGTATGACAAGACGGTCGCGTGCTGGGGCTCGAACACCGATGGTCAGCTCGGAAACGGCTTGGACGACGGAGTGGCAAGCGCGATCCCACAGCACGTCGTCGGCTTGTCGAACATCGTTTCGGTGAACGGCGCGTGCGCGCTCGACGAGGATGGCGCCGCTTGGTGCTGGGGGTTCGGGCCATTCCTGCAGGACGAGAGGGGCTACGCCACGGTCGCGAGGACCCCGGTGAAGCTCCCGATCCCGGGCGCCACGCGGATCAGCGCGCCGAGACTCAACCTCTGCGTCCTCATCGAGGGAGAGGCCGAGTGCTGGGGCTTCGCCAGCTATGGCTTGGCTCCCGCCACCGACGGCGTGCTTCCCCCCGCCGCCATTGCGCCAGTCCCGATACCGATGCCGGACGGCGCGAAGGCGCGGGATATCTTCCATACCGATTTCGCCGCCTTCGTGCTGGGCGACAACGGGAAGTTGTGGAGCTGGGGCTCCCGTGCGGGGGTAGGGCGGGTAACGTCGTTTTCTCCTGATCGCAATCCCGATTCGATCGCCCTCGAGGGCGTCACGAACGTCTCCGTTGCGAGTCGAAACGCGTGCGCCGTCGCCAACGGTATTCCCTATTGCTGGGGCAGCGACGCAGACTACGCATTGTTGCCCGAGCCGGTCGTTACCCCCGAACGCGTGGTTCAGATCTCCAACACCGACAGCGTCGCGCAGCTGCCTCGACGCTGGTGCGCCGTAGGCGGCTCGGGAGCGGTTTATTGTTGGGGATACAACGCGAGCGGACAGGCCGGGGACGGTACGACGGAATATGCCATGACGGCCGTCAAAGTTCCGCTTCCGGCGCCTGCCGTCCACGTCGAGACGACCGCGGACAGCACCTGCGCCTTGCTCGACACCGGCAAGGTCCTCTGTTGGGGTAGCAACTACTACGGCCAACTCGGGAACGGAAAATTCAAGATACCAAGCCTCGTTCCAGTGGAGGTTCTGTTGCCATGAGGCACGTTGCGGTCATGGGGATCATCGGCGCCGCGATCGCCGCGTCGGCGTTCGTCGGGTGTGGAAAGAGCAATGGATTCGTCACTGGAGACGACAAGCAATTCGATTTCGATGCGTCGACGGCGCCGGATGGGCCCGTCTGCGGGAAGCAATGCTCGCTCGATGCGCGATCCATCATCGATGGATGTACCGGCGAGACCGTCGAGGCGTGTTCGGACGACAAGGCCTGCGGCGCTGGCGTCTGTCAGGAGCCGTGTGCCGCGGCCGCCGCGGACCGGAGCTCGAACGGATGCGAGTTCTATCTGCAGGAGCCGCTCTATACGAAGGTCTACGGGCAATCCTGCTACGCGGCGTTCGTCGTCAACACCTCGAATCAGCCGGTCGACGTCACGCTCGAACGAGATGGAGCCGAGCTCGACATCTCCAAAGCTGTCTTCTCGACGCAGCCGGGCAGTGCAGACTTGACTCCCCACGAAGGATCGATCGCCCCCGGCGAGAGCGTCATCCTGTTCGTCTCCGACAAAGGCCCGAACGGGCCGGTCGCGACGGTCCCCGCCGTGGGAGAGCCGGTCCCGTGCCCCAACGGCGTCGTCGCAGCATCCTATGCGTTCCCCGGTCCGGAGGGCACCGGCTTCGGCTCGTCCTTTCGCTTGAAGTCGACGCTCCCCGTCGCGCTGTCGTCGATTTATCCGTACGGAGGCGCATCGACCTACCTACCCGGCGCCACGCTCCACCTGCCCGTCGCATCGTGGGCGACGGAGAACATCATCGTCAACGGCTGGGAGGGGTTCCACCACCCGGATATCCACGCTTGGGCTGGCGCGCAGATCGTCGCCTCTGACGACACGGACATCACCATCGTCCCGACGACCAACCTGGCAGACGGAGTAAACTTCGTTGGAGCGGCGGCGCATCGGCCAACGACCTACCACCTGGAGAAGGGCCAGTACCTCCAGCTCTCGCAGCAAGCGGAGTTCACGGGGTCGCTCCTCTACTCGAGCAAGCCCGTGGGCACCTTCGCGGGACACGGGCTTCCGTTCGTACCGACGTCGAGTTGCTGTGGGGATATCATCCAACAGCAGATACCGGCCTTCGGAGGGTGGGGAAATGAATACGTCGGCGCAGGTTATCGGCCGCGGCTCGGCAACGAGTCCGAGCTCCTGCCCTATCGCATCGTCGCGGCGCGCGACGGGACGCGGCTCGACTACGATCCGGAGATCCCCGCCGGCGCGCCCACGGAGCTATCCGCCGGAGAGTTCGCGACGTTCGCGGCCCCCACGGGCCACCCGTTCGTCGTCCGAACGCAAGACGCCGATCATCCGATTTACCTGGCCGCGTACATGTCGGGTGCCGATGGTGGTGGCATCGCTGGCCCGTCAGGGTTCGACGGTCGCGGCGATCCGGAGATGGTCAACGTGATCCCAACCGGACAATATCTGAACTCGTATAGCTTCTTCGCAGATCCGACCTACAGCGAGACCTCGCTCGTCATCGTGCGCCGAAAGAACCATGACAAGTTCGAGGACGTCTGGCTCGAGTGCGCCGGCACCCTCACGGATTTCAAGCCGGTCGGTACGCGCGGTGAGTACGAATGGCGTCGCGTCGATCTCACGCGAAATCATGGGCCCGGCGACACCTTCGGCGATAGCACCTGCACGAGCGGTTTGCAGCGCATGCGCAGCGAGGGCGCCTTCACCGCAACGATCTGGGGCTGGGACCTCTATGCCAGCTACGCTTATCCGGGCGGCATGGCGCAGCGCAAGCTCGTGCCCAATGCCCTGCCGCCGGTGAACTGACGTGCGAACCCAACGGGCGAGGCCGCGTCCGAGTGGGCCTTCCTCGAGCCGATAGGGCGTCTTACTTGATGGTCGGCGGCTCCGCCTGGTGGATGGGGCGGAGGCCGCTGCCGCCGACGTATCCGTAGCTCGCGTCCTTGGCGACTCCCCAGACGGTGATCGCGAAGGGGCCATCGCTCCGAGCGACCTGGCGTCCGTAGCCACACTCTCCCTTCGTGAACTTCTGGGGCAAGAACCCGCTCGTCAGCTTCACCCATGCGAACTCGTACTGGCCGCTCGTACCAACGGGCTGCCAGCCGGTGATCTCGCCGCCACACTCGAGCTCGACGGGCATGAAGTCGCCCTTCGTCGGTTTGCGGCGCACCACGGTGAGCGTCGTGTCGGGATACGTGAAATCGGTGAAGAACACGTAGTGGTCGAGGTACTGATCCGCGGGAGGAACGTTGACGAAGTCCGGATCCCCCGTCGTGCGCGAGCCCGTTCCGTTGCCGTAGTTCGAGCCCGTCATGTAGACGTTGACGTGGAAGGGATGCTTCGCGTCCTGGCTCTTCACGACGAACAGCTGATCGGTGATGAAGCTCGCCGCCTGTCCTGCCGCGAGCGTCTCGGGCGCGTTGAGCGGACGCGAGGGTTCGTACGTGAGCTGGGTGCCGTCCGCGGCGCCGACGATCGTGTAGGGGACCTTCTCGCGCAGGTCCTCCGAGAAGCTCGTGATGCGCGAGTGGAACGGCACGACGGCGTACTCGGTGCCCCAGTATTCGAACGGCGGGATCTGCTGCTGGAGCGTGTCACAGGTCGAAGCCACCAGGTCGGTGCAATCCGCTCCGCCGAACACGCCGACGGGCTTGGTCGTCTCGATCGGGCTACCCGTTATCGGGCGCTGCAAGAACTGGAGCACTTCGCCCTTCGAGAGCTTCCACGTCTGCGTCACGCCGGCGGCGGCACCTGCCACGGCTCCTGCGGCAGCGATCTCCACGGTTGGACGGATGCTGACTTCGGTATCGTCTTCGCTCGCGATCAGCTGGAGCGACCGCCGTTTCTTCGTGTCGCCGAAGTCGTTGGGGCTCACGGCGAAGTAGTTCTTCGTCCACGACGAGACCGGAAGAAGGAGGGTCGCCGTCGGGACGTACGAGAGAGCGCCCCCGTACGGATAGATCGAGTACGCAGAGACGGGCGCGTCCGTCGTGAGACGGAATGCCGTCGTCTTCGCCGTCCCATGAATGATGGGGTCGACGAGCATCGCCGGGGTGACGCTCGGAGGGCACCTCACGTCGAACTCGCCGTACTTCGTGTCGTCGTGCGCGAGGAACACGACAGCGACCTCGCCCGGTGGAAGCGGCCCATCGAGCAGCGTGTACACCGGGTCCTGCCCGCTCTGCTCGACGGTGTAGACGGAGCTCGAGATGTCGAGGGCCGCGCTGCCGTGCTCGGCCGAGATCGTGACGGCTCGATCCCAGGTATTGGCGATGATCGCCGCGAAGCACCCGCCCTTGCCCTGGGTCGGAGTTGGCGGCGGAACGGTCCAGAAATCGCAGCCGGCCGAGCCCTTCGTCAGCATCGCCGCCGTGCAGGCGTCGACGCACTTGTCGATCCCGCAGCCCTCGTCGGCTCCGCACTGCGCGACCACGGTCTCGGCGCCCTCGCAGCCGTCGAGCACCTGCTTGAGATCGCGCGAACAATGAATTCCGCACCTCGGCGGCTCCTCGACAGAAGCCCCCGCTTCGGTCGGCTCGGGGACGAGCACCGACGGTGACTCGTTCTCGAAGCCCTGCCGGCTCGAGCATGCGACGATTGCCAAGGCCACCGTGCTCGCGCAGAGCACACCAGGGATCAAGCCAACGGAGCGGTCCGAGCGTTTCATGGACTCTCGATTTCTCTAGAAGCGAACCGAAACAGGGGTGGGATGCGGATCCGGATCGGTCGTGCCCTGACCGAGCTCACCGCGCTGGTTGCTCCCCCAGCAGACGACGCTGCCGTCCTCGAGGAGCGCGCACGCGGTGCGTGATGCCGTGGCGATCTGGACCGCGTGCCCGGTGAAGGTCTCCACCGGACGGAACAACATCGAGTAGGTCGCCTTCTTGGGGTCCTCTCCAAGCACGCCCAAGTTGTTGTCGCCGGCGCACTGCACCGTGCCGTCGGTCAGACGCGCGCAGGTGATTTCACCCGCCGCCGCGACCTGCTGCGGCCACGCCTTCTCGCTCTCGATGGTGACTCGGCGGGGCCTGGGGGAGGAGTCGGGGAGCCCGGTGCCGAGCGCACCCATCGAGCTCGCGCCCCAGCAGTGAACGTACCCGTCTGCGACGGCGCAGGCGTGCGCGCGGCTCGACGTCGTGGACGAGACCGAGAAGCTCGTGGCGGGGCCGACGCCGATCGCGACCGGCCGCTCGTCCGGGCTGAGCGACGCGAGGCGCGCAGAGACCACGGCCTGCGTGCCAGCGACGGCGCCCCACGAGAGGATCTGTCCGGTGTCCGTCAGGCCGAAGCCCGTCGATGTGCCCGCGGTAGCGCGGACGACGTGGAAAGATCCGAGCACGGCCTTTCCAGGTCCAGCGACTGTCGTGGTCGTGATGCGCGCGAGCTGGCGCTGGGAGTTGTCGCCCCAGCACCAGATCTCGCCGCTCGTGAGCACCGCGCACGCGCCTATCGGCCCGACGTCGACGCGGCTCGCCGCGCTCGGCAGCGCGACACGGCTCGCCAGGGGATGCGCGTTCGTATCGGTCGCGGCGGGATCGACGACGAGACCGAGCTGCCCCTTGTCGTTGCCTCCCCAGCAGTGGACATCGCCGCCGGCCACGACCGCACACGTGGTGGTGCCGCCGGCGCTCAGCTGAGACACGTCCGCAAGGGCGGTGACGGGCGTCGTCACGCCGGGCGTACCTGCGTCGCCCGCGTCGATGTCGCCACCGTTGCTCGTACCGGCGTCGGGGCTCGTCTCCACGCCGAGTGAGCCCTTCGTGTTGTCGCCCCAGCAGCGCACGGTGCCGTCGCTCATTCGGGCGCAGAGATGTCCCTCGCCGGCCACGATCTGCACGGCGCAAGGTGTCGTCGCGCAGACGACGGGCTCGTCCGTTGAATCGAACGGGGCCTTGTTCGACGCCGCGTCCGCATCCACGGGAGTGGCTGCGTCGTTCGGATCAGGCTCGGCATCCGATGGCGGAGGTGGCGTCGGTGTCGTCGCATCCGCGTCGTGATCTTCGATGAACGTCAGCCTCGCGTCGTCCGAGCTGCAGGCCGCGATCACCGCGGCGGTCAGGCAGGTCGTGGCCGGAATCCAGAAGGTCAGTCGTCGCATGGGAGTCTTCATGGGCGCGTCTTCAAGGCTTGCCTGCAAGCGTCCTGTGGAGCGCGATCTCGGAACCGACGACCCAGAAGTCGTCCTTGCTCTTTCCCCAGATCGCCGTGAACGATTGGTTGACGGGCAGGTCCGTCAGGCGGATGGCCGCCTGCTGCCACTTCGTGCCGTTCCAATGGGTGACGAGGCCGGAGCCGCCGACGCCCCACGTGTCGTCGAGGCCAGTGCCCCAGAGTCCGACGATGGGCCGGTCCCACGTGTTCGAACGCGTGAACGACCAGACGAAGGTGCCGCCACCGTCGGTGCTGGTGCCGCGCCAGAAGCCCGGGACGGTGTCGCTCGTCTGTCCGCGGATCCAGAGCGAGCTATCCGAGCTGAGACCGATGGTGAGGAGGTCGCGTGCCTGCGGTCCGTACGTCGTCCCCTTCGGATCGGGCGGCAGATCGATCGCCGTCCAGGTGTCCGTTCCGGGTGCCCGTCGAAAGAGCGCTCCGTAGAGCGACGGGCTCTTGCCCTGTCGGTATTCCTGGCCGACGAGCCACATGCCGGTTCCGGGGCTACCCAGAACGGCGCTGACGGCGACGGGCTTCGACGACAGAGTCGTGTCCACCGTCCACCCCGAGCCGCCGTTCGAAGTGTCCCCGTCGTAGTGGAGGATGCGGGCTCTCCAATCCCAGGGGACCTTGCTGCTGTTCGTCACTCCACCGACGGCCCAGACGTCGTTGGGACCCGTCCCGCCGACGGACAAGATCGGAATCGTGGTGTCTCCGGGCAGGTCGACGAGCGTGAAGACGAGCGCGGCCGAGGTCGGTCCGGTGCCGTGAAACAGTCCCGCAGGCGTGACGGCCCACACGTCGGTCGGCCCCGTTCCCCAGATCGAGAACTTGGTGCCCGTGGTGTCGGTCAGATGAGCGTGGACGTTCCACGCGCTGCCGTCCCAGCGAAGCACGTCGCCTTTGTTGCTGACCGTCCAGACGATGCCTTGGCCGTCTCCCCAGACACCGACGAGGTTCGTTCCTGCGGGGACGTCGGAGTGACAGAAGTCGTCATCCGAGCAGATGCGCAGACCAGCATCGACGTCGTCGGAACCGTCGACGGCTGCATCGCCGCCAGCATCGACCTCTCCGTCGTCGGTCTCCGACGCGTCGAGCGGTGGGGTGATCGTGGTGCTTTCGCCTCCGTCGGGCGACGGCTCGATCGGGGTGTCGTTGGTGTCGGCCGTGTCGGCGCAGGCGGCGAGCACAGCCGCCGTCACGGCCGTCATCGTGAGGAGGCCTGCGAACGTCACGAGGCTCGCGGTTCGGAGCGACGATGCGTCCTTCATTGGGAACCTGCCTGCTTGCCCGGCTTCGGACCGGTGTAGTGGAGGACGACGCCGTCACCGACGACCCATACGTCGTTCGGCCCGCTCCCCCACACGGCGCGAAGGTTGGGCTTTCGTCCGAGAGGGAGCTGCACCGTCGCCGGCGCGAACGCCGTGCCGTCGTAGTGGAGGATCGTCCCGCCATCGCCCACGACCCAGATGTCGTTCGGGCCGCTGCCCCAGACCGATCGAAGGGGCTGTATGGTCTTCGATTCGACCTGCTGCCAGCGCTCGTCGGCCGGAGTGATATGCCGGATCGTCCCGAGACCACCGACGGCCCACACATCGCTCGCGGAGCTTCCCCAGATCGACAGGAGCGTGACGTTCGTCTGGCTGTCGACCGGTGCCCACGAAAGAGAATCGGCGATTGGACTCGCGTCGGCACCCGCGTCGGACGGCATCCCGTGCAGGGTCTTGCCGCGCTCCTGCGGGGCGTACGTGCTGTTGTCCGCGGTCATCCACACGTCCGCCGGCGAGCTCGCCCAGTAGCGCGTCACCGTCTCCGTGCCTTGGATCGGGCGCCAACCAATGCCACCGTCTTCGTACTCGGTTCTGAGGAACTGGTTGCCGGTGTAGCTCTTCCCCGCGGCCTGGAAGGTGAACCCTCGGGATCCGATGCGGACATCGCTCGCGGAGCTTCCCCAGACGGCGCGCACGGCGGTTTCGCTGGCCTCTGGGAGCGAGGTGGGCACGTTCTCCCAGGCGGCGGCCCCGTTCTGGAGGCCGGTGCCGTGAAGGACCAGCCGCGTGCTGCTGACCACCCAGATGTCGTTCGGGCCGCTGCCCCAGATGTCGAAGAACGTGTTCTGGACGCCGGAAGGGACTGGAGCCCAGACCGTTCCGTCGTAGTGGATGATCGTGCCACCCGAGCCGACGGCCCAGACGTCGTCGTTGCTCGTTCCCCAGATGGCCAGCAGTGCGTTGAGCGGGCTGACGGTCGTCGGCACGAGGCACCAATCGACCGTGCTGCAGTCCACGACCTCGGTCGTGCAGCCGGGGTCCGTCGGTTCGCACCCCGCGTCAGCGGGACCTGCATCGACGTCGACCTCTGCATCGGCGGCGGGATTCCCGTCGGGCAGCAGGATGCTCGCGTCCTCCGAGGAGGTCTCGCGCTCGTCGGAGTTCGTCGCGCAGCTCGCGAAAGCCGCGATCGGGATCGCAAGCAGTGGCCCTGTCGCGAGAGCGAGGGCTCCTGTCTTCCACCTGCGCTTCATTTCGTCTCGCCTCCGCCGGCGTCACACTCGGTCATCAGGCACTTGCCCTCGATGCAGGGTTGACCCACGCCGAAGTCACATTCGTGCCCGCACGCTCCGCAGTGGGCGGGATGGCGCGTCAGATCCGTCTCGCATCCGTCGTTCGGATCGCCGTTGCAGTCCGCGAACCCAGGGAGGCACGCGGTCTCGCAGATGCCCTTCGAGCAGAACGAGTCCTGGTTCGCGCGCGCAGGCAGACAGAAGAAGTTGCAGGCACCGCAGTTGCTCTTGTCGTTGAGGAGATCCTTGCAGCCCTTCCTGCACTGGGTCAGGCCGGACTTGCTGCACTTGTCGAGACACTGAGGTCCGACTCCGTCGTCGCGGCAATCCTGGTCGGGCCCGCACGCGATCCCGCAGCCGCCGCAGTTGTTCGGGTCCTTGCTGGTGTCGACTTCGCAGCCGTCCGACGCGCAGCCCTTGCCCAGGTCACCGTTGCAGTCGCTGAAGCCCGAGTTGCACTTCAGCTTGCCGCACTCGCTGTTCTTGCAGCCGTAGAACGTCTGGGAGGGCATCGGGGAGCACGCCGGCACCGGCGTCGTGCACCTGTTCCCGCATGCACCGCAGTGGGAGTCGTCGAAGCGAGGATTGACGCAGCGCCCGCAGTCGAGCATTCCACTGGCGCAGCCGCACTTGCCGTTGATGCAGCGCTGTCCGGCGGGGCAGACGTTCCCGCATGCGCCGCAGTTCTCGGCGTCCCCGGCGATGTCCGTCTCGCACCCGTCGTCGATGAGGCCGTTGCAGTCACGGAAATCCAGGGGGGCGCCATTCGAATCCTGCTTGAGCTGGCATTCGAACACGCACTTGCCGTTGATGCAGCTCGCGCCCATGTTGATGCTGCCGTAGCCGAGGCACGAGACGCCGCATGCTCCGCAATTCGCCGGATCGTTCATGAGGTTCGTCTGGCACCTGAACGACGGCGACTTCGAGCAGTCGGCGTACGGCGCCGGACATTCGGTGGCGATGCATGCGAGCACGTGCGGAGGCTGGCTCGCGCTTGCGTCGGCATCGCCGGCGTCCGGTGGGGGAGTGAACGACGGCGGCGTGGCGACGACGTCTGCGCCCGCATCGCAGAAGCCGAGGTCGCAATCCTGTCCGATGATTGCCTCGTTGTTACCGGCGCACGCCGGCGCGACGGCCGCGATGGGCAGCAAGACGGCGACCCACGCGGCGTGCGTGAGCAAAAGCTTGGCGCGACCCCCACCCATGGGGCGGGCCGCCGAGCGACTCGATCTCATCGTTCTGCTCTCGTTAGGGCTGTCCCGCGCAGCTCAATTCCACGCGGCGGGTTAGTGGGCTCTTCGGGCGCCCATCCAGGAACGTCTTTGCTTCGCGAACGGCCTCGTCGCGCCGTCCGAGACTGCAAAGGACGATGATTCGTTCGGCGGCTCGATCGACGGCGAGCCAGCCGTTCGGGAAGGTCCGAGCATGCTCGTCGAGGAGGGCGAGCGCGCGGCCGGCTTCGCCTTCCTGGAGCGCACGTCGTGCGCTAGCGAGGAGGCGCGCCTCTCGCTCGAGTGCGTCGTTCGTTGGTGTGACGGTCGCGGACGCCTCTGAAGGGGCCGATCTCTTCGCGTTCGGCGGTGTGCTCTCGACGCCCTTGACCGTAGGGAGTGCGTTGACCGCAATCGAGGGGATTGGAGGATCGCTCTCGATCGCGGGCTCGCGAGGAAGCTTCGGTGTTGGAGGTGGCGCGGCGGGTGCAGCTTCGAGTGGCCCGGCAGCCGAGCTCGGCGTCGATCGCTCCATGCTCTCGTGGATCCAAATCGTGCCGACGACGGCCATGGCCGCAAACGAGAGGCCGACGAGGAGCGCCTTTTTCGATCCGATTGCGCTTGCGCTACTTCGCCCGGGTGATGCTGGAGCCGAGGCTTCGGATGAGGCCGCGGCCGAAGCGAGCGAAGCCTGGATCTTGGCGAGGACTCGCTCCGCATCGGCGTCGGTCGGGTCGTCCTCGTGTTCGAGTGGCGCGAGCAGCGACGGCTTTTTGTGGGGCGCGGAGCTCATTTGTACCTCCAGCCGTCATGGGCACCGTGTCTCGCCATCGCCGCCTCGAGGTAGGCGCGTGCTGCTCGGAGCCGGCTTGCGGCGGTGTGGCGGTTGATGCCGAGGATTTCGGCGATCTCGTGGACCGGCCTGTCTTCGAGGTCGGCGAGGATCAAGACGGCGCGCTTCTCCGGCTCGAGGTTGTCGAGGATCGTTTTGAGAACACGCACCGTTTCGCTCGTCTCGGCTTTCTTCTCCGGACCGTGTGCAGACGAACTCGGGAAGCGGTCGACGTCCGTTCCTCCCTCCACCAAGGCACTCCATCGCCCTCGCGAGCGGCGATGTCGCTGGACGATCCGAAACAGAACCGAGAAGAGCCAGGCTCGCTCCGTGCCACGTGATTCGTAGGTGTCGAGCAGCTTGTGAATGGTCAGAAACGTCTCTTGCACCACGTCATCGAGCTCGGTCGAGCGCACACCGAGACGACGCGCGGTCTTCCACACATATGCAAAATACATATGGTAGAGCTCGAGAAACTCGGCGTTTGATTCACGAGGACTCACGCTGACGACGCCCGATACCGGAGGTGGCGGAGAGGTTACCGCCTCCGATCGGAACAACGGAGCGGGACGGAGCTCACTCCACATGCGCGCGACCATCCCCCGTATGACTTCCGGCGGAGCACCCGATGGTTACGAAAACGGATCAGAAGATGACGAATTCGGCACCAAGGCTCAGCTGGACCCCAACAGGGCTAGGCTCGTGCAGCTGAAGGGTGTTGCTCGACGTTGCGAGCGCGACTGTGGGGGCACCGATGGGGAGGCGAAGGTCCACTGTCGAGAACAAGCTAAGGCGGGGAGCGAGCCGAGCTTCGAGTCGTCCTCCGAGGCCTGCCGTGGGCCAGAGGTGCGACGTGGTACGTGGGGCGCGGATTCCGAAGCCCTCGACTCGCATGTACGTTACATCGAGGGTCGCGCTCGGTCCGATGGCGAGCGCGCCGAGCGGCACCATGTAGCTTCCGAACACTCCGACCTCGCGCATGTCGAACGACGCGCCGGCGGTGTCGGAGAACATCGGCGACTGGCGTGACCATAGCGTTGCGAGCACGCCGGCCCGATACCGGTCCATGCGCAGGGAAGCCGAGCCGACGAAGCCCACGCCGATGTCGGGGAGTGGCCCTGACTGGGCCGATCCGCCGAAGCCGAGCGCGATGTTTGGCCAACGGGAAGGCGCTGCGCGGTTACCAGGCGGAGGTGACTCGAGCTTCTTCGGACCGGTTTGCGGTGGCGAAACAGGAGGAGACGCCGCGGCGGAGGGCTGTTCGGGGGCCGGCTGCTCGACGGTTGGTTGTTCGACTGCGACGGATCCGTGCCGCGAGGGATCCATCGCGAGGGCGATGACGACGGCGGAGGCCTCCGCGAGCGCGGAACACGTCGGCGCATCGAGCGCCCTCGTCTCTTCGACTCCGGCCGTCCGCAACGTCAACGTGAGGTGAAGGGGACGGCCCGGCGGCTCCTCGATTTGCGCACTCGCGACCACGGGCGGAGACTCCGTCAACCGCCCTTGAACGAGCTGCTCGACGCGGTGGGTAACGAAGGATGGCCCAGGACATCCCGCCGGTGCGTTCCACGTGAGCTCGAGCGGCGGCGTCGCCGTCGCGTGGGCCGGCGTCGGGCGGCTTACGCAAAGCGCCAGGCAGATCGCGCACGCCGGCAGACTCCTCACGCCGCCAGACTATCATCGGCCGAGCGCGTCGACGCGTTGCCAGGCCTCCTCCCTCGGGAG
This sequence comes from Labilithrix luteola, assembly GCF_001263205.1. Taxonomy (GTDB): domain Bacteria; phylum Myxococcota_A; class Polyangia; order Polyangiales; family Polyangiaceae; genus Labilithrix; species Labilithrix luteola. The sequence goes on from NZ_CP012333.1 coordinate 7,222,634, forward strand.
CCCTGCCAGTGCACGGGTAACTTCCGTGACGTACTGCAGCGTCAGACTTCCAGCGTTGAGCTCGAAGACAGATAGGCGCTTCTGTCGTCTTCGCGAGCGCCGGAACATCGCAGATGCGGTCGGGAAACGAGGTATGAACGCGGCGGTAGAACCCGGCGAACAAGCTCGTCCGTGACGCACGGTCGATTTCGTGATCGCTTCATGCGGCTCTGATCAATGAAGCGCGTGCAGATTGCGGTAGAGAGCATCGGCTCCCTCGTGCTCGAGTCGACGGGACCCGTATCGGGGGTCGTGCCGACGACTCTCGACTTCGCGTCGCTCGTCGAGCAGTACGCGGACTTCGTCTTTCGAAGCCTCCGTCGGGCCGGGCTCGACGCGGCGACCTCGGAAGATGCTGCGCAGCAGGTCTTCCTGGTTGCCTCGCGCAAGCTGCACGACATCACGGCGGGTAAGGAGAGGGCATTCCTCTATCGCACCGCGATGAACGTTGCGGGGGAACTGCGACGGAGGGCGTCGAAGCGGGCGGAGGTCGAGCTCGACGAGGAGGGGGCGACGACGCGAGCAGCGCGCCGAGTTGCTCGTCGGCGTCGCTCGAAGAGGTGCTCGACCAGCAGCGCGCGCGAGCGGTCTTGCTGGAGATCATCGACTCGATGCCAGAGGCTCTTCGTGACGTCTTCGTCTTGTGCGAGCTCGAGGAGCTGAGCGCTCCAGAAGCCGCGGCATCCCTCGACATCCCCGTTGGTACCGTCGCTTCGCGCCTCTCACGTGCGCGGCAAACGTTCGATGAGTGCCTCGCTCGTATTCAGGCGCGTCGCGCCTTCCGGAGGCCAGTATGAGTGATTCGTCCGAAGAGCGCGAAGTGTTGCGTCGTGCGCTCGTGAGCTCGTGGCACACGGAGCGCGCGCCCACGCGGCTGCGTGCGAACCTCCTCGCGCTCGCGACCACCGAAGCGGTGCTCTCCACGACGTCCTCTTCATCTGCGTCCAGCGGAAACGGCGCAGTCACGCAAGGAAGCAACGTCTCTCCGGCGCTCGCACCAGCGTCGACCGCGGCGTCGGTCGTCACGAACGTGGGCACATGGAAGCTCGTCGCCGCGCTGGCGCTCGCCGCCGGCGGCCTGGCCGCGACGGTGGTGTCGAGAACTTCGTATACGAGCGCTACTCCGCTTCCCGCGGTGACAAGCGAAGCGACCACGAGCTCGCCGGCAGCGCTGCCCGGTCAAAGCGCGGGGAGCCCGGCGCCCTCGGCTCCTTTCGTCTCGAACGAGATCGCCTCGGTCTCGATCCACGATCTGCCGTCCGCGCCTTCCGCGCTGCGCCCGACTCCTCGCGTTGCGGCGCCGTCGCTGCGTTCGGAATCGCCCCAACCCGCCAATGCCGGAGCGCGACTCGCCGAGGAGACCGGGCGACTCGCCGCGATTCGCTCGGCGGTCGCTGCCGGTGATCCGCGGGAGGCGCTTCGTCTGCTCGACGGATACGAGGCGGAGTTCGCCTCGGGGGTCTTGAGCGAGGAGGCGGAGGTGCTCCGCATCGAGTGTCTGGAGCGAATGGGGAACGCTGCGCAGGCTTCCGAACGTGCCCGCCGCTTCCTGCGCGAACGTCCCGCGAGCCCATACGCGGCGCGCGTCCGTGCCACGTCCGCTCGGCAGCCGTAGCAGCTCGGTTCGCAACCGCCTGGAGGAGTCGTATGAAATCGCGTCTTGCTTGCCTGGCCGCCGCCGGCGCGGCCATCGTCGTGGCGTGCGCCGACCATCCGCCGCTCGACTTCGTCGGGGATGATCCCGCCTCGGAGACGCCGGCTGCTCGTCCGGCTGAAGAGGCGCAGGACTCTTCGACCCCGCTCCCCGGTCCGAGCGACGGCGGGAACGAGACGGGGAACGATGCGGCGAACGACGCAGCGAACGATGCAGGGGATGACGCCGGGATGACGCCCGAGCCGGGTGATCTTTGCTCGACCGCCGATGAGATCACCTCGCGCTCGTGTGGCCAGTGCGGTGAACAGAAGGCCATCTGTCAGGACCTCAACGGGAAGCTCGCGTGGAGCGGCTACGGGCAGTGCACGGACGAGAAGGGGGCGTGCATGCCCGGCGATACGAGGGCTTGCGGTGACTGCGGTACCGAGACGTGCACGAACACCTGCGGCTGGGGACCCTGCATGAACCAGCCCATGAATCACTGCGCGCCGGGGACGCTCGAGCGCACGAACGCGGGCTGCCCCGCGGGGGGCTTCAGGAAGCGAACCTGCGAGGCCACGTGTCAATGGGCGCTCTACTCGCCGGCTTGCACCGCTGCAACGGCCGCGGACCTGTTCGCGGGCGCCGCGACCCATTCCGTATACATGCGTGCGACCGACGGCACGCTGTACGGCTGGGGCCGCGATCAGCTCGGTCAGCTCGGTGACGGTGAAACCGGCGCCAGCGCCAACAAGGACACGATCTCTCCGGTGTGGTCGCTCACAGACGTGGTCTCGCTCCAGGGAGGCGGCGGTACCGGTTCGGGGTTCGCGTGCGCGTCCTTCGCGGACGGGAGCGCGAAGTGCTGGGGCAACAACGGCACGTTCGGGCTCGGCGACGGCTCGGGGTCCTCCTCGCTGACTGGGGTGACGCCGACCGGGTTCGGCGCAGACGTGGTGTCGATGCACGCCGGTCTCCAGCACGGCTGCGGTCTCTTCGCGGACGGGAGCGCGAAGTGCTGGGGCTACAACACCTCCGGGCAGCTCGGCAACGGAACGACGGCGAACTCGACGACCCCGGTCGTCGTGGGCCTCACCGGCATCTCGAAGCTCTACACCGGTCAGACTCACACCTGCGCGCTCAAAGACGGCGCTGCGTACTGCTGGGGCGCGAACGGAAACGGGCAAGTCGGCGACAAGACGACGACCAATAGGAGCACGCCGACCCTCGTGATCGACGCTGGAGTCGTGGCGCTCGCTCCGTCCAACACTCACACGTGCGCCCTCATGACCGACGGCACGGTCAAGTGCTGGGGGCAGAACACGTCCGGCCAAGTCGGCAACGGGAGCGGCGGAGCTGGCAATGCCCCGAACGTCACGTCCCCGGCGATCGTCGTCGGCATCGACGGGGTTGGCAGCGCCCTCTCGGACGTCGCAGAGGTCTGCACGGGAGCGTGGCTCAGCTGCGCGCGACTCACGGATGGCCGCGTCGCGTGCTGGGGCATCAACAACCTCGGGCAGCTCGGCATCGGCGGAGCGCCACCTCCGGTGTCGAACGTACCGAAGGTCGTCACCGGCGTCGCGGGGGCGACCAAGCTCGTATGCGGCGTCCAGCATGTCTGCGTCATCGACGCCGCCAACAAGGTGAAGTGCTGGGGCGACAACCAGTACGGTCAGATTGGCAACGGCGCGATGCCAGTAATTGCCACTACGGCTCAATTCTCGGCTTTCTAATTTCTTGATGACGGTCTCGCTCGATATTTAGGAATAAGGAGCGTCAGCCAATGCGTTTGACTAAATCTGGCCTCTTCGGCCTTGGTGTCGCGAGCTTGTTCGGCACGCTCGTCGGGGTTGGATGCGGTGCGGACGGTGGTACCGACGTGACGCTCGAGCCCCCGGTCCCCGATAGCGGCGCGAAGGAGGGAGAGGTCGACTCATCGACGACGCTCCCCGCTTCGAGCGACGCTGGGACCGACGCAGGCAAGCGCCCCACGCACGACGCTGGCAAGGATGCAGGGGACGACGCTGGCAAGGATGCAGGGGATGCCGCGGCGTCTACGCCCGTGCCGGGCGATGCTTGCACCACCGCCGACGAGATCGTCTCGCGCTCGTGCGGAATGTGCGGTACCGAGAAGACCATTTGTGAAGGCGCCGGCGGGAGCCTCGTGTGGAGCCCTTACGGCATTTGCAAGGATCAGCGAGGGGAGTGCTTGCCCGGCGAGACGCGGGCGTGTGGAGACTGCGGTACTCAGACCTGCACCGACGGCTGCGGCTGGGGACTATGCATGAACCAACCCGTGAATCACTGCACGCCGGGCACCATCGATCGCACGAACGCGGGGTGCACCGACGGGGGCTTCAGGAAGCGGACCTGCGAAGCGACGTGTCAATGGAACCCCTATTCGGTCAGTTGCAGCGCCGCTACGGCCGCTGATGTCTTCGTGGGCGCCACGACCTTCTCCTCGTACATGCGTGCGACCGACGGGACGCTGTACGCTTGGGGGCACGATCAGAACGGTCAGCTCGGTGACGGCGAGAGCGGCGCCATCGCCGACAAGGGCACCATGACACCGGTCTGGTCGCTTAGCGACGTCGTCTCGCTCGAGGGGGGCGGTGGCACCGGGGGGTTCGCGTGCGCGTCCTTCGCGAACGGGAGCGCGAAGTGCTGGGGCGACAACGGTACGTTCACGCTCGGCGACGGCTCGACGGCGAGCTCGCTGGCCGGCATCACGCCGACCGGGTTCAGTACGAACGTGGTGTCGATGCACGCCGGTAACCAACACGTCTGCGGTCTCTTCGCCGACGGCACTGCAAAGTGCTGGGGCCTCAACGGCGGCGGGCAGCTCGGCAACGGATTGACGGCGACCTCGACGACCCCCGTCACCGTGAACCTCACCGGGATCTCGAAGCTCTACACCGGCCTCACACACACCTGCGCGCTCAAAGACGACGCGGCTTACTGCTGGGGGAGCAACGTCAACGGGCAAGTCGGCGACGCAACGACCGCCAACAGGAGCACGCCCACCCTCGTCATCGGCAGCGGGGTCGCGTCACTCGCTCCTGGGGGCTCCCACTCGTGCGCCGTCATGACGGACGGCACGGCAAAATGCTGGGGGCAGAACGTGTACGGCGCGATCGGCAACGGGGCCGGCGGCACCGGCGCCGCGAACGTCACGTCCCCAGCAACCGTCGTCGGGATCGATGGCGTTGGCAGCGCCCTCACGGACGTTGCGGAGGTCTGCTCGGGAGTGTCGTTCAGCTGCGCGCGACTCACGGACGGTCGCGTCGCGTGCTGGGGGCTGAACAGCTTCGGCCAGCTCGGTATCGGCAGCAAGGCAACTTCGAACGTACCGAAGGTCGTCAGCGGCGTCGCGGCGGCGACCAAGCTTGCGTGCGGCTACCAGCATGTCTGCGCCATCGACGCCGGCAAGAAGGTGAAGTGCTGGGGCGACAACAAGAACGGTCAGATCGGTGACGGAAAACTGCCGACGATCGCGACCACGGCTCAGCTCTCGACCTTCTGATGATGCGTGCACCGCTCGACGGCTCCGGAGGGGCGAGCGGTATTCACCGAGACCGAACGAAGGAGGATTCCCGTATGCGCCACGGATTCATTGACGGCGCGCCGTTTGCGCTCGTTGCCACTGCTCTCATCGTCGCCTGCAGCACCAACCCGCCACGTGAGGCGTTCGTCCCCGAGGCCGAAAATGAGGCCGGCGTCGTGGATTCGGATGCGGGCAGTGGAAGCGGCGGGAGCCTCGGGGATCCCACCCCATGCACGGAGCTCGCGTGCAAGGTGGCGGATTGCGACGACGGCCCGACGACGACGCTCAAGGGCAAGGTCTACGATCCATCGGGAGCGAACCCTCTCTCCAACGTCCAGGTCTACATCCCGTCCGACCTGAAGCCCGGGGAGGCGCTTCCGGCTCTGTCCGACTCCACGGTGAACGGGGTCGTGTGCGAGACCTGCGCGAGCGTCATCGTGCACCCTCTGGCGAGTGCGGTCACGAACGAGAAGGGCGAGTTTACGCTCGAGAACGTTCCGATCGACACGGACGTGCCCGTCGTCATCCAGGTCGGCAAGTGGCGCCGCAGGTTCGAGATCGAGGTCAAGAACGCGTGCGCGGAGAACGAGATCCCCGACGGCACGCTCAAGCTGCCGAGGAACGGGGCCGAAGGCGACATGCCCCAGATCGCGGTCACGACGGGCGGCTGCGACGCTCTCGAGTGCATGCTTCGCGGGGTGGGGATCGACGAGAAGGAGTTCGTCGACGGCCACGGCGGCTCAGGTCACGTGCATGTCTTCAAGGGCGACGCGGGCAGGATGGGGGCACCGGCGGAGCCGTTCTGGAGCGACGCGGAGCAGCTCAAGAAGTACGACATGGTGCTCCTCTCCTGCGAGTGCGACGAGCACCTCGAGAACAAGAGAGATCGCCAGCCGGTGTACGACTACCTGAACGCCGGCGGTCGCGTGTTCGCGACGCACTTTCATTACACCTGGTTCAAGTATTCACCCGCGTACGAGTTCCGCGAGATCGCGGTCTGGGGCGACCCCAAAACCCCGAGCGGCGACTACGACATCAACATGTCCTTTCCTCGTGGGGACATGCTCGCCCGCTGGCTCGTCGAAGTGGGCGGGTCGTCCACCCTCGGCAAGGTCCCATTGACCCAGGTGACCAACTCGATCACGCGGGTGAGGAGTCCTGCAACCACGTGGATCTCGAACCCCGACGCGCCGAAGTTCTTCAGCTTCAACACGCCCATGTATGCGAAGGAAGACCAGCAATGCGGGCGCGCGGTCTTCAGCGATGTCCACATCACGGGCGCGGCAGGTCCGGCGAATATCTGGTCTTGCCCGATGGGGCCGGGCGGGCTCACCGGTCAGCAGAAGGCGCTCGAGTTCCTCTTCTTCGATTTGTCCTCGTGCGTGCAGCCGATCGAGCAGCCACCGGAGCCACCGAAGTGAGCTCTCACGTCATCTCAGCTCGACGACGAGACCGAGGCTCGCCGTCGGGACGATGATCGGGATGCGGTACGCGCGGAGGCCTTTGAACGCATAGCTGTCGCGGATGATGGCGGCGTCGAGCGCCGCGTCGAGCTCGAGGCCGACACGCCCAGCGAAGGCGAGCCTGCCGCGCACGACGGCTCGCGGCGAAAGCCACGGGCGAAGGAACGCGTGGTCGCTCGGGGCCGGGTGAACGAGTGAGCTCGAGAGGGCTCCCGCCGCCACTCCCGCGCACGGAAGGACTGACATTGGCCCGCTCTGAACCCGCAGTGGACACACCTCGGCCGTGCCGAGGAACCAGCGGAAATGTGCCGACCTTTCGTCCCGCGTCACGGTCGTTTCGAGCATCGTGAACCCGAGCCGGAACGCGCGCGTGTCCAACCCCGCTTCGCGCGCGCCCTCGACGAAGATCCCTGCACCGAGCGGAAGCTCGTCGATCGCGGCGAGGGTGCCACGAGCCCCGGCCAAGATCCGCCATTGGTCGGCCGCCGACGGTTCGGGGGCCCACGTCGTCGTCGTCGTCGGCGGTGGCGTCGGCGCCGGGGTGGGCTTCGCGTGTTCGGCAGGGCGTGCCTCGGTCAGCGGAGCGGGGGAGGCGGCGAGCGTGTCCGGATCGAACGTCAGCGCGACGACGAGGCTGAGGGCGTCGGCGACGTCCTCGCAGCTCGCTCCCTCCACCTGCCTCACGGACTCGCCGGGCTCAGCGCTCGAGTGAATCCGTATCGTGCCCCTCGTCCGGGCGCCGCTGCTCTCGATTTCGAGCGCAACGGAGAGCGCTTCCTCTCCCTCGCCAGCGACGACCCGAAGCGTTCGAGCGTTCACGCGACGCCAGAAATCAGCCTCGTCCGTACAAGCGGCGTGCACGTTCAGGGAGAGTCTCGTCGGCGCGCTCTCTGCACCGTGCGCAGGCCACGAGAGCAGAATTCCGGCCAGGAGCGGTCCGGTTGCAATCGCCTTCATGGCGCATCCGGGCGGCCGTCGGACCATGCGTCGCCCAAGAAGCGTCGCACGTCGACGGCGCCACGTCGATGACGATGCGAGCGCGTCCTTGCGGGGCCCGCGGCAACGGTTCGGCTCGCCATGTCCTCGCCCCGAGGGAACCGGAGCTTCCGCGCTTTTGTGGTCTCGCGTTCGATTGGCTACTTCCCGATATCGCACTTTCCGGAGACGGACGAGGACGTGTTGTTGTCCTGGCGGCACTCATGCCATGCGTGCGTCGGATTCGCGTCGTCGACGACGGCGTAGACTGGCGTTGTTCCGTTCGTGACCGCGCCCGGGGCGTCGGGCAGGGGAAGGACAACGTTCTCGGCCTCGGCCGGATAGAGCGCCTTCGTCGTCGAACTCGCTCCGAGCAGCGTGCCGTTCGGCGCCGTGCCCGTGTAGAACGCCACCGCGACGCCGGCCGGCAGCGGCGCGTTACCGACGTTGCGCACGGTTGCTACCATCCCGTACGCGCCGCTGCATTGCGGGGCTACGCGGACGACGACGTCAGGCGCGGCAAAGGCGCTGCCGGACTGGCGGTTGAACCGGTAGTCGTTGAGCCCCGGCTGCGCCCAGTTCGACGGCTCGACGGCGGGGACCTTGCCGTCCTCGCTGACGTTGGTGACGTGGTACGTGTGCTCGTTCCAGATCCGGCGTGTGCGCGTCCAGCTTCCCGAGGCGCTGCCGAAGACGCGGATGCCGGACTGTTTTGAGCCGTCGTCCGGGCACGTCATCCCATACGCGTTCGAGGCGACGATGATGTCGGCTTGACCGTCATTGTCGACGTCGGCGACCACCGGATACTCCCAGAACGTGCCACTGGTGTTGCACGTGGTCGGGATGAGGTTCTGCCCGGTGACGCCGTCGAACATCGAGAAGTGGTGCTCGTCGGAGTAGAGCGCCTCCGCCTTGCCATCGCCGTTGAAGTCGAAGGCCGAACTGCCGGTCACGCCCGAAGAGCAATCGTGCGTGGGCTTGGACCAGAGGACGAGCGCATTGTCCGCCACGTTCGGATCCATCATCTTCGCGCCGCTGAACACGACGTAGCCGACCGCACCGGCGGCGCCCACGTCGGGGGTGCCGTCGCCGTCGAAGTCGGCCACCGTAGGCGCGCCGCCGCCGTACTCGCTAGCGCCGCCGCAGGTGGTCTTCGTGCTGACGCCGTTGTTGATGTCGATGCCTTTGCGGATCACCCGCGCGCCACTTGCGCTCATCGGATCGTACTTCACGAGCTGCATGGTGTGCGGCCCGGCACTGGAGACGATCACGACCTCCGGCTTGCCGTCTTTGTCGAAATCGCCAATGGCGTGATAGCCCTTCACCACCGTGTTCGTTCCGGTGCTCAGATCCCAGATCACCGTTCCGTCGGCGCGATAAGCACGTTGGCCGTCCGTGATGTCGAGCTTCCCGTCGCCGTCGAGATCGGCCACGCCCGTGAGCTTGACGCCCCACGAGTTGACCGTGTTGCTCGGGTCGACGACCTTTTTCACGGCGCCGGTCTTGCCGTCGAGGATCGTCCAGCCCACGAGAACCTCGGGGTTTCCATCCTGATCGAAGTCGGCGATGACGGGCGACTCGGTCCCGCAGTGCACCTGGGTGGTGTCCGTCTGCGTCCAGAAGTTGGTGCCGTCCGCTCGGAAAGCGACGACGCCGGTGTTCTGCGCGATCGCATCGCAACAGCTCGTGCCGCTCGGGCCGGGATCCATGCAGCCGACGATCTCGGGGACGCCGTCGCCGTCGAGATCGGCCGCGGCGAGGCCGCCGCTGGGCTGCACCGCGTTCGGGCGCGACCACTTCTCGACGAGCTCGCCGCCGACGATGGAGATCGCGCGCAGTGTTCCCCGCTTGAAGTAGGCGCCGCTGGCGAAGCTGCTGAAGACGATTTCGGGAATGTCGTTCCGGTTGACCCTGCCGTCGCAATTGTCGTCATCGAGGTTGATGACGATAGGCGCCATCACCACGTCGTTCGGGTAACCGTTGGCGACGCCTCCCCACGAGTACTTCTGCACCGGCTTCCAGTCGTCAGTCGCCGGCTTGTATTCGCACTTGGACAAGCACGCGGCCGACGTGCCCGGATCCGCGTTGGGCGCGCAGTTGGGCGGCAGGCTCAGGCACTTGCCCTTCTGCTGCGCGGCGCCGGCCATGCAGGCGCCTCCGCCCGCACCCGTGTCCGCCGGCGTACCGAGCGAGTAATCGCAGAAGAATCCTTCGGCGCAGTCGGTGGTGTCGACACACTCGCTGCCGGGCTTCTCGCATTTCTGAAAGTTGCATACGTCGCCCGCGCCGCAGCACGCATCGCCGCATGCAATGCCGGTCGCGCAGCACGCCCCGTTCACGCACACGCCGCCATCCCCGCACGAAGTACCGTCGGTGCAGTTCGGTCCGCCGTCGAACACGTCGGCGCCCCCGCCGTCGTTGCCGCCGGTGCTCGTCGACGCGTCATCCGTCGCGCTGTCTGCGCCGGCGGGGGTGGTGCTGGCGGGGGTGCTGTCGCCACAGGAGGCCGCCGCGACGGCGAGCAAAGGGAGAGAGACGAGGCCCAAGACAAAAGCGCGCTTCACCAGCGCGATGCTAGTGCGGCGCGCCACGCCAGAAAAGGTGCCATAGAACGTGCCGGAGTAAGGTGAGCCGCCATGACCCTGGCGGACGCGACCTCAAAACGAGCTGTCCCCCATATCCATATATCGATGGAGTCTTGGGGCCGTTTGAGCGTATTCTGGTCAGTTTGCGCCTGAGCGTCCGAGTTGAAAAGGCAAGGGGAGCCGCCAACGCGTCCGAGCTCAATGGACGCTCGCGAAGCTCGCGAAGAAGTCCCACGTGTCGCTCGCCCAATTCTCCGGCAGGGTGTGCCCGAGCCCGGGGTAAGCGCACTCCACGAACGGGCTCGCGCAGCCTTGGTAGCTGACGCAGGGGCTCGGCGAGGTCGCCGTCGACGTGGCCGAGCAGGCGTTGAAGGATCGATAGAGTGCGCTCGTCGTCGTGAACTGCTCCTGCGAGTACGCGCCGTCGCCTTTGGCATCGTGCGTGAAGCGGATGCCGGCCACGCCCACGTCGGGGCAGGGCATGTTGGCGTACGTCTTGAAGTCGGCGGCGTTCGAGAACTCGTCGGCGCAGGACGCCGCGGCGATCGCGCGGAGACGGCTTCCACGGCAGCAGCGTAGGCCAGTGACGTAATCGCAGCCCCACGAAAAGCCCGCGGCGAACACGCGCGCCGTGTCGATGCAATACTGTTGCTCGAGCTCCTCGAGCATGTGGTCGAAGAAGACCATGTCGTAACCACCGCACGAGTCGTCCCAGCCGACGCCGTAGTTCTCGAATTCGACTCCTTGCGGGAAAACGAAGATAGAGGCGCTCGATGTTTTTGCCGCGTCCTGCAGCCCGAAAGACTCCGCCGCCTGCTCGTTGCCCCCCGCGCCGTGATAGACGAACGTGACGGCGAGCGGGGTCTTGGCATCGTACGTCGACGGCACCTGCACGGCGTAGTCGCGCGTTGCGCCTTTGCCGTCCGTCGTCGTCAGGTGGAAGCTGCCGGTCTTTCCGGGCGTCCCGCAGCCCGTGCTCCGTGAGTCGGCCGGCGGCTTTCCGCCCTCGTCGACGGGCCCCGCGTCACCGGCCGGCCGCTGCGCGACGTCGCCGGCCGACGCGTCACCGGAGTCACCAGAGATGGTGTGATCGTCGCCACCCGCGGTCGGGCTCGCCGACGGCTCCGAGCTGTCGCCATCGCGCCCGCATTGAAGGCATGCCATCAGCATCACGCCGACCAGCACCAACGCTTTCCAATTCGGTGAATGCATTCAACCCTCGTGAGATAATGGTTGCGACGGCGCGAGCGCGCACCTGTCGCAATCGACCTTGTCGCCAGCAAGACGTCTTCGCAAGGCGCACTCGAATGCGACTCATGCTTTACACAGCCGTCGTCTCTGTCTTGCGACCGCAACGGACGACGAACGACGCGAGCGGAACGAGTCGTTCCTTGACGCGACACGATGGGCCGCGAATACGATTGAAGGTCGGTCTCGTGGACGAAATGGAGCGAGTGATGAGCCAGCGTCGAATCTTGTGGCAACGAGCGGTCGGCCTGGTGCTCGTCCTCGGCGCGAGCGTGACAGGTATTTACGGTTGCGAAGGGGACATCGGTGCCTCGGACGGGAACGGCAACCCCGCCGGCGGACCGGGCGCGAACGGCGGAGACGGCGGCGTCCCTGTGGGACGGCCGACGGAGACGTGCCCGGCGACCGCGACGTGCGGAGGAGAGAGCTGCTGCGTGAGCCTCCTCGTCCCGGGCGGGACCTTCCCTCAAGGCCGAGGCACCGAGGAGTGCGGGAGCCCCGGGTGCGTGAGCGGTGAATGGTGGAACGTCGGGTGCCCCAAGGGCTACGGCTGCGCCGGCAACGAGATCCCCGAGCACCCGATGACCGTGGCGCCGTTCGCGCTCGACAAATACGAAGTCTCCGTCAGCCGATTTCGCGAATTCGTCAGCTCGTATTCGGGAAATACCAAGACCGTTCCGGCTACGGGGAGCGGCGCCAATGCAGCCGTCCCGAACAGCGGTTGGGACAGCCGATGGAACGTCCGATTGCCCGACGATCAAGCGCTGCTCAGGCGCCGCTTGAAGTGCAGCGAGGACACGCAGACGTGGACCGACGCGCCCGGGGCAAACGAGAACCTGCCCATCAACTGCGTGAGTTGGTACGAGGCCTTCGCGTTCTGCGTTTGGGACGGCGGACGGCTGCCCACGGAGTCGGAGTGGGAATACGCGGCGGCGGGAGGAGACAAGAACCTCCTCTACCCGTGGGGAAGCGCGACGCCGGACTGCACGCGCGCCAACTTCGGCGGTCCGGACAAGGCCTGCGGCCCGAAGGGCAAGATCGGCATCGCGCCGGTGGGCTCGTACGGGGCGGGCAACGGCCGCTACGGTCACGCCGATCTCGCGGGCAACCTCTACGAGTGGGTGCTCGACGGGTCGAAGGATTACTCGGACTCGCCGTGGAACCCGCTGCCGGCGAGCGCGCCGCACGACAACTACGCACAGCTCAGCGACGTCAGCTTTCGCATCATCCGCGGTGGCTATTACGCGATGGACGTGACGGCGAACGACGACCTGCGTGCGGCCGGTCGCGAAAACGGCCTACGCGCGGAGCATCACACCGCGTACACGGGCATTCGCTGCGCGCGAAGCGCTTCGAAAACGCCGAGCGGTCCGGGCTGGCTCAGCGACGCGAAGCTGCCGCCGCGCGATCCCGGCCCGCCGAATACCGAGTTCCACGTCCAGAACGGACAGAGCTGCTCCGCGAATCTCTCGTGCAAAGGCACGAGCTGCTGCACGAGCCCGACGCTCCCGGCGGGGACCTTTCCGATGGGACGCGGAACCGAAGACTGCGGGGCCGTCGGTTGCCAGTCGAAGCTGCCCGGATGCCCCAACGGCGCGAACTATTGCGCCGAGGACGAGCTGCCGGAACATGCGATGACCGTCTCCGCCTATGCCCTCGACAAATTCCCGGTCACGGTGGGCCGATTCCGCACCTTCGTGAACGCCTACGGGACGAACACGACCACCGTGCCGCCCGCTGGAGCCGGCGCGAACCCTGCTGTCGCGGGCAGTGGTTGGGACTCGGCGTGGAACACAAAGCTCCCGAAGGATCAGGAGGAGTTCCGGGACAACCTTCACCTCAATTGCGGCTCGACGATCAATTGGTATCACTATACCGAAGCCGCCTATCAGACGTGGACCGACGATCCCGCGGACGGCGACGCCGATCGGCCGATCGACTGCCTGAACTGGTACGAGGCCTTCGCGTTCTGCATTTGGGACGGCGGACGGCTTCCGACGGAAGCGGAGTGGGAATACGCCGCCACGGGCGGTGACGAGAACCGCGTTTACCTCTGGGGCAACGCCGCGCCCGACTGCACGCTCACCAACTTCCTCAACGGCCCCGGCGTCACGTACGGCAACATGTGCAGCGGCGGAAAGGAGGTCGGCGGTGGACCCCCGATGCCGGTCGGAAATGTCTCGCCGAAGGGCGACGGCCGCTGGGGGCACTCCGACATGGACGGGAGCGTCTGGGAGTGGGTGCTCGATTGGTACGGTCCGTATTCGAAGTCCCAGACTTCGAACTACGCGAACCTGAAGAAGGCGGATTACCGCGTCCTCCGCGGCGGGCACTTCTTTGCGGACTACGCGACCGGACAGCGCGCCGCCGGACGCTACGCCCGCGACGCATACCCGGAGTCCCATTTCATGGGCTACGGCGTCCGCTGCGCCCGCAGCGCGCCGTAACGCGCGCTGCGGAGCATTGCATCGTCAACGAGGCTTCGACGACGGCGAACCTATCGTGTGCTCTGGCGTTTTGTCCTCGGCCGGCAGGTTCACGATGAACGCTGGAACGCTGCCTCGTTTCGTTCCGCTGATCGCGTCGAGCACGGTCAGCACGAGGATGTAGGGAGTGTCGGGCTCGACGTGAAGGATGACTTGATCGAAGCGCTTGTCGTTTGGCTCATGGAACAGCCCCCTGTCGTTCCATTCTCGCTCGACGGGCCTGGCGAGACGGGTGACGACTGCATCCGTCGGAACCACCTCGCCTATCTGCTTCGTTCCCTCGAGCCACCTCAGCATGACCGCCCCGCGTGACGAGAGGCTGACGTGCAGCTCACGGTCGGACGTCGTCTTCTTCTCGGTTGCGACCTCGACATCCAGATGGCCGGGGCGCGCGACCCCCTCTCGCACGACACGCGTGACGAAGGAGGCGTGCGGATACCCAGCCTTCGCCGCAGTGTCGAGGAGGCCCCTCACCACCGTCCACTGCGTCTCGGGACCGAATGCATACGCGACCCGACCCGAGGAGGACTTCTTCAGCTGCAGTGCGCGCCCGAGCCCATCGCTCTTCTTCGGACCGGCTTCCCCGACCTTCGAGCCATCGAGCGTGACCTCGCGGCCGTCGTTCAACCCAATCTCGGGAGCCCCGTCCACGATGCCCTCGATTCCGTTCACGACATTCGGTCGTGCGGGATCTTGCACGAATGCTGTGGATTCGGGTGGACGAGAGGGCGCCGCACCGCCGCCACCACCACACGCCGCCGTCGAAGCCGCCACGACGATGAAGAGAGCACTGAGCTCGCGCATCCCTAGGAATTATCAGAAGCCGATCGCGTGGAACCTGGAAGAGCGAGAGACGGCGTTCGACTTCCCGGCCTGGTCCGTCAGCTTGCCAGCTGCTTCCGCCATCTCACGCTCGCGTGCGGTCATCCGGTCGACCATGGTGACCCGTCGCGTGTGCACCAGGCAAAGGCCGCCCGCAGCGTCGGCCCGGACGACGATCTTGCTTCGAACGACCGGTTGGCCCATCGCGCCGCGTAGTACGATGTCGACGAGCTCGCGCGGCAGCTGCTCACGCCTCGCGTGACCAACGGAAGAGGCGGGCTCCGAGCTCGCCGCGGCTTTTCACGCCGAGCTTCTCGAAGATGCGCCGCAGCTGGTTGGCGATCGTGCGCACCGAGGTTCCTCGAGCAAGCGCGATGGCGGCGTTGTCGAGGCCTCTCGAGACGGCGCTCGCGACTTCGCGCTCGGCCTCCGTGAGCCGGGCGAGCGCTTCGGGGTTCATCTTCGTGTTCGCGACGAGCACGTCGAGATGCGCCGTTCCAACGCGAACGGAGAGGGAGGCGCGATCCCCTGCGACGAACGGCGTGAGCTCTCCGCGGCTCTTCACGCCGAGCTTTCTACGCGCTTGTTCGAGCGCCTTGGCGGCGGCGTCCGTGGAGAGTCCTAGCGCGTACGCGGCTTCCTTCGTACTCGCCCCGAGCGCGACCAGCTCCACGACGGCGCGTTCGGTCGCCCCGAGCGCGCGCGGATCAGGGATGCGCGGATCGTTCTTGTAGACGGCAAGATAGCGCCGCCCGTCGCTCTCCCATCGATCGACGACCGAATAGCGCCCCGCCAAGAGCGCGCTCCAGATCGAGAGAGCGCGTTCGGGATCCTGTTTCAACGCGGTCCGCGCGTGCTCGGCGTCCTTGACGGCGCGGGAGAGACGAACGCGGAGCGAGCGATCGCGGGCGAGCTCGCCAGAGGCTTCGTGGAGCCTTCCGTCGGGGTCGACGACGGCACATGCGGACTCGTTCGCAGCCACGCGGTGTCGCAACCGCAACGCGGAGGCGGCATGCATCGCGACGCGTCCCCAAAGGGCGCGCGTTCTCGGATGGGTCACGATGGCTGTGGTCGAAGGGGCGACGATCTTCACGGCGCCGCCTTCGCCGTCCTGCGCAAAGAGGAGGAACGCGTCGACCACGCGCGCGCCTGTCATGCCGTCGCGGTAAAGCTGCGCGCCGGATAGCTTGCGCGGCCACGCCTCGTCGAGCGCGCCGCACACGACGGCACGCGGCGCGAAGGCATCGAGAATCGGGCACGGCATCGTGCCGTGGAGTGCGAGCGCGTGGCGACGGCAAGCTGGGTCGAGGTCGACCGACACGAACGGCGGGCGTGGGAAAAGATGGCCGCGTTCGATGCGTCCGGTGGCGGCGTAGAGGCCGAAACCTCGATCGAGATCCAGGCGCGCGACGCGAAGCAGGCGCTCGAGCCACGCAGCGTCGTCGCCTTCGAGCGAATAGGCGGCTTCGACGGTGGCAAGCGCGGTTCGCGTGAGGATCGAGGAAGGCGAGGGCAAGCCTTCGTGGTTTAGCAGGCTGCATCGTCTTTGCCGTCAGAAGGCAAAGCACTCCTCGAAGTGACCATGGCGATCGTGCCGACCGTGGGGGAATGTGTGGAGATGAAGGACGACAGGGGGATCGCGCGGCGACGGTTTTGGGGCGCGCTCGTCGCGGTCAGTGCGCTGGCCGCTTGTTCGAGCGCCGAGTCCACGGACGACGCGTCATCGTCGGCGAACGACCTCGTCGGAGGCAGACCGGATGCGCGCTGGCCTGCGGCGGGCTACCTGGTTCACGGCGCGACGTTCGACGCGGCGAAGCGAGCGCCCGTTTCGTGTGGAGCGACGCTGGTGGCCCCGAACGTCGTCGTGACGGCGGCCCACTGCGTGCTGAACGCCTCCGACGACGTCTGGGCGTTCGGTACGGGCGATGCCGGCTGCGAGTCCTGCGGGCGCTCCTCCATGCCGGTCGCCGTCGTCTCGCGGCAGATCCATCCGCAGTTCCATCCCGCGCCCGAAGGTCGACTGGACGTGAAATACTATCTCCGCAATTTCGATGTGGCCACGCTCGTTCTCGCCGCGCCGATTCGCGGGATTACCCCCGCCGCGCTGCCGACCGAAAAGGCCGCCGCAGGGTGCGACTACCACGCGATTGGGTATCACACGCCGCAAGACGGGCGCACGTCGCGCGCGCAACGGGTGAGCGCCAATGCGTGCGTCGAATTCAACGTCAATCTCGGCGGCGATCCGATCTTCGAGGTGCACCCGACGGGCAACAGCGCTCTCTGCCACGGTGATGGGGACGAGGGCAGTCCCGCCATCGCAGGCGATCCGGACATGCCATTGCTCCATGGCATCTACGTCGGCAGCGTCACCCAAGGCCTTACGGATTGTCAGCGCGGCACCCAGTTCTTGAACGGTTATGAAGCCATGTTCGGCTTTCGCGATTTCGTCGAAGCGGGCATTGTCGAGGGCCAGAAGGCTCTCTGACCGCCGAGGGGAAGTGTCGCGATCAATCTCACGTCGCCGCGGCATGCCCGCCAAGGCGCTCGAGATGTGTCCTCGCGATCTCGAGGAATGCTCGCGCAGCGGGTGAGACGCGACCGCCGCTAGCATGCACCGCATAGACGGGCCGCGCTGGCGGCGCGTACGCCTCGAGCACCTCGACGAGTTGATTGGCGGCGAGGCCTCCGAGGACCGCCCCTTCCGGAAGGCAGGCAATGCCGAGCCCTCGCGCCGCGGCGTCGATCGCGAGTGGGATGCTGTTGACGACGAGCCGTCCGCGTACCGGCACCTCCGTGGCACGACCGCGAGAACGGAACGTCCAGCGCCCTCCTGGCGCGAACGGCGTGAAGAGGATGCACTCGTGGCGGCCGAGATCCCGCGGGGTAAGCGGCGTCCCACGTTGGCGCAGGTATTCGCGGCTCGCAAAGCAACGCCTCCGTCCGCGCCCTAGCTCGTGTGCCACGACGGAGGTGTCTTTCAGGGGTCCCGTTCGAAACGCGAGGTCGAACTTCTCCTGCACGAGATCCACATGTCGATCGGTGAGGACGAGCTCCAATCGCATCTGCGGATGACGCGCGAGACATTCCGCGACGGCCTCGCCGAGCAACGTCTCGGCGAGGGTCGGCGGCGCAGTCACACGCAATAGCCCGGCCGTTTCCTCGGACCTCGTCGTGAGCGCGCGCCCGGCCTCCATGATCGTCCCGAGCGCTGGACCACACGCGCGGAGGTAGGTCTTCCCCGCGCTCGTGAGCTCCACGTGACGGGTCGTTCGGTGGAAGAGGCGCGTGCCGAGCGCGCTCTCGAGCTCCGCGACCCGTCGGCTCACCGTCGAACGCGGCACGCCCAGCGCATCCCCTGCTGCTCGAAAGCTCCGAAGCTCGGCGACCCGTACGAAGAGCTCGACGGCACCGATATCGATTGTCCCAGCCATGGGACACATTATCCCACGGTCCTCGCCCGCGTCGCCACGCATCGGAATGACTATCACTGTCGCAAGGGAAGGAGGCGTGGGTCATGGGTCAGAAGCTCGTCGTCGTCGTCACGGGAGCCACGGGTAAACAAGGTGGCGCTGTAGTGAAGGGCTTGCTCGAGCGCGGTCACGAGGTTCGCGCGGTCACGCGCAATACCGACTCCGCGAAGGCGAGGGAGCTCGCAAACGCGGGCGTCAAGCTCGTTCGCGCGTCACTCGAAGACACAGCCGCCCTCACGAGCGCGCTCGAAGGTGCGACCTCCCTCTTCGCGATGACGACGCCATTCGAAGGAGGGACGCAAGCCGAGACGAAACAAGGCATCTCCGCCGCCGACGCGGCCAAGGCCGCGGGCGTACATCTCGTCTTCACCTCGGCCGGCTCCGCCAATCGGCACACGGGCATTCCGCACTTCGACAGCAAGTACGAAGTCGAAAAGCACATCGCCGAGATCGGCGTACGCGCCACGATTCTGGCGCCCGTTTACTTCATGGAGAACCTCTATTTCGGCAAAGAGCAGCTCGCGAAGGGCATCTACGCCTCGCCGCTGCCCGAGGGGAGAAGGCTCGCACAAGTCGCCGTCGCGGACATCGGGGCCGTTGGCGTTCGCCTCCTCGAAGACCCAGGCCGCTTCGCAGGCAAGCGCTTCGACCTCGGGGGCGATGAGCTCACCGGCAAGGACGTCGTCGCCATTCTCTCGCGTGTCACCGGTCGCCCATTCACCTATTTCCAGGTGCCGATGGAGGTCATCCGCCAACACATGGGTGAGGAGGGCGTCAAGATGTACGAATGGTTCGACCGTGTCGGCTACACGTTCGATGGCCCAGCGCTCCGCCGTGAGTTCCCGGACGTCTCCTTCCACGACTTCGAGTCGTGGGCGAAGGCACAGGACTGGAACATGCTCCTCCAAGCCGCATAGGGCTTCCTTCAACCTCCGAAGGAGAACCAGCTATGAACATCGGAATAAGCGGCGCAAGCGGTCACCTCGGCTCGGCCACCGTCCGCGAGCTCAAGGCCCGCCTGGGCCCCAAATCGAACATCGTCGCGATCTCGCGTACCCCCGACAAAGTCGCGGCGCTCGAGGTCGAAACACGCGCAGGCGACTTCGACAAACCGGAGACGCTCACGGAGGCCTTCCGCGGGCTCGACAAGCTCGTGGTCATTCCGACGACCGACATGACGGCCGCCAAGCGGTCGAAGCAGGCCTGCGCCGCCATCGACAGGGCCGTCGCGGCCGGCGTTCGGCACATCACATACGTGTCGGGCGTCGGCACCCGCTTCGCCGAGCTTCCGCACCTCTGGGAGTCGTACTTCGTTCCCGAGCAAGCGCTCATGCGCTCGGCCAAGGAGTGGTCGATCTTGCGTATGGCGTTCTTCGACGAGTCTTTCCTCGACCGAGCGAAGATGTCTCTCGCGCAGGGCGTGTACGCTTCGAGCTCTTCGACGCCGGTGAACTTCGTTGCGCGTGAAGACGTGGCCGCCGCCGCCGCCGGTCTCATCGCGACAGAAGGACACCACGGCGCGATCTACAACGCGACGGGCCCCGAGACGCTCGACGGACCGGCGCGAGCGGCGATGGTGGCCAAGGTCACCGGTAAGCCGTTCGCGTTCGTGCAGGTGCCGCTCGAGCAGCTTCTCGGCGGCTATAAGGCCGCGGGGCTCCCACCCGTGGTCATCGACGCTATCGCGAGCATCGAGGACATGTGGGCCAAGGGAGCTTTCGACATCACGACGGGCGACGTTGCGCGTCTCGCGGGACGGCAGCCCCGACGGCTCATCGACGTCGCGACGAAGTACTTGGCATGAATGCCGCTTGCTCGAGAACTCATCGAGAACGGAGGGAAAAGAACATGACTCAATCAATGACTCATTCCGCGACGAGCAATGCGTCGAACGTCAGCGCGAGGCCGGGAAAGGGCCTCAACATCGCACTATGGTGCGTGCAGGTGTTGCTTGCGCTAGCTTTCCTCGGCGCCTCTTCCGCCAAGCTGATGGGAAAGCCCGAGATGGTCGCGGTCTTCAACGCGGTCGGCATCGGACAGTGGTTTCGATACGTGACGGGCATCCTCGAGCTCGCCGGGGCCGTGCTGATCGTGGTGCCGAAGACGCGCAGCGTCGGCGCCGCGTTGCTCGCGATGATCATGGTCGGCGCCATCTTCGCCCACCTGTTCGTCTTGCACAGCCCTCCCACTGCACCGGTCGTGCTGCTTCTGCTTGCGGGCTTCGTCGTCTGGGGACGACGGGAGGAGCTCGCGCACCTGCTCGGACGTTGAGCCGCGGGGCCGCTTTCGACGAACCAATCCCCTCCGCCGTTGCATTCAAGCGCATGCTCCGATCGCTGCCTACGATCGGAGCTGCGCATGAACCAAGAGAGCGAGCACAACGAAGCCGCGCGGTCGGCGGTGGCGGCGGCGGCGGTGAAGGTCGACCTCGGCGGCATTCCGGAGACGATGCTCTGGACACTGCACAATCGGGCGCGTGAATCGAAACGCCCGGACGCACGGCTGAAGGATCCGGAGGCCGTGCGGATCTACGACTCGATTGCGTACGACTACGAGAGGAGCTTCGGCAGGCCGGACAGCTCGCATCCGATGCGCTCGGTCGTCTTCGACGAAGCCCTCCGCTCCTGGCTCTCCGCGCATCCCGGAGGGACCGTGGTGGAGCTCGCGTGCGGGCTGGAGACTCAGTTTCAGCGCTGCGACGATGGCAGGGTGCACTGGCTCTGCGTCGACGTTCCCGTGGCTCTCGACGTTCGTGAGCGATTCCTCCCCGCGACCTCCCGGTGCCGACACGTTCGGAAGAGCGCGCTCGATCTCTCGTGGATGGACCAGGTCGACGCTACGCGAGGCGTGTTCGTCACGGCGCAAGGCCTCTTCATGTACTTCGATGAGAAGGACGTTCGGCGGCTCGTCGTCGCGATGTTCGAGCGCTTCCCCGGCGTCGAGCTCATGTTCGACACAATCCCGCCGTGGTTCTCGAAGAAGACGCTCGAAGGCTTCGCGAAGACCGAGCACTACACCACGCCGCCCATGCCGTGGGGCGTGAGTGCTGACGCGATCGAGCCACTTCTGCGCGGCTGGAGCGGTCGGATCGCGACGGTAAAGACGACGCCGTACGGCGCGTTTCGCGGTCCTCTTTCGGTCTACCTGCGCCTCTTCTCTCGAATCCCAGTCTTGCGAAGCGTGCCGCCCACCATCGTTCACGTTCGGACGCGAGCGGCCGTGCCGTGATCAGCTCTGCACGAGCTGCGCGAGACGCCGCGGCCTTTCCCTTGCAGCAGTAGCTGTTGGGTCACCAGGGGAGGGGGCGTGGCCATGAAGCGTGTCGTAATCCGACTCATCAGGATGCTCGCGCTCGTCGTTGTCACCTGGTCG
The DNA here is from genome assembly GCF_001263205.1 of Labilithrix luteola. Classification (GTDB taxonomy): domain Bacteria; phylum Myxococcota_A; class Polyangia; order Polyangiales; family Polyangiaceae; genus Labilithrix; species Labilithrix luteola. The sequence continues at coordinate 7,244,271 of NZ_CP012333.1, forward strand.
GGCGTCGCGTACCCGGACGGACCGCGGATCTGCTTGTACAACCCACTGACAGAGCCGAACCTCGTACCGGACAATCCCGCGTACGAAGTCGTCGGGAACATCGCTGCCGGCGATTCGACGCAAAAGGGCCGCTTCGTTCCCGGGAGCGCCTCGACGTGCGAAGCGCCGAAGGGGGTACCTGGCACACGGAACACGTCCGTCGACGTCAACTACGACGCGTACGCGTTCGAGAACCGGTACAACGTCGCGTCGTGCGTCTCGGTCACCGTCTACCGGGATGGAGCTGCCGGCTCGACGCTGCAGGTCGCGGCGTACCTCGACTCTTTCGATGCGACGGACATCAGGTCGAACTACCTCGCCGATGCCGGGGCGGACGACGCAGCCGTCTACAACTTTTCCTTTCACGTACCCGCGCGCACGAACTTCGTAGTCGCGTTGAGTGGCGCTGCCACGCAAACGACGTCGGTTGGATATCGACTTGCTGCAACGAACTGTGGCGGACTCCTGTCGACGGGGGTTGCGCCCCGGACCGCGCCTACGACGGGCGGTTCGACCATAACGGTCGAGGGAATGGGCTTCACGGGCGCAGGTCCGCTCGACGTCGTTTTCGAGCCGGCATCCGCGAACGTCGCTGACGTTGCCTACCGGGCCACCAACGTCGTCGTCGTCGACGACCGAACGCTCACCGCGACCCTACCGAGCGCGCCCGCGGGCCTCTACAACCTGGTCGTCACGAGCGAGATGCCGCCGTTTTTCTCCTCGCCGCTGACCTTGGAATTCGAATTTACGTGCCCGGCGTTGCCTGCAACAAGGGCTGACACGAGCCTGCAATGCAAGGCCAGCGGCCCCTCGAATGGGGGCGGCTCGTCGGCGGCACCTCTCGCGTGCACGAATGCTTTCGAGCCCGAGGATCCCGAAGCCTTCGCCGTCGGCACGACCCGCGATCCCATCGTCGGGGAGTTGCTGACCGGCGCGCCGAACCAGAAAGGGCTCTTCGCGTCGCACGTGAACCCGCCGAACACGCCGCCGGACCAGGCGTACACGTTTCCCACGTGTGAGGCGCCGCGGCCGCCGAGTGCCGTGGTCGATTCGACATCGGACTTTCCGTACGACGCGTACGTTTTCAGGAATCGGTCAACGACGGCATCGTGCATCTCCACGCGCGTGGTGACGACGCCCTTTCCTGGCGGTGGCAACGGGTCGTCGCTCTACGCTGCCGCGTATCTCGGCAGCTTCGATCCGAACGACATTCAAGCGAACTACCTCGCCGATACCAATGGCGGCGTCGTGGACGTGATGCATTTCAAGGTGCCGGCGCAGACCGATTTCGTCGTCGTGCTGAGCGCGCAGCCGTCCAAGTCTCCTCTCGAGGAGCCGACACTCCCGCCGATGGACCGCCGCTACCTTCTGTATGTCGGGGGCTGCGGGAGATGACCGCCGGGAGCTAAGCGGCGACCCCTTGCACCAGGTCACGCAGGAACGACGCGACCACCTCTGCCAGGTGCTCGGGTTGTTCGAACGGAAGGCCGTGCCCGGCGTTTTGGATCTCCTCGATTCGCACGCGTGGGTTGAGGGCGCGCAGTTCCGTTGCCATGTCCATGGTGACGACGGGACTGTCGCCGATGACGAGCAGGCTCGGAACGTCGATCGCGCTCATCACCTCGCGATACACGGGGTTGGGCGGCGTGAGCACGTCGAAGGCGCTCATGCGGGTTTTCAGTCTGGCCTCGGCCTGGAGTTCGACGATCTCGGGCGAGCGATGCGGGTTTCGCGCTCGGGCCTGCGCAACGAGCTCGGACTTCGTCAGGCCGAGGACCTTGCGGTGTTGCTCGGCGACGTCGCTTTCGTGCACCTCGCGTTGGCGTTCGGGGCTCAAGAACGTCGGGTCGACCAGGACGAGGCCGCGGAGGAGTCCCTCACCTCGACTCGCCACCACCGCGGCGGTCATGCCGCCCATCGAGTGGCCAAGGAGGATCGGACGAGAGAGGCCCAGCCCGCGGATGAGGCCCACGACGTCGCTTGCGTGATCGTCGTACCGGTACCCGTGGTCCGGCGCGCTCGAATCGCCGTGCCCTCGCAGATCGGGCATGATCACGTCGAACTCACCCTCGAGCGCGCGCGCCAGGGGAGTCCAGCAGGCGCCGCTGCCCATCAAGCCATGGAGCAAGACGACAGGAGGTTTGTCACCTCCCGTTCGAAGGTAGTGGAGGCGGACGCCGTTCGTTTCGCAGACTGCACGGTTCCAGATCGTCATCGAATTTCCGGGCAGACCATACGCGGGATGAGCCCAGTTCGCATGTCATGTTTCTTCCAGTGAACCGAACGGCATGCGGAGGTCTTCCTGCATCGCTGGTAGGCTTGCGCTCACGATGCTCGACTTCGCGCTCGTCTTCGCCATCGCAGGCACGGTCGTTGCGTTCAAGTACTTGTCCTCGAAAGCGGCCGATCCTCAAAGCGACGAAGCCTGGAGGAGGGCAGCGCGACGCGTCGGCGGCGAGGTGGAGTTGAAGCCTCGCCGCCTTCTGGAGATACCGAAGCGACGGATCCGCTCGACCATCGAAGACGTCCCGATCGAGCTCTTCAACGAAGAAGAGAGTCGGGGAAAGTCGTCGGCCGTCGTCACCCGCATCGTCACGGGCTCACTGCGCGGCAGCGAGCTCGCGCGCATCCGCTGCGAGCCGCGAGACATCGTCTCGCAGGTCTCGCGTAAGCTCGGGATCGGCGAGCTGCCGACGGGCGACAAGGACTTCGACGCCGAAGTTCACGTGAGCGGCTCGCCGCGGGCCTTGGCGCTCGAGTTCCTCGACCCCAGCACGCGAAGACTCGTCGCTCGTGGGGGCCAGTTCGATCTGGAGCGCGAGCGATTCGCCCTTCAGCGCGAGGGAGAGCAGGACGACAGCGAGGCGCTCGTGGCCATGATTCGTTTCGCCGAGCAGCTCGTCCTCCGCTGGCATGCGCTCTTGCGAGGTCCGGTACGACTTGCAGAGCGCCTCGGATTGTCGGTCGACGGACCTCCCCAGCTGGCGTGCGGTGTTGACCGCGTCGCGCAGGGTACGCTCCGCTCGAGGACGGTCACCCTGTCCATACGCGTGGAGGAGGAGGTCGCGCTCACCCTGCTCTCCATCGACGAGCCGAACGTCGACGAATGGACGATGGAGCGGGGCGAGAGCAGCGCCTTCGTGATCACCGGGACTCCGCCGGATGGCATCCGAGCGCTCGCGGAGACGATGCCTCGCTGCTTGCTCGGGCTGCACGGCACGACGAAGACGATGGATCTCGCCTTCGAAGGCCTCACCCCGGATCACGAGGAGGTCATTGCAGCACTCGACGCCGTCCTCGTCGCTTCGACGTCCCCCGCGCCCTATCGCTGAGCGCGTGCTCGAGACGTGGAGGTCGGGGCTCCCAGTCTCCGTGCCTGGAGTAGAATCGGCACCGATGCCGAGCACGATCGCCGCGTACAACAACGCCCAGGCGGCCAACGAGAAGAAAACGTGTGCTGCCCTTGCGCGGCACATCGACAAGGGACTTCCGAAGGCGGAAAAGAAGATCTGGCACGGACACCCCGTGTGGTTCGACGACGGAAACCCGATCGTCGGCTATGCGGTTCGTAAGGCGGGCGTGCAGCTTCTGTTCTGGAGCGGGCGTTCGTTCGACGAGCCCGATCTTCTCCCCGAGGGAACGTTCAAGGCGGCCCACGTGCACTACACGAGCGTGGACGAGATCAAGGTGACGAAGCTTGCGCGGTGGTTGCGCAAGGCGAAGAAGATTCAGTGGGACTACAAGAACGTCGTCAAGCGACGCGGCGTCCTCGAGAAGCTCGGCGAGTGGTAAAGCGTTACGCGGCCGGGATTCGCAGCTCGAGGAGGTGCCGTTGCTTCGAATGTCGACGCACTGATAGCGTGTGGGAACGTTTACATGCATGCCATCCGGTCTTCGTGCTTGATTCCGGGGTTGCTTGCCGTGCTGGTGGCGCTGAGCGCCTGTAGCACTGACAGTGACACCCCGCAGGGGAGCGCAGACTCCGGGCCTGTCATTGGGCCGACCGTCGGCGCGATCAGGAAGCATGCCTGCAACCCTGACCCCACCTTCCGTTGCAGCGATGCCACCCAGTGGGCCTCGCAAGAAACGGTCTACTTCGGCAACGAGAACTTTCCCATCGATGCCGATGGCTGCATGCGAAAGGCGTGTCGAACGGGCGAAGACTGCGCCGCGGGCGAGCTTTGCTACCAGCCCCCTTGTTACCCGCCCAGCGTCGAGTGCATGGAGCGCACCAGGGACGATGGCCAGGTCGCCTGCACGTGTGGCGGCGATCCGGCGTGCGGCGGCAGTTACTGCAAGAAGGGCTCGTAGCCGAGGCGCAAAGACCCGACGGTGAAGCCCTCGGTCGATCGCATCATGCGCTGCGACGCGGGGCGATGGACGGCTCCTCCATCAGATGCACGCCCGATTCGCCGACGCCGAAGGCGATGCCGTTCGCCTGCGGGCCGTCGAGCCATTCGGCAACACGTTCGCCGTAGGTGCGCGCGTTCATGATCGTGCCGTAGCGCTCGGTGACGTGCGCTTCGACCGAGATCCCGCGGCGGCGGGCATATTCGCTGGCGACCGCGAGTCCGAGGCGCGTATCGGCCATGAGCTGCATGGGGAGGAGAGCTTGAAAGCGAATCGACAATCCGCGCTCCTTGGCGATCGCGTTCGCATCCCGCGCCATCAGCCAGATCATTCGCTTCGCGCCCGCATACGAGCCCGAGAGCGGCGCTCCGACGATCGCTGCCCCGCTCGACATCGCGATGACGCGGCTCCCAGGCGCCATCGGCACCGCCAACGCGGCTTGCAACCCGTGAAGCGTCGCCTTCACGTCGGTGCTCCAGACGCGATCGAAGGTCTCCCAGGTTTGTTCGTCGAGTGATGGGCTCGATCGCAGACGCGGAGGATGTGCTCCAGGAGACCTGGGTGCGTGCCTGGCAGGCGTTCGATCGCTTCGACGAACATCGGGCCTCGCTTCGCACGTGGCTCCATCGGATCGCGACCAATGCGTGTCTCAACGCCCTCGAAGGACGGCGTCATCGGCCGCTCCCCTCGGGCCTCGGCTTGCCACCCACGACCGGTGACGCCCCGCTCGCTCGCGGAGTCGACGACATTCCGTGGCTCGAGCCGATTCCCGATGCGCTCTTCGGCACGAGCTCGACCGATCCCGCACAAGCACTCCTTGCGCGTGGCCATCTGAGGCTCGCGGTGGTCGCCGCCACGCAGCTCCTGCCGCCGCGCCAGCGTGCCATTCTGCTGCTTCGCGAGGTCCTCGACGTTCCGGCCACCGACGTTGCCGAAGCCCTCGAGACGACCGTAGCTGCCGTGAATAGCGGGCTTCAGCGAGCGCGCGCGCAGCTGAATGACGCGCAGATCGGGCCGGACGACGTCCTCGAACCCACAGCTCCCGAACGGCGGGCGCTCGTCGAAAAGTATGTCGCCGCCTTCGAGCGCGCCGACATCGCCGCTCTGCGAGAGCTGCTGACGGAAGAAGCCTTGCTCGAAATGCCGCCCTTCGCGATCTGGCTTCGCGGCCGCGCCGACTACGCGCGTTTCGTGGAGCGCGTCTTCGAGATGCGCGGTCACGACTGGCGTGTCGCGGTCACCGCGGCCAATGGCCAGTTCGCGTTCGCAGCGTACGTCGCGAGCGGGAACGGAACCCACACGCTCCACACGCTGCAAGTGCTCGACGTCACCCCGCGCGGCATCTCTCGCAACGTGGTCTTCCAAGATCCACGCCTCATGCAGCGATTCGGCCTCTCGCCGACCTTCAACGGGGAGGGGGGGCTCAAGTCCGGTGGATGACGTCGATTCGTCCTAGGTACGGCTAGGGGAGGATCTCGACGTAACCCTCCGTTCCGTGCACGCGGATGCGCTGCCCATCCTTGATGAGTTGGGTGGCGCGCTCCACCGCCACGACGGCGGGTAAGCCGTACTCACGGGCGATCACCGCGCCGTGGGTCATCGGACCGCCGACTTCGGTCACCAGGCCCTTGATGGCGACGAAGAGGGGCGTCCAGCTCGGGTCCGTGTAGGCGGTGACGAGGATGTCGCCCGGTTCGAGATTGGCCTCTGCCATGTCCAGGATGACGCGGGCGCGGCCCTCGACGATTCCCGCGGAGACCGGCTGGCCGATCAGGGCGCCGGCAGGGACGTCCTCGCGTCGGTACGAGCCGGCGACGATCTCGCCGTCCGACGTGACCACCAGCGGCGACGTGAGCGCTCGATAGCACCTGAACGCGTCTTTGCGCTGGCCGATGAGCGTCTCGTCCAATCCGCGGGTGCGCGCAAGCTCGTGAAGCTCCTGGAACGTGAGATAGAAGATATCTTCTTTTTCACGGAGCACCCCGCGTTGCACGTGGCGCTCGGCTTCTTCCAACAAGGCTCGTTTGTAGACGTCGTAGCGACGGATGATTCCGTACTTGGGATACTCGCGATATCCGGCGAAGGTCCGAACCCGGTCGATCATCCGCTTCGTCTCTTCGGCCTTCCGCTCTCCGTCCGGCAGGGCGCGCAAGCGCTCCAGGAGCTCCTGTTCCCTTTTCTCGGCCTCCTGTCGCCCTTGTTCGAAACGACGCTTGCCGGCGCCTGGTTCGAAATTCTTGATGTTGCCGAGGATGATGGGCACGAGCGTGGTGGGGCGTTCGCGAAAGCGCGGCCGCGTGATGTCGATCTCGCCGGCGCAGCGCATTCCGTACTTCTCGAGATAGGCCTGAATGGCATCTCGCGCTTCGCGTCCCCCGGGGAGATTGGGCAGCTCGCCCAGAAAGCCGTCGCCCTCGACGTGCTGCAGAAAAGCCACCACCTCCGCATGCGGACGGATGGCGTCCGCGACGTCCAGGAGTGCCAGCCCCATCTCCGACGTGACATTGTCGGGGACGGACTGCGTGAGCGTGTCGGCCGCGTTCTTCTCGCCCAACCAAGCTTGCAGCCGATCGTTGAGCCACCAGGTGGCCTCCATTCCCGCCATGATCGCCTGATGGCTTTGCCGATCGAACAAGAGGCGCTTCAGCTCCTTGATGTCCGAAAGGAGGAAGTCGAAGAGCGCGGGCCCGGACTTCGCGTGGATGTCGTTCTTCAAGGCAGCAACGGAGGCTTCGTTGTGCGCGATCAGCTCGGCGACGATGGCCGGATCCGTTTCGATCGGGGCTTTTGCGGCGGCCGCCGGCGCCGTGGCGGGAGCTTCGTCCGGGATGACGCCGATGAAGTCGTCGCGTTCGAGGATGCTCTGCAGCGCATCGCTCATGAGCGGATGGGTCTTTCCGATGAGCTCGAGGAGGCCTGCGCGCTTCGCCGGCGAAGCCAGGGCGCGGGTGACGTCGACGAAGAGCCTCCCGCCGGCCTCGTGCATGATCGGCATGGCCGTCAGCTGGAACAGCGAGAGCCCCAGCGGCTTCATGGGATCGGTCATCATCTGCTGATGTCCGACGGAGATGTAGACGTGGTTCTCTTTGTCGGCGGCTACGGGGATGGGGAACAGCGTGGTGATCGGCCGGCTCTGGACGATCTGGAAGTCATCGTCGACCAGGCACCATTCGATGTCTTGGGGGCAGCCGAAGTACGCTTCGACCTTCCGACCGAGCTCCGCGAGCCGCACGACCTGCGCGTCCGTCAGCGCAGCTAGCGTCTGCCGCTCCGGCTCGATCGCCTGCTGGTGCGTGCCGCCTGACGGCGAAGCGAGGATGGCAAGGTGCTTGGTGGCGATCGTCTTGGCGATGATCTCGCCGTTCCGTACCTTGTACACGTCCGCGTTCACCAGGCCGGAGACCAGCGCCTCGCCGAGGCCGAAGCTGGCCTCGATCGACGTGACCTTCCGGTTCGAGGTGACGGGATCGGCCGTGAACAGGATGCCGGCCGACTGCGCGAAGACCATCCGCTGCACGACCACGGCCATACGCACCTTGCGGTGATCGAAGCCGCTGCGCAGGCGGTAGGTCACGGCGCGCTCGGTGAAGAGCGAGGCCCAACATCGGCTCACGTGCTGGAGGATCGCCTCCGGGCCCACGACGTTCAGGTACGTGTCCTGCTGACCCGCGAAGGAGGCTGTCGGCAAGTCCTCCGCCGTCGCGCTGGATCGGACGGCGTAGGCGGCCTGCGCGCCGAGCTTGGCGAGCGGGCAGGTGATCGCCGTCGCCAGATCGTCGGGAATGGTGACTCCTTCGAGCGTCCGGCGGATATCCTCGCTGAGCGCGCGAATCGCCTCTCTGTCATCCGGCGCGAGGCGCGATAACCGCTCGAGTCGTTCGTCGATCGACGGCGCTTCCGCCATGAGCCGCTGAAAGGCGTCCGTCGTCACGCAAAAGCCAGCCGGCACGCGAATGCCGTCGATCCTCGAAAGCTCTCCCAAGTGCGAGCCCTTGCCGCCGACGAGCGGTATTTGCGTCTGATCGACCTCCTCGAACCTCACCACGTAGCGGTCCGTCCGCTCTCTTCCGGCGACCACAACTGCAGGCTTCGTCATGGCCACGTCGCGTTCGGATTCGTCGTGCATTTCGATCCTCGCTCCTGTCGCTTCTCGCGGACGGGCGGGGACTGTGCGGCATGACCCGGGGCTTGCCGCAAGCCCCCGGTTCTGGCATAAATTGGAAGTGGAGAGAGGCGGGGGTTGCTCTGTTTCTCTCGTTTCGTGCGATCACGCCTCGTGAGTGGTGGGCGCGAGCGAAATTTCGACGAGCGCTCGGTCGATGGCGAGCGTGCAGGTCCTCTCGCGCAGCGGTCGACATTCCCTGCCGCGTTCAAGCCGCGTTCAAGCCCGACCCATCCGTCGGGCTCATGGCGTAGCTTGGCGAGAGGGGCGCGAGACGTGCGAGGAGCGCGGTCGCCGCGAAGCGTCAAAGCCCGCGTCGTCCACTCCGAGGCACGGCTCGGAGCGAATTTTCGACGGTTCGACCCCTGACGGAGAAGGTGGCACTCCGTGCGAAAACGCGGCCTAATTTCGCACCGTTGAAGCAGTGCGTCGGTTTGGGCCTCGAGAGGCGACGAAGCGTCGTGATACCAATCTGGAATGTCCTCGTCACACTCGATGCTTCTCGTCGCCGTTGCGGCGTCGTTCGTCGTCGCGTGCAAGCACGAACCCAAGCCACTGACCGACGCTGAGGCTTGCGACATGATTGGGGCGCTTCCTCGAACGAAGTGGAAGCCGGCAGACATCGACAGTTGCTACGTCACCTACAGCACGCTCGGTCACAACGTCCGCCTATGCACCGACAAGTGCATCCGTAGCTCCGCGAATGCCGACGACTTCGAGGACTGCCGCGACGATTGCTCCGGCGAAGTCATCCCGTCGTTCGTCATCTGCCAGAAGATGAGCAACAACGACAAGCGCATCGACGCCTGTCGAGACAAGCACAACGCGCTCCTTCCCGACGCGAAGGAGCGCTACACCTGCTGGAGCCGATGTGGCCGTCGCGCCAACACCGGGATCGAAGCGGAGGCCTGCGACAAGACCTGCAACGTGCCCGACTGAGCCCGTAACCGTCATTGCAGCGTGTGGCCGAGCCCCTGGCGATCGCCTCGCGTCGCCAGGATGAGCGAAGGCCCTTGCAGCGTCTGCGCGACGACCGCGCCGTGCTCTTGGACCAGCCGCTCCACCGCTGCACGGCGCGACGCGGGCAAGTGGTCACGCAGAAACGCGAAGAGGGCGGCGAGTCTGCGCTCGGTCTGCAGCGACGCCGCTCCGTAATATTGAATCTCCGTGAGCGCGAGCTCGAGGTACTCTTCCCATGTGGTGGCGTCGTAGACGAGGCGTAATTCTCCGCCGGCGTCCCGCACGCGCCCCACGTCGAGGTCGAGGTTGCCGAGCTTCATCAGCAGCGCTTCGATCTGGTCCAGCGCTTGAACGGCTGTCGTCGGGTCGTTCGTGCTGGTCGACAGCGCTCGGAGCGCCACGTCGACCAAGAGCCTCAGCGCGTACTTGGGGTCGGCTCGGAGTTCTCTCTCCGGTCCTAGCTCGATCAAGGCGCGGAGACGCCGAGGTGGGATCGAGGCACCGTGCACCATCGCCAACGTGGCTCCGGCGGTGACGGAGTCCCCTTGGGCGAACGGGATGCGGATGAGCGCTCCGCGCGAACGAGCGAGCGCGACCAGGCGAGCCACGTCGATGCGCACGATGTAGACCGGCGCACCTTCATGGACGAGGACCTGAGGGGGAGCGTGCCCTTCCTTGGGCAACTCGTCCTTCCCGGCATCACCGCCCTTCGAGGGCCCGCTGGCATACACCCAATCGATGGCCTCGGCGCCATGCTTTCCGAGCATCCGCAGCACGAAGGTATGGTCGTGCTCGGCGAACACTTTGGCCAGGCGTGTGAGCATCCAGAGGCTCGCCAGGAGCCAGACGAAGGCGATGTAGATGGTGAGCGCGCAGGAGCGACTGCCCTGGACGAGCCCGATCGCACGGAGCGCCATCAGGGAATAGACGAAGGTGCCGGTGAACACGCCCGTGGCATTCGCGATGCGCGGGTCCTTGACCCACGAGCTGACGATCCTCGGCGAGTAGCCCGTCGCTCCGAGCTCGAGCATCACGAACAGGAGTGAAAGGACGACGCCGGTAAAGGTCATCATACCGGTGGCGACCGACGTCAGGAACGCGATGAGCTGGTCCCTGCCCATGTCGGTTCCCATCGACGGCAACCAACGGTCACGGATGTGCGGGATGCCGTATCCGAGCACCAGCGAGGCAAGGATCAGCGCGACGCTCCGAGACGTCCCCACGAAGTAGTGCCGCCTCCTGCTGAGCCTGGCGAATGGGGTACGCATGCTTCGTGCGACGCAGGAGCCGCGCCGACGCGCGCTCGCGCTCCTCATTCCTGGGCTTTGCAGGCGCGGCACACCGGTTGAATCGGGGCGGACGGTGGAAGTTCCCCTGACGAAGCGCTCGAGGCTCCAGCAGCTCTTGTCGACCATCGCCACGTCGGGCCTGAGCGGCCTGGTGGGCGCGCTCGTCGGAGCGGGCCTCGTCATCGGCTTCACGCAGCTCCTGAAGATGAGCCTCGCGGTCGTGTCCAGTCAGGCCACGTGGGTCATCATCGTCGTGCCCCTGGTGGGGTTGTGTCTCTCGGTGCTCGTGCTCTACGGGTTCGGGCTCAGCGAGAACGCAAAGCCAGAGGGGAAGGGCGAGGAGAAACGCGCGCCGTGGGCGAGCAAGTGGAGAACGTTCGTGCCCGGCGTCGCTCGCTCGGACCTCACGGGCGAGATGGTCGCCTTCGCCGGCGAAGAGGATCGCTTTCCGTGGCGTCTGGCTCCCATTCGCGCCGTGGCCATCGCCGCCACCGTGGGGCTCGGCGGGCCGCTCGGAACGGAGGCACCTGCGGCCTATCTCGGCGTTGCTGTCGGATCGGCGATGGGAGACTTCTCTCGCGGGTGGCGCCGGTGGTTTCTCCGGCCCGCGGCCGTGGGGGGTGGAGCGGCAGGCGTGTCGGCGCTCATGGGAATTCCCCTCGTGGGCACGGCGTACGTTCTCGAGCTCGGTCGACGTCACGACGCTCCGCTCGATGCAGAGCGCGTGACCGCCGCGCTCGTGGGCGGGGTCGTGGGGTGGCTCATGAACATCGCCCTCCACGTGAACCTGATCCGGCTGGTCGTTCCCAAAGAGCCGCCTCACTCGTTTGCTCAAGCGGTGATGACGGCGGTCTTGATCGGAGCCCTCTCGGGATCGATCACCTCGATCACGGGAGCGGCGATTTATCGAGCGAAAGGCTGGAATGCACACCCCGTCTTGCGCCTGGCCATCGGAGGCTTGGTCCTGTGTGCCGTCACGGTGACCATCGCGCGCGTCGCAAGTCCTCAAGCTGCCATTGGCCCGGGCGGCGGGTCGATCCTGTGGGTCGAGAACACGCCTACGACGGCGCTGACCGTGCTTGGCGTGACCGTGCTCCGCGCGATGGCCACGACCGCAGGCGCTGCTGCAGGCGGGTGCGGTGGCCTCTTCGTGCCGTTCTTGGCCGTCGGCGATCTCGGCGGAAGAGTGTTCGCGCACGGCTTCGGCGTGCCCGACGATCTGGCCGGTTCGGCCGGCGCCGCCTCTGGCATCGCCGGAGGCTATCGACTGCCCGTCACCGCCGTTACGGTGGTGCTCGGCCAGGGCGGCCCCCACGTTGCGATGCTGTGCTGTCTGGCAACGGTCCTTGTTGCCACCTTCGCCGGTGCGGGCGTAGGAGCCCTGCTCGATCGATTCGAAGCCTTGGGCCGCTCGTACATCGCGCGAAGAGCCCACCAGTATTGATGACCGGTTTCGTTTGCTCGCGGTCCGCTCATGGGGAGCGGAGCAGGACGCGTGCTGGCGCCCCATCCGAGCCGGGGATCAGCAGCGGAAGCGCCACCATCTCGAACGTACCCGGCCCGACTTGGCGGAGGTCGAGTCCCTCGAGGATGCAGACGCCCGCCCGGAGCAAGATCCGGTGTGCGCGAGGGCCGTGGTCGGGCCCGCCCATGGAGAGGTAATCGACACCGAGCAAGGCGATCCGTCGATCGGCCAGATGTTGCGCCGCGTCCACCGTCACGTAGACGTAGTCCGGCACGAACTCGTCGGTGTTCCAGCAGCGGGCCGAGTTGCTCGTCTTGAAGAGCACGCGCTCGCCCTCTTCGAGGTTTAGCGCCTCCACGTCGGCGCGATCGATGGTGCGGCCCTCCACGGCCACGACACGCGCGACGCCGATCAGGGCGGCAGGGGGCAGTGCCTCGACACCGCCGCCCGGCACGTCGAAGTGGATGGGCGCGTCGAAGTGGGTTCCCGTGTGGACGCCCATCGTGAGCTTGGACACGAAGCAGAGCCCGCCATCGACGGGCTCCTTCGTGACCTCACGCTCCACTCCGGGGTTGTCCGGCCAGTGCACCATCCCGGGACGGATGGGAACGGTGACGTCGATCCAGGTACTCATGGCGGCGGCGCCGGCACGCCGGGGCGCGCGCCGTCTCCTCGTTTGCCGGCACCACGCGTCTCGCTCTCGGCAAGAACCGTCGCCGTGTGAATGAGCGTCAGGTGAGAAAACCCTTGCGGGAAGTTGCCGAGCAGTCGCCCATGTTTGGGCTCGTACTCTTCGGCCAGCAGGCCCAGGTCGTTGCGGATCCCGAGCAGGCGCTCGAACATCGCCTCGGCGTCCCTCATGCGTCCGCTCGCGGCGTAGGCGTCGGCGAGCCAGAAGCTGCACGCGAGGAAGGGCGCCTCGTCGCCGGGCAGGCCGTCGACTCCGGTCTCGGTCGCGTACCGGCGAACGAACCCCTCCCGGAGCAGGTTTCGCTCGATGCCCCGGATGGTGCCGAGCACGCGTGGATCGTCGATCGGCAAGAATCCGTGGGTCGGCATGAGCAGAACGCTCGCGTCGAGTCCCTCCGAGCCGTACGACTGCGTGAAGGCGTTTTGCGCGGCGTCGTAGCCGTGCTCGCAGACGTCGCGGTGGATGCGGTCACGAAGGGCGCGCCAATGCTGGACGAGAGAGCCCGTGTTGAGTTCGCCCATGCCGAACTCCTCGACCAACCGGATCCCACGGTCGAAGGCAACCCACGCCATGAGCTTCGAGTGCACGAAGTGGCGATGCTTGGCGCCGCGAACTTCCCAAATGCCTTCGTCCGGCCTCTGCCAAGCGCGTTCGAGGAAGTCGAGGAGTTGAACCGCCATTTGCCCGAATTCGGGGTCGGCGGGCGCGCCGAGGCGCCGAGCCTTGTACATGGTGTCGAAGAGCTCGCCGTAGACGTCGATCTGGAACTGGTTCCACGCTCCATTGCCGACGTGTACCGGGCGCGACTCGGCATAGCCGGGCAGCCAGTCGAGCTCGAACTCGGTCAGGCGCCGCTTGCCGTCGATGCCGTACATGATCTGCAAGTTCGACGGTTCGCCTGCCGCCACACGGAGGAGCCAACGGCGAAACGCCGTGGCTTCGTCCGGGTAACCGCAGAGCATCAGCGCATCGAGCGTGAGCGCGGAGTCGCGCAGCCAGCAGTACCGGTAATCCCAATTACGGACACCGCCCAGCTCTTCGGGCAGTGACGTCGTGGGCGCTGCGACGATGCCGCCCGTCGGGGCATACGTGAGCGCCTTGAGCGTAAGCAGCGAACGCACCACCGCTTCCTTGTGCGGCCCGCGATAGCGGCAGCGCGCGGCCCAGTCGGACCAGAAGCGCTCGGTCGACTCGAGGACGGCCTCCACGTCGAGCGCGGCTAGGGGTGATCGATGGCAAGGATGCCATTCGAGCTCGAAGGGAATGCGCTGCCCTTTGGAAACTTGCAGTCTGCACGAGACGCGGTGCTTGTTCAGTTCGACCTTCGCAGGCGTGCGGAGGGTAAGCGAGTCAGGGCTGGCCGTGAGCAGGATCCCGTCCTCGGTCTGGCGGATCCAGGGCGGTGTCGCTCCGTATCCGAAGCGCGCGTTGAGGATGGCATCGACGGGGACGGTCCCCTCCACACCTTCGACGATGCGCACGACGTGGTGCCGAATGCCCTCGGCGATCGGCATGAAGTCGATGAGTCGGACGACGCCACCATCGCAGTTGAATTCGGTTTCGAGGATCATCGTGTCGCCGCGGTAGCGTCTCGAAATGGACCTGACTCGCGTCGCTGGATGGATCACCCAGGTGCCGTGCTCGTCGCGGCCGAGCAGCCCGGCGAAGCACGCGTCCGAGTCGAACCGCGGGAGGCATAGCCAGTCCATCGCGCCATCGCGCGAGACCAGTGCGGCACTTTCGGTGTCTCCGATCAGTGCGTAGTTTTCGATGTAGGAGGGCATTGGATACCTCTAGGGACCGCTAGGGGGCGATAGCTGCTTGTTCGGGCCTGCGCTCCGGAGGAGCCATGAACTCGGGGCCCACCGGATCCTTTACGGAATGCGCGATGCAATCGTCGGACCCCGTCACCGGCGAACTCGGCCCCCGTCCTCGGCGTCGCCGAGCCGTTCGACCTCGGCGACGGAAACTCGGTTGAAGTCTCCTGGAATGGTCTGCTTCAGCGCGCTCGCGGCCACCGCGAATCGCAGGGCCTGGTCGAGCGGTTTTCCGTCGAGCTGCGCGAAGACGAGCCCGGCGACGAAGCTATCGCCTGCACCGATGCGGTCCACGAGGTGAACCACGTGACGCGGTCCGCGATGAAGCGTCTTGCTCGGGCCGTCGTAGAGCAGGGCGCTCCAGCCGTTGTGGCTGGCCGAGAGATTCTCGCGCAGTGTGATCGCGAGCTGGCGCACGCCGTATTCGGAGACCACACGCGCGGCCGCGGTCTCGCAGGCTCGGAGGTCGAGCGAGGCGGGATCGAGTGCGCCGTGCGGGATCGGGATGCCGAGGAAGGTCCGCAGATCATCCTCGCCCGCAAAGAGCACATCCACGTATCGAACGAGGGAAGGGAGGACCTCTTTCGCCGACGAAGCACTCCACAGCATCCGGCGATAGTTGAAGTCGAGGCTCACGGTCACGCCGAGCTCGCGCGCCGCCTGCACCGCTCGGCGCGTGGACTCTGCGGGACCCGGCCCGAGCGCCGGCGTGATGCCCGACGTGTGAAACCAGGCGACGTCGCGAAGCAGCTTGGGCCAGTCGAGCGAGCTCGGGTCGAGCTCCGAGATCGCGGAGTGCGCGCGATCGTAGGCGATGCTCCAGGGTCTTTGGCTCGCACCCGCCTCGACGAAGTAGATGCCCATGCGCTCGCCCCCGCGCTGGACCGCGTCGATGCCGACGCCCTCGGCGCGGAGCACTCGCAGCGCGGCATCGCCGACGGGATTCGGTGGAAGCCGGGTGACGAAATGGCTGTCCACTCCGAAGTGGGCGAGGCTGATGGCCACATTCGCCTCGCCTCCACCGAAGGTGGCGTTCAGCGAAGGGGATTGGAGCAGACGCTCGTGGCCCGGAGGACTCAGGCGGAGCAGCAGCTCTCCGAAGGCAAGGGTCCGTATCGGTTTCATGCGACCGTCCCCCGTGCTTTGCGCACGGTGGCGGCGAGGCGGCGTGCGCGCTCGGAAATGGCCGCGTAGTCTCCGCGTTCGACGGCGCTGCGGTCGACGAGGGCACCCCCGACGCCCACGGCCACGGCTCCTGCCGCCAGGAAGTCGGCGGCGTTGTCCAGCGTCACGCCACCGGTAGGCATCAGACGAATGTGGCGCAGCGGTCCGCGTACCTCGCGAAGGTAGCCTGGGCCCAAGAGACCGCCGGGGAAGACCTTCACGAGATCTGCGCCGGCTTCCCATGCCGCGACGATCTCGGTGGGCGTGAAGGCGCCGGGGATCGAGACCACGTCGTAGTGGCGGCAGATCCGGATCACGTCCGGGCAGAGGATGGGGCTCACGACGAAGCGTGCGCCGGCGGAGACGGCCATCCGCGCCGTCTCGGCGTCGAGCACCGTTCCCGCGCCAAGTACCGCGGAGTCACCGAGGGCGCCGCTGCATGCCTCGAGGGCTTCGAGTGCCCCGCTCGTCGTCATCGTCACCTCGACGGCGCAGATGCCGCCTTCGACGAGAGCATTCACTACGGGGCGCATCCGCTCGGCGTTCTCGAGGCGCACGACCGCGACAGCGCCGAGCTCCGAAAGCGTGGTTAGGGTTTGGATGCGGGAGGTGCTCATGTCACGGCCCGTGGAGTTGGACCGGCGGCGGAGGTCGGTCGACGAAATTGACCGGGGACGAGGGCCGCTGACCGGTAAGGACGCGCACCACCTCGTTCGAGGCGATCTCACGCACCGTGCGAATCGACTCTTCCGAGTAATAGGCCGAGTGCGGAGTGATGATCGCGTCGTCCTGCGCGAACAGGGGGTTCTCGGCCTCCCAGTCGCGCCGTTTGGCGGGCTCCTCCTCGATGTCGTCGAGCGCGGCGCCGGCGATCCAGTGCTCCTCGAGGGCACGGCGGAGTGCTGCATCGACCACAATCGGCCCTCGCGCGGTGTTGACCAGGATGGCGCTGCGCTTCATGCGCCGAAGCACGTTCTCGTCGAAGAGGCCGTGCGTCTTCGGCGTGAGCGGGGCTTGGATGATGAGGTAGTCGGACCCTCGCACCAGCTCGTCGAAGCTCACTACGCGGACGTCCTGTTTCTCCACCTCGGCCTTGTCGACGAACGGATCGTGCGTCCAGATTTCGACCCCGAAGGGCCGCACTCGCTCCGCGATCGAGCGGGCGATGTTCCCGAACGACAGGAGTCCGAACACGCGCCCGCGGAGGCGGTGGATCGGCCTGCCGGTCTGCCATTGCCACTCACCCCGTCGCGTCGCCTCGGCGTACTGCGGGATCTTGCGGGCGGCGGCGAGCCAGAGGGCCACGGCGTGATCGGCGACTTCGTCCGAGCACCATTCGTTCGGAGCGTTGGTCACCTGGATGCCGTGCCGGGTGGCGGCGTCGACGTCGACGATGTCGACGCCCGTCCCGTAGCGAGCAATCACGCGACAACGGGTGAACGCATCGATGGCGCGCTCCCCGACGCGCGCGTACTGCGTGATGATGGCGTCGGCATCGCGCGCAGTTTCGATGACCTCGTCCTCGCTCTTGCACTGCGCGGCCACGAGCTCGAAGCCCGCTCCTTCGATGACCCGTCGCTCCACTTCGACGTCGCCGAAGTCGTAGTCGGCGATCACGACGCGCATGCGGTCGCCGCCGCCGCCGTTTCCAGCGCGCGACGACGGTTTTGGTTGGCTGGGTGGCGCCGCTTCCGGCTTCGCGCGCGCGGGCTGCTCCTTCACCGGAGTCGCCTGCCTCTTCTCGCTCGGCGCTTCGGGAGCGGGGCTACTCGTCACGTCGGTCGGAGGTGCCACGTGGCCGTCCACCGGCGCCGTCATGGCAGCTCCTTCGGAAGCCGACGTTGCGACGCGAGCGTAGAGGGACAGGATCCCCGTCGTGTGCTTTTGCGGCGGCGGGGACCAATGCGCGCGACGCTCCGTGAGCACCCGCGCGATATCGGACTCCATCATTCGTTGACCGTGGAGGCCTACGATCCCGAGCTTGCGCTCGGGGATGCTTATCTCGATGAGATCGCCCTCCTCGACGAGCGCGATCGGCCCGCCGTCGAGCGCCTCCGGCGACACGTGACCGATCGACGGCCCCTTCATGGCCCCGAATACCGGCCGTCGGTGACGAGCGCGGTCGTGTGGCTCAAATCGGGATCGGCCGCCAGCACGGCGGATGCGAAGTACATCTCGGGCATTCCGTTCGCGCGCGGCCCCTCGTAGCGGATGACCATGACGTCGCCGGGTTTGATGGCGCCGTCACGGAGAGCATCGAGGCAAGCCGGCTCGTCGTCGAAGACGCGCGCGGGGCCAGTGTGGACGTGCATCTCGTCCGGCACCGAGAACGCTTTGATCATCGCTCCACCGGGCGCGATGTTCCCGCGCAGGATGGCCACGCCGCCTTCGGCGACGAACGGATCCGAGAGCGGCCTGATGATCTCGGTCGGCGGGATCTTGTAGTTGTGCAAGTACCCGAGTCGCTCGTCGAAGTAGTACGAGCGCGCGATGACGTCGAGGTTCTCACCGACGGTCTTGCCGGTGACCGTGAGGCAGTCCAGGTGCAAGAGCTCGCGGAGCTCGAGCATCACCTTCGGAACACCGCCCGCGTAATAGAAGTACTCGACCGGGTACTTCCCGGTGGTCTTGACGTTGGCGATGACCGGGACCTGCTTGTGGATGCGGTCGAAGTCGTCGACCGTCAGCTCGATGCCGACCTCCTTGGCCATCGCCGGGAGGTGGAGCAGAGCGTTGGTGGACCCGCCCACGGCCGCGTGGACCATGATGGCGTTCTCGAACGCCTCGCGCGTGAGGATCTGGCGCGGTCTGAGGTCGTTGCGGACGAGGTCGAGGATCCGCTTGCCCGCGGCGCGCGCGTAGCGAAGGTGCATGGCGAGCGGCGCCGGCACGAGCGCGGATCCGGGCAGGGCCAGTCCGATGGCTTCGGAGAGCACCTGGCCGGTCGAAGCCGAGCCCATGAACTGACAAGCGCCGCAGGTCGGGCAGGCATTCTTCTGGCGCTCGAAGAGCTCCTCTTGGGTCTTCTTCTTGCGCTCGACCTCCATGCCGAGAGGCCACAGTCGGTTGGAGGTGAAGTAGTCCGGAGCATTGAACTGCGTCCCTCCGGGGACGTGAATCGCGGGCAAATTGCAGCGCGCGATGGCGATCATGTGTGCCGGGACGGACTTGTCGTTGCCCGAGAGGAGCACCATGCCGTCGTGCGGATGACCGAGCGCGTGGATCTCGATCATCGCGGCCATGACGTCGCGCGAGACGAGCGAGTAGCTCATGCCCGTCGTCGCTTGGGCAACGCCATCGCAGATGTCGCTCACCGTGAAGACGCCCGGCTTGCCGCCGGCCTCGAAGACGCCGTTCGAGATCTCCTCGATCAACGGACGGAAGTGGAACGTGCCGGGGTGGCCCATCCCATACGCGCTGTCGACGAGGATCTGAGGCTTGCCGAGGTCCTCCTCCGTCCAGTTCATCCCCATCCGCAGCGAGTCACCCTGGAAGTTGATGCTGCGCAGCTTCTGGCTGTGCAAGGTCCGCCCGTTCCCATTGGTCGCCATGATGACCCTCGTTCTTCTTGCCGCTTTGCTGCCGCGAAAAAGCAGGTTCCACGCCACTCGCCTGGCTCCGGTCAGGGAGCGCGTCAGGAGGAGAGCTGAATCACGTGCTTGATGCCGCCCCCGCGCTGGAGCAGCGCTGGCGCATCGTCGAGTTTCGAGCGCTGGGTGATGAGCCGACGAACCGAGTCGGGAAACAGCACCATGAACCGTTCGAGGTACGCCACGGACTCCTCGAACGCGGAGCGCGACGCGTTGACCGTGCCGAAGACGACCTGGTTCTTGAGAACGATGTTGCGCATGATGCTGTTGAGGTCGATCTCCACGGGACCCCCGGGGCCCGGGACACCGCTCAAGATGGAGATGCCGTTGCGCGCGAGCTCCCCAATGGCCTCGAACGCGACCTTGGCTACGCCGACGGCTTCGAAGACGATGTCGGGCGCGCCGACGCGTGAGGCAATCTCCCCTACGGGGACGTCGCGAGCCGAGACGTAGGTGGCGCCCAGCGAGCGAACCAGATCGCCGCGGTCGCTGTCTGCCGGCTCGAGCGAGTACACGAACGTTTCGGTGTCGCGGGCCCGCAGCGCCATCGCCGCGAGCAGACCAATGGGCCCGGCGCCGAGCACGAGGGCGCGGAGCGCCGTGGGCTCCCAGGGATAGCGCCGGAGTATCGCATCGAGATCGACGGCGGCCTTGGCCGCAACGCTGAGCGGCTCGAGCAGCACGGCCACCTCGGAGAGTGCCTTCGGGACGCGCACGACGTAACGCTCGTCCTCGATGACGAGCTCCGTCATGAAGCCGTCGGCACCTTTGATCCCGCGCTCGCGAAAGTGCCCCGTCGTGCAGAAGTCTTGGCGCCCCGCTCGGCACGCGACGCACTCGGGATCGTCGCAAGGTCGGCGGACGGTGATCACGACGAGGTCGCCGCGCGCGACCGTGCGAACGGCCGGGCCCACGCCCACCACTTCACCGAGGACCTCGTGGCCGAGGACGAGTCGGTCGGTTCCGGCGGGCGGCGAGCCGTAGTGGAACTCGCAGATCTCGCGGTCGGTTCCGCAAATCCCGACCTCGCGAATTCGGATCGCCACCTGGTGCTCGTTACGGAGCTCCGGCGCCGGGACATCGATGATTCGAAGCTCGCGCTGCGCAGGAAACACGGCCATCGCTCGCATGACGACCTCCTTCCTGCCGCGCGATTAGCAGCGTGCATGCCACCGCGCACTCGACGTGAGGGATGGATGACTGCCCCGCCGACGGGCAGGTAGGTCGCCCGTACGGACGACGGTCACGGATCCGTCGTCAAGGGCGACCCGGCAACGGGCGGCACGCTGACGAGTTTCAGGAGCGCGTCCACCGCGAATGGCTTGTCGAGCCATCCCTCGGCGCCGACGTCGACTGCGCGTTGGCGGGCATCGCTCGCCGCGGTGACGACCACGATTGGAGCTCCGTGGCCGTGCCGATCGTGGAACTGCTGGGCGAACTCCCAACCGTTCATGACCGGCATTTTCATGTCGAGAAGGATGAGGTCCGGCATCCCACGCTCGACAGCAGCGAGACCCTCGACCCCGTTGTGGGCTTGCACGACCTCAACACCCAATGACTCGATGACCTCGGCAACGGTCTCCAGCAGGTCGACGTCATCCTCGATGACGAGCACCTTGCGTCGAGCCGGCTCGACTCGCGTGACGTCTGCCCTACGCTGCGACGCCCCCATCGTAAAATCCTCCATCGGAATTCGCGCTCCTCGGAGGCCTGTGCGACCTTCGGGAGCGCGTGCCTTGTGATTCACAAGGCCTGTGCGACCTTCGGGAGCGCGTGCCTTGTGATTCACAAGGCCTAAGCGCCGCCGAGCGGCAAACTGAAACGGAACGTGCTGCCGTGCCTCCTCGCTCTCGAACCAGATGCGTCCGCCGTGGCGCTGGACGATCTCGCGACAAAGATAGAGCCCGATGCCCATGCCGCCGTAGTCGTACGGCGTACCGGTGTGTGCCCTGTAGAAGCGATTGAAAATGAGGCCCTGCTTGTCTTGCGGGATGCCTACGCCGTGGTCGCGAACCGATACAATCGCCTCGTGATCGGCTGGCATCACCGATACCTCGACGTCGCCGCCAGCGGGCGAATATCGGACCGCATTGTCGACGAGATTGGCAATGACCTGTTGGATTCGATCCCGATCGGCACGCACGATGATCGGCTCTGCCGTTCGCGGACGAATCCGATGCTTTTGGGGCGCGGGCGCGATGCCGTCGACCGCCTCGATCACGAGCCGGGATAGTTCGACTGGCTCGAGGCTCAATTCGAGCTGACCCGAAGCCAGGCGCGAGACCTTGAGAAGGTCCGTGATGATGCGGTCGATGCGGACTGCGCCGCGGTCGATGCGGGCGAGCATCTTGTTACGCTGCGCAGGCAAGACATCATCGCCCAGCCCGAGGAGCGCCTGAGCACACGTCTTCATGATGGCGACGGGGGTCTTCAGCTCATGTGCGGCTACCTCGACAAACTGCGCTTTCAAGCGCTCGAGCTCCATCGATTCGGTCACGTCGCGAAGCACCAACACCCCACCCGTGACCTCCCCCGTGTTGGTCCGCATCGGCGCAGCGCTCGCGCGAACGTAGACGTCGCGGTGAGTCTCCTGGTTGCGAAGCACCTCGTCTTGATTGACCACCGGCGTGCCCGCGAGAGCGCGGTGGATCGCCATCTCTTCGGGCGCTACCCGTGTGCCGTCCACGTGCCGAAGCGCGACGACGTCGGGCCACATCCGCGGCGCGTAGGCAGGAGTGAGAAGGTCGGCGACGCCGAAGAGCCTCGCGGCGGATCCGTTCACGGTCGAGATGTCCCCGTCGCGGTTCACGACCACGACCGCCTCGATCATGTTGTCGACGATCGCCTGCAGCTCGGAGGCCTTGCGCTGTCGGACCGCGACCTCCGCACGGACGACTCGGTTGGCCTCTGCAAGGGCATCCGTGCGCTCGCGAACGCGCTCCTCGAGTCTGTCGTGCGCCTCACGTAGCTCCTCTTGAGCCCGGCGGCGTTGCTCGATCTCCAGTTCGAGAAGGAAAGCGTAATGCACCGCTTCCGGGAAGCTGGCCATAGCGTCCTGAACGATGGCCTTGTTTTCGATATTGCTGGTCTCCACGCCAAGCCAGGGGAGTGGTTCGATGGGAGCGGGGCTGCTCCACACGATCTCGAACTGACAATCTCCTCGCAGCCGGCCGACGTGAGCACGTAGCGGCGTATGATGATTCGGCAGAATCGTCATGGGCCCGGCCGGGCTTGCCACCTCGCATCCAACCGTCGACTGCCTCACCGCAGCTGATTCGAACGTCCCAGCGTCCTCGACGGCCTGCCTCCAGAGCATGATCTGCGAGTACGCTGTCACGATAGGGGCCGAGCAGAGCTGTGCCATGCCGTTTCTTGCTCGGTACGCAAATACGAACTTATCGTTGTCGGGCGTATCGATGATTTGAAAGTAACTCCAGCAAGCGTAATGCCCCTCCGCCGAGTCGACCACCGGTTGCATTTCCGGCTCCGCGGCGCTGAGCGAAAGGATCGGGATGTCTTTCGCCGTGATCCCCGCCGCCCTGCACTGACGAAAGAATCCAAGATTACTCTCGCCGTTGAGCGAGTTGATGACGACCGAAGGCGATAGCCGTCGAATCTCGTCGACGACGGCTGAGAAGTCTTGCGCGCCGAGCTGGACGTAGCGCTCAGCGACGACCTCACGGCCGGGGTGAGCCTTCACGATCGAGCGAATCAGCCGGTTGGCGACACGTGGAAAGACATAGTCCGACCCGACCAGCAGAACGCGCGGGCCGAGGTTTGCGATCGCCCAATCCAGCGCGGGGGCCGCCTGTTGGTTGAGGCAGCTTCCCAGGTAAAAGATGTTCTCGGACTGTTCGAGCCCCTCGTACTGCACCGGGTAGTAGAGAACGTTGTCTGCTTCTTCCACCACGCGCTTGACGGCCTTTCGAGAAGCCGAGGTCCAGCATCCGAAGAGGGCCTTGCTCCCCACGCGATCGAGCTCTTCTGCGCGACGGGCGAAGGAGCTGGCCTCCGATTCGCCGTCCGCGATCTCAGGCTCGATCCGATACCCGAGAACGCCGCCACTCGCGTTGATCTCGTCGATGGCCATCCGCTCGGCGGTGAGAAGCGGCAACTCGCTGGATGACATCGTTCCAGTCAGCGAATGGATCAGCCCAATCTTCACGCTCTTTTGCCTGCTCGCCTGCATCGCTTTCGCTCGACTGGCCAGGGCACACGTTCGCTAGTTGAGTTGCAAGTTGAGTGCCCATACGGGGCACGCGCGCAGCCTTGGCTTACGCTCCTCCCGCTCGCCGTAAGCTCTCGCTTCCGGGCCACAGCTCTCACCGGTCACCGGCCCTTGCGTGAATGCGAACGACTCCGGAGCTTCCCACGGGGGAGGCCGCCTGGATCGAGAGCCAACTCAGCGTTCGAGAATGCGGCGCTCGCCTGTGAGCGGCGCAGCCGCGCCGGTGATGCCCTCGATGAACGCGTTGTACTGCGTCGCGATCGGCTGGCCCGAGCCCGTCCGCGCGGGATCGAGGGCTTTCGTGCGCATGGCCGTCCCCACGGGAAACACCGTGACGAGGCGCGCGCGCTGGTCGGCCGAGTCGCGCGCGGAGTAGACGAGGAGGTTCGTATTGCCGTCGGGCGCGGCGGTGCGCGCGACGAACGGGACGAAGTCCGTACGCAGGACGACCGTACGTGAAGCGCCGTTGGCGAGCGGGATGTGCAAGGTCTCCTCGACCCGCACCGGCGCCAGCCTCGCAAAGTCGAATGCGCGCAGCTCCGTGGATACGCCCCGCGCGCCGGCGCCGACCGCAGCGAGCTCGCGTGCGTCGTCCGGCGTGCGAAATGCGATCTTGCCTGCGAAGTATGTCACGTTGGCGAAGAGCGATCCGTCCTTCGGCAGAGGCCCCAGCGTGCCGCGCGAGAGCCCGAAACCAGCCTCGAGGTCGTCGCGCACCCATCGCGCGCGCTTGAAACCGAACGGCGTGGGCAGGAGACTGAAGACGTAACCGTAGGTGTGCTCGACGCCGGCGAAGGTGACCGCGTCGTGAATCGGGCCGAAGTTGCCGTGGCGCGCGCCGGGCATTCCAGCGCGCGCGTTGATGGCGTCGAGGACGGCCTCGTCAACCGTGGGCCGAGGGCTTGGTAGGTCGAGCTGCGAGGCATCGTAATTGCCGCTTCGTCCCCAAAGATCGACGTACTTGAGGTCGTCACCGCCGATCGTCGAGACGGACGCGATCGCCGCGTCGAGCGCAGGCGACTCGCGCGCGAGCCGGGAGAGGATGCGGTCGCGCGCACCGTCCGCGGGGGACGCCGCCCCCTCAAGGTCGCGCGCGATACCGGCGTACGGGCAGTCCTCCGCCTGTTCCCCGGCGATCGGGCAGGGGGCGCGCTCGACGGCCGGCGCCGAGCCTCGCGCGCGCGTATGGTTCGCCGCGCAGCCAGTAGCGATTGCGATCGCGGCGACGCAGGCTCCCGCTGACATCAAGAGGTTTTCGGCCGACGTTCGTGACGTTCGCATCGTGTCGTCGGAGGCTACTCGCTCTCGCATCGAGCTGCCGTACGAAGCGGAGGGGGCCTCACGCTTCTGCAATCCGGATCACGGCAGTCAGTGAACGACGAGTGGCCGCGTGACCAGCGTGCGTTGTGCCAGGCCGCCGACGAGCGCGTAGCTCGCGGCTTCGCCAGTCCCCAGAGCGTCGCCGTGAACGGACTGCGGCTCGACATGTGGTGGAGACCGTAGCCGCAGGTGCCGGCGCCGACCTGCAGCAACTGTCCACCGTCGGTGAGAGGAATGCGCACGTATTCGAAGCGTCCATCGGTGCCGAGCGGACGGAAACCCGAAAGCGGGCCGCCGGCGCAGTCGAGATTCACGTCGTCGAAGCCTTGCGAGCCACGCACGCGAATGACGACCAGCGAAGTGTTCGGATAGGTCGGATCGGCGAAGAAGCTATAGTCATTCAGATACTGCGCCGTGGGAATGACGTTGACGAACTCAGGGTCGCCCAGCGAGAACGTGGGATTCACGTTCGCGCATCCCGTCATGTAGCCGGCGACATAGATCGGATGCTCGGCGTCCTGCGAACGAACGACGAAGGGATCGCGCGTCCAGAACGTTCCGATCGCTCCGCTGTCGAGCTTCGTCGGAGCGCCGCCCGGAGGCGCCGGATCGTAGGTGAGCTCCGTGCCGTCGACGGCGGCGACGATTCGGTACGGCGAATTTTCCGAATCACCGAGGCGAGGCAGATGCCCCACCGCGGCGTATTCCGAGCCCCATTGCGCAAAGGACGGGATCTGCTGCTGCGCCGTATCACACGCCATCACGTCTTGCGGAAGGAGCATGCACGAGTGCGCGCCGAACACCGTGGTCGGCTTCGATGAGGTGACGATACTTCCGGTGAGCTCGTCTGCCTGCGCGATCTGCAGATATTGACCCCGATTGATTCGGTACGTCGCCGGAGCGCCCTTGGGAGCGCCGACGAAGTCGCGGTCGTCTTGAATGTCCGCGGTTGGCCGAATCTCGATGACGGTGTCGTCCTCTTTTGCCACGATCTGTACGGCGGGGAAGAGGCCGAACCGGTTGTAGTTCGAGGCGAGTCCCATCGACCACGGCTCGATGACCACGTGCTCCTTGCCCCACGTGGAGGTCGGTAGAAGCAACGTCGCCGTCGGGACGGTGCTCGCGGCGCCGCCGAACGGGAAGATCGTCGAGGCGCTCACCGGCACCGATGCGGTCAGGTGGAACGACGTGCTTGTACCGCGGATGATCCTGTCCGGATTCTCCGTCGTCGCCGGACGAACTCCCGCGGGACATTTGATGTGGTCCGTGCCAGGAGGATCGGCGAGGAAGAGGACGACCGCTTCGCCCGGCGCGACGGGCCCCTCGTGAGGAAGGAGCGATTTATCCCCCTTCTTCATGGTGAAAATGGCCCCCGTGAGGTCGAGGTCCTTGCCGCCATATTCCAGACGAACCGTGCTCGGCGTCGCCGACGTGTTGACGAGGTACGCGGCGTAGCAGCCGGTCTTGTCCTCGAAGGTGATCCCGATCGCGCTGTACAGGGGCGGCGGCTGAAAGAAGAACTCGCAACCACGCGACCCCTTCTCGCGTTCGGCGGCGACACAAGGTTCGACACATTCTGCGCCGCCGCACGCGAGCTCGGGCGGGCACGCGGTGACGACTTCGTCGGTGCAGTTCTTCACGACGGAGCGACCGTCGTACGAACACCGAAGGCCATCGCAGTGCTTGTCCTCGGCGTCGCTCCCCGCCTCAGGGAAGACCCCGGCGGGCGCTGGCTCGAACCCCCTATCCGTCGTCGAGCACGCACCGACGGCGATGAACCCAAGTGCAACGAATGGAAGTGGTCGAATCGAAAGCATCATGGGAACTCCACCGGCAGCGGCGACGGGTCTGTGGTGAACGGTGTCTTCTGTCCGCGCTGCCCGAAGCCGTCATCCCCCCAGCAATAGACACGGCCGCTCACGCTGAGTGCGCAGGTCGTCCCCGCGGTCGCTTCCACGCGAACGATCGGCTCGGAGAGATTCGACACCATGACCGGCAAATCACGGAACACCTGGGTTCCGTCACCGGCTTGTCCGTAGTCGTTCCGGCCCCAGCAATAGACGGCGCCCTTGGGCGTCACGGCGCAGCCGCGGCCGAAGTGACCGTCACCGAAGTCGCCGAGCGCAACATGAACCGCTCTGGGAACGAGCGCGACCGGAAGCGGCCGAAGGTCGCCGCCGGAATCGTCACGCCCGTCTCCCCAGCACCGGAGCGAACCTTGAGCCAGTACGCAGCCGCCATAGCCGCCGAAGACGTGATCGGCGCGATCGACGGCGATACGCGAAGGCCTGGGATCGGGCTTCTGCTCCGTCGCTCGACCGATCAACGGCGAGAGGCCCCAGCTCACGACCTCGCCGCTCGCTCGGCGAGCGATGATCGCGTGGGCATTGATGGGGGGACACCATGGGCACCCTGGATTGAGAATCGTGCCGTGTGCGATCGCGATCTCGTCGACGGGACCGTCGAGCGGGATGGTCGTGGGCGGGACGTCCTCGTCGGGGCCGGCATCGGCATACGCGAGGACGCCGTCCAAGCCGTTCTTGCCCCAGCAGGTGACCTTGCCGTCCGTGAGGACTGCGCATCCAAGGCCGTCGCCCATGCGGATCGAGCGAACAGCGGGCAGTGATCCCTCGCCGTTGGACGGGGCCACCGCAGGCCCCCAGCAAGAGACACTCCCGCCATCGACGACCGCGCAGGTAC
This sequence comes from Labilithrix luteola, assembly GCF_001263205.1. GTDB lineage: Bacteria > Myxococcota_A > Polyangia > Polyangiales > Polyangiaceae > Labilithrix > Labilithrix luteola. Next base: position 7,272,046 of record NZ_CP012333.1, read on the forward strand.
GGTCGAGCGCGACGGCGCCCGCGATGCCGTCCACGGGCGCGGCCGTTGCGCTCCACGTGCCTCCATCTCGCCCGAGCTCACCCGACGCGTTTCGTCCCCAGCAGGAGACGCGGCCGTCGTCGAGGAGCGCGCAAAAGCTCTCGGACCAGGACGCCGAGAGATCGCGCACACAGGGCGTGACAGCGCACGAGACCTCGAGGCGAGGGGAGTCCTCCGGCGCATCGACGGATGCGTCCTCGACTGCGGGGCTAAGGGGGACTGGAGGCGTCGCCGCGTCGGGGACATCCTGTGTCTCGCGCGCTTGCTCTTCGCTACAACTTGCTGGAACAGCGAGCAAGACGAGCGCGATGACCGCGCGAGGCAGCACGCGACCGAACGCCATGTGCTCAGTTGGTCGTCTTGTGAAAAACATACGACTCTCCCGCTAGCCAAACGTTGTCGCTCCGCGTGCCGCGAACGACGTGAAACGGTTTCATCAGCGCGATGCCCGTGAACGCGACCGTCGATATTTGCCATACGCCGGCGTCCCCGGAGGTGTCCGCGAAGATGTCATGACCGCGATTCACCTTGCTGAAGCCCGCCAAGTACAAGTCGTCGGAGGACGTTCCCCAGATCGATCGTCGCTCCTTATCGACCCACATTGCGTAGGAGAACGGGGAGGAGGCGATGTCGACGCCGCCGTCCGCCTGAAGGCGAATCCTCGCGACCGAGTTCGCGAAAAAGCCTTCCGTGATGGCGACGAGCTCACGAGGCGCCGTCGCGGTGGCGACACCGACCGTCGCCGTCATCGGAACGGCGCTGCCGACCGCAACGCAGGAAGGAAGCCCGAAGTCCGACGGCTCGTCCGGTGTGCCTTCGATGACCGTTTGCCAGACGCCGGCGCTCTTGTGCGCGACGACTCCGCACGGCGGATACGACCCGCGCACGCCCGTCACCCAGATGTCGTCAGGGCTCGTTCCGACCAGTGAGACGAACTTCGCCTCGTCCGCCGGGACGTCGCCGCCGAAATCGATCGTCCAATCGTCGCCGGCGCCTTCAAGGTGCCAGACGCGTGCATCCGCGAGCGCGTAGATCTCGTGCTCCCCGATGCCGCGAACGACGCTTACCGGCGTGGTCACCGCAATCGGGCGGACGGTCCATTTCCAATCGGTCCCCTCGCGACGACCGTGCGCGACATACCCGGCCTCGCCGCCCGAGACCCATACGTCCGTTTTGGAGGCCCACACGGACGTGAGGATGAAGGGAACCTCGTGGATCACCTTCCACGCGCCCTGTTCGTAGATGACGACGGAGGATCGGCCATTGCGCGACGCGACGGCCACCGCAGCGTCCTCGAGCGGCCACAAGTCGTCGAACGACAATCGCGAGTCCACCTCGATCGAGCACCATCCTGCGGACGTGCATGCGTCCGCGATGAGAGCGTCCGCATCGTTTCCGCCGCCTTCGGTGTCACTGCCGGAATCCGAGATCTCGGGCGCACGCTGATCGGCGCCACCAGCGTCATCGGAATAGGACGACAGCGGCTCGTCCTCGGATCCGGCACACGCCGCCGCGGCCGACGAGACAGCCATCAAGCTTGCGACGATCGCGCTGGCACGATGAAGTGAGCTCACGGAGCCCTCCCGTCTTCCCTCGCGAGTCCGAGGAGAACGTTGTCACCTGCGACCCACACGCGATCGGGGGCGATGGCCGCGATGGCTCGTAGTGTAGGTCGTGAATTGCCAACACCGGCAATCGGCACGCGCGACCAGTGTTGTCCGTCGAAGTGCATCACGGTGCCCTCATCGCCGGCGATCCAGACGTCCGACGGCGATGTCCCGCGCACTGCGTGATAGGCGACCGGCGGCACGCCTTCCCCAATCGAAACGAACGAGCCGCCCGGAGCGCGATGAAGGACGGTGCCTTCCTTGCCGACCGCGAAGACATGGCCCGTCGCTTCAGCCCAGACACCGAGGAGCGTGCGCATCGTCCCGCTGTTCTCCGGCGTGACGACCGGCGACGTCGCTTCGAGATCGGTCACCTTGTGGACCACACCTCGATCGCCTGCGACCCAGAGCGTGCCGCCTGCGCCATCGAGCGCGTTCATCGTGATGCAAGGCGACATGAGCCCGCCCTGTTGGATAATCTTTTCGAGCTCGAGCCATTCAGGCTGCCGGCGCAACCGCACGAGCCCAACCCCGTCGCTCGCGGTGCTCGGCGAGCACGTGGTCGCGGTCGCCGCCCATACCCATGTACCCGCGGGTTCGCTGAAGAGACCGTTCACAGCCCAGTTCCAGGTCGAGTAGTAATCCGGGCCGCCGGGCCGATGCTCGGTCCAGGCGGTCTTGCCAGCGCTCGTCTCGCGGATGAACATGGCCTCGACGGAGCCCGCCACCCAGAGATCGCCGCCCACCGTCGCAATCCCTCGAAGTGCGTCGACCTCGCCGACGCCACTGCGACGCCACGAGCCGGAAATATTGTCGATGATGGAGCCGTATGTCCCGACCGCGGTGAGGTTCCCGTCATGGACGCCGAGAGCGAAGAGCACAGTCCTCGGATCGAGCGCATCGACGTTCACCGTGCAGAGCGCACCACGCGAGCAAGCAGGCGGGAACCACTCGCACGATGCACAGGCGTCGGCGTCTTCCGCGGTGCCCCCGTCTGCGATGCCGTCGGCGTCGACTCCTGCCTCGACGACTTGCCGCTCATCGGTCGTCTCGGATGTGCTGCCGCCTTCGGAGCAGGCCAGGGCCAAAGCCGCGAGGAGAGAGCTCGCGCCGAGGATGGGGATCGTTCTCATTGGACGCCCTCGCCGCCGCCACAAGCCGAGACCACGCACTCGCCCTTGACGCAAGGTTGTCCGAGCCCGAGATCACATTCGTGACCGCAAGCGCCACAATGACGAGGATCGGTCTGCAGGTCGATCTCGCAACCATCACCGGTGAAGCCGTTGCAGTCGGCGAGGCCGTTCTTGCAGATCAAACCGCACACGCCACCACGGCAAATCGCGGTGTTCGTCGAGAGCGCGAGGCCGCCCATTTCACCCGATTGGCAGAGCACGTCGCATCCTCCGCAGTGATTCGGATCGGTCAGGATATCGCGGCATCGCGATTTGCCGCTGCTCCCCGTGCACTTCCGAAGGCCGGCGGGACAACCACATTGCCAAGCATCGTCGACCTGCTCGCATTGCGTTCCGCTCGGACAAACGTTGCCGCACGCTCCGCAATTGTTGTTGTCGTCGAGCTTCTGTTCGCAGCCGTTCGTCGTCACGTCATGGTCGCAGTCGGCATAATTCGTCTCACACTGGCGCTTGCACTCGCTATTGGTGCACTGCATCCAATAGTGAAATGAATCCGGCGGAGGGGATGGGTCCGAGCAAACGTTGCCGCATGCCCCGCAACTTTGCATATCGGTCGTCACGTTCGTGCAATAGCCGTCGCAGTTGACCTTCGGCGACGGACATCCACAAACGCCGTCGGTGCACGGCTCGTTGCCCGGGCATTTCACTCCGCACGCGCCGCAGTTGTCTTTCCACCGGAGCGAGGTCTCGCATCCATTGTCGGGTATCCCGTCGCAATCGCCGAATTCGCTCTGGCAAACCATTTGGCATTTGCCGCTCGAACAGAAGAACGCCACTTCGAGAAATGGCGCATCCGCCGGATCGCTGAAGAGGTCCCAATGGCTGTCGCGCGGGCACGCAGCCCCGCACGCTCCACAGTTGTTTCGATCGTTCTGGAGATCGATGTCACAGCGCGCATGCGAGGTTTCGCAGGTCGTCGTCCCGGCCGGGCACTCGGAGGTCGCGCAGAGACGTAGCGACGTCGAAGCGTCCGCCGTGGCACTCCCATCGGTGCCTCCATCCGCGGCGATGAAGCCCCCTGACGAGCCTCCTCGCTCACCGAGATCGACCGCACGCGTCTCCGCCGAGCACGCCGACGCGAGCGCCGTCGCGGTCAGCGCGCACACCACCCCTATCGTTTTCCACGTCATGGCCAAACTCCGAGAGGATCTCTTCGAGAACTACGGTTGAACGAGCTCACGAACGCGCGTCAAATGCGCGGATTCGGGATAGGTCGCCTCGAACGCGTTGGCTCTGCGTCGCGCGTCGTCGAGGCGGCCGAGACGAACCAACGCGACCACGGCGAGGCGCTCACGTTCCTGCGCGAACTTCGGCGCTTGAAAGTGCTTCATGTGCACCTCCGTGAGCGCGAGGGTCTTCTGCGGGGTCGCGTCGAGTGCGCGACTCGCCTCCTCGAGCAGCGCGAGCTCGTCACTCGGCGTGCTATCCGCTTCCGGAGCGGCCGGCGACGCAGCCGGCGCAGAATGCGCACGGGCCTTCGCTTCACGGGTGTTCGGCAGATTCGCGGCCTTGGGTGCGGGGAGCTCCACGGCGGGCAGCGCTTCGACAGGTACCGAGACGCCCAACATCGCGGACGTCACTGGCGTGGGCGAGGGCGTGGACTCCACCCTCACCGGCGCTGGCGGCGCAGCCGGCGCGACGGAGTTCGTGGACGGAGACCGCGACGGGCCTGCCGCGCGAACTCCCAAAGCGACGATCGCGAGCCCGACAACAGCGTAGCGGGATGATCGGCTCCACCACGTGGACGGAGCCACCTCTCGCTCGAGAGCGCCCCCGAGCCGACGTTCGATGACGCGCATCCGCACGTCGTCGGGTAGTTCGTCACGACCGGCTCGAAGGGCGCGATCGACGAAGTCCTCGTCGGCCGGGTCGAGCGATTCCCATCGGCGATCCTTCATGGCAAACTCATTTGCGCGCGTGCTCGTCGAGCCGCGGCTTCGAACAGCTTTCGCGCGGCGTAGTAGCGCGTGTATGCGGTGTGGAGAGGACAGCCGAGAACTTCGGCGACCTCGGCCATCGGAAGGTCCTCGATGACGTGGAGGACGAAGACTTCACGCTTCTGATCAGGGAGTTCGGAGAGCATGCCGTCGAGGACGGCGCATGTCTTTCTCGCCTCGAGGAGCTCGAGTGGCGTCGCCGCGCTGGGATCGATCGGCTCGTCCACTTGGTCCACGCGTAGCTCTCGTCGCTTTCGTTGGCGACGGCGGTAGTCCGCGGCCAAACGAATGCAGATCCCGTAGAGCCAGGCTCGGCGCGAGCCGCGCGGGTCGAAGTCAGGAAGCTTGCGATGGACGACGACGAACACCTCTTGCAAAACGTCGTCGACGTCGGCTTCCTCGACCCCCAAACGCCGCAAGAGACGAAACGCGTAACGTCCGTGCTCGCGGAACATGTCCGTCGCCAAGCCCGTATGCGAAGCCGGCGCCGACGCCGATGCCGACTCCGAGCGGCAGACGGCCACTTTGATGCGCGACGTGGGGGTCACGCGAACTTATGGTGCCCGGCCGTTTCTTTTTTCTAACGAAATGACCTCGTCGCACCAATTCCGAGTGACCATACGATACGGCTGACCTCGTGGAGGGGCGTCGTCCGGCCGTCGTCCCGGTACGAGAACGCGTAACGTTGCCGAGGAAGGGCCAAGGAGAGGTCGGCAAACAGGCGTGTCTCGCCGATTTCGAGCGACGGCCCGAGTGCGAGGATGGGAGAGAAGATGACCTTCGGCGCCTGATCGCCCTTCGCGAGCCCGCGAGCGTCCGGTAAAATCGCCATCCACGTGGCGCCGGCACACGCCGTGCCGAAGATGGAGCCGAACGCCCGTCGAACGTAGCACCCGCGCCACTGTTGCTCGACGGCACGGAAATCGTAGCCCGCGACGCGACCGACGGGGATCCGGTACACCCCTCGCCATTCGAAGCGGAGCGGCAGCGTGCTCGGCATGACGCCGAGCACCAGAGCGGGGCCAAGGTCGGACTTGGGGAGCAGGCCATTCGAAGCGACCAGCGCCAGGCCGAGGTCGACTTCGAGGGGGGGAGGAACCGCCGCGAGCTCCGGACGTCTTCGGCGCACGACCGTCGCTGGAGGACGCTGGTCGTGTTTGTCGGCGGCCGGCCGTTCTTTCCTCGCCTGCAACGGCGTTTCTTCTGTCGAAGGTGGCGCGGGTTCGTCGCTCTTCGCGTCGGGAGGCCCCGCTGAGCGCGTCGATCCGCCAAGCGCTGCCTCGGGATCGACGATGAGGAAGACGACGAACGTGACGGATCGACGGAGCTCCTCGCAGTTCTTCGCTTCGAGGTCGCGAGTTCCCAGGACGCGCCCTTCGGGATCACGCTGGGTGATACGCGCGCGCAGGTGGCCAGGGACGCCCGGAAGCTCTCGACCGTCGACCACGATTTCGCCCTGTCCCGGCGGCACGAAGGGGTCGCGACCGAGCCTGGTGGACATGGCACGCTTCAGCTCTTCCTCCGCGATGCATCCGCGCTCGCCGCGCTCGCCGCGCTCGACCCCCGCTGCGTTCCACGTGAGCTCGAACCGTGACGCGGCCAGCGCCGTCTTCCCGACGGTGAGCGCCCCTGTGAGCCCAAGCAACAGCACGCTCGCTTGTGTCCCCCTCCGGCGCCTCATCGAGCGAAAGCTTGCTTCCAATCGAACACAAACGGCGCCGCTTGGGGAGGAGTGAGAAATGCAACGACCCGGACGGAGCGCAACGGCACAGCGATTGTACCGCGCGCCCCGAAACCGGGCATCGAATTCCCACGTGGGCGGGGCTGGCGCTTGCCGACGGGAAGCCGAATCAGAGCTCGATAGACAAGTAGCCCTCGGACTGCCGCTGGAAGACCTCGATAAGGCCGTTGTCGACGACCTCGACGGCCCGAGAGAGCGTCGCGCGATCGATCCCGCCGCGCTCGAGGGAGATCCCGCAGGCCACGATGCGAACGCCCGCATCGTGCGCGGCTCGAAGCTCCGTATCGAGCGGTCCTCGCTCGAGCAAGGACGAAGACGCCTCGCCGCAGACCACGACCTCGACAGCCTGCGCGGCGAGGTGCGTTCCGCGCAGCATCTCTTTCGCGGTCCCGAGCGCAATGCGAAGCTGCTGTTCCTTCTGGACGAGCATCACCGCCTTCGTCGAGGGGCGCGCGACGGTCGCGGACGAATCCGCAGCAGGCGAAGGCGGCGTCGAAGCGCATCCGCCGTTGGCCATCAGCAGAACGAATCCCGAACACACTAGAACCATTGCTCGCTTCGTCATGATCGGTGCGCTCCGCGATAGAAGGTTGACGAGGACATTCGATGCTCCATCAGCTTTCGAGACGATGAAGGTCGACGACGTGGGCCCATCGGATGCCGCTCACGTCTTCGAGCTCGATGCGATACTCCCCGGGCGGTAGTGCGGGCGTGCCTTCGCCGGTGGGGAGGGTGACGGTGGCCCGAGCGCCGAGCGGGACGACGAGCCCGTGCGGTCCCGAGCGAACCTGCAGGAGCCATCGGTTGTCGATGCGCGTCGTACCTAGCGCGGAGAGCGCCGCGGCATCGTAGTGGCGGACGAGCTCTCCACGTTCATCGAAGACACGGAGGTCGACGACGAAGGCGCCGTACGTCTCTGGCCCGGCGGGTCGCTCGAGCGTGATCGCGAGCTCACCTCCGGCGCTCGTGCGCGCATCGAGCACATCGACGCGCGGGCGAACGGAGTCGTTGTGGAGCGTGCCCCAGATGCCGCCGTAGAAGACCTGATTCGTGACGAGCGTCACCACCACGCTGAAGACCGTGAGCACACTCGCGGCGACGAGCGACAGCTTGGGAGACGCGTCGGCGAACAAGCGCATCCACCGGCGACCGAACAGGCTCGGGCGAACGCGCGCGAGCCACGCGTCGAGAGAGAAGGGACCGGCGCCGCCCAGCATGACCGTCGCGCCGCCGGCGATGCCGAGCGCCCCGATCTGCCACTCGTCGAGGCACGTTGGCCCTAGCCATCCGGAGCCGAACAGGATCCCGACGGAGAGCATCAAGGTACCGAACGCGGCAAGACGGGTCCCGAGTCCGACGATGAGCGCGAGCCCCACGAGCGCTTCGATGATCGTGAAGGTCCAGAGGAAGGCGTGGAGCGCAGCAGGCCGATCGAGGAGCGTCGCGATGAGATCGCCCACGCCGAAGATCGAGCCCGGCATGAACTGATTGAACTTCTCACCCACGTACCCAGGGGCGCCCGGCACGAGTTTGGCGGCATCGAGCACGACCCGACGGTGAAACGCGGAGAAGAACATCCAGCCGGTCACGAGCCGGATCGGAAGGAGCGCGAGCGACGGATGGATGGACTTCGAGTCCGAGGTGCGGGACGCCATCAGGTTGCCCCCATGCCGAGCGCGCGTCCGCTCGCCAACCATTCGGGAACACCGAACGGAAGGCGTTCGGCCTGAAGTCCCGCCTTGCGCAGCACGAGCGTTCCGCGCCGAGCGTTGGGGCAGTACTTGCCGCGGCAGTAAACGAGAAGGCGACGTTTCCGCTGAAGCTCCGAGAGACGTTGCTCGAGCTGCGCGAACGGAACCGAGGTAGCCCCGGGAAGATGACCGACCTCGTACTCTTCCGCTGGGCGTAGATCGACGAGCGCTGCACGACGAGGACCGATGGTCGTGTCGAGCTTCGCCATCGTGACGTCGGACGAGCACTCGTCGTCGTTCTCCTGCTCGAGCAAGCGCACGGCCGGCAGGAGCGCCTCACCGGCTTCGCGAAGCGCCACGAACAGGCGCAGCCCGCTTTCGCGATTGGCTTCCTGAAAGACGTGCTTGCCCTGCTTGCGCGCCGTGACGAGACCCGCTGCGCGCAGCGCCTTCATGTGCGCGGCCGTGTTGGCTTCGCTCTCCCCGAGCAGCTCGGCAAGCTGATCGATCGACTTTTCTCCCTGAAAGAGGAGGTTCAAGGCTCGGAGGCGCGTCGGGCTGGAGAGGCTCGCCGCCACGCGCGCGAGCTCCGTGTAGAGCGCGTCGTTCATGGACAAACGATCAAACAGATATTTGATCGTTTGTCCATTGCGATTCGCGCCCGAGCGTGTGGGCTACCCCGAGCGCGGCCTCGAGCCGTCGGGCTTCCATGGCTCCGGTCCCGTTGCTCTCGCACGCTGGCACGATGATCGCAGCACGGACGTGATGAGCGCGAGCCTGCATGCGGAAGGTCGGTCCCCTGTGACGATGCCTGAACATCGTGGTTCTCGGCCCAATCCTAAGGAGGAGCACGGGTCGATTACGTCACGACTGACACGATTGGCCCGACACGCCAAGGGGCGGGCGCTACGCGAGCGCTTTCCGCTCTCGAGCCATGCGGTTTGGCGGACCCCCTCGAACCGCCCCAATCCGCTCGATCTCCTCGAGCAGTCGCACGAGACGCGACTGGACGAGCTCGAGGCGCTGCGCTGGGGACGGATGGGGCTATCGCCATTCACGTTTCTGCGCGGCTCGGCAATGGTGATGGCGTGGGATGTGGCGCATCTACCGCACGGCGACGTCTACGTGCAGGCGTGCGGCGACGCCCACCTTGGCAATTTCGGCACGTTTGCGACGCCGGAGCGGAGGCTCATCTTCGACCTCCGCGACTTCGACGAGACGCTGCCGGCGCCGTGGGAGTGGGACGTGAAGCGTTTGGCGGCGAGCATCATCGTGTCGGCGCGCGATCAGGGAATTTCGGATTCGCGTGCCAGCGACGCGGTCCTCGCGTGCATGCGTCAGTATCGCGAGACGATGCAGGAGTCGGTCGAGCTGTCTTACCAGGAGATCTGGTACCGCCGTGTCGACGCTGAGGAGTTGAAGACTGGAAAGTCGAAGTCGTCGCGCCGCTTCGGCAAACGCTGGGTGAAGAAAGCGCGCAAGCGCACGTCGCTGCGCGAGATGGAGAAGCTGACCCAGATCGTCGACGGCCATCGACACATCAAGGAAGACCATCCGGTCATCTTCCCGATCGAGCACGGCCACATGCACGATGTCATCGCCGGAATCCTCGTCAAATACGCAGCCACTCTGTCACGCGATCGGCGAGTTCTGTTCGATCGCTATCGACTCGTCGATCTCGCCTACCGCGTCGTCGGCGTGGGTAGCGTCGGCACGCGCTGCATGATCGCCCTCTTCACCGGCGACAACGACGACGACCCGCTCTTTCTGCAAATGAAGGAGGCGAACCGCTCGGTGCTCGAGCCGTTCGCACACCATTGCGTGTATTCGAACCAGGGCGAGCGCGTTGTGCAGGGCCAGCGCATCATCCAAGCGGCGAGCGATCTCTTTCTCGGCTGGAAGCGCTCCGGTCGCCACGACTACTACGTGCGCCAGTTGAAGGACATGAAGGGGACCATCGACTTCGAGAGGCTGACACCGGCGGTGCTCGCTGGCTTCGCCGCTCTGTGCGGTCGCACACTCGCCCAGGCCCATGCACGCAGCGGCGACTTCTGTCAGATCGCGGGGTACCTAGGCGAGAGCGATCAGTTCGACAACGCCATCCTCGAGTTCGCGCTCTCGTACACCGAGCAGGTCGAGCGAGATCATGAAGCGATGTTGAAGGCGGCCCGCGGCGGTCTCATGCCGATGGCGGCGCAGCTCCACTGAGCCCACGGGCGACCGTTGCTGCGCGAGTTTTCATCAGTCGTTTCACCAGGAACTGTCCCGGCGGTACGGGGGCGCACGTAGGAGTCCCGAGTTTGGGGGACAGACACGGTCGAGCTTTGCCCGCTAGGATGTTGCTCGATGCGCAAGTCGGTCCTTGGTGTGGTCACTCTCGGGGTTGCGATCTCGACGCTTCATTGCGTTGGTGACGAAGCGTCGAATGTCACGAACCTCCAGGTTGGACCCGACGGAGGCGGGAACGACAACGGCGGCGGAGACCCGCCGTCGACGACGGATCCTGGCAAGGATGACAGCGGTAGCGCGGACTCGTCCGCGGACGCAGCCTGCGCGGCGAACGTCAACGAGGACGCGGAGAACTGCGGCGCGTGCGGGCACTCGTGCATGGGCAGCACCTGTTTCGCGGGCCAGTGTGAGCCGCAGCTGATGGCCTCGAACTTCCCCCTGCCAGTATCGGCAAACATCGGCAACGGGCTCGTGGCCGATGACAAGAATCTGTACTTCGTCACCAGCTCGCCGTCGCGCGTGTACAAGGTTGCGCGCACGCTTGCCGCCGATCCGACGACCGCGGCCACCATCATGTTCAACGCGGGAACGAAGACGCCGCGCTACCTCACGCTCTACACCACGACCCTGTGGTGGAGCGACCCCGGCATCGCCGCCAGCTCGGGCGCCATCTACTACATGGATCGCGACGGTGCGACGGACAGCGCAAAGACGCTGGTCTCGGCCATCCACGACCCGGAGCAGGTGATTGCGAATTCAACTTACGTGTACTGGACACAGGGAAACAACAGTGTTCAGGCGCAGGGGTATCTGAAGCGCCGGACGATCGTAGGCGGCGTCACCGAAGACGTCGTGACGAACCAGACCTCGCCGCGCCATCTCGCGGTTGGTGTCAACAAGGTTTACTGGGACCTCGCGGTCGCGAACAACAACGTGCTCCAGGTCGCGAACGCGAACGCCGGTGCAACGCCGAAGACGCTCTACCCCCTCGGCAACGACAGCGTGAGCGGAGTGGGCTTCACCGGAACCCATTTTTGGTGGGTCACGTACTCGAAGCGAGAGGTGTGGCGCTCGACACTCGACGGTGACAATCCCGAGAAGATTCACACCGGATCCTCCGCAGGATCGTCGATGGCCATCGCAGACAACGACGTCTACGTCGGATTTCAGGGACTGTTCCCGTCGCAATTCAAGGATGGAACCGTCGCGAAGATCGTCGCGCCGCAAAACCAGCCCGCCACCGTCACGCCCATCGCGACACTGCCCTTTGTCCAGGGGGTCGCGGCCGACGCCGACTTCGTCTACGTGCTCGGCGGGGACTATCCGACGACGGCGACCGGCGGAAAGCTCTGGCGGATCCGCCGGTGACGAACAAGCGGAGGGACCGCAGCGGGCAGACCGCGGCGAAAATTCGTGCGACGTCGTCCGTCTCGTAGGCTCGTTGATAGGCCAATGACCGATGACCCCCGCGTCGAACGGCTCCTCCGGGCCAACCTGAAAGCGCGCTGGATCTTGCTCGCGCTCGCGCTCCTGCTGCCCACCGCGCTCCACCTTCTCTTCGCGCGGCAGGCACGGAGACTCGACGCCCTCGGCGATCACGGCGTGGTCGGCGAGGCCGTGCTCGTACGCGCGACCGACTCGACTGCGTTCTACGAGTACGATGTCAACGGCGTCCATTACGACTGGAGCGTCGCGCGAAACGACGCGCCATATGCCGTCGGCACGCGCTTTCCAATCGTGTACGTCCCCGACGATCCGGCGCTGAGCCGTCCCGGCAGCGATCGGTCGCGCGGTGCCGTCGAGGCCGCCTCGAACCGCGGCTTCACGTGGAAACTGGAGGCCGGCTTCTTCGCCTTCTTTGCCATGTTCTTCGCGCTCGGCGAGCTGCGCATCCGCGAGCTTCGTGAGCGCGGCGCGGCGGGACTCGACGACCCCGACCTCTACAAACGGCGAATCGCGCAGTCGCTCGCAGCACTTTCGCCGTTCATCGTTCTGATCTTCGGCTTCCACTTCGCCGACGCGCGCCAGAAGGGCCAATCCGCCTGGCCGGTCTTGCTCGGGACGGTGTTTGCCGTCGGCGTCATCATCGCCTCGATGTTCTACGTCGCGCGTAACGGTCCTGCACAGGCCGCGGCGCGATCCGCGCGGATCATCCGCATCGCCGCCCCGCTCGCGATCGCCGCCGCCGTGCTTCGTCTCATCGTGTACGTTCTCGAGTGAGACGGCCTTCGGGGGTCCCGCCGCAGGCCATGAAGCCGATTGCCAGTGCGGTCATCGGAACGAGCGATTTCATGGGGACCTTTCGCAAGGATGGGCTCGAGTGAGAACCCTGAGCTGGCGATATCGCGCATAGGCATCGCCACAGACCCCGCTCCGCGATCACTCACGGAAGACTTTTCGAGCCGAGGGTGCGCCAGCCGACCGTGCGGACTCTCCACGTCGTTTCTGTGCTAGGACGATTCGCGAAATGGGCGAGCTGATTCTCACCACCTTCGACTGGGTTCCGATGCTGCCGCGTGGTTTCGTGCGCGACCTCCGCGTGCGTTGGGCGCTGGAGGAGGCTGGGTTGCCTTATCGCGTGGCGAGCGTGCCGTTTCGCGATCGGAACGCCGACCATTTCGCGCATCAGCCGTTCGGCCAGGTGCCGTGGTTGACCGACGGAGACATCTCGATCTTCGAGAGCGGCGCAATTCTCATGCATCTCGGCGAGCGCAGTAGCGTGCTGATGCCGACCGAACCGCGCGGGCGCACCGAGGTGATGGAATGGGTGTTCGCAGCGCTCAATTCCGTCGAGATGGCGGTCATGCCTTGGGCCCTCTTGGTGTTCTCCGGGGAACCCCGTGATACCTCGGCATGGACGCGCTTCAGCGATGTCCTCGATCTTCGGCTCAAACGTACGGAGCAGGTGCTTGCGGGCCGCGAGTGGTTGGCGCGGTCCTTCTCCGTGGCCGACATCCTCATGGCCGACGTGTTGCGCCTCGTCGATCGGTTCGAGGGGCTTGCGAACTATCCCGCGTGCCGTGCCTATGTCGCGCGCGCAACGGCTCGCCCGGCCTTCGTGAAGGCACTTGCCGATCAGATGGCCCACTTCGCCAAGGCAGACTGAGCACGCGCTTCGGAGACGCGTTTAGGTTCGAAGGGCCGGACAAACTTCTCCGAGAGGGGGAGGACGGCCATGGTAATTTCGGCGTGTGGATCGGGAGGCGCGTGCCACGCATAAGCTCAACGCTGCGCTGGCAGAGTTCTATTCGCCGGGTCTCGCGGCGGACACCTTCGTCGATCGCGCATTCGCGCTCGCTTCTCGCCTCGTCTCCTCGTCGCTCAACACGGTGGGCGTCCTCGGCCGGGACAAAGGGGCGCTGAGCGCCAACTTCGACCACACGCCGCCGGGCCTCGAGGACGCGTTCACGGCGTTCGGCGTGCACATGGGCAAGTACACGCCGTTTCGCTTCGACCCCACGGTCAACGACGGCAAGCCCTTCAGTGCGCGCGACTTCTTCAGCCGCTCGGCCTTCGATGATCTCGACATCTACCAGGAGGTCTATCGACCGCTGGGGCTGGCCGATCATTGCTTCGTCCACGTGCCGACGGCACCCGACACGGTCGTCTTCTTGGGACTCCTGCGCGACGGCCGGCCCTTCGATCGCGCCGAAAAAGAGCTCCTCGGCCTCATCCAACCGCATCTGTCGAATGGGCGGAAGCTGGCCTTGGCGGTGACGGCCGCCGAGAACGCGCCGCTCGCTCCGGAGCTGTTCGCCGCGGTGGGATTCACGCCCCGCGAGAGCGACGTGCTCTATTGGCTCACTCGCGGCAAGTCGAACGACGAGATCGCCAAGATCCTCCGGATGCGCGCGGACTCGGTCAGCCGGCACCTCCACACAATCTACGAAAAGATGGGTGTCGAGCACCGCGTGGCCGCGACGATTGGAGCGGTCGAACTGGCGCGGAAGCTTCGTGCAGAATCGCTCTCCGTTCGTGGAGGCGGGATTCTGCTCACCGTCCCGCGCGCTCGCTGACGCGATTTCGAATCCGCGAATCCGCGAGCGTTGCCTTACGCTCGTATCAGGGCGCGCGCCGTGCCTCGACGATGTACTGATCGGGAAGCGCCACCGGCGAGAGGCGCGCCATCAAGCCGGCCGCCGTCAGATCGGCGACGATGGCCTCCGGAGCGAGGCGCATGTTCGGCGGCGGGCCGTGGCTCGCGGTGAGGCTGAAGTCCACGACGAGGACCCTGCCGCCGGGCCGGAGCGCGGCGGCGAGGTCGCGCGCGTAGGCAACGCGATCGGCGAGATGATGCCAGACGTGCACGATGAGGACGCGGTCGACGCTCTCCGGAGTCAGCCCCGAGTCGGCCTGGGTGGCGGGAACGGCGTGCAGGTTGGGGAGTTGCTCGCGGGCCGCGCGCTCGTTCAGGTAGCGCACCATGTCCGGCTCGATGTCCGTGGCGATGACCTTGCCGGAGGGCAGGGCACGCGCGAGCCGCACGGAAAAGTAGCCCGTGCCTGCTCCGACGTCCGCAACGCTCATGGCCGGCGACAGTTCGAGCGCGCGGAGCACGTCGTCGGGGCGTTGCCACGCGTCGCGTGCCGGATCGTCGAAGACCTTCGACCATGCCGCCGCGTCCGTGAATCCGTGATGACCATGCTCGTGAGCGGGGGCCTCGGCGCCGTGCGTCGATCCCGAACCGCAGGCACTACCGACCGTCACCGCGAACAACGCCGTCAGCATGCGATGCATCCTCGCTCCCAGGTTGCGTGTCGTTGATTGCATTTCGCGCATGCTGTCGTAGCGCCGCCGACGCCGCGAACCTAGTGAGGCGTTTTCGGTCCGATCGGCGAGCCTTTCGATGATCGGCGAGCTCGCCGCCGTGACGCTTCAGCTTGGGGCAGCGCGGTCGATCAGAAGTAGTGAGCGCGCATGTCGTCGAGCAATCCCGGTTGCTCCGGCTTCCAGCCAAGGAGCTCTCGCGTTGCTTTGCTCGAGGCGCGGTTGTCGACCCCCACGACCATCGACATCCATCCGAAGTGAGCGGCGGCCTCGGCGGCCGGTACGCTCTTTGCCGGCACGCCGATGCCTTGGCCAATGGTCTCCGCGATTGCGCGCATGGCGAAGCCGGATCGCAATCGGCGTTTCGGCGGGCGAGGCGTCCGACTCGAGCGCGAGCTTGCCGGGGTGTGCGACCACCAACGTTCCGCTCGTGCCGACGAACGCCTTGTTCGTGCCTTCCATCGCATCGAGCATGGTGCGGATGGCGTCGCGATCGATCTGGTTGATCTTCGCGAAGTCCGAAAAGTCCCCTCCACGAGCGAGATCGCCACGAGGTCGACGTGGATATGGGACTGTCGAAGGTGACCTACACGGCAATCCCATCGTCAGCGTCGCCCTAATGGCACCGGGCATCATTGAATTAGACTAACGGCAGCGTGAGCACTGGCAACCGGGCGAGGATCACCTCGCCGACTGGACCAGGCAGGCCGACGTCGAGCACAGGCACGACGCACCTCGGCGCCTCCTCGACAGTCACCATGAGGAGGCCCGTCTTGCCGCTGCCGGTCAGGGCGCTGACCGTGCGCCCAAGCGCCCTCAGTTTCCGTGTGGCGACAGAATTCATGCCGCCCCGTTCGTCGAATTATGCGATGGCGCCGATGTGTCGACGTCGTGCCCCTCGTGTTGAACAGCGCGGGGCCGGGCTCCGTCGAAACGACACATGAGAAGTCGTTGTCTCCAAGCCCTCGTCCGATGCGCGTTGGCGCCTTGTCTGGTGGTCCTGGCCGCGTGCGGCTCGTCCTCGTCGAACTCCGCAGCGTCGGGATCGGGCCGCGGCGATGCGAGTGATGGCGGTGGAGACGCGGCGGGCGATCCGAACGTTTTGTCTTTCGCGCCAGCCGCGTGTGCCGGGGCCATGTGCTGGGTCGCTCCGGCGCCTCAGGGGAATCCTCTGTCGAGATCTTCGATGACGCCTACGGGGACGACGTTCGCTGTCGGCGCTCAAGGCGCGTTCATGCGATTCGACGGAACGCAGTGGAAGGCCGCTGTCGTCAGCAAGCCGATGGGCCAGCCGAAGGAGCTCGGCTATCCGCAGCTTCGCGCCGTCGCCGCCATTGCCGACGACGATGTTTGGATGGCTGGCGACTACGGAGCGCTCTTCCACTTCGACGGAAAGACCGTCACCTCGTTGGAGCTCGACGGCCGCTTCGATTTCATCGGACTTTGGGGCGCCGCGAAAGACGACGTCTGGCTCGTCGCCAAGCAAGGCTCGGTCTTCCACTTCGACGGCAGCACGTGGTCGGAGAGCTTCGCGGGCGACCGAGAGATCGTGAGCTTTTGGGCGACCTCGTCGGACGACATCTACACGTTGTCGAAGGCCGTCAACAGCTCGAGCACGCCGCCGCGTCTCCTGCACTTCGATGGGTCGGCCTGGACGGCACGCCCCATGAAGGGGGACATCGAGGCCGATCCCCATGACTTTGTCGCCGTCTCCGCGGCCGTCCGCGGGCAGCCATGGATCGCGTCGACCGGCGCAGTCTACCGCGGTGATGCGAACGGAAACTTCCGAAGCCAGCTCTCCGTTCCGCACGACGCCGTCCGCGACCTCGTCGTCGTCGGCAAAGACGACGCGTGGTACGTCGATTACGGCTGGGCCGTCCAAATCAGCAGCGGGGAGATGGCCAGCCCTTCCAAGCGCCTCAGTCTGGGGCCCAACGGCAGCGTGTGGGCCTTCGGTGACGGGGGATGGATCCATTCGACGCAGGATCTCTCGGATCCCGTCAAGAACGTCACGCCTCCCATCCCCGATACGCCTGACGAGTTCAAGCTCCCCACGCGCTGCAACGCCCGCGGCGACACGCTTGCTTGCGTAGGAGACAAAGTGAGGAGCTATCGCCGAGTGCCGGGGGCATCCAGCGAAGTCTCTCTCCTCTCGAACGACGACCCCGGTTATGGCGACTACGTCCGAGTCAATGCGCACGGAGACATCGCCCACGTCTCGGCTTCTTGGGTGACACTACGAGCGCGCGACGGCGCTGAGCGCAACCTGGCCGTGGCCACCGCCAAGCTCGACGACCTCCAGCTGCTCGATGACGGCTCGATGCTAGCCATCGACGGAAAGGGCACGATTCGGCGCGCCGCTCCCGGGGCCGCCATGTTCGCAGACGTGGCTCCCTGGCCGTCCACCGTCGCGGCGGGGCCATCACTGGACTCCGGCACCGTCCACCGCCCCGACGGCAATACCGTATGGGTCACGAACCAATACACCGACCCCCAGGGACACTGGCATCTCCTCGTTCGTGACCCAAAGGGCGCCGTCGTGGACGACGCGCTCTTGTCGGGCGCGTTGGCGACCGCGACGGTCACGACGTCGGGAACCGTCATTCTCGCGACGTTCAACCAGCAGCAGGGGAGTATCGTCCAAAGGCGCGGCGGCACCTCCGATGACTTGTCCCTTCCGGCTCCGAACTCAGGCGTCGCGGGCCAGGGCAAGACGCTCCTCGCGGCCAGCGGCGAAGACATCTACTACGTCCCCGTCACCTTCGACGATCCGGTTTCGGGCACGCGCCTCTACCGCCTGCATGACGGCACCGCCAGTCGAGTCATCCTACCGCTGCAGGAGGTCTACGGCCTCTATCCGCAGCCCGATGGCGTCTTCGTCCAATCGGCCCAGGGCTCCACGTTGTTCGTCCCGGCGTGGAATTGAATCCACACGAGAGGAAACTCATGAAACGACATCTTCACTCTTGGTTGTCCACGCTCGTTCTCGGAGTCCTGGTGGGGTGCAGCAGCGAGAGCTCCACTGGAGCAACGATCCCCGCGACGGATTCCGGTGGCTCCGCGCAAGGCGGCGGTGAGACGACAGCCATCGACGGAAGCGCGCCGAGAAAGAGCGACGGCGGCGACGCCGGAGATTCGTCGTCATCGAGCTGCAAACTTGTCACGAACCTTCGAGTGATGACGGCTGTTGACGGCGTCGACCTTCGCTTCATCTCGCCGACGAAGCTCGTCTTGGGCATGCGAGACATCTACGAAGTGGACCTCTGCGCACCGGGCACGAGAAGCCCGCTGGGCCGCCTGCCTGACGGCGCGTGGACGTTCGACGCCATCGACAAGGGCAAGATCTTCACCTCGACTTACCAGGCCCGTCGCTGGGGAATCTGGGACGGAGCCACGTTCACACCCGCCGCCTCCGACTGCGGAGCGGGTGACGCCACCCAATTCGTCGACGTCGTCGGTTCCACCGTCCTCCTGAATACCGACCACAACCACTATCTCTTTTCCCACGACGTTCCAGCGTGCAATCAAATCGAGCTCGTACCGCCCGAGCCGGCCGATGTGACGGTCATG
Organism: Labilithrix luteola; assembly: GCF_001263205.1. Classification (GTDB taxonomy): domain Bacteria; phylum Myxococcota_A; class Polyangia; order Polyangiales; family Polyangiaceae; genus Labilithrix; species Labilithrix luteola. Next base: position 7,290,820 of record NZ_CP012333.1, read on the forward strand.
TGGAGGGTGGACGACAGGCACGCCAGGCTGAGTCCCGACGGCACCAAGGTCATGATGGCCAGCTATCCCTCGGGCAGTTGCAGCCTCGATCTGAAGGAGAACGACGTCACCATCTACGACGTCGCCAGCAAGCAATACACCGCGGTATCGTTCTCGCCGCCGATTGCAAATGCTGAATGCGTCGGAGTGGGCCCCTTCGCCTGGTATCCCGACAATCGCCGCGTGTTGATCGCGGCTGGCGCAACTCTCATCGAGTTCGACACCAAGACGGGCGCCGCCCAGGAAGTCACGGATCCGAGCGTCACGAGCCTGCCCAATCCCTACGCGGTCGAGATCTCGCCGGACGGAAAGACCGCGGTCGTCAGCATCGGCGAGTCCATCCAGGTGGTTCGCTTGACCCCTTGACGCCCGCGTCAGCGCCGCCCACCCTTGAGGAACGTCGCGAGCTTCTTCATCGCACCATGCAGCAGGCCAGGCTTGTTCGCTGGTTGCTCGAGGTCGTCCGAGTCGAGCGGGAAGAAGATGCGTCCTGAGGTCCAGTAGACGCCGTGCGAGGGAAGCTCGTCGCACTCGGTTCGGTCGATCACAACGAGGGCGCGGTCGGCTTCGGGGCCACGGAATCCCAGCGCGAGCAGTGCGGCGCGCACGTCGTCGGCTTGCAAATGCTCGGACGCGACGTGGCTCGTCTCACCGATGGCGGAAGGCGACGACGTAGAGCTGGACGCTCTCGTGCCTTCGCACTTGTGTTGGGAGAAGTCGGGCTTCGGCGCCATGCGCGCCACGAGCTCCTCGACTTCGCGCTTCGTCTTGCCGCTTGCGGCGGCGATGAGCTCATCGACATTCGCCTCCGTGAGAAGGTCACGCAGAAGCAGGAGATTCGAGAGATGGATTCGTCCCGAGGCAAGGGCATCCAGCAGCACCGGCAAACGCCGAACGAGACGCGCCGCCGTGAGCCTTCGAAACGCTTCTCCCTCGCTGAAGCCGAGCCTGCATGTGCAAAAGTCGAACATCGATGAACATCCGAGCTCGAGATGCACTCGACGCTCTTCGATCTCGACGAGATACACGATCACCCTCGCGAGCGAGCGCCTCTCCGCGCCGACGAACGATTTCAGATCGACGAGAATCTCTTCATTCGACAGCTCCGCGAGAAGTCTCGGCGCCGCGTCCGCAAGCTCGCCTCTCGCCCGCTCTCCTCCAGTGCGAACCTTCTCGTACAGCCACTCGCCCACGGTCGAACGCCACGCCTGCCACGCCTGCCCAGAGAGCTGCTCGCCCACGGCCCGACCCCTTCCGCTCATACGCCCCTCCCTGGTCGGCCCCACCCCTGCGAGCTCGAGATCTGGAAACCTAATCACAGGATCTGCATTCGCAAGTCAATTGATGGACTCGGTTTATAATAGATGCATTCGCAATACCGCGCGGTGCAGTTGCCGTTTCATCGCTCTCGAGGCCGAACGCTTCACCCTGCCTCCGCGCCGCTCAGAACAACGCTTCTCTCGCGGCGTGAAGATCAAGATGAGCAACGATGACCGATAAGGCCCAACCGCGGTCGAAGAGGTCGCCGCGAGTGACGCCTATGGGCCTACCGGGCCAGGACCGTCCCTTCCTAACACCGGTTCAGGCCCTGGCATCACGCCGACGAAGCCGGCATGACGCGACTCGTGACGCGGACGCAGCACACGTGGGGCCTGGAGTGCGAAATGCCAACGATTCGTCATCTGATTGAGAATGTTGACAGCTTTGATGCGGACGACATCATCTTCGCCAAGCTGGAGTGGACCGAGAACTCCGAGGCCCGCCTGTTTCGGCCGACGGAAGACTTTCGCGCTCCAGCGAAGGCGACCGAACTCGGCTTCAAGTACCGGTAGTCACGGAAGGCGGACGAGCACGGTTGGGCCTGAGGTGAGGTCGACTCGACCTGGGCATTTCGATGGTGCCGGCGAGGCCGAGCGTTCCGAGGCGAACGTCGACCGCTCGAGGTGACCGAACGCCCGCGGGCACGCGGGTTGCGACGCGCTCGTCGTCGTCGTGCGACGGGATCGCTTCGCGCGACGCGACCGGGAGGTGGAGCGTGGCAAAGACGATGAAAGCCGCCGTCGTGCGCGAGCTCGGCAAGCCGCTGACGATCGAGCAGATTCCCATTCCGACCCCCGGCTACGGCGAGGTGCTCGTGAAGATCGTGGCCACGGGCGTCTGCCACACCGATCTGCACGCCGCGCAGGGCGATTGGCCGATCAAACCAACGCCCCCGCTCGTGCCGGGGCATGAAGGTGCCGGCGTGGTCGCTGCCATTGGACCCGGCGTGACGGATTTGAAGGTAGGTGATCCGGTCGGGATCGCATGGCTCCACGATGCGTGTGGCAAGTGCGAGTACTGCATCACGGGCTGGGAGACGCTTTGCGAGAAGCAGCGCAACAGTGGCTATGGTGTCAACGGCACGTTTGCCGAATACGCGATCGGCTCCGCCGCGTACGTGGCTCGTTTTCCGCGCAACGTCGATTTCGCGAAGATGGCGCCGATCCTTTGTGCGGGGGTCACCACGTACAAGGGCATCAAGGAAACCGAAGCTCGGCCCGGTGAATGGCTGGCGGTTTCGGGTATCGGAGGCCTCGGGCACGTCGCGGTGCAATACGCTCGCGCCATGGGCCTCCACGTCGCCGCGCTCGACGTCTCCGAAGAGAAGCTCGCGCTCGCGCGAAAGCTCGGTGCGCAGATCGCCGTCGACGCACGACGTGCCGATGCCACGACCGAAGTCGCGAAGTTTACGGGCGGCGGCGCTCACGGCGTGCTGGTCACGGCAGTCTCGGCGCCCGCGTTCGCGCAGGCGCTCGAGCTCGCTCGACGCAAAGGGACGGTCAGCCTCGTCGGACTGCCGCCGGGGGACTTCGCGATGCCGATCTTCGATGTCGTTCTCAAGCGAATTACCGTGCGAGGATCGATCGTCGGAACGCGCAAAGATATGGCGGAGTCGATCGCGTTCGCGTCCGAAGGCAAGGTCGCACCGCACATCCATCACGCACGGCTCGAAGACATCAACGACGTCTTCGCCAGTCTCGAAGCCGGCAAAGTCGATGGGCGCATCGTGGTCGACCTCGCGTGAGCTGCCTCGAAAGATCCGCCGATCGGTCCGAAAGACGCGCCCTTTTGGCCGTGTCGTGCGGGTCCTATCCATCGACGGATGAGCGAAGCGGAGGACTTCTGGGAGCGACGCTGGCGTGAGATGGCTCCGCCGCGTGCGCTGCGGCCAAGCCCGGTGATGGTGAGTTTCGTTGCGGAGCTCGAGGCGGGCCGCGCGCTCGATCTCGGCTGTGCGCGAGGCGACGATGCGATCTGGCTTGCGACGCGTGGCTGGAGGGTCACCGCCGTCGACATCGCGACGAGCGCGCTCGTGGCGGCACGCGCCAGATCCGAGGGGCTGGCGATCGACTACCAGCAGCACGATCTCGGAGAGAGCTTTCCCGAAGGCGAGTTCGATCTCGTCTCGGCCCAGTATCTCCAGTCACCGGTCGCGTTCCCGCGTGCACGCGTCCTCCAGCGTGCCGCGCGTGCGGTCGCCCGCGGCGGCCTCCTGCTCGTGGTCGAGCATGCCTCGCACCGGCCGTGGGGCCACAAGCCCGAACACGACGTCGTGTTTCCGCCGGCCGAGGAGCTCGCCGTGGAGATCGGCGTCGAGCCCGCGGAGTGGTGCACCGTGTTCCTAGGTCGGCGCGAGCGAGAGGCGAAGGGACCGAACGGCGAGATTGCTCTCGTCGCCGACAACATCGTTGCGTTCCGAAGGACGATCTGACCGCTGGGAGTGCGCCGCCAAGCAGCAGGACGAGCGAGTGCGACTTTGCCGCTGAGCTCGGTCGTTCGTTCGCCGCTTTCGGGAGGCGAGCGCACTTGTCGTGCTGCCCGGTTGAGGCTAGGGTTCCCGCCGTTGCCATGGGGTGCCGCCCACGCGGCTGAGATGATACCCATCGACCTGAACTGGGTAATGCCAGCGGAGGGACGGCGCATGATCGACACGCACTTCGAAAAACGCCTGGTCTCGGATTGCCTGTCGGATCGCGTCTCTCCACCGCGAGGAGAACGGCGATGCCGAGCACGGACCACGATTTCGTAAGCACGCTTCCGAGCGCGCTTCGGCGGCTGCGTGACGCGCGGCCGCTCGTCCAGAACATCACGAACGACGTGGTGATGAACTTCACCGCGAATGCCCTGCTTGCGGCTGGCGCTTCGCCTGCCATGGTGCATGCACCGGAGGAGGCGTCCGAGTTCGCTCGAATCGCGTCCTCGCTCGTCGTGAACATTGGAACCCTCACCGCGCCTTCGGTGACGGCGATGGTCGGAGCCGCGGCGGCGGCGCGAGAGGCTGGCGTGCCGTGGGTGCTCGATCCCGTCGCGGTCGGCGCGACCACGTTCCGACGTGAGACGGTCGCGAAGCTCCTCGAAGAGAAGCCGACCATCGTGCGAGGGAACGCCTCCGAGATCTTGGCGGTGGCAACCGGCGTGCGCGCGGGGCGTGGCGTCGACGCGGACGGCGCGAGCTCCGAGGTCGCCGACGTTGCGGCGGCGCTTGCGAAGCGTACGGACTCGGTCATCGCGGTCACCGGCGCCGTCGATGTCGTGACGGATGGCACCACGACCTGGGCCATCGCGAATGGTCATCCGCTTCTCACGGCCATCACCGGTTCCGGATGTGCGGTTACGGCCATCGTCGGTGCATTTCTCGGCGCCCGTGTCGCGCCGCTCGAGGCGGCCGCCGCTGCGCTCGTGCTCGTTGGCATCGCCGGGGAACGCGCGGCGCTCGACTGTCCCGGCCCGGGCTCGTTTGCGGTGCGGTTCATGGATGCGCTCGCCGCCATCACACCCGAAGATCTCGCCGCGGGGGCGCGGGTGACGCGTGCTTGAACGACGCGCGCTCACGCTCTGTCTCGTCACCGATCCCGATCTGGTGCCGGAGGGCGCGCTCGTCGATACGGTGCTGGCCGCGGTGCGTGGCGGCGTGAGCATGGTGCAGCTTCGCGATAAGCGCGCCTCCGACGATGTCCTCGCCGCGCAAGCGGAGACGCTGCTCCGCGTCCTCCGTCCGCTCGGAGTTCCGCTCGTCCTGAACGACCGCATCGATGTTGCCAAACGCGTTGGAGCGGATGGCGTGCACGTTGGTCAAGGCGACGACTCCCCGGCGATCGCGCGCGAGCGGCTTGGTCCGAGCGCCATCATCGGGCTCTCGATCACGAGCGCATCACAGCTCGAGGCCGCCCACCTCGGACCGGCGGACTACTACGGCGTCGGCCCTTACTTTGCGACGTCGACCAAGCCGGATCACGCTCGGCCGCTCGGTCTCGATGGCGCTCGCGCGCTCATCGCCGGGGCGCGTCGTCCGTGCATTGCCATTGGCGGCATCGACACGAGCCGCGCCGCGGCCGTGCGCGCAACGGGCGCAGCTGGTCTTGCCGTCGTCTCCGCGATCTGCGGACAACCCGATCCTGAGCGCGCCGCGCGTGCGCTTCTCGTCACTCAGCAAGAGGTCCTCGCATGACTACCAAGCCGACGAATGTCACCACCGGTCCCATCACGGGCTCGAAGAAGATCTACATCTCGCCGGAGGAGCGGCCTGACTTGCGCGTGCCCGTGCGCGAGATCGCGCTCACCGGTGACGAGCCGCCGGTGCGCGTCTACGACGCCTCGGGCCCCTACACCGAAGGCGGCGCCGTCGACCTGTCGGCAGGACTGCCTCGCGTTCGTGAGGGCTGGCTCGAGGCTCGCGGTCATCTCGAATCCTACGAGGGACGCGCCGTTCGACCCGAGGACGACGGCTCGCCGAACGCCTCGCAGGTGCTTCCGCAGTTTCCGGTGCAGCGTCGCCCGCGGCGCGGCAAGCCTGGAGCGCTCGTCACGCAGCTCGAGTACGCACGTGCGGGAATCATCACCGAGGAGATGGTCTACGCGGCGGCTCGCGAGAACCTCGGACGGAGCGCCCTCGTCGACGGTGAGAGCTTCGGAGCTTCGATTCCCGACGTCGTGACGCCGGAGTTCGTTCGCTCGGAGATCGCGTCGGGACGAGCCATCATCCCGGCGAACGTGAACCACCCCGAGCTCGAGCCCATGCTCATCGGGCGAAACTTCCTCGTGAAGATCAACGCGAACATCGGAAACTCCGCGCTCGCGTCTTCCATCGCCGAGGAAGTCGAGAAGATGGTGTGGTCCATCCGCTGGGGCGCCGACACCGTCATGGATCTCTCCACGGGCCGGAACATCCACGCCACGCGTGAATGGATTCTGCGCAACTCCCCGGTGCCGATCGGCACCGTCCCCATCTACCAGGCCCTCGAGAAGGTGCACGGCGATCCGCAGAAGCTCGACTGGGAGGTGTTCTCCGACACCCTCATCGAGCAGTGCGAGCAGGGCGTCGACTACTTCACGATCCACGCGGGCGTTCGCCTTGCCCACGTGCCGCTGACGGCGAATCGCGTCACCGGAATCGTCTCGCGCGGCGGCTCGATGATGGCCGCGTGGTGTCTCGGACATCACCGCGAGAGCTTCCTCTACGAGCGCTTCGGCGACATTTGCGACATCCTTCGCAAGTACGACGTCTCCTTCTCGCTCGGCGATGGCCTCCGCCCCGGTTCGATCGCCGACGCCAACGACGCCGCGCAGTTCGCGGAGCTCACCACGCTCGGCGAGCTCACCAAGGTCGCGTGGGAGAAGGGCTGCCAGGTCATGATCGAGGGCCCCGGCCACGTGCCGATGCACAAGATCAAGGCGAACATGGACAAGCAGCTCCGCGAGTGCGGAGAAGCTCCGTTCTACACGCTCGGCCCGCTCACCACGGACATCGCTCCGGGCTACGACCACATCACGTCGGGCATCGGCGCGGCGATGATCGGCTGGTTCGGTACCGCCATGCTCTGCTACGTCACGCCGAAAGAGCACCTCGGGCTGCCCGATCGCGACGACGTGAAGACGGGTGTCATCACCTACAAGATCGCAGCGCACGCGGCCGATCTCGCGAAGGGCCACCCCGCGGCGCGCCTCCGTGACGACGCGCTCTCGAAGGCACGCTTCGAGTTCCGCTGGATCGACCAGTTCAATCTCGCGCTCGATCCGGACACGGCTCGCTCCTTCCACGACGAGACGCTCCCCAAGGACGCCCAGAAGACGGCCCACTTCTGCTCGATGTGCGGCCCGAAGTTCTGCTCGATGAGCATCACGCAGGACGTCCGCCGCCTGGCCGAGCGCACCGCCGGTCTCGAAGCCAAGGCCGCCGAGTTCCGCGAAGGCGGCGGTCGCATCCACATGAAAATTGTCGACGACCAGAAGGCGCCCAGCGCCGAGTAACGAATAGACCGCGCGAGGCTCGACGACCCGAATCGAAGCGGTCGTCGAGCCCCGTGCGCCGTTCGCCTTCCAAATAGCTCGTCGCCTCAAACACCGCGCGAGCGTCTCTCAGCGGTGCTCTCCGTTCGTCGGGCTGGCGTCGGCTGACGGGTGCTTGTTGACCTTCTCGCCATTGCGGATGGAGTCGGTTGCGTTGCGTACGACGGCGTCGCCGGGGCGGAGATCGCCGACCACTTCGATCTCGCCGTTCGCGCTGTGTCCCGTCTGGACGACCATCCATTCCGCAACTCCGTTCGCTATTCGAATGACGAACGTTCGCTGCTGATCCGAGGCCATCGCCGATGTCGGCACGAAGAGCGTTGGGCGGTCGCGAGTGACGGGCCACGACACGGTGGCGAAGGCACCGGGGGAGAGGCGCTTGTCCGTGTTCGGCACGTCGAGCTCGATGTGCATCGTGCGAGTCTTCAGGTCGATGTCGTGGGACACGCGGGCGATTGGCGCGCGGAAGATCTCGCCGAGATAGGCCGGTACGCTGAAGGCCACCTCTTGCCCGTCGCGAATCGCGCCCACGTCGGCCTCGGGGACTGGCACCACCAGGCGAAGGCGATCGACGTCGACGAGCTGGATGATGGGTATCGCTGACGGCTGACCCGCGGCGGGGCCGACGAGGGCACCGGGATGAAGGTTTCGCCGCGTGACCGTGGCGTTGAATGGCGCGTAGATCGTCAGATACGCCTCGATCTGCGCAACTTCACGGAGCGTGTCGCGCGCTGCACGGACGTTGTGCTCGGCGGCGCCCACGCTGCCCCGATCCGCCTCGACGGTTTGCTGAGCGATCGCCAGATCGTTGGCGGCAACCACGCCCGGTGTCTGCGCCGCCTGCGCGAGGTGCTTGTAGGTTCCCTCGTCGGCGGCGAGCTTCGCGCGAACCGTGGTGAGCTGTGATTCTGCGGACTGGAGCGCCGCGTGCGCCTGGGCTTTACGCGCCAGCAGTTCGGGCGCTGACAGGCGCATCAAGAAGTCCCCTTGTTTGACTTGCGAGCCCACGTCGACGCGGATCTCTTCGAGGAAGCCGGTGACCTTTGGATAGACGTCGACCATCTCGTAGGGCAGGAGCTGCGCTGGCAAGCGGTCCACCGTATCGAGTGTTCGCGAGACCACCGGGACCGTCTCGACGGACGACGAGGCCATTGCCAACGGCGGCGCCGGCGCCTTCTTGTCACACGCGCCGAGCACCAGGCTTCCCACGCACACGGACGCGAGCGAGAAGCGGTTCATGTCGCGCTCCGCGCTTCGTTGAAGCGGCTCTCCGGATCTTCCGGGTCGAGCGAGCGGGAAGCGGTCGGCGCTTTTCGTTGAACGATTCCGAAGACGGTGGGCAGGAGAAACAAGGTCGCGAGGGTGGCCATGGAGAGACCTCCGATGACCGCTCGTCCGAGCGGCGCCGTCTCTTCGCTCCCTTCGCCAATCGCGAGCGCCATGGGGACCATGCCCGCGATCATCGCCAGGCTCGTCATCAGGACAGGACGCAGTCGCTCGGTCGCCGCGCCACGCGCAGCATCGTGCGAGTCAGCGCCATTCCGCCGGTTTTTCTCGGCAAAGGTCACGAGCAGGATCGCGTTCGCGACCGCCACGCCGATGGCCATGATCGTTCCCATGAAACTCTCGAGGTTCACGGACGTTCCGGTGATGATCAACATGAGCACCACGCCGACGAGCACGGCCGGCGCGGTCGAAAGAACGACGAACGCCAGGCGAACCGATTGGAAGTTCGCCGTGAGTACCAGGAGGATGATGCCGACGGCCGCACCGAGCCCAATCGCGAGCTCGCCGAAGATCTGGCGGAGCGCGTTGACCTGACCGCGTACCTCGACTTTCACGCCTCGAGGTGCCGCGCCCACGCGGTCGAGTGCCGTGCCGATATCCCGTGCTGCGCCGCCGACGTCGTTACTCGCCACGTTCGCCGAGAGGGAGAGCATCCAGAGACCATTCTTTCGATCGAGCTCGCCGGGCACGGTGGTGGGCTCGAGCGCTGCGAGCTGTCGAAGCAGCGGAGAGGCCCCCGTCGAGCTCGACACCGGGATGTTCGCGATGTCTTGGATCGACGTCATCTGCGGCTGCGGAACCTGAATCTGCACTTGGTAGCTGACTCCCGACTTTGGATCGCGCCAGAAGTTGGGAGCGATGAAGCGGCTCGACCCTGTCGACGAGACGACGGCAGCCGCGGCGTCGTTCGCGGTGGCGCCGAGCTGACCGGCAAGCGTGCGGTCGATTTTGACGTTCACCGTCGGGTAATGAAGCGGCTCTTCGAAGCCCACGTCACGAAGCGATTCCACCTTTCCCAACTGTTCGCGAACGCGCTCGGCGTACGCCTTCGCGTCGCCATACTGAGGGCCCGTGACGGCCACCTCGGCTTGAGACGGGGCGCCGAAGTTGAGGATCTGGCTGACGAGATCGCCCGGATCGAAAGAGAATCGGAGGTCCGGCAAATCACGCGACAAGCGAGCGCGAAGTCGCTCCTTCAGCTCCCCGAGCTCGAGATGGCTGTCTCGCTTCAGCCCGATGTTGATGACCGCTTGTTGCGGCCCGCTCGTCCACAAGAATACGGCGTTGATTGGGTATGACGAGGCCTGCGTGCCGACATAACCGAGACTGAGATCGAGATTGTTCTCCCCGGCTTCTTCGGTAATGGCTTCGAGGGCCCGGCGCACCCGGTCCTCGGTTACCGCGACCCGAGTGCCGTCGGGGGCGTCGACGCGAAGACGAAACTGCTTCGATGCGGACGAGGGAAAGACCTCCTGGGGCAGGCGAGGCGCGACCAATCCCAGAACCAGGGCGGCGACGATCGCGTAGCCCGCAAGCAGCAAAATTGGATATCGCATGACGCGCGTCAGCACCTCTTCGAAGCGATGCCGGAACCTGACGAATGCCGGCTCTTTCTTCGGCGGAGCCGCTTCCTCGCTCGCGCCCGTGGCGTGGACCTCCCGCAGCATCCAGTTCGCAAGTACCGGCACGAGGGAGCTCGAGAGCAGGTACGACGCCCCCATCGAGAAGCCGACGGCGAGCGAGAGCGGAAGGAAGAGCGATTGCGCAGGTCCGCTCATGAAGAATGCCGGCAGGAAGACGGCAAACACGCTGAGCATGGCGAGGAGGCGAGGCGTTGCGACCTCGCGACTGGCGGCGAGCACGGCGCGCGCCTTCGTCTCGGCTCCGTCGAGATGCACGTGGATGTTCTCGAGGAGCACCGTTCCCTCGTCGACGAGTACGCCGACCGCGAGCGCGAGACCGCCCAGCGTCATGATGTTGATCGTCTGGCCAGCGAGCCTCAACGCAACGACGGCGCTGAGAAGCGCGAAGGGGATGGTCATGACGACGATCAGCGACGAGCGCCAATCGCGGAGGAAGAGAAATAGCATGAGCCCCGTAAGGGCCGCCCCGATCGATGCCTCACGCAACACGGAGCTCAGCGCCGCCCGTACGTAGGCCGATTGATCGAGCTCGTAATCGACGTGCACGTCGTCGGGTAAAAGCGACTGAAAACGTGGGAGGCTCTGCTTGACCGCGTCGACCACGGTGATGGTCGATGCGTCGGGGCGCTTCGTCACGGGGATGTAAATCGTGCGCTTCCCGTTGCGAAGCGCGTAGCCGGCGAGGAGATCGGCGCTGTCCGCGATGGTCGCGACGTCACGCATGTACACGGACTTGCCTGGTCCGAGCTGGAGCGGGATATCGAGCAGGTCCTGGTAGTCGACGACGGTCGAGTTCGTCGTCACGAGTGTGTTCGTCGTTCCGATATCGGCGTTTCCGGCCGGCTGAATGCTGTTGCCGGTCGCGAGTGCCTGCACCACGTCGGCGGGCGAACGCCCATACGATTGTAGCTTCTGCGGATCGACGTCGAGGACGATCGTTCGCTGGCTCGCGCCGAAAGGCGGAGGCGATGAAACGCCGGCAAGCGTTGCGAACTGTGGACGAACGCGGTTGAGCGCCAGGTCTTGCATCTCGGCGAGCGTGCGCGTCGGGCTCGAGAAGACGAGATATCCGACAGGGAGCGTTCCCGCGTCATACCGAATGATGAAGGGCGGTACGGTGCCCGGCGGCATGAACGCTTTGGCGCGATTGACGTACGAGATCGTCTGCGCGAGCGCCTGGCTCATATCGGTGCCAGGGTGAAAGTTCAGTCGCAAGAGAGCGGTGCCCTGAATCGACCGCGCCTCGACGCTCTCGATGCCGTCGATATAGAGGAAGTGGTATTCGTAGTAGTACGAGATGAAGCCCTCGATTTGCTGAGGGCTCATTCCGCCATAGGGCTGCGCGACGTAGATGGTCGGGATGTTCAAATCCGGAAAGATGTCGACCCGTGTGCGCCCGATCGCGACGAACGACAGGAGCGCCATGGCGATGACCAAGACCAGGACGGTGATGGGCCTCCTTAGCGCCGCGTGAACCAACCACATGGTCTACCTCGACAGAAGGGGGCCAAGGTCACCGGCGGCGCGCGCGAGCGCCAGCAGGGCGCGTCGCACTTCGATTCGGGCGATTGCGTCGTTGATCTCCGCCTGCGTGAGGACTCGTTCGGCGTCCGCGACGTCGACGATGGGCGCGAGTGTCGTTCGATATCGCGCGAGGGCCTGCTGCTCGGCTGCTCGAGCTGCGGAGAGCGCAATCGGCGTCTCACGCGCAATGCTTTGCGCGCCCCGCAGGAAGGCCGACGCACTTTCGAGCTGACCCGACACGGCGAGCACCACCTGATCCCGCCGTGCAATCGCAGCTGTGTAGTCTGCATTCGCTGCGCGCGAGCGCGCGCTGATCGAGGGGATATCGAGCGCCGACCAAGTCACCACCAAACCGGCGGCCCAATTCGCCACGTCAGGAACGAGGCCGTTTGCGGGACTCTGAGATAGACCAACGACTGACAGGCCAGTCCCTCGCGCGTACAGTGCTGCGACGAGATCGATGCGCGGTAAGAACTGCGCTCGCACGGCCGCGCGCTCTCCACTGAACCGCTCGACCACCGCATTGGCTTCGACCACTTGGGGGTTGTCGGCGATGCGCGCAGGTTGACGAGGAACGTCGACGGGCTCGAGGACGTTGCCTGGCGCAGCCTCGACGACCAGGCCGGCTTCACCGATGGCCACGGCGAGGTTTGCACGCCGGACGTCGCGCGCCTGCGTGGCGTTGGCGAGCAGCGTGCGTGCAGCGGCAAGCTCGGCCTGCGCGCGAGCGAGATCGACGCCCGGGCGGAGGGTCTGGTCGACGAGTGGCTTGGTCATCGCGACGAGCGTCTCGGCGCGATCGACGGTGGCCTGCGCGGCACGAACCGTCTCTTGCGCTTCGAGGAGGAGCAAAAACGCGTCCGCCGCGCCATACGCGACGTCGAGCTGCACCACGCTCACTCGTGCGGTCGACACCCGACGCTGAGCGAGCGCCGAATCGATGACCCCGGCTTCGCGTGCAAACGTGAGGACATCCCACGACGCCCAGATGCTCGCGCCTGTTTGCCAATTCCCTGCGTTGAGCGCCTTTCCTTCGACGGGACCGGAGATCGCGGGAAAGCCTTGCGAATAGAAGAACGCCCCAGGCACGGTGTTGCCCGTCGATCGATTGAGCTCCGCGCTGACTCCGGCGGACGGCAGCTCGCGCAGATGCGCCTCGTCGACGCGTGCGTCGGCGGCGCGCTCGTCGGCGCGTGCGGCGCGGAGCAGGGGATGTCGTGCGAGTGCTTCGGCGATGGCCTGCTCGAGGGTGAAGGAGGCCTTCATCGGCGGGGCATCGAGAGCCGCGGCCTCCGTGGTTGTCGTCGTGGCCGCAGCCTGTGCCGCGACGGTACTCTTGGACGTCGGCGAAGTTGCCATTGCCGGCGCCGCGACTTGCGATTCCGCACACCCATGGACGCCGACGATCGCTGGCAGGACCACAACGCGTAGGACGCGCGCGATACGGCGATGTTCGCGAGCATCTTTCATGAGCGTCGCTGTCGAGGGGCGCTGCCGAAAGGAGGGCATGATCGACGTGCTCGGCCGACACGGTGACGAGTCGAGCGCGGTCACGATTTACCTAAGGCTTCACCGCCTCGAGCGCAGGGCCATCTGCGATCGAGCGAGGAGCGCGACGGAGAGCGTTCCGACGAGCGCTGTCAACGGCGCGCGATCGCGCGGCAGGTCTTCTCGATCCCTCTCAGGGAGACGTGGTCTCGCAGCGATCGCTTCCTTCCGTCAGCGATACGGTCACACGGCGCATGAACTCCTCGCGCGCGCAGATTCGACGAAGTCGCTGCAACTCGGCAAGGAGCGCGTGGAGGTCTCGTCCTTTGACGAGTTGGACTTCGTCGACGTACACCGGCGAGCGGACGTAGACTTGTTCGAGCATGGGAAACTGGTGGCGCACCCTCGCCGGAATACGGTTCGCGGCTTGGTCGAGTGAGCGATCGGAGCGGCCCGCGAGCAGAGCGAGCGCCGTGGTGGCCCCCATTCGCCCGATTGCCCCGCGGAGACGTGGGCCGGTCGAGCGGTCCTCGCGCATTCGTAGCTCACGCCCTGCGCACGGCGTAGCGCAGGTGCGTGACGCGCGGCGACGGAATCGCCTCGATGATCTCGAGCTGCAGTTTGCGATCGGTCTCCTCGAACAAGCGGCTGCCGCCGCCGAACACTACGGGCGACACGGCGACGTTGATCTCGTCGACGAGGCCGGCGTTCAAGTATTGCTGGATCACATGCGCGCCGCCCGCGATGCGGATGTCCTTGCCGTTGGCCGCGGCGCGCGCCTGGCGCAACGCGCTCTCGATGCCGTCGTTGACGAAGTAGAATGTACTCCCGCCGGGGCGCACCCACGGCTCGCGCACGGTCTTGGTGAGCACGTAGACCGGCGTGTGGAACGGCGCCTCCTCGGGCCACATCCGTTCGCCAAGGTCGAACATCCGCTTGCCCATGATGCTGACGCCGGTGCGCAGAAACGTCCCCTCGGCGACCTCGTTGTCCCTGCCGGTCTCGCCGCCTTCGCCGAGCTTGAGCCTCTCCCGGAAGAACTTTTGCGGAAAGATCCAGCTCTGCAGCTTTCCCCACTGCGCGCCCCAGTCGAGGTAGCTCGGATCCCCTGCATGGGCCAGGTCCATGCCCGGAGGAACCATGTACCCGTCGAGGGACATGCTGACGCTGAAGAACACCTTGCTCATCTGTAGTCGCCTTTCGCGGTGTAGTCTGGCGATGAAACGACGGCCGCGCGCCCCACTCATCGGTTACATGAGGCCATGAGCGAAAAAAAAGACGATACGCTGCTCGGCGCCGCTCGAGGCGGTGACGAAGCTGCCTTTCGCGGTCTGGTCGAGCCTTTCGGTCGCGAGCTCCACGCGTACGCCTACCGCATGCTCGGCGGCTTCCACGACGCCGATGACGCCATGCAGGAGGCGCGGATCAAGGCGTGGCGCGGGCTCGGTGCCTACGAGCCACACGCGAGCTTTCGCGCGTGGATGTACCGCATCGTGACGAACACGTGCCTCGACATGCTGAAGACGCGTGCGCGCCGCTTGCTGCCGCAGGACGTCGGCCCGCCCGTCGAGCCTGGACCGCCGGTGGGTGACCCGCGCGCCGACATCCACTGGCTCGAGCCCTATCCCGACGCGAGCCTGCCGCTCGCGCGCAGCCCCGAGGACGCCGTGCGCCTGCGCGAGGGCATGCGCCTCGCGTTCGTGCGCGTCGTCCAGGTACTGCCCGCACGCCAGCGAGCCGCGCTGATCCTGCACGACGTCCTCGACTGGAACGTGGCAGAGGTCGCCGCGATCCTCGAGACCACGGAAGCCGCGGTCAACAGCGCGCTACAGCGGGCGCGCGCGACGATCGCGAGGCCACACACCCGCGAGCCGAGCCCCGACCTGGCGCGACGCCAAGCGGACGTCGTCGATCGCTACGTGCGCGCATGGGAGACCGGCAACTTCGACGGCTTCGTCGCGATGCTGACGGATGACGCGATCATGAACATGCCGCCGTGGCCGTACTGGCTCGACGGCCGGGATGCGGTGGTCGCGGTGCATCACTCGCCGGGCACCTGGGATGGAGCCCCGCGCCCGGGCCGCTACCGCATCGTGCCCAGCACGATGAACGGCCAGCCCGCCGCGATGGCCTACGTGCGCGCATCCGATGGCCGCTACATCGCGACCTGCCTCACGGTGCTTACCCTCGACGACGACGCGCACATCTCCGAGCTTACGGTGTTCGTGCTGCCCGAGCTGTTCGCGCAGTGGGGCTTCCCGGCGGTGCTCGAAGGGTGAGCCTACGTAGCGCCGCGTCGATCGCTCGCGCGCGCAAGACGCGGGGTTGTTGGGGGCCTCGAGACCTTGGGCCCATCGTGCAACACGATGCTCTATGACTCTGTTTTCTGAGGCTTCATGATGAAATCGCGTCGGTCCAATCGCGCCACCCCGATGATTGTGCTGCTCCTCGCGTGCATTACCGCTCACTGCGGTAGCAGCGCGGAGGACGATAGCTGCCAGACCGCGTCGGACTGTATCAACTCGGCCGCGGCGCAGCGGGCCGGGCGGTGCGCGCCCGAGGTTGCGTGTGTTGCCGGCGCGTGCCACGCCGAGTGCTTGGGCACCTGCGAACGCACGAGCGAGACTTACAACCCTTGTGGAGTAGACGCGATCTGCAATCAGCCAGCGCAGTCAAAGCCGGGGGCGATTCAGAACTTCGTTTGCACGAAACGGCGGATCGCTTGCACGGTCGCGTCGGACTGTCCGATCTATCTGCCGGGCGAAGGGCAATGGTCGTGTGAAGCGGGGATTTGCACATTCCCCGGCTACACGTCTCTCTACGACTGAATAGGCATTGCAGCCCTGCTGAACAGGCTGGTTTTCCTCAGTCACCGACTGGGCCGCCTCCGAGTGGAGGCCCGCAATAGAAGCCGCCCAACATCCGGTCGGGGACTTTCCACGTTTTCGATACGCGAGAGATGATCGGATCGTAGGCTGCCTTGGCCGCCTTCGGATACTCGAACCGGATCGTGTAGACGACGCCGTCGACGACGCGGCCGCGCTCCCAAACGATCGTGTCGCCGCGCACGCCGGTGATGAGGCACGATGTCTTCGTCGCGCTTCGCGCCCATTTCTTTTCGTTGTCGTTCGTCGGCTGGCACAAGACCTTCTCGCCAAGACCGCATTCGCCTTGGGACGCGACCAGGAGGCGTGCCCCTTGGGGCCCTGCGAAGAGCGCGGAGGAGTCGTCGTCGCGCACGACGGAGAAGCCCTGAGGGACGTCGAAGCTCACGCCCATCGCGAGGCGCGTTGGTGTGAAGCCGGGGGCCGCGGCGATGACGACAGGCGCGCTCGCGAGTGGCGGCTCGTTCGTGATTGGCGTCGACGCCGGGGGGACCTTCGGCGCGGCGTCCGTGGTCGGGGCTTCCTTGGCGATCGACGCCGCCTTCGTCGCAGATGGTTGCTCGCAGGCCCAGCAAGCCACGAGCAGAAGTGCAGAGAACAACCTTGGGAATCGGTCCTCAGTGATGGCCATATCGAGCCATCGGTCTGAGCGCAGAGGAAGTTGCGCGTTGCGAGCGATTTCTCGTGGCGACGTTCAGGACATGACACGCACCGTACGCGTCCTCATTTGGCCGCCCGGGCGGCGGCCTCACGCAGCTTGTCCTTCTTGCTCTTTCGTTTTCCCTTCACACCGCCGTGAGGATCGCGGACGGGAGCGGCCGAGGCGGCAGCGGGATCGCGTGGCGTAGGTTCGAAGCCGGCGATGCGCTCGCGTTCGACGCGGATGCGGTGACGCTTTTCGATGAGTCGAAAATGGGGCTCGGCGTCGGGCGTGACGAAGCTGACGGCGACGCCCTTCTCGCCCGCGCGACCGGTGCGTCCAATGCGGTGGACGTAGTCGGCGGCGGAGCGCGGGAGGTCGTAGTTGACGACGGCGGGGAGGGCGGTGATGTCGATGCCGCGGCTTGCGACATCGGTAGCGACGAGAACCTGGAGGCGCTCGTCTTTGAAGGCTTCGAGCGTCGTCGTTCGCGTGCCCTGGGTGAGATCCCCATGAAACGGCGCGGCGGCGATTTGCGCGCGCTGGAGCTTCTCGGCGACGTGGTTGGCCGAATGTCGACTCTCGACGAAGACGAGGACGCGTGACCATCCCTCCGTCGCGAGCAGGTGCCGAAGGAGCGGCGTTCGCTTGGTTTCGTCGACCTCGATGGCACGTTGAACGATGTTTGCGTCCGGACTGCCGAGGACCGTTTCGCGCGCGACATCGATCCGAAGCGGAGCCGCGAGCACCTTCTCGGCGAGGGCGCGAACTGCGGGCGGGAAGGTGGCCGAGAAGAGGAGCGTCTGACGTCGACCGAGGAGCGAGAGCACGCGCGCAAGCTCGTCGGCGAAGCCGAGGGACAGCAGCCGATCGGCTTCGTCGAGCACGAGCATCTCGACAGACGCGAGGCGAAGAGCGTTGTGAGATACGAGATCCAGGAGGCGGCCTGGTGTGGCGACGACGATGTCCGCACCGCCGCGAAGCGACATCAGCTGCGGATTGATCGAAACGCCCCCAAACGCGATGCACGTCTTGGGTCGTTCGGGGAGGTGACGCGCGTAGTCATCGATGGCTTCGCCGATCTGCGCGGCGAGCTCACGTGTCGGCACGAGGATCAGCGCACGAAGCGGTCGGGGGCGCCCTGGCGTCGTCGCGCGGCGTTGGGTGCCGAGCTTTTCGAGAAGCGGGAGCACGAAGGCTGCGGTCTTGCCCGAGCCTGTTTCGGCGGACGCCCAGACGTCGCGGCCGTCGAGAATGGCGGAGATCACAGCCGCCTGAATGGCGCGCGGCCGCTCGTGCCCGAGCTCTTCGAGCGCTCGAAGGAGAGGCCCAGAGAGCCCGAGCGAAACGAACGTCACGTCGTCGGAAGTCGTCACGGCGTGAGGCTACCCCGCCTGGCGTCAATCGGCGTCAGTTCTTCGCAACAGCGGGAGCGATCGCGAACATCGTCGGTTGACCTCAAGCGAATCTGGCGTACGACTATCGCCATGACCAGGTCGGCCAGGCCGTTCGCGTCGTTCGCGTCGTTCGCTTCGTTTGCCTCGTTCGTGCTCGCCGCGTCGATGATCTCGGCGTGTGGCGGAAGTTCGTCGTCGACGGTCGTCGAGAGCCGCGATCCGGCGCCGACAACCGGTGTGCCCTCCGCGGCGGGCAGTCCGGCCACGCAGCCTACGGGGGATGCTCCTCCCTCCTCGTCGTCGCCATCGGCGATTTCCGCGCCCGAGCGGCGCTTGAAGTGCTTGGCCAAGTACTACGTCGGCACCCCTACGAAGTCGGCCTCCGGGACCTGGTCGCTGAAGCTGCCTGACGGCACCGAGCTCGCGTGGGACGACGGGAAGACGAAGTCCTTCGACGAGGCCCTCGCGGCGCCCGACCTCGAAGATACGCTCGCCATGCCGTATCGCACCGGGCCGATCGTTCCGGTCAACACGGCAAACGACGACCCTGGCCGCATTCGGAACGACGTGCTGTTCAAGGCAACCTTCGGTGACACTGCAAAGGCCGTCGAAGCGAAGCTCGTCGCCGTGGACTTCGTCGGTCAGAGCGTGACCTTCCATACGCTCGCAGCCGCGGCGCTCGCGAGGGTCTCGACGAAGCTCGTACAGCTCATCGGGCAGACGCCGTCGCTCCGATCGTTCGTCACCGGTCCGCTCGGCGGCACCTATCTATGGCGCCCGATCGCGAACACGAATCGAATGAGCGCGCACTCGTACGGAATTGCGATCGACATCGAACCGCGGCGAGCAACTACTGGGAGTGGGAAAAGAAGCCCGACGGCTCGTTCACGTGGAAGAACTCCATTCCGCAAGCCATCGTCGATGCGTTCGAGTCCGAACGATTCATCTGGGGAGGACGCTGGGCTCACTTCGACACGATGCACTTCGAGTATCGCCCCGAGCTCTTCGACCCCGACTGCGCGCCCTGACCCTTCAAAAGTGTTTCACCGCTTCGGCGTGCCTTCATGCCAGTGAGACCCCGGTGGCCCGAGCCAGTTCATCGAGCAGGCGGGTCTGCCACTTCAAATCGTGTACCGCAGGATGTGGATCGACCCGTCGTTGGTGGTGCCAGTAGCCATTCGTGGTGCGCGCCTGGGCGGCATCGCTGGTCGCCAGCCACTCTTGGGTGACGTGTCCTAGCCGTAGGTCGTCCGGCGCATTGGGGCCGCCCATCCTCGTCGGGACCCAACCCGGATCGACCGAGTTGCTGAGAACGTCCGGCCAGAGCCGCGCGACTGTGGACGCGAGCGTGGTGACGAAGAGCTTGCTGTCGGAATAGGAACCGGTCTCGTGGTGTCCGGTCCAGTCCATCCCGTCGAGCGCCGGGCGCCCACTACGGTGCATGCCGCTGCTCAGGTAGACGAGGCGTTTGGGACGTTGGATGAGGACCGTGAGAACGTAGGGCGCGACAACATTGACCGGGAGCACGGACGGGCCGGAGTAGACGCCTGCGTTGTGGATCACGGCATCCATTGGCCCGCGAGCGTTCACTTGGCCCGCGAGCGCGCGCGTCTGCCGAAGATCGGCGAGGTCCCCGACAACGACGCTTGCGCCTCGCGCCACGAGCTCTTGCACGGCGGTGACCCGAGCCTGGCTACGGACGTGGACAACGACCTGGTGCCCTTCGGCAAGGAGTGTCTGTGCCGTGGCCCGACCTAACCCATCTGCAGAGCCAGTAACGAGTACCCGCGCCATGAGTGTGTACGATGCGCTCGATCGTGCCGAGGGACTACCCGCCGTAGGGTGAATGAGCTGTTAAGCAGCGGTTCACAATGGGGCGCGTCCGGTCGCGTTCTTGCTTGGTCCGATCGGGGTACGATTCGAACGCCGAACCCCAGGAGAGTCGTGCTTCCCAACGAAAGCGTCGCGTAGAGCCGGGAGCAAAGGAGCGTGCGACGTGGCCGGCGATCAACTCCGGGCATAGGCTGGACGGCCGTCAGCTCGGGGATCGTGGCGCTTCGCCTGGATGAATCAAGCCGTGTTTCATCCACCCAACCCGCGCGAGCCAGGTTCGTGGAGGCTCCACAGGCGATGACTCCGCCGGAAGCTGTCTGTTCTGAATCCAGCCCGTGAACCACTGCGCGGAGGACCGGAGATCGATTCGCGGTGCGCCCTGCGTCATGCGAAGGTGTTTCTTGAAGTTCGCGAGGACGTAGACGAGCGCATTTCGAACCTGACGCGGACTCGTGAGGTCGCGGCGATGGTAACGATCACCAAAGACTTTTGCGCGCGAGATTCCGAGCGCCTTCTTCACGCGTTTCGTCACGCGTGCGATGAGACTTCTGAGCCCGCGTTCGAGAGACCGCTTGTCGTCGCCCTCGACCAACGCGTGGATATGGTCGTCCTGGACCGAGAATTCCACGATGCGAAAGTCCGGCTTTCGCGTGGCTCGAATCGCCGACTCGACGGCCAGATAGACTCGCTCGTTGCGAAAGCTCGGTAGCCCCTTCGCTATACGCAGCGTCACATGCACGGGATGACGAAAGTGATGTTCCGGACGCCGCCGATGCGCCACGCACGGCCGAGCCCCCTCGCACCTCTTTCGTCCTGCGCCCTGCCGCCTGCCACCCCTACGCGGCGGCTCCGGCAATGCCAACTGCGTCCCCCTCATTCCCCAATTCCTCCTCACTCGCTCCCCTCGCGCTGCTCGAGGCTCGAGGCTCGAGGGCGTTCACTCCCTCGGCGTGGCGAGCGGTTGAACATAGGCACGCGTTGATAGAAAGCAATCCTCTCTCGATCGGATTCAAATAGGTAAGTCACGCATCCTTTGATTGGGCGCTTCACCTCGAAGCCTCATTCGAGCAGGTGACCGATCATCGGTCGCCTCGAAACGCTGGAGCGATAGCCAGATTCGAGCGGCCGAGCCTCGACGCTCGCAGCGAGCTCCGCACCCTGCTGGTCGGAGAGCTAGGGGGCGTCGTCCGCGGCGGTCATGGTGACCAAGCCCTCGATCCGCGTCGTTGAACCGTTTCTGCTCACGCACCCGGGCTGTACCCGGTCGAGGACCGACGGGATACGATGCATCCGTGAACAAGCATGGGTCAAACATCGGGGACCGGGGGAGTCGTCGTGAGTCGTGACAGGTTGCGGTCCTACGAGCCGATGTGGACCACCGAAATGGATCGCTACGGGCTTGTGGAGGTACCTTCTGGGTACCTCGTGTTCGACCTCGAGACGATGGCGCCGATGATCATCGACGATGATCGCGACGTGCTCGAAGAGGTGTTCGCAAACATGCGACGAGCCGGCGTACCGATCCTGACGCTCGACGAGTACCGCGCAAGAAGTAGAGGCGGACAACGTCGGTGAGGCCTGGTCTTTCCGGCCGGGGTGGGCGCAGAGCCTAGGGGGGGACGCCTACTTCGCGGCGTTGAGGCCGAGGCGCTCGCGGACGGGCGCACAGACCGTTTCGCAGCGGTCGGTGACGGCGGCACACGTGCTTCGTTTGGCGATGCAATCGCTGCAATCGCTCGCCTGATCGCGGAACGTGTGGTTGTCGTCGGCGAGGTCGTTGCAGCGATCGCGGCAAACATTGCGATCCAGGTTTGACTGGTAGCAGCTTCGTTGCCTATCGCAGAGTGTTCCGCAATCGATGCTGGTCTCGATATTGGTGCACGCCGGTAGGAAGGCCTCGAGCGCGAAGGGAAAGAGGGCGAAGACGGTTGCACAGAGGAAGGAGCGTTGGTTCATGGCGTTTCTTCGGCCATCCTGACCAAAACGCCTGACCGGAACATTTCCGGTTTGTGTCTTAAGTTGTCCGGCTGTGTCGAAACGTGTCCGTCACGAAAGCGGGAACTCGATGGTCGCCGTCGTCCCCCGACCGAGTTCGCTCTCGATCGTCGCGGTGCCGCCGTGGGCCTCCGCGATTCGGCGGACGAGCAGGAGGCCGAGTCCGAGGCCGCCGGTGGTTCGTGAGCGACTTCGGTCGACGCGGAAGAACGGGCGGAAAAGCTTCTGCTGATCTTCGTCGCTGATGCCGATTCCGTTGTCGATCACTCGAATGAAGACGGAGCTCTCGGAGACGTCGATATTGAGGGAGATGGCCGACGTCGGATCGGGCGTGTACTTGTGCGCGTTCTCGAGCAAATTGTCGATGGCGCGTCGGCTCTGCACCCGATCGAGATGGACGGTGAGGCCGCGCGTATTGTCGGTGACGTCGAGCGTACGTTCGGCGTGAGCGTTTCGAAAGCGGCTCACCGCTTTGGTCACGACGTCCTCGACGGCCACGTCTTCGAGGCGGAGCGGGGAGAGCCCATTGGGGGGCTGTCCGGCGTCGAGGTCCATGCGCGCGGCGGACAGGATGTCGGCGATGAGCAGTTCGAGCTCGTCCAGATCGTCGGCGATGTCGCTTCGCCAGTGCGCGCTTTCGCTGCCTGCGCTGTCGGCCAATTCGAGGGCGAAACGGATACGGGCGAGGGGAGTGCGCAGCTCGTGCGAGACGTTGGCGAGAAGCTCGCGCTCGTTGCGACGCATGCTCACGACCTGGTCGGCCATCTCGTCGAACGCGCCTGCGACCTCGCCGACCTCGTCGCGCCGGCGAAGGGCAACGCGAGCGCTCGTCTGACCGCGACCGAACGCGCGCGCTACGCGAGCCATGTGACGTAGCGGGACGGCAAGCGAGCGGCCGAGGAGAAGCGAGCCTACGGCGAAGATGACGACGAACATCAGAATGAGCCTCTCGACGATGTTCGCGAACTGGCGGCGAGCCAACTCGAGCCGGACGGGCCCATGGCCGGGCACGTCGATCTGGCGCACCATGCAGAGAGTGTGTGGACCGCGCGCGATGCCGGCTGCATCGGCGGGCGGGCAATCGGCGACGTTCGCGGATGGAATGTCGACCACGCTGGTTCCGTGAGTGTCGGTGGCGCGTACTCGCACATGCAGCTCGCTCGCCACGGAGGCGATCCGAGTCGCGGCATACTCCGCATTGTCCGCCGCCCCCTGGAGCGCCCGCTCGCTCTCGTTGGCGACGTAGCGGAGCACCGTGGTCTCGTCGAGCTCGGGATTCTGGCGGATCGCGTAGGTGATGCTCAGCGCGAACGCGGTGACGCTCAGCGCGGCCTGAAGCAAACCGACGATGTAGATCCGGAGCGTGATCGGGAGCTTCATGTTCGGGGCGGAACCAGCGTGTAGCCCACGCCGCGGATGGTCTTCAGCAGTCGAGCGTGTCTCGGATTGTCTCCGAGCTTCTGGCGGAGCCGAGAGATCCGAACGTCGACGGAACGATCGAAGGCCTCGTCGGCACTCCCGCGCACGCTCTCGATGAGGTGCTCGCGCGACAAGACGCGACCGGGACGCTCGGCGAGGACGCGAAGGAGCTCGAACTCGTACGTGGTGAGGCTCATCTCGGTGTCGTCGAGCATGACCGTGCGCGTCGCGAGATCGATGCGCAGCGGTCCGACGACGATCTCCTCCTGCGGGCGCGTCTGGCCGCGCGAGCGCCGTGCCTGCGCCCGGATGCGGGCGAGGAGCTCACGCGGAGAAAACGGCTTTGCGATGTAGTCGTCGGCGCCGGTCTCGAGACCCAACACGCGATCGACCTCTTGGCCGCGCGCCGTGACCATGATGATGGAGGTCGCGACCTTGGCGCGGAGCTGGCGGCACACCTCGAGACCGTCCATCTCGGGCAGCATCAGATCGAGAAGCACCACGTCGGGCCTCTCACGCACGCCCGCGGCGATGCCCGCCCGGGGCTCGGAGTACACGCTGACCTGGACCCCATTCGACGTGAGGTACTGCTCCGTCAGTCGTGCGAGCTTCAGATCGTCTTCGATGTAGACGACGCTGATGGATGGGCTTGCGGGCGCGACCGACGAACTCATGGCCCACCGAGAAAAGCACACGACCCTCGACGAGCTCGAATTGAAACATTTGGACACGCGCGGACGAGGTCCGTCATACGCGGCTCATCCGAGCGATCAGGGCAGCGAACGGAGGGCCACTTCTCGAATCGTTGCGCTGGCTCCGGCGTGCATCCCTACCGCCAGGTTGTGTTCCTGCTCACTGTCGAGGTTGTCGCGGGGTCTCCGCGTCCAGTCGATCTAAATGCAACTGCATTGCAATAGAATCTGTGGTTCGATATGTGCGGAGGTCGAACCAGGAGCGACACCATGCGTGACAAGATTCAGCTCGTCTCGACTGCCGGCACTGGCTATGCGTACGTGACCACCAAGAACAAGCGCACGACCCCCGACAAGATCGAGATGAAGAAGTACGATCCGATTGCACGCAAGCACGTGCTCTTCGTGGAGAAGAAGATCTCGAAGGGATGAAGCGCTGGGAGCCGTCGGCCCGCTTGGCGCTGTCGGCGGGGTGGGAGAGCCGGCCGAGGGAAGTCGGTAGTACGCTCTGGACCGACGACCCGGTCGACGCCGACGCCCTCGAAGAGCCGCACCTCAACGCCGTCGTGGTTCGCCGGCAGGGCCACGAGGCGCTCGCCGCGTATGCGCGAACGATCTCGGAGAAGGTCCCTTTCCAGGCGGAGGCGCTCGTCTCTTGCGGCGAACCAAATGGCTTCGACGGACTCGATGCCTTCGCTGCCGAACTACCGCCCGACGATGCGCGCGACGTCCTCCTTTCGGACATCGCGTTCTGGTGCGAAGTCGTGAGCTATCTGAGCGGAGCACCCGAGGTGGTCGTCCGCCTCAATCGGCTCGCTTCGCCGGTCTTTCCCGGATTCCTCGTCGACCCAGGCACCGTGCGTCTCGTGTGCACCTATGCCGGGCCGTCGAGCCAATGGCTCGAAGAACGCGATGTCGATCGCGCGCTCCTCGGCCCGCGTGGCCTCGTTCCTCCGGAGGTGATCCGGCTCGGTGCGGTCGTGCAATGTTGCTCACCGCTCGATGTCGTACTTCTCAAAGGGAGAATGTGGCCGCTCTCGAGCGGCGTCGTCTATCGCGCGCCGGCGCCGAGCGCGCCGAGGCTGTTGCTCTCGATCGAGCCCGCCTACCGCCATGAGGGGTACTCGTGAATCACGTCGTTTCCGCGACCGCGTCGGCCCGCGATTCGCGTAACGTGACTATGCCATGTACGGACAGGTCCTCTACGTCGGCGCGTCGAGTGTGCAGGAAGTCGAGGAAGCGCTCGGGCGCGTGCTTCCGGAACTCGGGATTGTGATTCTCGAGCGCGATACCCTCGAACGAGGCCGCTACCACGAGTACATCTACAACCGTTCGCGACTCGCTCTCGCGCGCGCGATAGAGCCGTTCCCCGAGGCGCCATCGATCGCCTTGTCACGCACCTCGGAGGTCAACGAGGTCGTCAACGTTTACGTGCGCGGGCCTCGCTTGCCGCTCTGGCACATCGCGCTCGCGCAGCGCCTCTCGCGCGAGCTCGGTGCGTGGGCCATGCTGCTGGTCAATGACCGACTGTTCGACGATTACGGTCGCGGCTTCTTCTTGTGCGGGCATCCGATCGAGAGTGCGTCCGTTTTCAGCGCCTCGAAGTTGCTCATGTTCCGTTTCGGGATCGATCCGCGAACTTCGGATTCGGCCGTTCGGGCCTCGTTGGACGAAGACGCCAATCGACGACGTTTCGACGAAATCACGACCGAAGTCGCGGAGCGGAACTGTGCCAGCGGTCTGTCGGACGAGCCCCGCGTGCTCTGTATTGCCGCGGCCGATGGGCGCTCTTCGTATGCGGTCGACGACGATGCGCGGCGCTCGGTGATCGAGATTCTGGACGGCACACGCGCGCGCCCGTCGCCCACGGAGTTTCCTTGGGTGGCGGTCCCCGAGACGGCTCGAACGATCGGCGTGCTGGCCGATCTCACGGAAGAAGGCAGGGCAAGCCTGGCGAAGGAGCTTGGTTCGCGAGGCTTCGCCATCGAGCCCATCGACCTCGACCCGACGTACGGCATTCGCCCCGACGGCGTGTTCGATGAAGATCCCAACCTGATGCTCACGCTCAGCGCCGACTACCGCCGCGCGGACGCCGTTCGCGACGCGATCGCCCGAGTGCCGTGCCTGGCCGCGATCGCCGAGCTCGAGGGAGGCCCGGAAGCCGTTCGCAATGGCGCCGTCGCGGCCTGGTCTCGCGCAAAGGGCGGAGCGTTTCAATCGCACGCCGGATATGGCCCCGAGATTCTCACCTCGGCGTGGTCGCTCGTCACCTCCCGCACCGATCTCCCGCCGGTCCGCTGGAGGTTTGGTCGCCCCCCGTTAGTCGTCCAAGCCGAGGCCTTCGAGGATTCGCGGAATGTTCTTCTCCACGCGGGCGGCGCGTGTCTTCGACTGCTTGGGCTGCGAGAAGTGGAAGATGTACGCGCGCTGTCGGCCGGGGGTTAGGGCGGCGAAGGCCTTTTTCAACTTGGCACTCTTGGCGAGCTTGGATTCGAACTCTTCGGGCAGCTCGAATTCCGCGGTCTTCTTGAATTCGACCTTCAGCCCGGCGCGCTCGATCGCGATGGCTTCACGGAGGTACGCCTTGATCGTCTTCGCGAGCTTGGTCACCTCGGCCACGCT
The DNA here is from genome assembly GCF_001263205.1 of Labilithrix luteola. GTDB lineage: Bacteria > Myxococcota_A > Polyangia > Polyangiales > Polyangiaceae > Labilithrix > Labilithrix luteola. Next base: position 7,317,610 of record NZ_CP012333.1, read on the forward strand.
CGTGAAGCGGATCTGCCGTGCCGCCTGAACGTTCTTGGTCTGCTGGATGAGGATGTCTTTGGGATCCTTCAGCAGTGCGCCCTTGTGAAAGAGGATGGCGCAATAGTCCTTGAAGCCGTGGATGAGGGCGACGTTCTTGTCGTCGAGCGCGTAGCAAGGCTGGCCCCACTTCAGCTCTTCGGTGAGGCCGCTCTCGAGAAGGAGCTCGCGAAGCTTCTCGAACTCCGCGCGCCACTTCTCCTCGCGCTTCAGGAATGCATCCACTTTGGGGTTCATCGGTCGCCTTGCGCCTCCCGCGTCGAACGACGCGAGCTCGGTTATGCCTTAGCCGGGCTGCCGAGGCGAGCTTCCCTCGCCGGTGACAAAGCTCTTCGATCCGCCTCGAACGAGCCCTCGGCGCGTGCTGTTGCCGGGGGCGTCGGGCGACTGCTATCGTCCCCGCGCGATGCTTGCGCGGCTGCTCGGCGCGTGCGCGGCGTTCTCGATGTTGGCGCTGTCGACGATCGCGAGCGGCGAGGAATCTCGAAGAGCCCTCGTTTCCCTCGAATGGACGCGCGCTCCCGGAGCGGAGACGTGCTTGTCCGAGGCAGAGCTCGTCGAAGACGTCGAAGTCACGCTGCATCGGCGGCCGTTCGCACCGCGGAATGCAGCCGACCGTCTCTTGCGTGCCTCCATCGCCAGGAGCGAGAGCGGGACCGGGTGGACGGCGCGAACGTCGCTTTCGACATCACGTGGTGAGCCTCTCGGCGCGCGCGACATCACCATCGCCGGCGAGAGCTGCGAGGAGGCGTCGGAGGCGATCGTCCTGGCCATCTCCCTCATGGTCGAGCTGCCTTTCACGACGGTAGAGCTCGAAGAGCGGCGTCGCGTCGAGGAGGCCGCTCGCTGGCATCTCCAAGGTCGTCTCGGCCCGGCGGTCGTGGTCGAGCAGACGATGAGCGCTGCAGCCGGCGCCAATTTCGGCCTCGTCCTCACGCCCGCTCGCGCTTGGCCGGTGGCGCTGGATCTCCTCGCATCCCTCCGGAGCGGGGTGAACCCAGAGTCCAGTCGCTACTGGTTTGCCAGCACGATGATCGGCCTCTCCGTGTGCCCGCTCTCCGCGAACTGGTCGAACCTCCATCTCGCGGCCTGCGCTGGCCCAGAGATCACCACCTTCACCGGCTGGGGCGGCGGCTTCGCGAGGAATCGACTGGGCCTGTCCTCTACCTTCGGCGCCTGGGTACGTTCGGATGTGACGTACGAGCTCGCGCACCGGCTCCGCCTGTTCGGCTCTTTGGGCATCGTGGCCACCCCGCAGCGTTTCGAGCTGACGTTTGCCGACGACCAAGGGGTCGACCGGAGCCTGCACCGGACGTCGTTCGTCTCCGCGACCTTCGCCCTCGGGCTCGCCGTCGAACTTTTTTGAGAATCGTCACGGGATGCCCGCACTGCTGAAGAAGCGGGGCTGCGTCGCGCACGACCGGCCGAACCCGCGTGGATGGGAGTCCTGAGGTCCGGGAATCGAAAATGATGGCAAAACCCCGACGATTTGCATCGAGCCTGGTCTCCGTGGTGACGCTCGTCCTGCTGGCAGCCTGTTCCGACGACCCCTCGAGTGCGCCTGGTGCGGATACCCCGACGAACGCCGGGACGTGCGCGGCCGGGGCGTGGGACAACGGCGGCTGCGCAGCGTGGTCGACGTGCGAGGCTGGCACCCATGTGGTCGGTGATCCTTCCGCCACGGCCGACCGGACGTGCACCGCGTGCGCGAGCGGGACCTTCAGCGCGACGAGCAATGCATCGAGCTGCACGTCCTGGACGAAGTGTGACGTCGGGAGCTACGTGTCCAAGCCCGGCACGAGCACGAGCGACCAGGAGTGTGCCCCGTGCGCCGCGGGCACGTACACGTCCGTGGCGAACCAAGCCAAGTGCGTACCGCTCGGCGAGTGCCCCGCGGGCTCGGTGCAGAAGGCGCCGGGAACCGCGACCTTGCCGCCCACCTGCACCGCGTGCGATTGGGGCAATCACTGCGCCGGTGGCCAGTCGCCGTTGGAGGCGTGCCCGAGCGGCACATGGGACCACGACATGAACCCGGCGACGGCATGCGTTCCGTGGACGGAATGCATCGCCGGCGAAGCCGTCTCCGAAGCGGGGAGCACGAAAATCAATCGGGCGTGCGCCGCGTGCACCCCTGGCAGCTTCAGCACGGCGAAGAATTCGGCGACCTGCACGCCCATGACCGACTGCGCGGTGGGGAGCTTCGTGAGCACCCCGGGGACACCGGCCTCCGATCGCAAGTGCACGCTCTGTCCGCCGGGGCAGGCGAGCACGACGCCGAACGCATCGTCCTGCCTCGCCGGTGAGCTTCGGATCGCCATCCATCGGTACCACGGTTGCGCGCGCCTCACCGACGGCACCGTGCACTGCTGGGGAGCGAACCCTTATGGAGGACTCGGTAACGGAACCACCGTCGACAGCGGGACGCCGGTCGCCGTCACCGGCCTCTCCGACGCCTTGGATGTTGGCGTCGGCCAGTATCACAGTTGCGCGGTCGTGACCGGCGGTGCGGTTCGCTGCTGGGGCGGAAACGTCGCTGGAGGGCTCGGCAACGGCACCACCGTCGACAGCACGAGTCTCGTCAGCGTTCCCGGCCTCTCTGGCGTCACGAAGATCGACGCATGCTCGCTCTCCACCTGCGCGCTTCTCGCGGACAAGAGCGTCCAGTGCTGGGGCAACGTCGGCAAAGGCATTCCGCGTGGAGACGGTACGACGACCGACGGTCTCTCGCCCGCCACCATCCCGGGCCTCACCGGCGTCACGGACATCACGATGGGCGACGCCCACGTGTGCGCGCTGCTCGGGGACGGCACCGTCCGCTGCTGGGGCGACAACAGCTTCGGTCAGCTCGGTGACGGAACGACAACGCGGCCGGCGACGACCGCGGTTGGGCCCAGCCTTACTGGCGTCGTCAGCATCTCTGCGGGGGAAGCTCGCTCCTGCGCACTGCTCGGCGACGGCACCGTCCGCTGCTGGGGGCGCAACAACTGGTACAAGCTCGGCGACGGAGTCGAGGTCTCGCCTCCGCGAACGACCCCGGTCACCGTCATCGGCCTCTCCGGCGTCGTCCAGATCTCGGCCCGGGGCGACGCTCACTCGTGCGCGCGCTTCACCGACGGCACTCTTCGCTGCTGGGGAGGGAACTACTACGGCCAGATTGGCGACGGGACGGACACGACGGGGCCGTCACCCGCCGCCGTCTCCGGCATTTCCACGGCGATCGGGGTCGCGACGGGCGCGGACATGAGCTGCGCGATTCTCGCCAACGGCACCGTCCAGTGCTGGGGCGCCTCGGAGAACGGGACCATCGGCGACGGCACGCAGCAGAGCCTGCTGCCGACGCCCATCTCGTTCTAGCGAGCGGTCGTGTGAGGCCGATGGTTCAGCAGGGCAAAACGCGGTCGACCGTCCGTCCGGCACTCCGTTGCGGGTTGCGCCGGCCGACTGCTATCGTCCTTTCTGAATGCTTGCCCGGCAGTTTTGGGCCTGCGCAGCGTTCGGGCGGTCGGCATTCGACACGCGCGTCGACACGCGCGTCGGGCTCGAATCAGGCAACGTCGATTTTTTTGCGAATCGGCCCGAGCAGACCGCACTGCTGATACGTGAGGGCAGCGCACCTTTCTTCGAGCGACTTCGGAACCGAGCCGGTCGCGGCATCCGACTCGGCGCAGCCCATGGATCCGCGGCAGCTCTTCCGTGACAACGTCGCCTTCGTCTGGCGAACGCTCCGCTACCAAGGCGTCGCCGAGCGCGACCTCGAGGACGTGAGCCAGGAAGTCTTCGTCGTCCTCTTCCGAAAACTCCCCGAGCTCGAACAAGCGAGCTCGTTTCGGGCTTGGCTCTACGGAATCTGTCTCCGCGTGGCGGTGGCCTATCGAAGGCGCGCGAGCGTTCGCCACGAAGTCCTCGTCGGCGAGGTCACCGAAGAAGCGGGGGGAGTCACGAACAGCCGCGACCCCGAGCGCCTGCACGCCCGGACCCAGCTGCTCAAGCTGCTCGGCCGGCTCGATGACGAGAAGCGCGATGTCTTCGTCCTCTACGAGCTCGAACAGCTCCCAATGGCGGAGGTCGCGGACATCGTCGGCTGTCCCCGCGCGACGGCGTACTCGCGCCTTGCCGCGGCGAAGCAGCAGCTCCTGGGAATGATCTCGAAATCTGAGAAGCCGTAGAAACGAGTGGGCTCAATGTTGGACGACGACCAGAAACTCCTCGAGACGCTGATTCAGGCCGGTCGAATGGGGCCGGGGCCGGATGCGCAGCAGGTCGAGCGGATGGAGCGACGCCTCGAGCCGGCCTTCCTCTCGGCGCAGTCGTTCGCCTCGAGCACGCCTCGGGTCCACGCTGCGAAGTGGATCTTGGCGGTCATCGGTATCGGCATCATGAGCGCAGCCTCCGATACGCGCGAGATGGTGACGGGGCGTGGCGAGCCGCAATCCGTCGCGGCGCGGGCGGAGGTCGAGCCCGTCGCAACGGCGATCGCCGCGCCCGCGGAGCCGCCGCCGAGCATCGTGGAGCCTGCGCCCGTGCCGGCGAAGGAGCCAATCGGTCCGTCCAAGGATTCGCATGTTGCGGTTGCTAAATCGATATCGGCACGGACGCCCACGAAGCTTCCTCTCGTGAACCCGCCGGCCCCCGCTGCGCCGGAGCCCGTCGCTGCGGTGGACCCGCCCGTGCCTTCGAAGGTCGATGAGCCGGCGGCGTCACCGGCGCCCGAAGCGTCTCCCAGCGCGCCGATCGCGCGTGCGCCGTCGGGAGAGTCCGAGGTGGCGTATCTCCGTCGCGCGCAGGCGTCTTTGAACATGAATCCGACCCGGGCGCTTGCCCTTGCCGACGAGCACCCGTCTCGCTTTCCCGAGGGCGTTCTCGCTCAGGAGCGTGAGGTGATCGCCATCGATGCCCTCGTCAAGTTGCGGCGGACGGCCGAGGCGCGCACGCGCGCGGGTGCCTTTCGAAGTCGCTATCCGAGCTCGGCACACCTCGCTCGCGTTCTTTCAGCTGTGGGAGACATGCCGTGAACAAGATCCGTCGATCGAGCACCGTGACCTTCGGGCTGCTCGTCCTGTCCGCCGGCGCTCTCCTCGCCGCGACCCCGACCGGATGCGCGACGAACATCCGCGTCGGCGACGAATTCGCGGACAGCGGCTCAGGGCCGAGCACCTTCGTGCCTTCCGACGCCGAGAGCGCAGAGGCTTCCACTCCGCCGTCTCTCAAGCTTTGCATCGCCACCGACTGCCCGGTGCCGTACGCGACATGCGCGGACGGTATGAGGTGCGCGACGAACCTCTCGAACGATCCGAAGAACTGCGGCGCGTGCGGAGAGGAATGCCCCGGCGATTTCAAGTACCTCAACATGACGTCCAGCTGCGTGAACGGCGCGTGCGAGCCCGCATGCCTCGACAGGTTGGTCTTCAACAAGGTCATCCACTACGCCGACTGCAACCACTCGTTCGAGGACGGCTGCGAGGTTGCAACGTCGAACGACCCGAAAAATTGCGGAGCGTGTGGCAACGAATGCGCCCCGGGCGTCTCTTGCATCGAGGGCAAGTGCGGGTGCGATCCCGGAATGGTGGACTGTGGTGGCACCTGCGTCGACGTCCGAAACAACGATTGGAACTGCGGTGCCTGTGGCAACTTCTGCCCAGACCCTACGGATGCCGAAGCGCCGCCGCCAGGCATGTACTACGGCTGCGGCGATCGCCAGTGCGGGAAACTGAAGTGCATCAGCGGCCAGATCGACCGCTACGCCAATTGTGATGGTGACATTACGAACGGCTGCGAAGTGTACGTCGGCCGGAATTACAAGAGGACCGATACGAACAATTGCGGCCTATGCGGGAACAAGTGCGCGCCCGGACAGCTCTGTTGGGATCAGGGCGGGGGCATCGCCGAGTGCGGCTGCAAGCCGAACGAAACGCTCTGCGGAAGCTTCGAGACCTCCAATCTCCGTTGTCTCGACCTGCTGAACGACGAGACCAGCTGCGGGAGTTGCTACAAGCGGTGTGACATCGCCGGGCCCAACCAGACTTCGTTGTGCAAGAAGGGAGTCTGCGAGCTCGAGTGCTTACCGGGCTGGGCCGATTGCGATCTCGATCCGTTGAACGGTTGCGAGACCAACGTCCTGAACAGCGATGCTCACTGCGGAGCGTGCGGGAACCGTTGCGATACGGAGGCCGGCCAGCCCTGTATCGAGGGTAAGTGCGCGATGAAGGAATGCGACGGAGAGGTGCCGCAATGAAGTCCGCGCTCGGAAGCTTCGAGAGCACGCGATGGCTCGTTGCCGCTTCGCTCGTAGGCCTTGCGACGCTCGGCTGCGCGCTCGCGAGTTGCGCGGGCTCGGACGAGACGAACGCCACGCCCGCGGGAAACGAGAACACCGTGCCGGAGCTCGACGCGGGAAACCAGCTCGCGCTCGACGCCGGTTGCGCCGATGCGGGGGACGGTGGCTGCGGGCCACGCGCTCGCCCGTGCGCCGAGTCGGACTTCTGCGTGGTCTCGACCGGCGTCGACCGCCTGTACACGCTGCTCGACGTGTGGGGATCGTCGGAGCGGGACGTGTGGGCCGTCGGCTCGGGAGGCACGATCATCCATTGGGACGGCGCTGCCTGGACGCGCGTGCCGATCGCCTATGGCGAGACGCTTCGAAGCGTAGGCGGAAGCGGCGTGAGCGACGTTTGGGTCGTGTCGTCGACGAGCCTCGTCCTCCATAGCTCTGGGTTCGGCACCACCGACGGCTTCGTGCGCGTGCCACCGGTTTACGAGGCCGACGCAAAGGGCGGCACGGGTGCGTATTCGCTCTCCAAGGTCTGGTCGCCTAAGCCGGGGACCGTCTACGTCGGAGGGCCTCCGCGGGCCGTTGCTCCGAATCCGAGCGATAGCCTCTGGCGCTTTCGCTTCGACGTCGCAGGCAATGACGCGTGGGAGCCCGTCTCGACGTTCTGCCGCGTGTGGCCCTGCGGGGACGTGACGGCAGTATGGGGACCGAGCGAGAGCGATCTCTGGGTGATCGGCAACGGCGGCACGGTACGTCGCTCGACAGGAACGGTCGGTGACGGCGGCGCCGAGCAGTGGAACACCCTGCAGACCACGCTGACGACCGACAACCTCCACGGCATCTGGGGAAGCCGCGCGAGCGACGTTTGGATCGTCGGCGACCGCGGGACCATCCGTCACTGGGCCGGCGACGGGAATCAGCACTTGGACATCATGCACGCGCCCACCACGGAAAACCTCCGCGCGGTATGGGGGAGCGGTCCAAGCGACGTATGGGCCGTCGGTGACGGCGGAACGATCGTGCACTGGGATGGCACGCGCTGGAGCGTGCCCACGACCACGTTGCCGGAAGGGGCGAAGCCGCGCTTGACCGGTGTCTGGGGAAGCGGTCCCGACGACGTCTGGGTCGTGGGCGAAGCCACGGCGCTGCACTTCGGAAGATCGAAGACCGTGGGCGTGACGGAGGACGGCGTACGATGAGATCGGCTCTTTCCAAGAACGTTGTCGGCTCGCTGTTCCTCGCGTCGTCGATCGCACTCGTCGGAATCGCATGTTCGGACGGCGAGGCCGAAGACAACTCCCGACCGGACGAGAGTCGCCCCGACGCATCTCTCGGGGAACGTGATGCATCCGTCGAGAAGGACGCGAGCGACCATGATGCCGATGCCGCGCCCCGCACGTGCTCCGTCGACGATGTCTGCCACACGGCGTTGCCAGCCGACTCCTTTCTTCGAGACGTCTGGAGCGCTGGCGATGGCGTGATCTGGGCAGTCGGCTTCACGCAACATGGTAACCGCGTCCCGACCGGCACCGTCTTTCGATGGGACGGCTCCACGTGGACGGTCCAGTACGAAATGGAAGCAGCTCTCTTCACCATCTGGGGAAGCAGCGCGACGGACATCTGGATTGGAGGCGAGGGCGGGCTGTTTCATGGAACCGGCGCGTCGTCCGCCGCGATCGGCTGGACGAAGGTGCGGAGCGAGCGCATCGCGTCGATCTGGGGATCGAGTGCCCACGACGTCTGGGCCGTCGGCTACTCGTGGCAGTACACGCTTCCGTACCAAGGCACGGTCCTGCACTTCACGGGCGGCGATGGATGGGACGTCGACTCCCTCACGTCACGTGCGGCGGCGTACCAGAAGGTTTGGGGCACGAGCGAAAGCGACGTTTGGCTCGCCGCGGTCGAGGACAATCAGTGTGCCGGCTGCGGGGGATCGCGCGGCTTCGTGATGCGCAGGCGACCCGATGGTGCGGGCGGCTTCACCTGGCGCGAAGACGCGATGCCCGACTTCGGCAGCGTCGGCGTCCACTCGTTCGGCAGCGTCGTCACCGGCGGCGCGTCGATCGGTGACAGTGGTGCGTCGTGGCTCTTCGGCTTCGACGCGAACCAGCACGACGCGTTCTTCCGTGGCGTGCCGAAGAACGACGGAAGCGGCAACTTCGGCTGGTCCCAGGGCACGTTCGGGACATGTCGCTACACCACGTGGGAACGGGGATGCCTGGGGCTCTGGCTCGTGCAAGCGGTTTGGGGAAAAGACCCGAACGACGTCTACATCGCGGGTGACTTCGGGCGGCTCAGGCACTGGGACGGGACGAGCTTCTCGCTCGTCAGCACGACGACCACGAAGATCCCCTTGTCGGCGTCACTGTTTGCGATGTGGGGGACGTCGAGCACCGATCTCTGGATCGTCGGCGATCGCGTCGCTCTCCACAAGGTCGCTGCTGGCCAGCACTGAATCGATGGACCTCATGAAGCATAGAGCAAGACTCTTCGTCATCGGAGCGGCGCCCCTTGCTGCTGCCGTGGGCCTCTTCGCATGCAGCAACGACCCGAAAACGAGCTTCAGTGAGACGGAGGACGCAGGACGCAACGCGCCCGAAGCCTCTGCAGAGGCGTCCTACGACGGAGGCACCGACGCGCGCGTGCCATTCGACGGATCGGACGAGTCGGTCACGTGCACGGCGAAGCCGTGTGTCGTGGAGCTCGTGGCGGGCTACGATCACTTCTGCGCGCGGCTCGAGGACAAGACGGTCCGCTGTTGGGGCAATTCGCTCTACGCCCTGGGCAAGGTCGACGGAGGCGCCGCCTCGAGCGTGTCTCGACCGCTCGCGATGGGGCTGTCGGGGGTCACGCAGATCAGCGCCGGCGGCCGCACGACGTGCGCGCGCCTGGCCGACGGCACCGTGAAGTGCTTCGGCGGGAACTGGGGAAACGAGCTCGCGTTCGATCCGCCGACCAGCGACGTCGATCCGCACGACCCTGCCACCGTGACCCTCGATGGCGGCGCGCTCGACGGTTTCGATCGTGTCGACGTGGGCGAGAGGGGCGTGGTCTTCGCGCGAAAGACGTCCGGCGAGCTCTGGTCCTGGGGCGACAACACCAAGTTCGCGCTAGGCCGCCCCAGGACCGCGACCTACGACGCGTACCTCGGGCCGGGACCGTTCACGTATCTTCCCACGGGCGTCGCGGTCGTGCGCGGCGGCGGCGTGTCGACCGACAGCGCGATCGGCAGCATCGCGTTCCTGATCTCGGGCGACGGCCGGCTCTTCGCGTGGGGGACCGCGAAGCAAGCCATCGCCTATCCCGGGCCGGTGCCAGTCGCCGTCGAAGGGCTCGAGAACGTCAGCAGCGCAGCGATCACGGAGAACAACATCTGCGCCGTCGCCGATGGACACCTCTATTGCTGGGGCGGGAACGGGCGGCTCGCCTGCACGAACACTTCGTACGCACCGACGTCACCCGTGGCGATTCGAACGCGAGGCAGCGCAGGCGCTCAGCAGGTCAGCGTCGGCATTCTGAACACCTGCGTGAGGCTCACCGACGGCACGATCGAGTGCTGCGGTGAGGACACCCGAGGGCAGCTCGGTAGGGCGGAAGCCGATGCTGGAGTCGTCGATCAATTCGGGCCGCTCCTCGCGCCGGTCAGCGCGTTCACCGGTCATGCCGTCCAGGTTGCCGTCGCATCCCGCACGATCTGCGCGCTCGTGCAGGGAGGAACCGTGCAGTGCTGGGGGAGCAACGAATCCGGCCAGCTCGGTCAGGGAACGCTCGACGTCTATCGCCATGCAACGCCCGTCACCGTCCAGTTCGACTGAGGCGCGGAGTAAACTCATGATTCGCTCGTCCTCGGTCATCGCCTCCGTCGCGGTCGCCTCCGTTTTCGCCCTCGCCGCACTGGCCTCCTGTGGTGGAACCGATCGCGCGTTCGCGCCCGAACCTCCCGGTGATTTCGTGTCGGCCGAAGCAGGTCCGCTCGAGACGGGGCCGTCGTGCGCGGGCCTACGCTGCTCGCGCGACCTGAAGAAGGTCGTCGACGGGTGCACCGAGCAGGTCATCACTCCGTGCGGTCCAGATCAGGGCTGCGCCGACGGAGCGTGCGTCGACGCCTGCACGGCCGCTGCAGTCGCGAAAGGCTCGGCGGGTTGCTCGTTCTCGACGCTCCCTCCGGACCAACCCATGCCCTACGCCGGGTCCTGCTTCGCGGCCATGATCGCGAACACCTGGGATCGGCCGGTGACGATCACGGCGGATTACGGCGCGAGCCCGCTCGATCTCAAGGACTCGCTCTTCACCGCAGAGACCGTCGGTTCGGAGACGAAGTACACCAAGCTCGAAGGGCCGCTTCCGGCAGGACAAGTCGCGCTCGTCTTCCTTTCGGAGATTCGCCCGCAGCTGCCGCCCGTCGGCTTCGAGCAGATCCATCAGATCTGCCCGGAAGGAACGCTCGGTGCGTATCTCGGGGATCCCATCTCCCACGGCACGACTGTCACCAAGGCCTTCTCGATCAAGACCGACGCGCCCGTCAGCGCGTACTCGATCTACCCGTATGGTGGAGCGAAGACCCACGTTCCGACGGCGACGCTGCTCTTCCCGACCACGTCGTGGACCACGAATTACCTCGCCATCAACGCCTGGCCGATGATGCGCAACAGCCAGGGCCAGCTGATCGGCGAACCGATGCTCCAGGTCGTCGCGTCCGAAGACGACACTGAGGTGCGGCTCCGCCCGAACGTGAACCTAACCGGCGGCGCCGGCGTCAAAGGCACCGCCGCGGGAGAGACCGTCGCGGTGAAGCTCGCGCGGGGCGAAGTCCTGCAAATCACCCAGAACGAGGAGCTCACGGGGAGCCCCATCGAATCGACCAAGCCCGTCGGAGTCTTCGGCGGCTCGAGGTGCACGTACGTCCCGGCCGATGGCGTTCAGGCGTGCGATATCCTCCATCAGCAGATTCCGCCGCTCTCTACGTGGGGAAACGAATACGCATTCGTCTCGTACCGCGGGCGGATGAGCGGCGGGCTCGCACGAACGGAGATCGTCCCGTATCGGATGGTCGGCGCCGTCGACGGCACCGTGCTCACCTATGATCCTGCGCCTCCGCGCGACGCCCCGATGACGCTTCGCGCAGGTGAGGTGGCCACGCTCTTGACCGACCAGCTCTTCGTCGTGAAGAGCCAGGACGCCGAGCACCCGTTCTACGCGGCCACGTTGATGACCGGCGCTGCCTACAACACCTCGGGTTCGCAGGTCAACGACGGCGATCCGGACTTCGTGAACCTGGTCCCGTCCGAGCAGTATCTCGACCGCTACGTCTTCTTCGCCGATTACTCGTTCCCCGAGACCAGGCTCACGATCGTGCGTCGCAAGTCGCCGCAAGGTTTCATGCCGGTGGAGCTCGACTGCCTCGGGAACGTCGACGGCTTCAAGCCGCTCGGCAGTAGCGGCGAGTACGAGTACGCGTGGGTGGACATGACGACGAACTTCGGCCCCGCAAGCGGTACGTGCCGCGCCGGTCGTCACGAAGCGAAGAGCGAGGGCCCCTTCGCGCTCACCGTCTGGGGCCTGGGCTTCTGCGCGAGCTACGGCTACGCGGGCGGCATGGGAAGCCGACCTCTCACGAAGGTCGAAGTCCCAGTGCACTGACGAGGGCGAGCGCCGGCAGGCGATCCGAGCCGAGGCCAGCCGGGCGTCTCGTGGAGTGTGGTCAGTGTACCGTCACCGTCGTCTTCGAGATCGGGCGGAGGCCGGCGCCGCCCGGGTAGGCGTAGCTGGCGGCGGGGGAAATGCCCCATACGGTGCTGGTGAAGGGGCCGTCGCTATGGATGCGATGGGGGCCGTCGGTGCAGCTGCCGTCGGGATAGGTTTGGGCAGCGCCGTAGGAAGAGAGCTTGACGGTCGTCCACTCGAAGTCGGGCGTGATGGCGTTCCAGTTTCCTAGCGTGCCCGCGCAATCGAGAATGACGTCGTGGAAGACGCCCTTGTCTTTGCGGCGGGTGACGACGACCGAGCTCGAGTCGTAGGTCGAGTCCGAGAAGAAGCCGTAGGTGTCGAGCCATTGATCCGTCGGAATGACCAACACCATTTCCGGATCGCCGATTTCGTACGAGGAAGCGAGGGCCCCGGTCATGTACGCCGCGACGAAGAAGGGGTGGTTGCTGTCCTGGCTGCGGACGACGAACGGCTGGTCCGCGAAGAAGGTCGCGCGCTCGCCGGCGGCGAGGGTCGTCGGCGCGCCGTCCGGCCGCGAGGGGTCGTAGACGAGCTGGACACCGTCGGCGCCGCCGACGAGGCGAATGACGCTCGGATCGCGCTCTTTCTCGCTGCCGTTGGACATGAGCATGGCTCGATTCGGCGCGAGCGCGACGGCGTATTCGCGGCCCCAAGCGGAAACGGGAGGTATCTGCTCGTTCTCCTGATCGGCAAAGGCGACGTCGCTTGGGATGTACATGGCCGTGCTGCCGCCGAAGAGGCCGACCTTCTTGTTCGACTCCATGACCGAGCCGACGAGCTCGTTCTCCTGCGTGATCTGGAGAACGTCGCCGCGCTTCAGGTGGTAGCTGACGAGGGTATTCTTCGGGCTCGCGGCCACTCCTGGACCGCCGAGGATGTCGACCTTCGGCCGAATGTCGATCGACGTGTCGTCGTCGATGGCCAGAACTTGAAGTGTCGGCCTACCAAATTGAGAGAGCGACGGGTTGGCGCCGGCGAGCACGCCGCGGCCGAAGAGGTCGGATTTGCCGCCCCATGAGCTCGTGAGGATGTACTTGTCCCCGAACGACGTGGTCGGAAATAGGAGTGTCGCGCTGGGAAACGCTGTTTTGGCTCCGCCGTAGGGATAAAGCGAATACATCGATACCGGAACGTCGGAGCTGACGAACGCTGCTTGGCCGATTCCCGTTTCGTGCACGACAGGGTCCTTGTCGAGAATCGGTGTGACCCCGTCGGGGCATGACGTGTGGGCCATGGATCCGACAGCGGCTGCGGTGCCCTCCTCGTGTGAGAAGAAGATGACCGCGCCACCGCCCGCGGGGAGCGGTCCGTCGAGTTTCGTGTGGATCACTTTGCCGTCCTGGATCGACGGAACCCAAACGGCGCCGTCGAGCGGGCGATCTTTTCCGTCGAACTCGAGGTGCAGCGTGGCGGGGGAGGTCCAGTTGTTCGCGACGAAGAAGGCAAAGCAACTTCCACGGCTGGCCATGTCGCCATTCGACCCAGGGATCGCGAACGAGCAACCGACGGAGCCGGCGTTCACCGCTGCCGCGCTGCACGGATCGATGCACTTGCCCTCGCCGCAGGCCTGATTTTCTTGGCATGTCTCGATGACGTTGCCGGTACAGTCGAGCACGGAGCGCAAATCGCGCGAGCAGGCGGTACCTGCACACGCTTCGATAGCGGCGTCGTTGCCGGCGCCGGCGTCGGGGACTTCGAAGGTGTCAGACCCGACGTCCCCCCACGTGGAGCGGTCGGAAGTGCAAGCGAGCCACCCGGTCGTGGCGACGATGAACAGCATGAAAATCGGCTTGCGCATGACAGTTCCTCGAGCTCCCTGGCGTCGAGCGCCAGAATTCGCGAAATCCAAATCGATCATTCGAAGGCGACGGCGGCAGGCTCGACGTGAATCGTTTCGTCGCGCGCGCCGCGGCCGAGCTGACCAACGAGATTGTCCCCCCAACAGGCGACCCTGCCGCTCCGAAGAAGCGCGCAAATCGAGCCGTCCATGATCGCGGCCGAGACCGCTTGTTCGTCGAGGCCCGCGATGCGCTGCGGCCGAGGCTTGTCGTCTCCCTCGAGCGTTCCGAGCTGCCCGCTTTGGTTGGCGCCCCAGCAATGAAGATCGCCGTTTGCGGCGATGATGCAGGTGTCATTTCCTCCTGCGAATACCGCCACGGCCTGGACGCCGTCGGGGAGGAGCACCGCCGCGGGGAGTCGCTGAGCGCCCAGCGTGCTGATGCCGAGCTGACCATGGTCGTTTGCGCCCCAGCAATAGACGCCTCCTCCGCGGCTCAAGGCGCAGACGTGAGAGGCGCCGGAGGCGATGCCCGCGATGTCCGAGAGCGCGACGGCGGAAGGTACGGGATCGTTGACGAGCGAGCTCGCACGGGCGAGCTGCGAGTCGACCGAGCTTCCCCACGAGAGAACCCCGCCTTCCGTGCTGAGGACGAAGCCATTCTTCGTGGTCCCTGCGAAGGCGCGCGCGGGATTCGAAATCCTGTCCGCCAACGCGGGGACGGTATTGGCAACTGCGTCATTCCGCGTTGATGCGAGCTGGAACGTGTCGTTCGCTCCCCATGACCACAAGTGGTCGTCGGTTCCGACGGCGAAGGCGAAGGTGTTCGCGAGCGCGACGGATTTGGCTTTGAGGCCCCCCACCACGGCAGGGACGGGGTGGGCCTTGGCCGATGGCGAACTGCCTTGTCCGAGCTGTCCCGAGGCATCCGAGCCGAAACAAGAGACGACGCCGGTGGTCGAGACCACGCATGTCGTGCCCGACAATCCGTTACCGGCGACCGCGACGCTCGCCGCGTCGGTGATGCCTGTCACCGCGCGGGGAGCCGCGGCGAAGGCTGGCATCGGCTCGGCGTCGCTCAGGCCCGTTCCGAGTTGCCCGGAGTCGTTCGAACCCCAGCAGCGAACGCTGCCGTCGTCGAGGACCGCACATGCGTGGCTACCGCCGCGCCCGGCGACTTGCTTCACGCACGGAGTCGTGGTGCATGCAATCGTGAAATCATACGTCGGAGGCGGGAGGGCCGCATCCGCATCCGCATCCCCGTCGCGGGTGCCTTCGCCAGCGTCGGCGGCTTCGCGTCCGGCTTCGTGGGCCGGCGCTTCGGCGTCGCCATCCGCGGTCGGAGTCGAGTTTTGGTCCGAGGTCGAACATGCCAGCACGGCCAGTGCACCGAAGGACGCCAGAAGACCCACCGGCCATCCGAGTGAAATGCGTCGCGAGCTCATTATTTCGGCCCCTTCAGAGCGAAGCCATCACCCACGAGCCACTCGTCCGTGGCATTGCCATGAATCCCGAAAAGCTTTCGCGGCACGAAATCGAATCCCATGTCGATTGACGGCAGCCACGCGAAGGTCGTGCCATCCCAGCGGCTGGCGGTGCCAATCGCGCTGTGAACGCGAACGTCGACCCCGTCGTTTGCCCACGAGAGCAAGAGGGGGGGCGATGGATATTGGTTGTAGTTCGTCTCCGTTATGCCGAACGCATCCTTGAGTGGATTCACCGTGACCTTGCTCGAGGATTGGCCCAGAAAGCCGTATCTGTAAGTCCAACCATTGCCCAGGTCTTCGTATCCAAACACGAAGATGCGGTGATCGTCGTCGGGAGCGTCGGTGACGACGGCCGTGCAGGGGTGGATACCCTGGACGTTCCACAGGGCCCTGTTGAAATCCGTGACCTGTCCTGGGACGAGCTCGAACACGACGGGGTGGACCGACGTAAACGGGCCCGTGCAGGTCGTGCACCCCCCCGCGTAGAGCGCGTAGGTGCCGAAACCCGCACGTCCGAACACGGAGCGGATCTGCAGCGTTGGGTCGCCGAGGTCGTAGCTCGTCAACGTGGACCCATCGAAATGCTCGACGGCCCCGTCGTAGCCGAACCACACGTCCTTCTCGCTCGATCCGTAGATGCCGTGGATATCCTTGGCATGACCGGTCTCCACGCGCATCCACGCGCCGCCGTTCACGCCCGCCGACGAATGCAGCAGTAGGCCTCGCTCTCCGGCGGCCCAGACGTCCGTGGCCGTGCCCCACACGGCGTAGAGCGCGTGAGCTGCACGATACGCGGTCGTCCAGCTCGTTCCGTCCCAATGAAGGATGAAGCCCTCGGCGCTGACGGTCCAAACATCGTTCGAGCTCACGACCCACACACTCTGCAGGGAGAGCGGTGCACCCACGTCCGAGGTGGGGAGCCTGGTCTCGCAAAACCCGGTCTTGCCGCAAATGAGGGGGCGTTCCGCGTCGAGATTCACGTCATGATCGCCGGCCTCGTTCGAGGCAGCGTCGCCAGCGTCGCCCTGGGCAGCTCCGCTGTCGGGCTGGACGCCGATGTCCGGCTCTTGGGATGGCTCCTCGGTGACGCTGTTCGTTGCGCACGCGGCGAGGAACAAGAGCAGGGCCAAGGCTGAGCGTCGCGAGAAGTGATTCATGGAAGTGGCCCCCAATGGAACATGGCGCCCTCGCCCCCTATCCATACGTCGTCCGAGGCTGCTCCCCAGATCGTCCTGAGATTGCCGCGGTAGCCCTGAATGGGAATACGAGACCAACTCGTGCCGTCGAAGTGCAGTAAGACTCCGTTGTCTCCTGCGGCCCAGATGTCGCTCTTCGATAGTCCGAAAATGGCATTGAGCGTCGCGGTCGTACTCGATGTCATCGCGGTCGTGGATGTGCCGTCGACGTGGATGAGTGTGCCTTTCTCGCCTGCGGCCCAGAGCTCGTCTCCTGCGCCCCACCCAGCGAAGAGATCGTTCTGATTGGCAAGCGGAACGATCTCGCCCTGCGTGGGACCGGCATCGGCGCCGGCAAGCGAATAGCGCGCAATCAGACCACGCTCTCCCACGGCCCACATGGCACTCTCGGGAGCCGCGAAGAGAGCGCGGATGTTCATGGCCACCGGCTGTTGGTTCGCGGCCAGGACGGGGGGCGGAAGGGGCCTGAAGGCGGCGTTGTCGAAGTCGAAAACGTCGTAGAGCACGCCTCCTGCGCCGGGAGGCGCATAGGGGCCCTCGCTGCATCCGATGTAGCCGTGTCCGTTGCCGAGCACGACGACACTCGTTGGCGCGTGATAGGGGTCGAAGAGCTCGAACGTGTGAATACTGTCGGGGTCGAGCCCCCGTCGCATGATCCTCGTTCCGGCGATGCCCCATGCCGCGTCGGGCGTCAAAAACACGCTCGATGGCGTCAAGAGGTCGCTCGGGGGCTTGGTCGAGCGGATGTCCGTCCAACCGTGCCCGTCCCAGTGCATCATGAGACCAAGCGAGCCGGCGGCCCATACGTCGCTCGTCGACCTCCCCTGAATCGACGAGACGTAGCCGACGGTGAGTGCCGTCGTCACGCGGCAGACATTTCCGACCGCGCATGGCATGTCGGGTAAAGCGCTGTCGGCGTCGCCGTCGACGGTGGCGTCAGGAGCAGCCTCGGCGCTGGCGTCGTTGCTCGGGACGATGACGCTGACGTCTGGCGTGGCGGAAGTTCCGTCGCTGGACTGAGCGCATGCGGCCAGGGACATGCCAGCAAGCCAGAGCGGCAGGGCAATTCCGACGACGAGTCGGCGATGACGTGAGCGAAAGAGATGCGCGCTCATTTGGTCGTCGGTCCTTCCGTATCGCAGGGAGCGACGAGGCATTCGCCTGCGGAGCAGACTTGTCCGGGCAGACAGGCGTGGCCACAAGACCCGCAGTTGCGATTGTCGACGCGGGTGTCGATTTCGCAGCCGTTGTCGGTGAGGCCATCACAGTCGGCGAACTTTTCTTCGCACCGGCCTCCACAGACCCCCAACGTGCAGGTAGGCGCGTAGTGCGGACGACCGAATCCGGCGCAACGCTGATTGCAGCCTCCGCAGTTGTCCGGATCGTCGTCGGCGTGAACGCAGAGGACGCCGAAGCAGAGCGTCTCTCCGGGGGCGCAGATGCACTGGGGCGTCCCGAGCGGGGGGCTGAAGCAAATCTGGCCAGGCGCACACTTGTCGCCGCATCGGGCGCAGTTCTCTTCCGTGCCGAGCGTTGCTTCGCACCCGTCCGTCACATCGAGATTGCAGTTTGCCTTTGTCTTGTCTTTGCACTTCGGCAACGTGCACTTCTTGTCGCCGCACCCGTAATACATATCGTTGGTCGGAAGCGCCGGCAGACCTGGTCCGGTGGGGTCGCAGCGATTGCCGCAAACGCCGCAGTTGTCGTTGTCTGTCCGCTTGTCCGTGCAGTTGTGCTGGTCCGGGAAGTCGGGAGGCGCGCAGTCGTCCGGAAAACCCGCGGCCTCGCAAACGGGCTTGCACGCGGCACCGGTGCAGACCGTGTCCGCCGGGCACACGTGTCCACAGGCCCCGCAGTTGGTGTTGTCGTTCGCCCGCGTTTCACAGCCATTCGTGGGATTGCCGTCACAATTGCGATAGCGAGGGTCGTCGCAACTGAAGGCGCATTTTCCGTCCACGCATGACCATTTGCTGTTTCCGGTGTTCGGTCCATCGCAACGAACGCCGCAGGCTCCGCAATTGTCGTTGTCGGTAAGCAGGTTCACGTCGCACGGAAAGTTCGACGACGGACACGTCGCGTGAGGTAGCGAGCACGTCGTCACCGGGCACATCGCGGGCGTCTCCGCCGGTGACATCCCTGCGTCGCCTGCGCCGGAGTCGTCCTTGGTGGTGAACGATGGCGAGCTCGGTTCGTCGACACCGACGGTCACGCCATGTTCTGCGCAGCCCGGACTCCCGCCGACCGAAGCGACGAGGACGAAGGTGGCGGTCGCCATCACGGTCTTCGTAGCGAGGCTATTCCTGGTGTTCTTCATGGTCTGGTGCCTCCGGCACACGAGTGCTGAAGGCGCTCCTGCAAGGGAGAGTGGGGGTAGCGCTCCTTGAATCGTTCGGCCTGCACGGTGGCCTCTGCGCTACGCCCTGCGGCGCACAGCGCGAGAACACCGAGCATGGCGCGCTCCGATGCGAGGGTGCCTCGCGGGAATCGCTGCTCGTGCTCAGCGAGGAGCGAAAGCGCTCGATTCGGGTCACCCGCGCTCACGGCCGCGTCGGCGCTTCGGACGAGGCGCACCTCCTCCTGAAGTGACGATGTCGCTTCAGACGCGACGGGAGGCGAGTGGTGCTCCGCCGAAGGTGACGTCGCCGAAGCCGACGGAGCCGCTCCCGATGCGACGAGATTCTCGTCGACGGTCGGCGCGGAGCCAACGGCGCGACGCATGGGTTCGGAAGGCGCCGTTGGTCTGGGCGTCACCGCTCCCGACTCCGTGGGGCGTCGACCATCCGCCTTCGCTTCCGCCGCGGAGGCGAGCGCATGAGGAGTCGAGATCGTAGGAATGTCGGGCGCCGCGACAGGCGCATTCGCGATCGGGCTCGAGAGCTCGCCCGCCGAGGCGGAAGGCGTCGGCGCGGTCGCGCGGGGCGCCACTCCTGGTGCGCTCGTCGTCGGGGGAGCGAGATCGCCGCTGCTGGAACGCGACCACGGGAGCGCAACGGTCACCACGAATGCCGAGATGACGACGGCGGACAACGTCGCGAACCGGAGCGTGCTGACGACGCGGCCTGCGACCGGGGAACCGATCGTGTCGCCGCCAGGAGTAGAAGGGGCCGGCGGCGCATTCGCGAGCACCGCTCGCTTCATTCTCTCGCGCCGCTCGCTGTCGAGCGCCGGCACGTCGCCTGCGAGCTCGAGCAGTTTCGATGCTTCGGAGCTGAGGTCGTTTGGTTGTTTCATGGGTTATGCCTGCGAATGCGATCGACGAAGGCCTCGAATTGCTCGCGTGCAGCGCGGTGCCGCGAGTAAACCGTCGGAAGCGGTATCTCGAGCAACGCGGCCACCTCGGGGCCCACTTTCTTTTCGATCTCCATGAGGACGAAGACGGTGGCTTTCTCCTCGCCGATTTGTTCGAGGAAGCGCCGAACGAGACTCCCAGCCTGGGTCCGCGCGAGCGCGACGTCGGGCTCGTCGTCCGGTGCAACGAGGAGGTCGGGGTCGACCGATTCACCGAAGGCGTAGGGGCTCTTTCGCTGCAGATGACGCCGATGCTGGCGGACGAGGAGGAGGAGGACACGGAAGAGCCACGTTCGCAGCGACGCCCTTCCTTCGAAGTCGTCGAGGCGACGGAACGCCACGATGAAGACCTGCTGGACCAGGTCCTCGGCGGCAGCCTCGTCGAGCCCCATTCGGAGCGCGGATCGCCAGAGATAGTCGACGTGTGCGTCGTAGATTTCGGCAAACGTCGGCAACGACTCAGCCGCCGCTATCGGCGGTCCTTCACGAAGGAGTGTCTGGGGCGCGGTCGACACATGCCACTGTGGCCGCGACGAACTCTATCTATCAAAAAAGATCCGTCAGATCGCCCCGCGGGCCTTAGCGCAACGGTGAGCGCAGGAGGCTCGTAAGGTGGAGGTGCTTCGAGACGGACGCCGTGCCTGCGTTGGACATCGAGCCTTTGGGGAGGCAGTGCGGTCGCGATCGCGAAGCCCATTTGCGATATCGCGCGGGGGCGATGGTTTCGATCGGTCGAGCTTCGCCCGGGGCCGCCGCAGCGCGAGTGCGCGGATGCGAGCGCAAGCGCATTCCCAGCCGGACAAACGAACCGTGGGGAGTGGCGCACCATGTCCCCCTTGTTCGGCCGCGGGCAGGATGATTTACTGCCGTGCGTTCTGGTGCGAGCGCAGTGGTGTTCCCCCTCGCGGGATCGGTACGCGGCGATCGCCGTACGACGAACGATGGGGAGCGATGTGCGTCGGATCGCTCAGGAGCGGGGTTGGCTGGCCGGACGGTGCAACGCCTTCATGAGGGTGTTCCTGGGCGGCATCCTCTTGACGCTCTTCGACGCGAGCGCTGCAAGCGCAGAGTCCGAGCCGCCAGCAATCCCGAAACTGGAGCTTGAATGGACCGCCCCGGACGAGTGTCCAACTCGTGCTTCCGTCCTCTCCGAGATCGAGCGAATCGCAGCTCGACCTGTAGCGCGCGAGTTCCGAGCCCGCGTGACGGTGGCGCGAGGACCCTCCGGCGAGTACCGCGCACACATCACGATGCGCGTTGGTGCCGCGTTCGACGAACGTGATGTGGAGGGGGCGACGTGCACCGAGATTGCCGATGCTTCGGCGCTGCTCATCGCGTTGGCCTTCGCACCCGAGAGCCTCTCCACGCCGCCGCCGCAGGAGAGCGAGAAGCCCTCCGCCGCTGTCGAGCCCCGCGCGCGGACGAAGCTATCCGCTGACGGATCGAGGACAGCTCCCCACCGCGCGACTCTTCATGTCGGAGTCACCTTCGGGCTCGATGCATTTGCATTGCCTCGACCCGTTCCCACGATCCGTCCGACGGTGGCCATCTCGAGCGATCGCTTGCTTTTGACTCTCGAAGGATTCGCTTCGCCGACCGTCAGCGAGACGCTTCCTGGAGAGCCCTCCAAGGGGGCTTCCTTTCGCCTCCTGGGAGCAAAGCTCGCGGGCTGCTGGATGTTCGGAGCGAACCGACTTCACGTCGGGCCCTGCATCGGGCTCGAGATGATGGGAATCGAGAGTCACGGCTTCGGCGTGACCCAGAACTTCAATGCCATCACGTGGACCCCAACCACGGTCGGAGAAGCTCGCCTCGCCTGGACGCCCGTGCGCCATTTCGAAGCGCTTCTTCAGTTGGGGGTGGGGGTCCCCGCAGAGCAGCTCGTGTTCGACGTCTCATCGACATCCGGCGCGGAGCGCATCCATCGCGTGGCCCCCGTCACACTCGCCGTCGGGCTCGGCATCGCGAGAACTTGGGACTTCTTTCATTGATGGAACGAGCCAGTACGGCCACGGAGGTGCAATTCGCTCAGTCGTCCGAAATCAGCGATTCGCGGAACGACCCGTCTCGCGGCGACGGATGCATTCGGCGAGGCCCTGTTTGAAGGTCAACCGGGTCACGAGTGAGCCGAGGTCGACGCCAATCGATATCAGCGTGATGGCGATACTCGGGGCGATGCCGGTGACGACGCACTCGGCCCCGAGCAACTCGACACTTCGCACCGTGCGGATCAGATGGTCCGCCGTCGTCGTGTCGATGGTCGAAACGCCGGTCACGTCGACGATGACGAAGCGCGCGCGACGACGGGCGATCTCCGAGAGCAAATGCTCGCTCATGTCGGCCGCGCGCTGCGAGTCGACGACGCCGATGAGGGGGAGGGCGAGGACGTCGTCCCAAACCTCGAGGATCGGTGTTGCGAGCTCGTCGACCGCGAGGCGCAGCTGCCGGAGCGCGTCGTCCTTGGCGTGCTCACTCGCGAGGAGACGTGCGTTCTTGTCCGCGAGCTCGGCGGCGAAGCGCCTGTGTTCGGTGACGTCGCGCAGAACGGCGACGGCGGCGACCACGTCACCCTCGGCATCGCGAATGGGACATGCCGTGACACTCAGCCAGGCCCCTGTCCCGTCGCGCAGCGTGGTGTAGAGCTCTTCGCGGTCGACGAAGTTCGACGCCAACGCGCGCGCGAAAGGCGAGGCCGCACGCTCGATGGCTTGCTGGCCTTCGGCTGGCGAAAAGCGTATTCCGTGCCACTCGCCGAGGGCGCGAACCCCATCGCCTTCCACCAAGACCCGCGCCGCAGGATTGGAGAGAAGGAGATTCTCTTCGAGATCCACCACGACGAGCGGATCACCAATGCTGTCGAGGAGAGCTTGAAATAAGCGCGATTGCTCTGTCATGTGCGAGCCTCGCTCGCGGTGCTTGTCGACATCACGTCCACCTCATGGTTCCACGCGACATGCGAGTCCGGGGCGGCTCGATGCGAACGAGGCTCTTCGGAGACTAATTTGGCGAGCGCGCGCTTTTCGAGAGGCTCGTGCGGCCGCGCTATCCCTTTTGGCGTTCTCGAAGCCCCGTCGACTGGGAGACAATGGCGTACCCACGCAGCGTCGCGAGCCCACCAAGGACTGTGATCACACCCTGCGGGCCCTTACGGCCAGCGCGTGGAATCTATCGAGGCTCGATGTGGCGGTCGTCGAAGGGCGGTGCGCCGACGAACGTGAGCAGAACGCGGATCCGCCCGTCCTCGTCGCATTCGCCGGCGTCGAACGTCTCGCCGCC
The DNA here is from genome assembly GCF_001263205.1 of Labilithrix luteola. GTDB lineage: Bacteria > Myxococcota_A > Polyangia > Polyangiales > Polyangiaceae > Labilithrix > Labilithrix luteola. The sequence goes on from NZ_CP012333.1 coordinate 7,340,668, forward strand.
GCGAGCTCCTGTCAGGCTTTCGAGGAGCCCGGCATAGCGAAAGACGCTGCCCTGGACGTCGACGGCACTCGAAAGCACCGCGCGCTCTCCCGGGCGTCGTCGTTGGAAGTCGGCCATCAGCGCATCGAGCTCGCGGTGCCCCTCGACCCGCCTTCCGGGCGTCCGCATGAGCAAATCCTTGGCGCACGCCTGCTCGATGAGCCGCATGCGCTGCGGCCCGTCTTGCTCGTTCCACGCCGCGACATACGCCTCGATGGTTGCTCGAATGCGTGCCTCGATCATGGTCGGAAGTATCCCGTCCGCCAGGACGACCCGTCAATGCGGCGCGGAAGAGTCGAGGCGGGACGTCAGGTCGATAGGGCGGCCTGGCCGTCGTCCATCGCTGCGTTGTCGTGCGGTGACCTGGGCTGCAGGTCCATCTTGGGAAAGGTAAAGAGCCACATCGTGAGGACGAATGGCATCGTCAGCGTCGGGATTCCGAACGGCTCGACCAGGATGTTCATCCCGCCTTGGACGATCACGGTAACGACGGTCGCGAAGAGCGCGTAGAGGGTCACCTTCCACGACGGACGGAGAAACACGCATCCCACGCCTATCGCGGTCAGCACGGGGCTGAAGCCGTAAAGCCCATTCGCGATCGCGTGGGCGTCGGCGCCGAAGAGGAGTGCGATGGCCATCGCGACCGCGGAGCCGACGACGGCGAAGAGCGCCGCGCGAATCGAGCTTGCTGCGATTCCGATGACGAAGAGAAGCCCGGCAATCGCATTGTTGACGAGGAAGACCTGGGAGATGTTGCGAAAGAGCGCCTGCAGGAGAAAGAGCGGTGTAATCGTCGCGTGAGCCACCGCGCCGTCGATGGCATGAGGCAGGACGGGCATCGCGAGCGAGACGGGGGACACCTGCGCGAAGCTCGAGGCGGCGAGCATGAGGATCCATGTCGTGATGACGAAGGGCCCCGTCGAAGCTGCCACACCGTAACGCTCGAGCGCCCTGCTTGCCGCGAGCATCACGACGTGAGCTGCCGCGGCCCCAATCACGAGGTAGAGCCACACCAGCGGATGCTGTCCTCCGAGAAAGGTGGGCACGGCGATGCCTACGAGGATGGGGTTGAAGCCGAACATCCCCTTGCGGAGAGCGGTCTCATCGGACCCGAGCAGCATCGCGGCAAGGGTGCCGACCATCACTCCAAGCACGGCGCCGATCGCTACCGGAATCGTTCCCGCGGTAGCTGAGCCCCAGAAAATCCCTGCCAGCAAGAACAAGCCGGTGATCGGATTGTTCTGGAAGAAGACCTGCGAAGCTCCGCGAAGGCAGGTATCGACGAATCGAACGGCTGCGTTGTCTGCGAATGGGAGGTGCCGCGTTGGCTCGGCCGTCATCGATTCGCTCCCCCGCACGCAGGGCCATTCGGGACGGCGAGAACGCTGCCGCGCGCCGCATGGGCTCGCGCGTGGATTCGATTGTCGGTGCGCACCGTTGCTATGTGCCACGACAATGACGGCATCGCCTGCAAATCGACGCGCAATTGGATTTGCAGCTCAGCGGTCCAGCGCCTTCAAGGCTCGATTCGACGTTGGGACGGCACGCCGTTCAGAGGTAGTTCGGCGCCCCACAGTTTTGCCATCCCTTGAACCGCCGCTATCGGGTCGGCCGCTTTGGCGCTTTCGTTGCGAGCGTGGCAGCGGCCTTCGTCGGTGGTGAAGAGCGATTGGGCAAACGCGCGCCCACCTTCCGTGATCGCAGCCGTCTTGGCGCTGCGCAGGTGCGTGAATGCCGTCAGCGCCGAAGCGAGCTCCTCGTGCTCGGCGAGGATGCGAGCGAGATGCCACGCATCCTCCAGCGCTTGGCAGGCGCCTTGTCCGGAGGTGGGGAGCGGGGCGTGTGCGGCATCGCCAATCAAGACGACGTTGTCTCGGTGCCATACCGGGATGGGATCGAGGTCGTGCACGGCGATCGTTCGGATGGTGTCACCGGGCGTGGCACGAAGGACATCACGAATGGGCTCGGCCCAGGCCTCGAACATCTTCTCGAGGAGCGGTTTCGGTGAGTCTTGTGAAGTCGCTTCGTCGATATCGACGGCTTTGGCACCCGCCCAATAGACCTTGTGCGGTGTGACGGCGACGATTCCGAAGCGCTCGCCCACTCCCCAATAGTCGTAGATTGCAACTTCATCGACGAGCGCGGACGTGCTCTCCGCCACACCGACCCAGTTGACGAATCCCTGGTAGACCGGCGTGCTGTCGCCGACGACGTAGCGGCGTGCGACCGAGTGGTTACGACCATCCGCGCCGATCACGAGATCGGCGGAGATCCGAGCGCCGTCCGCGAAGCGCACCATGGCGTGGCCGTCGCCAAGCGATTCGATGCCTTCCGCACGCCGACCGAGCGTGATGGCAATGCCTTGAGAGGCGAGGTGCTCGAGCAGAATGGCGTGCAGATCGCGCCTCAGAATCGAATGGCTGCCATGACCCATGAGGGCATTCAGAGCGACGACGTCGACGCCACCCAGCGGTGCCCCCGTCGGATCCAGGCGCAGCATGGCGCGCGGACGCCCGCTCACGGCGGCGACCTCGGGAAGAAGTCCTAATTGTTCCAGTACGAAGCTCGCATTTGGCCAGAGAACGATTCCGGCTCCAAGCGTGGTCAACGTCGACCGACGCTCGTACAGGCGTACGCGATGTCCTTGTTGGTGCAACGCGAGGGCGGCGCTCGCCCCGGCAATGCCTGCCCCCAGGATGGCAATATCCATGTCACTCCTCTCGATGCGATTGACGCCACCCTAGGTCATGACCAAATGCGGGATTAGCCGGTTCTTTGGGAAGGCTTGGTTACCTCACGCGGGATGATCCATGGCGAAGCAGCTCGACCTGAACACGGTGCGCGTGTTCGTTGCGGTGGTGGACAAGGGGAGCTTCGCCGGCGCCGCACGTGCGTTGTCGATGCCCACGTCGAACGTCAGCCGTTACGTCGCGCAGCTCGAGGCCAACCTCGGCGTGCGGCTCCTCGAACGTAGCAGCCGGCGGACGAGTGTGACCGAAGCTGGCCGCGTGCTGCATCAGCGCGCCAAGCCTCTCCTCGATGCTCTCGAGCAGACGGGATCGGAGCTCACGCAGCAGCAGGGCGCCCTGCGCGGCGCCTTGAAAGTCTCCTTGCCGACGGAGCTCGGCCCTCAGTTGCTCGCACCCGCTCTTGCCGAGTTCGCCGGCCTGCACCCTGGCATTCAACTCGAGTGCGACACCGTCCCAGCCGGTGTCGAGACCGTGCCGGACGACGTCGACGTTGCGATCGTCGTCAGTCGCGGCCCAGCCGAAGACAGCATGCGCGTCATGCGCCCGCTCGCGAGCCTACCCAGCGTGGTGGTCGCTTCGCCGAAACTCGTCGAGCAGGTTGGCCTGCCGAAGCGAACGTCCGATCTCGGAAAGCTCCCGTGCATCACCACCGCCGGCGCACTCAAGGGACGGCCCTGGCAGTTCATCGACGACCAAGGCGAGCTGCGCCACGTCCGGGTTTCGAGCCGCTATCGCGTCAACAGCGGGAAGCTCGCACAAGTCCGCGCCCTCCAAGGACTCGGCTTCGCAATTCTGGTCGAATTCGCATGCCGCGCCGACTTGGACCAAGGCCATCTGCACCGCGTCCCCTTGGATTGGCAGCCCGCGCCGCTGAAGCTCTGGGCAGCATATCGAAGTCGTCAATACCTGAGTGCTAGAGTCCGCGCGCTCCTCGACCTGATTCAGCGACGAATCGAGAATCTCGCCTGATGGCAAGGTCGGCGAGCGAACCGGCGTCTTCGCTCGTGTCTTCGACGATTCCGCCGACCTTGTCGTCGCCGACGATCGTGGTCCCCCACGGATGATTCGAACGGCGGGGCCGCCGTTGCGTTCAAGCGGGGCGTGCGGTCGCTGAATACTCTCGGAGGCATGTTCAACGCCATTCCGATGCCGGCGGCTCACGAGGCCGCTTCGCCGACGACCCTCCAGCTGCTCGTCAATCACACCGCCTGGGCCAATAGGCAGATGTTCGGTGCCCTGCGTGAGGTCGAGTCCTTCGATTCGCAGCAAGGCTCGGACCTGATCCGGCGTGCGCTGGACCACATTCACGTCGTCCGAGCCATCTTTCGAGCTCACCTGCAAGGAGTCCCGCACGGCTTCACGGCGCCGCAGCGAGCGGTGTTTCCGTCCCTCGAGGAGCTCGATCGCGAGTTCGACGACATCGACCGCTGGTACGTCGAGACCACGGAATCCCTTTCTCCCGAGGAACTCGCACGACCTCGCGACGTACGCTTCACCGACGGCAAAATCGTGGCCATGTCGCCCACGACGATGCTCCTCCACGTGGTGACGCACACGATTCACCATCGCGGAAACATCGACGTCATCATGCTCCAAACCGGCATGCCCCGCCGCCGCGACGGCGTTCCCGACTTCATCGTCAGCGGCGCGTTCCCGAGGTGATACGAGCTGGCGGTGACACAAGCGCCACGGCGTGTCGTGCGAAGCTCGCTTTCGTATCGTCGTCACACGTCTGCTGGCGAAAGTAATCCCGCTCGACGCGCTGTCTTGCGAGGGGGCTGCCGACCTCGTCAGCGGTGGCGGTCGCCGTCTGTGTCGAACCTTGGTCGAACGCCAATCCGTCTGAGCCTATACGAGGAGTACACAGAGTGGCGCTCCTCCCGTCGCCGCTTGCGGTGCCGCGAAAGCGCCGCCTGTTATCGAACGCCGGGCGGCGTCGCTGGCATCACGTGCGCTTACTTCACGATGGTGGCGCAGCCGGCGTAGACGTCGACCTTCGCGTGCGCGGCGTTGCTCACGGACGTGCAGGCGTTTCCGATGAGGGCGACTTTGCCGTCGGCGTCGTAGTCCCAGCAAAGGTCGGTCTCGCAGGTGTCGGACTTCGACTGGCGTTTCGGAATCACGTGCTGAGTGCCGTCGATGGTCACGACCACGTTGACCTCGTCCTGACGGATCGACTGGCCTGCCGGTGGCTGGGGAAGCTCGTAGACGCAACCGAGAGCGCTTCGGCGGATGGCCATGATCGCGTCCGCTAGTGCATCCGCGCCGAAGGTCGTGCTGTTCGACAGATCCACGTGGCAAGGGTGAGCCGGATCAGCGCCGTCTTTCGTGCTCGCGTCGGGATCGGGATTCACGAGCGGCGGCGAGCTGCTGTCCGCGTTGTCGAGGTCACCGCCGTCTGTCGTCTCGGGGAACGTGTCACGGCTCTCCGAGCCACACCCGACCCCGAGGGCCACGGCGAGAGCAAGTGAAAGCGAACTTCCCACGCCCTACGTCCACCAGCGCCTCATCGTGCCCAACAATGTGCCACGACGACGCCGTCGATGAAACCGACGTCGCCATTACCCAGCCGTACTTCCTGGGCGATCAGCCGCGATTTTCGAACACCTCGGCGACGCGCGCGGTCAGCCGCGTGTGGGCATGTTCGAGCACGGGGGCGCCGTGGGCGGTGATGAGATGTCGGAACTGGAGGGCAAGCAGGCGGCGGAAGTCGGACACGTTGGGCTCGCACGCGCCGAGCCACGTCGAGGGAACGTTGACCGGCTTGATCCAACCTTGCGCCGTGAACATCGCTCCAGTCTCGGCGCTGAAGAAGCGGTCGACCGTGGCCCAGTTCTGGACGGCGTCGCACGTGATCAGGATGCCGCCGTCACGCCGAAGTAGAAGGGCCGCCTCGGGGAACTTGGCGGACTCGAAGACGAACAGGTCCGCATTCCGGACGGGTAGTTCACCGCTAGCGGCGAGCGAACGGTCGGCCTCGCGCCCGTCGGCGTGCATGGAGCCGGGCAGGGCCCACAGCTTTGCGCCGTAACGATCGCGATAGAACGCGTCGTCGCGCCCGTGGAATGCGCCGAGGCGGAGGATGTCCGTCACGCGGCCGAGCGATTCGAGCGTTCCTAGCCCGTCGTCGTCGAGTCGCACGGTGTTCACGAGCGTGAGCCCTTCGGGCTGCCGCAACACGACCATCGTACGACTGGTCTGGAGGTCGACGCCCGCGTGGTGGGTCTTGTTCGTGCCCATGACGAAGAAGACGTCGGGCAGTACTTCCTGAATTTCACCATGCGGCCACGCGGGGCTGTACTCGAACGTCATGTTCTCGTCGTGGCAGCTCGCCACGCCTCCCGCCGTTAGCATAGAACGCGGCGTTGCGGCGTTCGTCACGAATCGACGTCGTGTATCCGGATTTCCGCTGTAGATGACGGGAGCACTGTTGCTCACGCTGCCTCAGGCGAGCACGCCGAGATCGAGCGCATCGAGGCGCGCGCGATGAGCGATGACGTCGGCGCCCACGATTCTCCCATCGCCTCCGAAGGTGAAACGCACCGCGCGAAAGAGTTTGCCGTGGAGCGCCATGACGAGCCCTGGTGACCCATCGACGAGCGCCGCGTCCGCGAAGCGGAAACCATACGAGAAGGCGGTGGCGCCCTTTGCCCAGTTCATTGCTCCACGCAGCTCTTGGCGACTTCCGTCGGCTTGCTCGAATCGGACGACGACATCGGGATCGAGCACGGCGAGGAGGCTTTGCATGTCTCCCTTGCGAAGCGCGGCGAGGAACGTGCTCACGACCTTTCGTTGATTCACGAGGCCAGAATCGGGAATGGCCTGCGTGGGGACGCCCTGAATGCGACGTCGCGCGCGGCTCGCGAGCTGTCGTGCGGCATCGGGCGAGCGTCCAACGATGGATGCGATTTCGTCGAAGGGTACGGCGAAGACGTCGTGGAGCACGAAGGCCAGGCGCTCGACGGGCTCGAGTGTGTCGAGGACGAGGAGGAGGGCGATGCCCACCGAATCGGCGAGCTGCGCCTCGCTCTCGGGATCGCTCGGCGCGGGCTGTTGCGCCATCGCCGCGGGCACCGGCTCCTCGGCGCGGGACTCGCGCGAGCGCAGCATGTCGAGGCACACGCGCGCGACGACCGTGGTGAGCCATCCCCCGAGGTTCGAGACGTCGCGTACGTCGCTGCGGTTCAGCCGCAGCCATGCCTCCTGCACGGCGTCGTCGGCCTCGGTCAGTGAACCGAGCATGCGATACGCCACACCGCGGAGGTGGGCTCGATATTCCTCGAAGTCGATTTCGTTCATGGCGCAGTCACATCCTTCGATCGCGGTCCGTCATAACCATGACGAGCCGAATCCGCCCGCTGTGACGGGCTCGGGCGAGTCTTGCCAATTTTCATGGAGATCATGCTCATGCAAGCGCGAATCAAGAACCCCGCCATGCTCATTCCGGAGGCCATGGGGCCTCTCCAGGCCCTCGCCGCGCTCATCCGTAACAGCCCCGTGCCTCAGAAGACCATCGGGCTCTGCCATCTCCGCGCGAGCCAGATCAATGGATGTGCTGTGTGCCTCGATCTCCACCGCCGTCACATGAAGGGCGACGAGACCGAGGAGCGCTTGTTCGCGCTACCGGCTTGGCGCGACGCGCCCTTCTTCACCGACTCCGAGCGCGCCGCTCTTGGCCTCACGGAATCGCTCACGCGCCTCAGCGAAAGTGAGGATCGTGTGCCCGACGCGGTCTGGAACGAAGCCGCGCGTCACTTCGACGAGCGCGAACTCGCGTCGCTGGTCATCGCCATCACCACCATCAACACCTTCAACCGAATCAACGTCGCGACTCGCCAGGTTGCCGGTGCGCAGCCCTGGGAGAAGTAGTCGTCGCTCGTTAGGAGGCTCGCGGTCTTTCACGACCGCGGGCCTTGCGTGCTCGGCGTGCCCAGCGACGCACTGCGCGATCGAACGGCGACCACGCGAGGTGCGGGCGTGTGCCGCTCGATTCACGAGCAAGCGCCGCCGTCGAATCTCCGCGGCGGGGCCGGCGCTTCTTGTGAGGTCGACATGCGTATGCCAGTAATGCAGATTCGACGTTTGCCTTGGATGGAAGCGTCGGGTGAGCTCAGCCTTATCCGCCAACGGTATTACGAATGCTGCATTCCAAAGAAGCTAGAACGGGCCGTGCGACCTTTCTTCGTTGGATTCGACTCGGTGCAGCGAGCGCCGTCCTACCGCTTCTGACATGGGCGTGCAGTGATTCGACGAGCACCAACGCGGCGGCTGGGCCGGACAAGGTCCAATGTGCTCAGGATGCCGACATGGACGGCGTCTGCGATGACGCCGACCAGTGCGCCGAGACCCCCGCAGGCGAGCCGGTCAACGCCCAGGGCTGCCCGGTGCGTCTCGAGCCTGTTGCGTGGTCGACGGGGCCTTACGGAACGAACATTCGCGATACGGCGGGTGACTTCACCCTCGAGACGCTCGACGGTCCGCTGACCTTCTCGAAGGCGTGGACCGGTGAGGACTCGTGGGTCTTCTTCGGCCACGAAGCGAAGGCCGATGAACTCGAGAAAGCCTGGAAGTCCGACGTGGCGAGGCTCCTCAGCGAGTCGCCGTCGAACGTCCACTACGTGTTCTTCTCCGCCGGTGCGGATCCGTCGGGCGACGTCACCGAGCTCAAGGCGCGCTTCACGACCGCGCTCGGCAAGCTCGCGGACCCCACCGCGTGGGACGGCCGGCTGCACTTCGTGCCGACGCCCATCGCCGACTTCGATCCCACGCTGAAGGCGTTCATCGATGCGCATCTCTCGCATCGCTACACGGCGCGCGCCTTCGCGATCGACCGCTTCCAGCGGTGGCGTCAGGTCGGCATGCTCGGGAGTCTCGCAGGAGGGGGCACGGTGGCCGGCGAGATGCGCTTCCTCTCGCGTGTTCCGCTCGGCTTCGAGTACGAGCGCCGTGTCGAGCGTGAGCGGGCTGCGCTCGCGCCGAAAGAGGTGGTCATCGCCGATGGCTTCGTGCATCCGGGCGGCTGGGACGATGGAAACAAGAGCCGGCTCGAGGTGACCTTCCCGTCGGCCGAGGAGATGAAGGGCTACGACTCGATGGCGATTCACGCCTTCACGTCGTGCCCGAATGACCTCGAGGGCTCGGAGAATGGCTGTCCCGCGTGGGATATGGCCCATCATCTGATTCTCTGCGACGAGGCCGACCCGAATACCTGCAATACGGAATTCGTTCGCTACATCACCAGCTATCACCGCGAAGGCGAGTGGCGTACCGACATCTCGGCGCTGCTTCCGCTGCTCGCTTCGGGCGGAAAGCGAACGTTCGTCTACCAGGGGCCGAACAGCTACGGGCTCCATCTGACCATCCAGCTTTGGAAGGATCCGGCGAAGACCGACAAGCCCGTTGCGATTCGCAAGTTGTGGGGCGATGCGCCGGACGAGAAGCGCTGGGACGAGAACTACAACGCTGCGATCGCGCCCGCGACGTTCGAGATCGACCCGAAGGCCACGCGCGCCGAGATCGTCTCGTCGATCACCGGACACGGATTCGCCAGCACGAACGAGAACTGCGCCGAGTTCTGCAATCACCAGCACCAGTTCACCCTCAACGGGGCGAAGCTTCCGCTCGTCGAGCATCCAACGGCGGGGACGCGCGAGGGCTGCTACAAGCTCGTCGGCGACGGCGTCGTTCCGAACCAGTACGGTACCTGGCCGCTCGGGCGCGCCGGTTGGTGCCCTGGGCAAGACGTGAAGTTCGACACCGTGGAGCTGAGCGAGGTCCTTCGATCCGGTCAGAACACGCTTGGCTACGAAGTCCTCTTCAAGAATGCCAATTACTCCCCGGCCTACGTCACGCCGGAGCCGACCGACCCGTACTTCCCGCACCTCCGGACGCAGGTCTGGCTGGTGACGTACGGCGCGAAGTAGCTTCTGTCTGGCCATCAGCGCGCGGCGCTCTTCTTCGGCGCCGCCGCTGGCCGTCCTCGAGCAGCTCGCGGCCCACGTCGCGTTGCCTGAGCTTGCCTGGCCCATCGAAGAGTTTGTCGTCGACGACGTACTTGCCGTCGAGGTGACGTTCCGTCGTTCACGACGCGTGCGCAAGGCGAAGCTGGACCAAGCGGTGCTGGTCGAATCCATTAGTGTTGACTGATCAATCAGTCGTGGCTAATGATTCGTCATGGCCGATGTCGCTGCCCTCGATGCCGTCATGCGCACGCTCGCCGACCCCACGAGGCGTGCGGTTTACGAGCGTATCGTCGGGTCCGACGAGATCAGTGTCGTCGAGCTGACGCGAGGCAGTGGCGTCACGCAGTCGGCCATTTCGCAGCACCTGCGTTCCCTCAAGCAGGCCGGTTTGATCACCGACCGCGCCCAGGGGCGCAACGTCTTCTACCGCAGTGAGCCAAAAGGGCTCGCGCCGCTCTTCGACTGGATGAGCCACTACGGCGTCTTCTGGCGCGAGCGGTTCGGCAACCTCCGTTCTCTCTTGAAGGAGATCGATCCATGAACGACGCCGCACAGCAGTCCGCAACGCAAGACATCGTCGTCGACGAGGTCTTTCCGCACAGGCCAGAAGCGATCTGGAGAGTACTGACCAACGGCGAGCTCATGGCCCGCTGGCTGATGAAGCCAACGGGATTCGAGGCCGTGGAAGGAAAGCGCTTCACGTTTCAAACCACACCGGGCGGCTCATGGGACGGTGTCATTCACTGCCAAGTGCTGCAGGTGATCGACAACGAGCGCCTCGCGTATGCGTGGAAGGGCGGGCACGAGGCGAACGTCGGATACGGGGCCAAGCTGGATACCGTCGTTACGTGGACGCTTTCCAAAGCCGAAAACGGTACGCGCGTTCGCCTCGTTCACTCCGGCTTCGTCGTTCCGAAGAACGATTCGGCTCTCAAGACCATGGGCGAGGGCTGGAAGACGGTCGTCAAGCGACTTGGTCCCCTCGCGGACGAGCAGAACTGACCGCAAATTCGAAATAGGAGATAAGTCATGGGTGAAGTAGGAAATGAAGCGCAAAAGGCCTATACGGGCGGATGCGCCTGCGGCGCGATCCGTTACGAGATCTCGGGCGAACCCTTCATGAACGACTGCCAGTGCCTCGACTGCCAACGAGAGAGCGGCACGGGGCACGGTTCCCACCTGACCTTCCCACGCGCCGGCGTGAAGGTCACCGGAGAGGCGAAGCACTGGGACATGCGCGCCGACTCCGGCAACATGAAGACGCGCTCCTTCTGCCCCACATGCGGATCGCCGGTCTACATGACGTTCGCGGCCATGCCGGATCTCTTCACGGTGCGCGCAGCGAGCCTCGACGAGCCGAGCCGATACAAGCCGCAACTGGTGACGTACAACGTGCGCGGCCACGCGTGGGATCACCTCGATCCGTCGATCCCGAAGTTCGAGAAGATGCCACCTCGTTGAATGCGAATCTTCGATTCGACGAGTTGATTGTCGCCTGAGCGCTCACGTCACCGGCTCAACGAACCTCGGTGTTCGATGGTGGATCAGTCGAGCATCCACTGTTTCTCGATCGTTCGTGCGACGTCGAGCGACGAGGCGCACAGCGATGGGTAGAACAGCGGGCTGGAGCGCTTCCACTTCAGCTCCTCGAGATCGTCGTGCATGAAGTAGGCGACTGCCATTTCGCCTTTCGCGTCCGCGGTATCGAGGAGGAAGACGTAGCCGTCACTCGTTTCGCGGCTCAGTTGGAAGAGGACCGCGTTGGCGAGCATCGCTTTGACGCGAGCAAACGAGTCCGGCTCCTCGAACATGTCGGCGGACACGTCGCGCATGCCTCTCGTGAAGCGCGCCACCTCGCTCGGCACGAGGACCGCGAAGGAGAGGCTCTCGGCGTGCTTGGCTTTTGGACCGATGGCCGGCGCGCCGTGGCGGGTGACGAGCTCAACGTACGAAGCTGGAAATCGACAACCGAGCGCCTTCTCCGCGGCCTTGATGTCTCGCATGGTCACCGGTCGACGGACGACGTCGGCCCCACGAGCCTCGAGGACGTTCCACATCTCGTTTGGTGACAGCTTGCGGGTGAGGCGCGTGGGCTGTTTTACGCTCGTCTTCTTCTTCGCCGTCTTTCCAGCATTCAAGACCGCCGTTTTCAGGATGGTCTGAAGCTTGTCTTTGGGCGAGATCGAGATGCCATTGGCAATGAGGTGATCGTTCGCGGGGCCACCCTTGCCGGGTTTCTTGCGGAACTCGTCGAGACAGGCCTCCACGCTTCGACCGCCGAAACACAGCCAGCCGTCCTCCTTCGTCTTCACGTAGAGGTAGTGCTTCTTCGGCGTCTCCGCCCAGTACGCCGTGCCGATGGCGTCGCGCTTGGTTCGCTGCTGGGCGCTGCGATAGCTGAGGCTCTTGACGGGCTTCCAGTCGACGTCGCCGTCGAGCTTCTTGGCTGCCATGACGAGCATCGTCCGCGCGGGCGACGGTCGCCGTCAACCCGTGAGGCGCAGCCGGGCCGCCTCGATTCGAAGACGCAGTCACGTGCCGCTCTGGGGACTCGGAGTGACCGAAGCGGCAGGCTGTGGGCTCTTCGCCCGCGCGAACGGTGGATTGTCGGGGAGGCGTTCCGATCCAGGAACACCGACCAGTACCTCGTACGAGGACGACTCGAAGAGGCCGCGCGCTTCGCTCTCGGCGAGCCAAACTGCGCGGCACTTCACGTAGCCGAAGATGTTGTCGACCTCCTGCTTGAGAAAGTAACTCTTGCCCGCTTCGGCCGTGAGTTTCGCCGTCTCGATGGCGTCGGCCTCGATCGTGATCTCGTGCTCGCCCGGCTCGGCGAGATAACAGAAGTGGGTATTGCCGAGCGTCGCCCCGACGAGCAAACGGTTGTCGCGTGTCGGAAACGTCACGGCGCTCCCGAGAACGGCCGTTCTCACCACGCAGATCTTTGCGGCGGTCGGCGGGACCTGGGTTTGCGCCTGGACGGGGGCCACCGCAGGCCGATCGAGCTTCCAGCTCGAACATCCCGCAAGACAAGCGACCAGGACGAAGCTTGGGACGAGCAGTTCCTTGAGGGCCATGGTGGCGCCCGAGAGCAAGTGGCATGCCCTCGGTACCGCCTTCGCATGGTCATGCTGCGAAGCGTCAAGCGCACGCCAGCGTGGCGGGTCGCCCTTACAAGCCGACGACGGTGGTAGGCGTCGGGCGGTTGGTCGTGGTGCCGTCTCCCAACTGGCCGCTCGCGTTGTTGCCCCAGCAAACGACCGCGCCGGTCGCGCGCAGCGCGCAGGTGTGGCTCTGCTGCAGTTCGATTGCCTGACGGCCGCCCGCAGAGATTCCGACGGCGTCGGTGAGGCCGGTCACCGGCAACGGCCTGTTCGTCTGCTCGGTTGTCGACCCGCTACCGAGCTGCCGGTCGTTGTTGCTGCCCCAGCACGAGACGGCGCCCGTCGCGTGCCGCGCGCAGACATGCACAGCGCCCGCCGAGATTTCGACGGCATCCGTGAGGTCGGCGACGAGATCGGGGGTGGCGCGTGTGCCGACGTTGAAGCCGAGGCCCAGTTGTCCCCATCCGTCGTCCCCCCAGCACACGACGACGCCCGTCGTCTGTCGTGCACAGCTGGAACTGGCGCCGAGCGCGAGCTCCGCGGCGTTGCCGAGATCTTTGACGGCTACCGGGGTGTAGTGATCGTTCCCCGAGCCGTCTCCAAGCAGGCCGTAGGCATTGGAACCCCAGCAGAGCACCGTGCCGGATGCCTTTCTCGCGCAATTGTGGACCTCCCCGAGCGCGACTTCCACCACGTCGGCCAGACCCGCGATGACCACGGGGGTGAGCGCGTCGCCGTAGGTTTCCAAGAACGCGGCGTTCTCGTTTGAGCCCCAGCAGACGACGTCTCCTGCAGCTCGCACGGCACAGGCGTGACCCGGGCCAACGTCGAGCTGAATGGCGTCGGTCAGTCCACTCACCGAAACCGGCGTGAGGCGGTTGGTCTTGGTGCCGTCACCGAGCTGGCCGGCGGCGTTCTTTCCCCAGCAAACGACGGCCCCTGTGGTGCGTCGTGCGCACGCGTAGCCGAATCCGACGCCGACTTCGGCGGCGTCCGTGAGGCCGCTCACGACGACGGGGGTAGCGCTGTCCGTCGTCGTGCCGTTGCCGAGCTCTCCGGAGCCGTTGGTTCCCCAGCAGAGGACGGCCCCGGATGCGCGCCTGGCGCATGTGCTCGCGCCCAATCCGGCTTCGATTTGAACGATCCTCAACGGGTCCAGATTGCCCGCATCCCCCGCATCGCCAGCGTCACCGGCATCGCCGGCGTCCTGCTCATTGGCGTCGCCGGAGGCATCGGCGTCGTGGCCTGCTGCGTCGGCATCACCCTTCGGAGACTCTGCATCACGATGTTCGCGCCCGCCGTCGGAGGTCGAAGAGTCCGCCGTATTGGGAATCGCGGGGTCGCCACTTGGCTCTTCGTCCGACGAGCTACAGGCCCACGCGAACGGCAGACTGGTAGAAATACCGATGATGACTGCCAGCCATCGTCGCGATCGCTCATTCGAAATCTTACGGATCATGGAAGTTCTCCCGACTGGTGAAAGGCGTCACGCACGATCCGGCGGTGGCGCGTCGTTACGAGTGAGCGTCTTCGTGTCTCGATGCGTGACGGCAGCGGCCGTCGATCAGGGCAGGCCTCTGACGGACGTGGGCGAAGGCCGGACCTTGTCGGTCCCGTCGCCGACGGTGCTGCCCCAGCACACGAGCGAGCCTGAGCCGCGCACCGCGCAAGCGGTGGCGCTGCCGACGGCGATGTCGGTGGCATCCTTCAATCCGACGACGATGACCGGCGATGATCGCGCTGCGATGGTGCCGTCGCCGAGCTGTCCGAGGCGGTTGTCGCCCCAGCAAATGACCTCTCCGGAGTTTCGTCGCGCGCACGCGTTGAAGTTGATCGTCGTGCTGATCTCGGCGACGCCGGTCAGGAGTGGGGCGGAGACGAGCGGGGAATTCGTCGGCGTCGCGTTGTCGAACAGCCCCGAACTCGACATTCCCCAGCACACGACCTCTCCCGAGGACCGCTTCGCGCAAACCCACGAGAGGCCGACCCAGACGTCGACCGCATCGGTCAGATCGAGAACGTCACCGGGCAGCGCGCGGTCGGTGGTCGTTCCGTCGCCGAGCTGGCCGTAGAGATTGCTGCCCCAGCAGGCGACCGAACCCGTCGCGCGGACCGCGCAGGTCGTGGTCGGTCCCACGGCGATGTCGACAGCGTCGTCCACTCCGACGACGGCGGTCGGGGTCGAACGAGCCGTCTTGGTGCCGTCGCCGAGCAGGCCGGTCTCGTTGTCTCCCCAGCATACGACCTGTCCCGATGCGCGCCGCGCGCAGGTCGACGAGCCCATCACCGAGAGCTGCACCGCGTCGTCGAGCCCGCTCACGGCGACCGGCGTCGAATGCCCCGTCGGCGTGCCGTCACCAAGGGTCCCGCGCTCGTTGGTCCCCCAGCAGACGACGGCGCCGGAGGCTCGCCTCGCGCAGGTGAAATCGACCCCGGCGCGGATCTCGACCGCGTCGACGAGCCCGCTGACCGGATAGGGAACCGTGCGCGAGGTCTTGGTGTTGTCACCGAGCTGACCTTTCCGATTGTCACCCCAGCACGTCGCCGTGCCCGATGCCCTGCGTGCGCACATGAAGAAGTAACCACCGGTGACCTGCACGACGGGATCGACGGCGGCATCCGCCGGCTCCGAATCCGGGCTCGCTGCGTCGGGCGCTTCCGCATCGAAGACGCCTGACGGAGTCGCGTCGGTCGCGTCGCGCGCGTCCGCATCGGTCGACGCGTCGTCGAGGGCGGTCGTCGAGGGCGGATGATTCGCCTCGTCGTCGGCGGTGCAGGCCGCGCCGAATGCCGCTGCCGTCGAGAGTATGGCCGCGAGTCCGAGGGCGCGTTCGTGACGCCGCAACTTCGCCCGATAGACGGGCGCATCTTCGATGGACGTGCTGGAGGAATTCATCGGACCTCGATCCTCGTCGACGAGACGGGACGTGTTCCTGCGCCGCCCGGGAATCCGTAGCTCGCGTAGCGGCTCGTTCCCCAGACGTGGAGCGAGAAGGGGGCTCGACTGGAGGCCTCGCGGCGGCCGTATCCGCACTCTTTCCCATTGACCGAGGCAGGGTGTGAGTCGCGCGTCAAATCCACGCGGACGTACTCGAGGGTTTCGTTCGACCCGAGCGGAAGCCAACCATCGAGCACTCCCGCGCAATCCAGCGTCACGTCTTCGAACCCGCCCTGGCCCCGCTTGCGGACGAGCGTGACCGAGCTGTTCGGATACGTGTGGTCGACGAAGAAGACGTAGTGATCGAGGAATTGATCGACCGGAATCATGTCGACGAAGTCGGGATCTCCTTCACCGCCGAACGCCCGTCCGCCGCTCATGTACGTCGAGAGATGAAACGGATGGTCGGGGTTCTGGCTCTTGACCGAAAACGGACGATCCGAAGTGAACGCGACGATGCCCGCACGATCGACGGCCTCCGGCGCGCCGACCGGTCGAAACGGGGCATACTCGAGGACGGTGCCGTCCTCCGCGCCCACGATCTGCCAGTAGGTGGGATCGCCTGGATCTCCCGAGTCCCCTCGCGCGCGATGACCGACCGCGGCATAGGAAGAGCCCCATTGCGAGATGGGCGAGATCTGCTGTTGCGCCGTATCTGCCGCCTCGCGAGTCTTCGGAACGTTGATGAGGCCTGCGCCCCCGAACACTCCGACCGGATGTGTGGTCTCCAGCACACTGCCGCCGAGATTGTTGTTCTGAACGAGCTCGAGGACCTGTCCCTTCCCGAGCCGGAAGACTCCGATTTGTTCGGGGAGAATGGGGCCGACGCCCGGCGCGCCTTCGATGGTGACGCGAGGTCGAATGCGGACCTCGGTGTCGTCTTCGTGCGCGACCACCTGGAGCGAGGGCAGGCTCGCCCAGTCCGCGAAGGGCTCGACGACGAGGTAGTTCGTGCCCCAGGCGCTCGTCGGGAGGAGCAACGTCGCCGAGGGCGTGAAGCTCGCGGCCCCGCCGTATGGAAAAATGGAGTAGGCGGAAACCGGCAAATCCGTCGAGATGTGGAAGGCGTCGTAGATCTCCGACTTGAGCACCTCCGCCGACGGGCGACCGCGTCGCGCAGCGGTCGTCCCGAGGGGGCAATCCGTATGCACGTTGACCACTTCCTGGTTGCTTGCGTCGCCCCAGAGCACGGGGCGGTCGTCCTGATTGAGGAAAACGACCGCCACTTCACCGGCGGGGATGGCTCCGTCGAGCCGCTCGAACTGGAACGTCCCCGCTGCTGAAGTCGTGAATCGATAGGTCGACTTCGAAATGTCGAGCGGGTGGGCGCCGTACTCGGCACGAAGCGTCACCGGGGTGGTCCACGTATTCGCGATGAACGCCGCGAAGCAGGATGTGTTCATGCGGATGCCGCCGACGCGCTGCCCGCCGGGCAGCTTGGCATCCGACGGGAGGGCCGCGGGCGCGGGCGTCGTCCAGAAGGAGCAGCCGATCGACCCCTGGCTCCGCGATGCGCTCTCGCAGGCAGGAACGCACGTCCCGTCTGCGCAGCCTTCGGTTGGGCCGCATTCGCGCACGACGGAGTCGTCACACGCAGAGAGGACCTTGCGCAGATCAGGAGAGCAGCGACGCTTCTCGCAGCCGCCGTCCGGCGAGCTCTCGCCGTCGGTCTCGAACGAAAGACCATCGTCGATGACGTTCGACCGCGAGGAACTACAGCTCGCCACCACGACGAGCAAGCCTGCGATGCCGGCGAGTAGTCCGAGTCGAGTGTTTTTCATGGCAGTCGAAGACCGGTATTCCGTGCGGACGATCATTCGAAACGAATCCTCTCTGGATTCGAATGCCGCGAATCGTCGGCGGTGCCGTGTCCGAGTTCTCCATGCTTGTTGCCGCCGAAGCACTCGACGCTGCCGTCGCGAAGCAGCACGCACGTCGTCGTTGTCGCCATGGCAACGCTCACGACATCGCCGGTCACGAGGTTCGCGGGGGCGAATTTCGGGACGAACGTGTTGCTCTCGTCGAGAACGACTGCGCCGTACGGTATTCCGCATTCACCGAAGTAGTCAGTCCCCTGGCATTCGAGGGTGCCGTCCGTCATGCGGACGATCACCCGATCGTGGCCGGTCTTCGTTCCCAGCGGATTGGCGTAGACTCGTTGAGCGCGCGCCGGACCCTGCGTCGGCTGTCGTAGAGGTAGTCGAGCCTTGGTTCCCCAGCAGTAGACGTCACCTCCGGCGACTGCACATCCGAGCGCCCAGCTCATGGCCACGCTCGTGATGCCGGCCGGCAACGTCGGGATTTGGTGTGGGACTGGATCCGGGATGACGGGTGACTCGCGCCCGAGAGTGACCTCGGAGCCTCCCCAGGACAAGGCCTTACCCCCGGCGGTGAGGGCAATCGTCGTGTATGCGGATGCCATCTCGATCACGCTCGGGTCGAGCAACGACGCGACACGAGGGAGCCCGTCGTCGGGTGGCGCGTGGGCGGTCAGGTAGGGGAGCCCCCACGAGATCACTGCTTCGCTGCTCGTGCGGGCGTAGATGGCGCGGGGACCGACCACCACGTATTCGGCTCCGCCGGCATCGAACTCGTCGAAACGGATCGAGCGGATACCACCCGCATCGGCGGCTTGCGCGAGACCGAGCAGGCCAACCTCGGTCGACTCGGTGCCCCAGCAACGGAGAGAGCCGTCCGTGATGCGCGCGCACGTCAGGGAGTCGGCGGCCGAGAGCTGCGTGGCACCATCGACGGGAACGAGGCGCGGCGCGACCACGCTCGAGGCGTCGGGCGATCCGGCATCGGCGACGTCCGCAGGGAGAGCTGCCGCAGCGCCCCAGCACCAGACCTTCGAATCGCGCGTGCGGGCGCAGAAGTGCAGGGCGCCGCCGACGAGCTCGACGACACACGGCGTGGTCGCGCAAGAAACCGCTTGGTCCGAAGCGTCGTATGGCGCGGAGACATCGATGTCCGCGACGGCGTCCGTGAGCACCGCGCCGTCGAAAGTGGGCGGGAGCGACGCGGTCGAACCAGCATCTTCCTCGTTCGTGAAGCCGAGGAGGTTCGAGCCGCACGCCACGAGGCTTTGCACGGCGGTGAGCGCGATGAGGGCGCCCCTCCGCATGAACGTCCGCATGCACCAGGGAAGACGTCGCATCAGGGGCTCGCTTTCCGGTGAAGCGCGACCTCGCGCCCGACGACCCAGAGGTCTCCGTCGGCGTCGCCCCAGATCGAATGAAAGCCGTTCTGCACGATACCGTCTTGGATATCCAATCCGCGCAGCGCGGTTCGGGCGGTGTCGAACCGAGTTCCGTTCCAATGACGAAGTTGCCCGTAGCTTCCGCCGATCCAGACGTCGCTCTCGGAACGGCCCCAGACCGCGCGCAGAATGTCCGTTGCGCCGAGTCGCTCACTGGTGATGGCATACTCGCCATTGGGGTTGGCTCGGCCGACGACGAAGGCGTTGGTCACGAGGTTGTCGCCCCAGAACTCGGGGGTTCCGCCCTGCGTACTCAGTGCCCAAACGCTTGCGGGCGGAACGAAGGCTGCCGCGGAGAACGACGGCTTGAGGTCCATTTGCTCGAGGATTGGGTGCCACGTCCCGTCGGCGCCCGGAAGCGACGAGCGCCAGAGAATCTGAGCACCGAAGACCTCTGCCGGCTCGAACCTGCCGCCTGCGACGAAGAGGGCCGAGGGGCTGCCCCACACGCGCGCGTACGCGGCATTCATCGGTAGGGTTGGGATGGTCGGGTCGAGCCTCCAGGCGCCGCCGCCGAGAGCGTCTCGTCGGTAGATGGCTCCATCGGCGACCGCCCAAGTCCGATTTGCGTCAGCACACCAGATCGACGTGACTCGACCCGCCGGGAGTGAGGTGTCGAGATTCCACTCGAGTTGCCCGGACGCTCCGACGACGCCGTGGAAGATCCCCTCCGTGCCGCCGGCCCAGAGATCGTTGCCAGAGGCTCCCGCGATGCTCGTGAGCCCCTTTGCGGTGCTGAACACCGACGTCCACGCCGTGCCGTCCCAGCGAAGGATGCTTCCTGGTTTCGTCTGGGCGACCTCGTCGCGCTCGCTCTCCGTCGTCACCGCCCAGACGACGCCGTCGCCTGCGCCCCAGATCTGGCGGAGCGTCAGGCCGGCCGGCACGACCGTGACACACAAACCCTCCGGTGAGCACTCGGGGATGACAGGCGTCTCTCCTCCGTCCGCTTCTGCATCCGCATCCCCGAGGGGCGGGGCCGCGTCCCTCGCATTGCTCGGGGGAATGGCGGCGTCGTCTCCAAGCGTCGGAGGAGATGAGAGCTCGGTCGTCGCGTCGTCTGCGGCGCACGACAGGGCAGCCCATGCCGCAAGCGCTGCGATGGGAGGAAGTAAGGCGAGCGTTCTCATTGCGTACCCCGCAGGACTTTCGAGCGCGATCGCAGGATGATCCCGTTCCCCACAGCCCAGACGTCGTCCGGTGCGACGGCCCAGACGGCGTAGAGGTTCGGCCGGAGTCCGGCCGGAAGTGCCAGCTTCGCGGGTTGCCACGCCGAGCCGTCGAAGTGGAACACCGCGGCGTCGTCACCGACGACCCATACGTCACTCGCGCCACTGCCGCGAAGAGCGTGCAGATCCACGGTGGTGAAGGGGGCCACGTAGGTCCACGCTTTCAACGGGTCGTTCGTCCAGTGTCGAACGACGCCCTCCGCGCCGGCCGTCCAGACGTCGCTACTCGAGCTGCCCCAGATGGTCTCGAGCGTTCGCAGTGTCTGCGTTTGTGTGATTTCGAATCTCAAATAGCTCACGTCGAGCGGTCCACTCGATCGAAGCGCACGTCCGTCGATGCCGACGACCCAAATATCCCCGCGCCGCTGCCCCAAACTGCGCGGCTGTCGTCGAGGCATTTTTCGTCGTCACGCGACTTCGGAGTGCAGGTCGGTGGAAAGGCCGTCCACGATGTCTGCGCCTCGGTGGAGAAGCGATAGGTCGTGGTGGTCTGCGGCGACACCGTGAAGATCGGAAGGTCGCCGCTCGACCAAAGAGAAATGAAGTTGCATGTTGGCAAATAGCCGCCGCGGCCCTCGTAGCGGACTTTGCAATTGTTGGACGCCTGGCGGAATGGCACCTCGGCGCCTGCGGTCTCCGCGGTGTAATGCAGGAGCGTCGCGGAGCCGCCGCCGATCCAGAAGTCGTTCGGGCCTCGGCCCCAGATGGCGCGAAGCGGCTGCGTCGTTCCAGACTGAACCTTCCGGATGTCCGAGCCGTTCCAGTGGAAGACGACGCCGTCTCCGCCCGCGATCCAGACGTCGTCCGAGGCCGCGGCCCAGATGGCATTCAGGAGAGGGAGTCGATCGAAGCCTCCGACTGCGCAGAGGTCCGCGTCGTTGCAGTCGATGGCGGGCGTACACTCCCCACCATCGCAAGAATTGGATACCGACGCGTCGTCTTGGAGGGACGGTGTGGGGGTCGGAATCGTCTGCGTCGAAGGCGAGGGCGCAACCGAGCCGTCCTCGGTGTGCGCACATGCCGTGGCGTACGCGAGAAATATCGCCGCAAGCAAGCCGTGACGCCGTTTCATCGGGTCGCTCCCGCGTCGCACTCCTTCATCAAGCAGACGCCGTCCACGCACGGTTGGCCGGCGTCGACGTCACATGATCGACCGCACGCACCACAGTTCGCTCCGCTCGTCTGCAGGTCGGTTTCACACCCATTCGCCAGGTCTCCGTCGCAGCTGGCCCACCCCGGTTCGCACGCGCGCTTGCATCGGCCTTCGTCGCAGACGCGCTGTGTGTGCGCTGTCTTCGTGTCGTACGGGGGGGCGCACCGAAGTCCGCACGAGCCACAATTGTCGGGGTCGTGCAGGAGATCGATGCAAGCATCTCCGCACTCGCTGGTTCCCGCCGGGCACCCGCAAACGCCCGTCGCGAGACAAGGCAACCCTGCGGCGCAGACGCGACCGCACTGGGCACAGTTCTGCCGATCGTGCTTCAAGTCGACTTCGCAACCGTCCGTGAGGTCTCCGTTGCAGTCGGCCCACTGCGAGGCGCTGAACGGCGATCCCTCGCACGCGAGAGTCCAGCACGTGGGCGGGGGGGAGCACTCGTAGACCATGTGACGCGGGGGAGCCGTAGCGGGCGCCGAGCCACAGAGCTGCTCACACGTCGGCGGAGGAGGGCCGCCGCTGCTTCCACTACCTTGCGAGGGCGCGTTGCATTGCCCTCCTTCGCAGACGTTGGGGGCCGTACACGCGATACCGCATCCTCCACAGTTCGCGGGATCATTCCCCAGTAGTGGGGTTTCGCAACCGTCCTCGTCGATCAGATTGCAATCGCCGAAGCCGGGCGTGCAACGACGAGTGCACTTCGCTGCTTCGCACTTAGGTACGATATTCAGGAATGCCGGAGGGATGTAACAGACGTGCCCGCACGCTCCACAGTTGTTGGGATCGTCGTTGATGTGCGTTCCGCAGTGAGCGACGTATCCGCTCGTATCGGGGCAATCGGCACGCCCTTCAGGGCACTCGGTGGCGATACATCGAAGACGCGACGCAGCATCTTCGGGGACCGTGGCCGCGTCGTCCGTGAACGCCGGCGTGGTGGTCCCGGCGTCGGACATCACGGCGAGCGTGCTCGTATCGACGCCGCACGCCGCGACGAGGAAGGTCCCGCTCGTCGCGGCGATCAGACCTCTTCGAAGGCGCATCAAGGTACGGTCTTCCGTTCGAGAAGGATCTTCAATCGTCCGGCCTGCGGGCTATTGGGATATCGCTTCAGGAATGCCTCGGCCTCGCGGCGTGCTTCTTCAGGCTGGCCAGCGGCGATGAGGAGGTCGACCTTCATCGCTTTCGCTTCGGGCATCAGCGCACCCTTCGGAAACGTCGCATCGTAGCGAGCGAGGGTCGCGCGTGCGTCGTCGATCCGTCCCGCGGAGATCGCGGCGCGCGCTTCGCGGAGGCGCGCGATCTCCGCGGCAAAGTCGTCTCCTTCCACCGGTGCCGAGCTCGTGGTGGCGACCGCCGGGACCCCTTTCGTGGTCGCTGCGGACACGGTCGTTCCGGAATCGCTGACGACAGAAGGCGCGTTCGGCAATCGATGGACGTCGAACGTGTTTGCGCTGGACGGTTCGACGCCTTCGGACGGCGTCGGTCCGCCAAGAGCATGGCTGACGGTTGTGGGAGCCGACCTCTCGACGACGGCGGTGGGCGCGGCGGGCATCAGCGATGAAACCGATGGTTCGATCGACCCCCTACTGGCTTTCACGGCATAGGCCCCGATGCTCAACCCCGCGCAGAGAAGTGCGAGCTTGGTCGCCGTCGCGAGAGGCGATGTTCGTCGCGCCGACACCGGGGCGCTCGTCGCCAGCGATCCGTGGGCAATCGCGCGTGTCAACGCGTCACGCGCATAGGACGGCGGAGGCGCTTCGTTCCTCGCCGCGCGGACGAGCGCATCGATTCGCGCGTCCACGTCCGGCGTCGTGTCATCGCGTGTACTCACGGCGAGGTTCCTTTCGAGGGCTGCTCGACTTCGGAAAGTGCGCGCGCGAACTCCTCCCGCGCGCGACGAATGCGTGATGCCGCCGTTCCCTCCGGAATCCCGAGATGAGATGCGAGCTCGCGCTTCGAGAGCTGTTCGATCACGTGCAGAACGAAGATGTCGCGAAGTTCATCGGGCATGCGCTTCAGGACGGCCTCGAGAATGGTGAGCGCCTCGCGCTGCTGGGCGCGTGTCTCGGGGTCGTCGTCCGCGGCCTCGAGCTGGAGATCTTCTTGGAGGGACAGCGGCTCGAATCGACGTGTCGTCCGCGATCGCGAGCGGCCAACGTCGCGCGCGACGCCGACGCTCGCACAGCAGGCATAGCTACGAAGAGCCTCTGGCGAGAACGAGCTCAACCGCTCCCAGTTGCGGAAGAGCCCGACCAAAACCGTCTGCAGCGCGTCGTCGAGCTCGTCGGGCCGTACCCCGAAGCGCCGGAGGCAGCGCCAGATGGCGGGAATGACGGGCTCGGCGGCCTCGCGGAACGCTTCCAATGGGCGACCTTCGACCCGATCAGGTGCGCGCGCGGTGAGCCCGCCGAGAAAGCGCGCTTCGAAAGGCCGTTCGAGAGCCGTCCGGGCTCCTTGCCGAGGCACGATCGACGGCGCGTGCTGCTTCCAATCGAACATCCACGACGTTATCGAACCGGAGCCCGAAGTGGATCACGTTCGTCGAACGAATGTCGAAATCGCCCTGAAAATGGCACGATTCACGGGCGCAAGCTCTCGACGGCGACCGTCCCACCGAAGCTGACCGGGGCGAGCTCGTGAACCACGCCGACGGGGCGCAACACCCACTCGGCGCGACGGAGGAAGGCCGAAGCGTCGACCGCCAATCGAAGTCCGATTGTGTCAGTCAGGTGAACGCGCACCATGGCCCCGAGCCCGACGTAGGGAACGACGGATAGCGTGCCGGTGTTCTGCGCGAAGTCTCGCGCGCTGGCGTCGACCCAGAGCGCACCCAGCGAGAGGCATGGCGACGCTTGCGTGGCGTTCGTTCCGAACGACGTCGGGCACCCCGAGAGTTGGGGTCGAACGCCACGAAACTGGAAGGAGCCTTCGCCCAGGTCGAGCGTGGACGGGAAAAGAATCGTCGTCGATGCTTCGAGCCTCTGGCTGCCGCGAAGGTCCGCCTCGACTCCATTGCTTCGTGCAGTACCCAACCAGAGGCCAAAGTAAGCGCCGGGCGTGAGGGACGGAAAAATGCCGGTCGCGACGCTCGCGCCCGCCATCGCGCCGAAGACGACCCGCCTCGACGAAGGCAATGGCTGCGCTTGCGGGTGCCTCGCACGACGCCCTGACCGTGGGCTCGGGGAAGGCGTAGCGGGGGACTTGCGGTCGTCGTCGGCTGCGGGCGTTTCGGTCGAGCCGCGCTCCGCATCGGTATCGTCGCCGTCGATCGTTGCCGAGGTCGACTCGTCCGCCAGAGGATCGAGGGTTTGCACCACGATGAGGACCAGTGCCTCGGCGAGGTGCACACATGATTTGGCGCGCGTCGTTCGTTTGCCGATGGTCTTGTCGGCATCTCGGCCGATCGTCCGCACGCTGCCGACGTTGCCCTTCGCATCGACGGCGATGACGACCTCGACGCTCGCGGGCCCCTCGTCGCTCGGGGCGTGAGAGAGAGAGCGGCGAATCGCGTCGAGGAGCTTCTTTTCGGAAGGGCAGGAACTGCCTTCTGGCGCGTGCAACGTCGCCGAGACCGTGACGTCGCCTAGGTGCGTGGTCTCCTGTGCCGAGGCCGACGCTTCCGTGAAGCTCGCGAGGAAGACGACGATACCCAACCCGTACCGGGCCCGAGAATCTCGACCTCCTATGCGCATACGCTCGAGCCCGCGACCCGCTCGGCGCAAACAAGCGCCCTTGCTCGGTTGGGGCCAGCGGCCTCGTGAGGCTGTCACCCGCCGCAAAAGGGGTCAAGGAGGAACGCGCCTCACGACCTCCCTACGCGTGTGGGGCGTGTGGGAAGCGAGGGCGTCGCGGTCGACTTTCGGGAGACCGACCGCGCGCCGTTGTCACGTGCTCGCGTCGGCTGTCACCGAGGCGTGGTCGTGGCGAAGGTTCGTGGCAGGCCGCGCGCGAAGAAGGGGGCGTGGGAGTTCGGGGTCATGAAGTGATCGATGAAGCGGATGCGTCCGTCCTTCGCTTCGAGGACCTGCAGCGCGAAGAAGACGAATGCGCCGTCGCGGAGGTGATAGAAGCCGCTCGCCACCTGGCCGTTCGCTTCGACGAGCACGCTGCGAAACCGGTGGTGGCGCACGGCGTCGGTGACGCGGAGGGCGTAAAAGTGCGCGACGGCATCGCGTCCGGCGATCCAGGTCGGGCTCGGCGGCATCGAGAGCGTCACGTCGTCGTGGAGGAGCGCGATGATGGCGTCGAGGTCGCCCTTCTCCCACGCGCGCACGTAGCGTTCGAGGAGCTCGCGATCGACCGGCCCAGCCTCGGGCGACCAGTCCGCACGCGGCCCCACCCGCTCTTCGAGCGCCACGCGTGCGCGGTGCAGGGTGCTGTTCGCCGAGGCGAGCGAACACGAGAGCGCCTCGGCGGTCTCCGCCGCCGAGAGGCCGACGACGTCGCGGAGAAGCAGTACAGCGCGCTGGGCCGGTGTCAGGATTTGGAGGGCCGCGACGAAGGCGAGCGCAACGCTCTCCTTCATCGTGTACTGCGCGCTGGGGCAACCGCCGTGTGAGCTTGCTTCCTCGAGCCACACCGTCGGCGCCGGCTCGAGCCACTCGGCCTCGTGCGTCGGTGGTGCCGGCGGCGCGCTCGGATCATGGGGGGGCCCGAGCTCGGGACCTCGCGCGCGTCTAGGACGCTTCGCGAGCTCGTCGAGACACACGTTGGTGGCGATGCGATGCAGCCACGCCCGTGCCCGCGCGGGATCGTCGAGCGTCTCCTGCGCGCGGAAGGCGCGGACGAAGGTCTCCTGCACCATGTCGTCGCTGTCGTGGGACGACCCGAGCATCCGGTAGCAGTGGAGCCGCAACATCGCGCGATGCGGCTCCACGAGTGCTTCGAAACGGTTCATGCAGCTTCGCGGGCGGCGTCGAGCGTCTTCTTCACGCTCTCGCGGGACGTCATGCGCTGGAGCCACGCTTTAGCCTTTGGATAAGGCCCGAAATCGAGTCCGCAGCCGGCGGTGAGCGCGGCGTAGGGGGTGAGGTCGAAGTCGGCGATGGTGAGTCGGCCGCAGAGGTACTCCTTGCCGCCGAGGCTCTGGTCGAGGACGCCCGCGAACATGGCGAACTCCTCGGTGCCCGCCTTCACAACCGCTTCGTCGGGGGCGCCACGTCCGACGAGCTTCTTCACGATGCGCTCGTAGGCAACCTTGCGGACGGCAGGTCCGAAATGAGCGCCCTGCCACGCGGTCCAGCGGTCGACCTCTGCGCGCTCGCGGGGCGTCGCCGGCAACAAGTCCGTTCGCCCAGCCTTGGCCGCGATGTACGCGATCATGGCGGTAGATTCCCACAGCACGAAGTCACCGTCTTCGAGGATCGGAACCTTGCCGTTGGGGTTCTTCGAGAGCATTCCTGGGGTGCGCGATTCCCCCTTGAAGAGGTCGACGGGCACGAGCTGGAGGGGCGTTCCCACCTCGTGGGCAACGGCGATGACCTTCTGGCAGTTCGGGGAGAAAGGGAACGAGTAGAGCTTCATGGCAGACCTCCGTGAGGGCGTCGAAGCAGCGCCCTTTCCCAACAAAGACCGGGCGGAGGCCCAAAACTGTTCGCGGCCCCGCAAGAAATCTCCCAGGCCCTCCAAGGACGTCGGACCGGCATTCTTCTTGGTCGCGGCACGCGGAGCGGACTATGACCGCACCATGCCGACCGACCTGCTTCTCCTCGCCGCCAACGCTTCCGAGATCCTCGAGCGCCATGGTCTCGTCGCGTGCGGGCGCCGGCAGGACGGCGTCACGCGTGTCGATTTCCGCACCCGCGACGGCTCGAGCTACCAGCACGAGCTGAGGCGCGACGATCTTACCGTCGACGAGGTCGTGGCCGAGTGCCTCGTCATTGCCGGCCTCGTGAAGACGGCGGGTGGGCGTCGCCCCTCTGAACTGAACTGAACGTCGTCTCTAGGTCCAGGGCAGCTTCGAACGCTCCGCCCAGTAACGATCGGCGGTCTGCGCGAGTGACGCGAGTGAGCTGACTGCCGCCGCCGCGCTGCCATCGACCTCCCGTGCGCGCACGTTGTCGAGGAGCTGCGCGGGCGTGGTTGCGCCCGACAGCACGACGTCGACCCAAGGTTGCGCCATGACCACCGC
The DNA here is from genome assembly GCF_001263205.1 of Labilithrix luteola. GTDB lineage: Bacteria > Myxococcota_A > Polyangia > Polyangiales > Polyangiaceae > Labilithrix > Labilithrix luteola. Next base: position 7,368,235 of record NZ_CP012333.1, read on the forward strand.
GAGGGCCATTGCGTCCGTGCCGACCTTCGCTCGCGCTGCCTCGTTTCGCAGCGCTTCGGGGGCGTACGTGCCCACGAGGCGTCCGTTGGCCAACGCTTCTTTGATCATGACGCGCAGGCCGCGTCGCTTGGCCTCGAGCAGTGCGGGCTCCACGCTGCGTTCGAGCAGGTTCCAGGTCGCTTGCACGGCCGACCACAACGGCTTTCCGCCGACCTCGATGGTCAAGGCGCGCTCGAGCGCTTCGCGCTGTCGCGCTCCGGACAGCGACAGGCCGATGGGCAGTCCACCGTCGCGAAGCTCACCGAGTTTGGAGAGAACGGCACGGTCGTCGAGGATCCCGCTTTCGAGCGTGGCCGAGTGTACTTGGTAGAGCGACAGATAGGGACCGAGCAGTCCCTTCGACTCTTCGACCTGTCGCGTGAGCGCCGCGAGCGAGTGATCTTTGATTTCGTGCTGCTTGGCATTCACCTGCCAATTGGCAACGTACGTGTATCCCCACTTGGAAGAGACGGTCACGTCACCAGGGGCGATCTTGCGTGTTCGAAGCCAGCTCGCCAGGAACTCCTCCGCGCGTCCATACGAGCGCGCAGCATCGAACCAGCGAATGCCGGCGTCCCACGCGGCATCGAGCACCGCGTGGGACCGCTGCTCCATCGCAGCAGCGTCGTAGTGCCCTCCGAGATCCTCGGCGTGCCCGACGGTGATGTACCCGGGGCGGCCGAGCGCGGCGAGGCCGAGGGCGAGCTGTGTCGTTGCGCGAGTCATCGCGGCCGGGGCGAGCCAGAACCGTAAAGGTCAGTGATCGTGATTGCACTCACCGCGTGCGTGCGCGGCCTCGTGCTCGGCAATCTTCTTGCGCACGTCCTCCATGTCGAGCTCCTTCACCTTGCCGACGATCTCGTCGAGCGCCGCTCCCGGCAGCGCCCCCGACTCGCGGAAGATGAGGATGCCGTCACGAAAGACCATGAGCGTCGGGATCGAGCGAATCTGCAGCGCACCGGCGAGCTCCTGCTCCGCTTCGGTGTCGATCTTCCCCCACGTGATGTCCGTGTGGCGCGTCGATGCGGCCTCGAACACCGGCGCAAAGCTCTTGCAGGGGCCGCACCACTCCGCCCAGAAGTCGAGGACGACGATTCCCGGCTTTTCGATGGTCGCTTCGAAGTTCTTGATGGTGATCGTCTCGCTCATGTTTCTCGAGCCTCCAGTGCTTCGATGCCTTCTCGCATGAATAGTGCCGGGGCAGGGCACAGAAAAGCTCGACCAGCCGAGCTAGGCCCTGGGCCCCGGCTCCGCCGAGGGGGCCACCAGGCTGGCTGTGCACTGCTAAGCTCGGGCGTCGATGATGTCCCCGACCTTGACCCTGAGGCTGCTCGTGGGCGGCGACGAAGCTGCCGCCGAGCGATTTCTGGGGACGCGAGCGGAGACGACGATGATCCTCCGCTCGAACCTCGCGCGCGCAGGGCTGGTCAACGAAGGCCGAAGCTTCCAAGGCACGTACGTCGGAGCGTTCGTGGGCGACGAGCTCGAGGGCCTGGCGACGCTCGCCTGGACCGGCAACCTCTTGCTCGCCGGTGGCCCGCACGTGGTTGCTCTCACCGAGATGCTCGCGGCGCATGCGCCCGCTGGCTTCCGGGGCATTCTCGGCACCGCGAGCGAGGTCGCCGAAGCGCGCCGTGTGATCGACGCTCGGTTCGGTAGTGCGGTTCGCAAGCACCACCACGAGATTCTGTACTCCCTCTCGCTCGCCGATCTCGTCGTGCCCGAGGCACTCTCGCGCCTCGCCGCGCGGGCGCCGAACGAGGATGACATGGCGCTCGTCCTCGATTGGCGCATGCAGTACTCCGCCGAGCTGTCCGACCTCCCGGATACGCCGGAGGAGCGCCGTCGTCAGCGCGACGTCCTCGAGGCGTTCCACGCGGACGGCCACGCCGTTCTCTTGTGCGACGGGATGACGCCCGTGGCGTATTCCGGTTTCAACGCAACGCTGCCCGACATGGTGCAGATCGGCGGTGTCTTCACGCCTCCGGCGCTTCGCGGACGCGGCTACGCCCGATGCGCCGTCGCGGCGTCGCTCGTCGCTGCGCGTTCGCGCGGAGTCGAGCGCGCAATTCTCTTTACGGGTAACGGGAACACCGCCGCTCAGCGGTCCTATCTGGCACTCGGCTTTCGGCCCATCGGCGACTACGCACTCGTGATCTTCGAGTGATGCAAAATCCGTCGATCGTGTCGTCGACGTGTGCGGTGTCTGCGCGAGTCCACGAAAGTGGACACTGAACAAGCGCAAGTCGCGAAATGATCTCTCTCACTACCGTTGACAGCCACGCACGAGCGCCCGATTCTCGCGCATCTTGTGCCGGGGGTGGCGTCTCGACGAATGACCTGCGAATGACATGCGAATGTTCGTGCGAACACGCGCATCGTAGGGACTCGGTGGGACGAATCGGTTGTCCTATTCGCTTGTGAGGGGTTGCGTTCAATGCGAATGAAATCGAGTGTTGCGGCCTTCGTGCTTGCAACGAGCGTGATTGGCTTTGGTCTCGTGGCTTGTGGAGACGACTCGGAAGACGGCGGGACGCCGCTGGACCCGAATTCGGGCATCGAGCCTTCCAAGCCGGGGGATGACGGAGGCGGCAACGCCAAGGACGGCGGGCAACCCGACAGCGGCAAGAAAGACAGCGGTGACGAGAAGGACTCGGGCACGGATGCGCCCGAACCGGACCTCGTGAAGTCGATCTCCTTGAAGGTCGAAGACGTCATCGCGGGCGAGCAGCCGGTTGGCCCGTCGTCGTACGGATACGCGTCGAGCAAGGGGGCCTTCGGCGGCACTGGCACGTCGTGGCGTTATTCCAAGCCCTCGACGGGAGCCACGAACGAGAAGTTCGAATTCTACATTCCCTTCACGACCGCCGACGCAAAGGACAAGGCCGCCGGTCTTGGCGAGGTCCCCGCGCATCTCGGCAATGTCACGCTCGCCGATATCGCGTCGATCAAGCTGCACACGTGGCGCAACGACGACACGACGGCGGACTTCACGATGGTCGTGTATACCGTCCCTCACACCACGGCGACCGAGAACGACGCGAGCTGGTACGGCAAGCGTCTCCACGTGCCGCTCGCCGCCGCGAATGCGCTGAACGCCCCGATCTCGACGTGGAACGAATTCACCACGGGCACCGGCGCGAACTCCCTTCGATTCTGGGACTACCGCAACAAGAACGTGGCCGAGGGCACTCAGCCGGCGAACAACTACTTCAGCCTCGCCGATCTGCAGAAGGGCCCCGTTACGCCCGCGGGCGTCACCGGAGCGCGCGACTACCGAACGGAGCAGATTCGCTACATCAGCTTCGCGACGAATTCGTCCGACGCGAGCTTCGACGGCTCGATCGACGGAATCGAAGTCGTGTTGAAGAACGGCAAGGCCGTGAAGATCGATCTCGAGGGCGACGCCAACCTGCGTCGCATTTCGGCCAGCCATGCTCACCTGCTCGAGGCAACGCCGCCCGATACGGACTCTTCGTACGGCACCCCGTCGACCGACGCCCCGTACGGCGGCGTCGGGTCGTCGTGGGCCTACGTCAAGGACGCGGACTCGCCGGCCAAAGGGAAGTTCGAGTTTTACCTGCCGTTCGCCGCGGAGCCGGACGCGACGCCGCCCCCGCCGCCGGTCTGGGACAGCGCTCGTAGTCACCTCGGGGACTTCACGATCGGCGAGATCAAGTCGATCTCGCTGCGAAGCCGCATCGCCGTCGCCGACAAGGACTTCACGATGATCGTCTACACCCTTCCTGACGGAACGGACGACGACAAGTCCTGGTACGGTCGGCGCATCCATGCGCAGCTCAATTGGGCCGCGAGCCGCAAGGCGCCGGTCGATACGTGGAATACGTTTTCGACGAACGCCGGTGACAACCAGATTCGCTTCTGGGACACGCGGAAGACCGACGAGCAGCCGGGCGCCGCAGGTCAGTTCACGCTCGCGCAGATGAAGGCCGGCGCCATCACGCCGACCGGTCTGAGCGCGCGGGACTACCGGTCGGAGAAGGTGAAGTTCATCTCCCTCTCGACATATTCGAACGAAACCGAATTCCACGGTTCGATCGACGGCGTCGAGATCCAGCTCGACAACGGCAAGTCTCTCTTCGTCGACTTCGACCAGTAGAAGAGGGCCGGCGAGGCCGGCGAAACCGAAAAGCTGAAAAGCGAGAGCGAGCGGCGAGGGCGTGGCCATCCACCCTTCGCCGTTCGTCATTGGATGCTCGATCGACGCCGAAGAAGGCCTCGGCGAAGGCGGCCATTCGCGATTTCGCAGCCGTGCGCAAGAAGGTCGCCAAAGAAGCGCTCTAACCGGCGCATTTTCACGCCGCCCGCGAGAGCGCTCAGGTGGCCTGCGGGCTCTAGCGGGCTCTAGAACGCTTAGGCTTCGGACGTCGGCTCGTGGCCTTCGGCGGCGACGGCAGGGAAGTACGTTCCCTTGGGGCCGAGCTCGTGGCCGGCTGGGATGGGCGTGCCCAGCTCGTCGATTCGGAACACGTCGGCGGGGAGGCGAAGGGATTCACGCAGCCGTTCCATCGTGGAGGGGACGAACGGATACAGCATGATCATCAGGTTCTTGAGCACGTAGAAGGCCGTGAAGAGCGCGTTGCGCCGGCTCTCTTCGGGATGGCGATCGTCGTGCGGCTTGTACTGCGTGAAGAGGCTGTTGATCGTGCGCGCGTAGTTCTCGATCTCGAAGAGCAGGTTCGGGTGATCGGCGCGATCCATCGATTTGACGTAGCGCTGCACGATGCGAACGGTGTCCGCCACGACCTTCTCGATGAGCACGCCCTCGGGGACGCGCCCGCCGAACTTCGAGTGCGCGGCGGAGATCGGTCGCTCGAACGCGGCATTGAGCGGACCGGCGAGGAACTTGTTTCGCTCGTCGAGCTTGGCGAACTCGAAATCGGATTGTTTCTCCGCGAGGCCGAGGAGCGCGAGGTAGTAGCGGATCTGATCGGCCTCGTAGCCCTTCTCGTCGAGCAGCTGGTCGCCCGTGAAGAAGTTGCCGAGGCTCTTGCTCATCTTCTGGCCGCCCACCTGGAGGTGGAAGCAGCCGAAGATTTCCGTGAGTTGGAGGTCTCCCGCCACGGGGAGCCGCGTGATGTCGCTCTGCGTGCCGAGCCACAGCGCGCCCTGCATCAGAACGTAGAAGAAGACGTTGTCTTGCCCGAGGAATTGATAGATGCGCGCCTCGGGATCCCGCCAGAACTCGGCGTAGCGCTCGGGATTCTCGCCTCGCTGGGTGAGCGCCACTCGCGAGAACGAGATCGGCGCGATGAGCGAGTCGGGCCAGACGTAGAGCGTCTTGCCGGCGAGATCGGTCTCCTCTTCGGGGACCGGGACGCCCCAGGCGATGTCGCGCGTGATCGAGCGATGCGCCCAGCCATCGGCGAGCTCGGAGTCGATGCCGCTGTCTTTCAGGCGCGCGCGGGCGGTGTCGAGATCCGCTCGGTTCGTGAACTGGAGAACGACCTGCTTGCCGGGCGCGTACTTGCTCTTGTGCTTCGGCAAGCTCGCCTTGAGCTCCTTGTACGCGGGCTCGTGTTCGCCGGCGAAGCGGAGCGACGGCATCACCGTGTCGAGCACGCCGGAGAGCACCGACGAGCGCCACGTCTTCTTCTTGCCCTCGAGCCACTCGCGCATCGTCTCGGACACCTTCGACATGTCCAAGAACCAGTGCACCGTCTCACGCATCTCCGGCGTGGCGTCACTGATGGTGCTGCGCGGCCTTATCAAATCCTCGGGCGAGTGCTGGTGCCCGCAGCGGTCGCATTCGTCGCTGTAGGCGTCTTCGTTCTCGCACTTCGGATTCGGGCAGCGACCGCGGACGAAGCGGTCCGGCAGGAACCGCTGCACCTTCGGATCGAACCACTGCCTGCTCGAGCGCTTCTCGAGGAGGCCGTGATCGCGAAGCTGGCGGAGGATGTCCTGGCAGAGCTTCGCGTGGATGGGGAAGCATTCGGGGCGCGACGTTCCCGTGTAGGTGTCGAGGCCCACCGAATAACGCTGCAGCGTCTTGGCTTGCTGGTCGTGGATGGTGTCCACGAATTCGCGGATCGGCTTGCCGGCCTTCAGTGCGCTGAGCTCGCTGGTCGACCCGTGCTCGTCCGTGCCGCAGACGAAGAGCACGTTCTCTCGTCCGATGAGGAGGCCCATCCAACGCGCGTGGATGTCGGCAGGCACATGCGCCCCGGCGAGGTGGCCGAGGTGCAGCGGGCCATTCGCGTAGGGCATGCCGGCGGTGACTACGGCACGCCGCGGCCGCTTCAGGTTCGAGAGAACGGATGCGACGTCGGACGGCGGACCTCGGTGATCGCCCATGGGAGAAGCGTTTTGTGCTCGATCGGGCAGGGACGTCAAGCGTTGCCACCGCGAAAGCGTTCGCTCGAATCGGGGCCGGTTCCTTCCGCCGCTGGCCGCTCGGCGCTGGACGCGCGAAGATTGGCGCGTGTCACGCGCGTCACGCCTCCTCGCCCTGCTCCAGCAGCTGCGCCGTCGTCGTTCGCCCGTCTCCGGCCCCACGCTGGCGAAAGAGCTCGGGGTCTCGATCCGAACGTTGTATCGCGACATCGCGACCCTGCAGGAGCAGGGGGCCGACATCCAAGGCGAGCCGGGGCTGGGCTACGTCTTGCGCCCGGGGTTCACCCTGCCGCCGCTGATGTTCTCGGTCGACGAGATCGAGGCGCTGGTGCTCGGTTCGCGGTGGGTTGCCGCCCGTAGTGATGCCCGCCTCGGCGCCGCCGCCGAGAACGCCGTCGCCAAGATTCGCGCGGTGCTCCCCGCGTCGCTGCGCGACAGCGTCGATGCCGCGACGTCGACGGTACCCTTCGTCGAGCCGCCGGAGCCGGTTCGCGTCGACGTTGCCGACCTCCGGGCCGCCATTCGAGCGGAGCACAAGATCACGATCGCGTATCGGGATGGCGGCCGAACCGAGACACGACGCACGATCTGGCCGATCTCGATCGGCGTCTTCGAGCGCGTTCTGGTCGTCGCTGCCTTCTGCGAGCTGCGCCAGGATTATCGGGGATTCCGACTCGACCGTATCGTGGCGCTCGAACCCAGCGGGACTCGCTATCCACGGAAGCGCGCGGTCATGGTCAAGGAGTTCCGGGAGCGCGAGATGGCGCGGTCTACTGCCAGGAACTGACAGTCACCTTCGGTAAAACGTCTCCATCCACGGCCATTCACGGGAAGGAGACCGAATGCGAATTCTCAACTACATTCTGCTCGCGGTACGCAATCCTCGCGAGAGCGTTAAGCTCTACAAGCAGCTCCTCGGGTGCGAGCCCGTCGAAAACTCCGAGACGTTCGCCCTCTTCGTGCTGCCCTCGGGGCTCAAGATCGGTCTTTGGCTGGCGAGTGACGTCGAACCGAAGCCTGCCGCGCCCGGCGGCGTCGAGATCGCGTTCAGCGAACCGAGCCGAGAGGCCGTGCTACGGACCTACGAGGAGTGGAAGGCACTCGGACTCGAGGTTTTGCAGGAGCCGAAGGACATGCCGTTCGGCTTCACGTTCGTCGTGCAAGACGCCGATGGTCATCGATTGCGACCATTCGTGCTCGCCGCGAAGCCGCGCTGAATCAAGACCTCAGGTGCTGCGCGCTCGGGTACGGGGGCGCGCCAGCAAGTCCTTGCCGTTGACGACGAGCAGGCCGACGAGAACGAGCGCGGCCCCCGTGATGAACGAAGGGGCGAGGCGCTCGTGGAGCAACAGCGCTCCCATCGTGACGCCGAAGAGCGGGCTCAGGAACGAAAGCACGCCGAGTCGCGCCGCGAGGTAACGTCGGAGGAGCCAGAACCACGCGAGGTAGCTGACGAACGACACGATGAACGTCTGGAAGCCGAGGCTCGCCCAGGCCAGTGCGGTGCCGTGAAACTGGAGCCGCCCCGTGCACGCGGCGAGCGGCAGCAGAATCACGAAGGCCCCTGCGAGTTGGTAGAACAGCGTCTGCGCGGCCGGCGCGTCGCCGAGCCGGCTCACGCGGATGGCGACCGTCGTGAGCCCCCAGGCAGCGCCGGCGCACACGCCGAGCACGTCACCGAAGAGTTGCTTGGGCGACGCCGAGCCGGATGCCCCGTCGGGGCGAGGAACATGACGACGATGCCCACGAAGGCGAGGCCGATGCCCGCCCACTGAGGGGCGGTGAGGCGCTCGTCGGGCCTCGTCAGGTGCAGGCCTACGGCCGCGAAGATGGGGGCCGTGTAGAGGAACACCGCCATGTGCGAAGCCGTGGTCCATCGCAGACCCTCGGCGACGAAGAGAAACTCAGCCGCGAAGAGGAACCCGACGAGCGCACCGGGGCCCGCGGCAACGCCTCGCAGCCATCGGTCGCGCGCCACGAAGTGGCTGAAAAGCCAGACCAAGGTGGCCGCCACGCCCGAACGAAGCGCCGCTTGCAGGATCGTGCTCACGTCGGGGGCCGCGACCTTGATGGCGACCTGTTGGAGGCCCCAGACGAGACACAGCGCGACCATGACGCTCGTGGCGAAGGTATCGACCGGCCTCCTCACGGCATCGCTCCGGCTCGCAGCATGAGCGGGAGTATGGTCTCGGCCGAATCCGAGCATATAGTTCGAAACTGCCATTCGATAGCTACGGACCGCCACGTCATGAAGCGCGCACGCTCCTCGTCACGTCCTCGTCCCCGTCACCTTCGCCTCCCACCGTTCACCGACACGCTCCCGGAGCCGGTGTTCTTTCGGACCGAACACATGCCGTCGCGCGCGACGTACCCGACGATGCTGCATCGCTGGGGGGAGTTCGTTTACTCCTTCAGCGGCATCACCGAAGTCACGGCCGGCGAGCAGCACTTCATCGCGCCGCCCCAGCTCGGCCTGTGGATCCCGGAGGGCATCGAGCATGTCGGCTTCAACGAGGAAGAGGCGGTGCATTGCTCCGTTTACGTCACTCGCCGCTTCTGTACGCGGATGCCGAAGCACCTGTGCGCGGTCATCGTGACGCCCCTCGTGCGTGCGATTCTCGAGCAGCTGCGTGACCGCTCGCCCGACGACGATGAGCCCGCCGCGCGCGCGAGGCTGCTGCGTGTGCTCGTCGATCAGCTCTCGACGTGCGCAACGACCGGAAGCTACGTGCCGCACACCGTGGACACGGAGCTCGACGCGGTGCTCTCCGTCCTCAAGGCCAATCCTGCCGATCAGCGCTCGCTGGCCGAACTGGCCAAGGCCTTCCACATGAGCGAGCGCACGCTGATACGACGCTGCGAACAGGAGCTCGGCATGTCGCTGACCGAATGGCGGCAGCGACTGCGGCTCGTCACGGCCTTACCGCTGCTCCGAGCGGGCCGGAGCGTCGAATCCATCGCGCTCGATCTCGGTTACACGACGTCGTCGGCGTTCATCGCGATGTTTCGTCGCCTGACGGGAACGAGCCCGCGACGGTTCATCGCACAGACGAACGACTCGGGCTCCTAGCGTCTCGCGCTCGATCGAGGTCAGCCATAAAACCGCGGTGGCGGCTGTGGTTGGGCTTTTTCGCGGCTCCGCCTAGTCCCGATGGCCTTCCGGTTCGTCGTCGCCAAAACCGGGTTTGTCCGCCCCGGTCTTCGCCGTTGAGGGGGCGCTGCCAAGTTCCGGCGCCATGCGACGCATTGTGGTCGTTTGCTTTTTTGGACTACTCGCCGGTGGCGCGGGATGCTCGGGGACCGCTTCGAAGGAGCAGGCGCCCGCCGCCAAGCGAAAGGCTCCCGAGACGATTGCGCTCGAGGCCCATCGCATTCCCAAGACGCTCTCCTACTCGGGGACGATCGCCGCCCTTCGTGATGTGACCCTCTCGTCGGCGCGGGGTGGACAGGTCGAGACGTACAACGTCGAGATCGGCAAACCCGTGCAGGCCGGCGACGTGCTGGTCAAGCTCGGCGCGAGCGAGCTCTCGTACGCTTCGCAGGCCGCGGCGTACAGCGCGACACAGGCCGCCGAACGGACGGCCGGCATCAAAGACGCGGCCAACCTTCCTTCGGCGATCGCCGCGAAGGCAGCACTCGACGTTGCCTCCGACGCCGCGAGGCGTGCCGAACGACTCCACGCGCAAGGCTCGATGAGCGAGCAGGAGCTCCTTCGCATCAAGACGAACGAAGCCTCGGTCAAGGCCCAGTACGACGCGGCGCTCAACGATGCGCGTGCCGAGCTCGGTCGCGTCCAGGAGCTGCGCGCCGTCGCCGGCCAGGCGCAGGCCGCCCTCACCGAGAAGGTGGTCCGAGCGCCGTTCGCGGGAATCGTCCAGGAGCGGTTCATCGAGATCGGCCAGACAGCCGCGCCCAACGCTGCTCTGCTTCGCCTCGTCGATCCATCGCAGCTCCGCGTGCGCTTCGAGGTGCCGCAGTTCGATGCCGACAAAGTGGTGCTCGGGCGGGGCGTGAACGTCATCGCCGGCGGTGTCGCGCGGCGTGCGCAAGTCGTGCGCTCGACGCCGGGCCTCGGCGGAGATGCCAATACGCGTCTCGTCGAAGCGACGCTCGCCGAGGCGGACGCAGCTCTTCTGCCCGGCGCGCGCGTGCAAGCACTCCTCGAGACGGGAGACGACGAAGAGGTGGTGGACGTTCCCGTTTCGGCCACCACGCAGACCGCCGGTTTGACGCGAGCGTGGATCGTCGACGGAAATCACCTCACCGAACGGCTGCTCACGATTGCCCGCTACGACGGGGCACGCGTGCTGGTACGAAGCGGCCTCAAGGGCGGCGAGCGCCTCGTGAAGATGCCTCAGCCCGACTTCCGTATCGGCGAAGAGGTGGTGCCGTGATTCGGTATCGCGTTCTCGGTCTTGCAATTGCCCTCGGGGTTGGGCTCGTGCCGTTCGAGGCTCGCGCCGAAGGAGCCTCACGCGAAGAGGAGTCACACGCGGCGGGGGTGAGGCTCGACGAGGCCCAGGCCATCGACCTCGCCTTGCGCGCGCATCCCGACATCCGTGCGGCGGAGGCCACGCGGGATGCCGCGAAGGCCGGGGCCACCGGCGCGCAGCTCGCGCGCCTCCCGGACCTCAAGATCACGGCGCATTACACGCGCTTCAGCAGTATTCCGGCCAGATATCGCTCATTCGGAGAAACCGTGTTTCCTCAGCTGCTCGACAGCGTGGGGGGACGCGCGCAGGTGGTCTTGCCCCTGACGGACGCGTTCCTCGGGCTCGCGGCTGCGGCACGTGCGGCGGGGCGCGAAGCCGAGGCGGCGTCGATCGAAGTCGTGACCGTGCGCTCGCAAGTGGCTTACGACGCACGACTCGCGTTCTTTGAATATTGGAATCGTAAGATTGCATTCATGAATGCTGCCGAGCTTCTGAACTCGGCCGAAATCAATGCCAAGGACCAACGCGCGCGTGTCGCCGCGGGGAGCGTCGCTCGGAACGAGCTCTTGCCCTTCGAGACCGCCGTCGACCAGGCGGCGATGACGCTCGAGACGACGCGGGGAGAGCTCGCCGTCGCCGAAGCCCAGCTCCGGACGCTCGTGCCACAGCTGAACGGTCGAGCGATCGAGGTCCCGGATCTTCCGTTCGAACGCGCCGACCAGGCGCCTCCCTCCGTTCCTCCCAAGCCCGAGCTCCCTCCGCGTATTGCGAGTCTCGACGCGCAAGTGCGCGCCGCCGAGGCCCGCGCGGACGGAGCTTCCGTGTCGCGCCTTCCGAGGCTCAGCGCCTACGTCGGCGGCGAGCTGACGGCTCCGACTCCTCGCGTGTTCGTCATGTCGAGTCTCGTCGCCGTGCCGACGTGGGAAGCTGGCCTGCAGCTCGAATGGTCGCTGTCGCAGTTGACCGAAGGGAGTGCAACCGCCGCCAAGGCCCGTCACGAACATGCCGCGCTCGAGGCCAAGCTGGCCGATGCGCGAAGGCGGCTCGACGGTGAACGGGAAGGGGCCAAGGGCCTTCTCTCGACCGCCGATGCGCGCCTTCGTCGTGCGCACGATCGTGTCGACCATGCTCTCGCACTCGCCAAAGCTCGCCGTGGTGAGCTCGAAGCGGGGACGGCCTTGTCGCTGGACGTCGTCCTGGCCGAGACCGATCTCGCGCGCGCGAAGAACGAACATGCCGATGCCTACGTGGCCAGGGCCATTGCCCTTGCCAGACTCGACTTCATCGACGGCCGCGTCCGTCCGAGCGGAGGTTCGCTGTGAGAGCCCTTGCTGCGCTCTGCATTCGTCGTCCGGTTTTTACCTGGGTTCTCGTCCTCGCGTGTGTCGTGCTCGGCTTTGCGGGCCTCCGCAAGATGCCCATCGAGCGCTTCCCGAACGTGGACTTCGCGTTCGTCTCCGTCAGCGTCGCGGCGCCCGGAATGTCGGCCGAGCAGGTCGAAAGCGAAATCTCGACGCGCATCGAAAACGCACTCGGAACCGTGGCTGGCCTCGAGCGCCTCGACTCGACTTCTTCGGAGGGGGCGGCGCTCGTCTGGGCGCAGTTCTCGCTCGACCGCGATTCGACCGTGGCGGCGAACGACGTACGTGATCGCGTCTCGCGCTTGTCCGACGAAATGCCGGCGGTCGCGAGGCCGGCGCGTATCGAGACCTTCAACTCGAACGCGTCGCCGATCATGATGATCGCCGTGACGAGTCGGGGCGCAGCTCGAACGCCCATCGAGCTCACCGAGCTCGCCGATACCCGAATTCGCCAAGAGCTGCAGAGCATTCGTGGCGTCGGCGAAGTTCGCCTGGTGGGCGGCGAAGTGCGGACGCTGTCCGTCATTCTCGATCCGATGCGGCTCCAATCCGCCAACCTCACCGCGCAAGAGGTGCAGCAGGCGCTCGGTCGCGAGAACCTCGAAGCACCGGGCGGAACGCTGGCGGACGGCGCGACGTCTCTCGGCGTTCGCCTCTCCGCGAAGGCGCGAACGGCTTCGGAGCTCGAAGAGGTCGTCGTGGCGCAGCGCGGTAGTTTCGCGGTTCGCGTCGCCGACGTCGGTCGCGTCGAAGACGGCTCGGGCGTTCCCGAGTCGCGCGCGAGCCTCTCCGGAGAGCCCACCGTCGTCCTGGCGATCACGAAGCAGCCGGGAGCAAATACCGTGGGCGTCGCCGACGACGTCAAGGAACGCCTCTCGACCGCACGACGATTCTTGCCCGACGGCGTGAGCGTTCGCGTTCTGCAGGACAATAGCGAAGACGTTCGCGCCTCGGTTCACGCCGTGACCGAGCATCTCGTGCTCGGCGCCGTGCTCGCGGCGGTCGTCGTGCTGCTCTTCCTTCGCAGCTGGCGCGCGACGTTGATTGCAGGTTTGGCGATTCCCTCGTCGATCCTCGGTACGTTCGCCGTGGCGCAGGCGATGGGCATGACGCTCAACATGCTGTCGCTCCTCGGCCTGACCCTCGCCGTCGGCATCGTCATCGACGACGCCATCGTCGTGCTCGAGAACATCGTTCGTGTCATCCACACGAAGAAGCTTCAGCCGCGCGAGGCGGCGGTCTTCGCGACGCAGGAGATCGGCCTCGCCGTGCTGGCCACCACGCTGTCGCTCGTCGCCGTCTTCCTCCCCGTCGCCACCATGGAGGGCATCGTCGGCCGGTACCTGGCGCCGTTCGGGCTCACCATGGCCGCCTCGATTCTCCTTTCGATGGCCGTGGCCTTCACGCTGACGCCCATGCTCTGCAGTCGCTGGCTGAAACCGGCGCCGGCGGAATCGAAGGCCGGCGAGCACGGCGAAGATCCGCACGGCTCGGCGGATGGTCCACTCGAGCGCCTCTATGCGCGCGCCCTCGGCGTGGTTCTTCGCTGGCGCAAGTCGACGCTCCTCGTCCTCGTCCTCGTGATCGGCTCGGTCGTGCCGATCGCGGGAGCGGTGCCGACTACCTTCGTACCGATCGAGGACTCGGCACGTCTTAGCGTCTACGTCCGCCTGCCGGAGGGGACGTCACTCGATCGTACCGCGGAGGTCGCCGAAGAGCTCTCCGCCGAGCTTCGCGCGTACCCCGACGTGACGGACGCCGTGGTCACCACCACGAGCGCGCGGGAAGCGAGCATCATCGGATATCTCGGGAGGCGTGGCGTGCAGGCCACCATGATTCAACGCGTTCGCGAAGACCTGATGAAGCGTCACGCGCAGGAGCCTTGGCTCCTCATGATTGGCGCGACCGACGACATGGCTGCACCAGGCCCCGACGGAGCAGCCATCCAGTTCGTCGTGCGAGGGGCCGATCTGACCGAGCTCCAAACCATCACGTCACGCCTCCTCGAAGAGGCCAAGAAGATCCCCGGCACCGTCGACCACGGCGTCACCAGCGCGGGCGGCATGCCGGAGCTCTCGGTCAAGGTCGATCGCACGCATGCGAGCCAGCTCGGTGTCTCGCAAGCGGAGATCGGCAGTGCACTCGCGTTGGTCGACCGCAAAGGCTTGGAGCTCGGCAGCGTGCGTGATCCGCGAAGCCGAAGCGAATCCTCGATGAAGGTTCGTCTGCGCGTTCAGTCCGAGTCGCAGTCGAACGACGACCTCGTTCGGTCGCTTACCGTGCGCAACACGCGCGGCTCGCTCTTGCCCCTGTCCGAGATCGCCCAGATCGAGCGCCGTGAGGGGCCGGGCGCCGTACGTCGCGTCGGGCGCCAGCGACAGATCACCGTGTTCATGAATACGCTCCCCGGCGCCTCGGATTCCGTGGTCGTCGCTGCGCTCCAGGTCAAGCTCAAGGAGATCGATCCCAGCGGCCGCTACACAGGTGAGGTACTTGGCAACGCCAAGGAGATGGAAAAGGCATTCGCCGCCTTCATGGTCGCGATCGCCCTGTCGTTCGCCTTCATGTACATGATCCTGGCTGCGCAGTACGAAAGCTGGGTTCACCCGGTCACCATCCTGATGTCGCTCCCGCTCACGATCCCGTTCGGCCTGCTCTCGCTGCTCCTCGGCGGCCAGTCGCTGAATCTCTTCTCGGCGCTCGGCTTCCTGGTGCTCTTCGGCGTCGTGAAGAAGAACTCGATTCTGCAGGTCGACCGCATGATCCAGCTTCGTGCCGCGGGAGTGGCTCGCCACGAGGCCGTCATCAAGGCGTGTCAGGATCGACTGCGTCCCATCCTCATGACCACGCTCGCCTTCGTCGCAGGCATGCTGCCTCTCGTCGTGTCTTCGGGGCCCGGCGCCGCCACGAACCGGGCGATCGCCGTCGGCGTCATGGGCGGACAGACGCTCTCGCTCCTCCTCACGCTTCTCGCTACGCCCGTCGTCTACGTGTGGTTCGACGACATCGAAGCCTGGTGGCGGAGGGTGTTCCGTTCACGCTCGTCGGCGACCTCCGTGGCCGCGCCGAGCGACGTCGCGAGCCCGGAGAGGATGAGCGCATGATCCCGGAGACGAAGCCGAGCGAGCTCAAGCTCACGCAAGCCTTCCTCATCGGCTACGTCGTCTGGTTCGTCCCCTGCGTGGTGCACTGGCTCTGGGGCGGGCTCACAGCGAGGATGTTCGGTTACGCAGCCGTGACCCTCCTGGCACTTCATGCCCTCACGCTGGGGGTCATTGCCACGGTCTTCCGGACGGCTCGCGCTCGCGGTCTGTCGCTCCTCGCCGCGAGCATCATTTCGCTCGCGGCGACGGTCCCGGCCATTGCGATCTCGTATCTTGCGGACTTCGCGATGACGCAGTGGGACCCAACGCTGGTTCGTCAGGCCTTGCCGGAGAAGCCCACGGTCGCGTACACGCTGGCATCGGCCTTCGCCGACTCCTTCACGATTTGCGCGTTCCAAGGGGCGATCGTGTTCCTTCCGATGTTCGCGCGGGCGCACGAGGAACGAGGCAGTCAGCTGGCGCTCGTGTCGCGCGAGGCGGAGCTGCTTCGTTTCCGCGCGCACCTCGAGCCGCACTTCGTCCTCAACTCGCTCAATGCGGTTGCCGGTTTGGTGGAAGAGGATCCCGTTCAGGCCCGTGAGCTCCTCGCGGCTCTGGGAGACCTGTTTCGCGAGGCTTCGGCCTTCCACACCGTGCACCGTGTGGGTGACGAGATCGAGTGGCTCAAGCGCTACGTGATGATCCACGAGCTGCGCCACCCCGACATTCTCCGAGCCTCGTGGGACGTGAGCCCCGAGAGCGAGGAGATGTCGTGCCCCGCGCTCATTCTCCAGCCGCTCGTGGAGAACGCGGTCAAACACGGCGCGCTTCGTGGCGGCGGTCACCTTGTCGTACGCGCGCACGTGGCAGGCGAGACGTTGACACTCGTTGTCGAAGACGACGGCCCCGAGCTGGGGGCTCCACGCGACGGTGGTCGCGGCCTCGCGATCATTCGACGTCGGCTCGAGCTCGAGAGCCTGAAATCCGACGCCTTCTATCTTGGCCGCGAAGGGGACCGCACCATCGCTCGCGTGCGCCTCCCCGCGCGGAAGGGAGCCATCCATGCGTGAGCCTCTGCGCGTGCTCGTTCTCGAAGACGAATGGCCGGCGCGAAACTACCTCGTCCAGCTCATCGAGCGGACGGGCCTTGCGCACATGGTGGCGGCGGTTCCGACGATTGCGCTCGCGACCGAGGCGCTCGAGTCGTCACCCACGCCGATCGACGTCGCCTTCGTGGACATTCACCTGGCAAGCGAGCGCCAACCGGATCGCGCCGGACTCTCGTGGATCGAGAGCGTGGTCGAAGCCGGTGCGCGAAGCGATGCTCCTCGCGCGCCGCGTATCGTGCTCACCACCGCGTCGAGCGATCACGCGATGCGCGCGTTCGAGCTCGGCGTGGTCGATTACCTGCTCAAGCCCTTCACCGAGCGCCGCGTACTCCAGGCGCTCGAGCGGCTCGTGGCCATGGGGCATAACCCCGAGGCGCCCGTCTTCGACGACGACGTTCGCATCGCGGCCAGGCAGAATCGAGCCATCGTGTTTTTGAAGCGCCAAGAGGCCTTTGCCTTCGAAGCCGAAGGTCGCCTCAGCTTCGTGCACACGGCCCGCGGCCGCCTGGACGTGGACCTCTCGCTCAAGTCCCTCGAGGCCGTCCTCGGCCCCACGTACATCCGCGTTCACCGCAACTGGCTCGTGTCGCTCGAGCACGTTCGCTCGATGGATCGCGACGGCGGTGACTCGGTGCTCCTCGTCGGCCCCACCGATCCGCCCCTCAAGATCTACCTCGCGCGCGACCGCGCCGCCGCCGTCCGCGAACGCCTCCTCGCCAGCGCCGTCGGTCTCCGACGTGACGGTCGCGATGGCCGTGACGACTGAACCTTCACCAAACTGAACCTCATGCATATTCGACCGCGCGTCACTCTCGACAATCCCCAATTGCTCGATATCTGGGTACGCTCCGTTCGCGCTACCCACGATTTCCTCGCCGAGGGCGATATCGAAGACCTGTATCCCCAGGTTCGCGATGCTTATCTGCCGGCCGTGGAAGTTTGGGTCAGTGTGGACGACAGCGATCGACCGGCGGGATTCATCGGCCTGAACGACTCGCACGTGGAGATGCTCTTCATCGATCCCGAGCGCCGGGGCCAGGGCATCGGAACGCAGCTCCTCGATCACGTGCGCACACTGCGTGGGGCGTTGACCGTCGACGTCAACGAGCAGAATCCGCAGGCCGTCGGCTTCTATCGACACTACGGATTCCACCAAACGGGCCGCTCACCCACCGATTCGCAAGGACGTCCGTTTCCGCTGCTTCACATGAGCCTTTGAGAGCGTTTGGCCATGAATTGGGCGGCCAGTATGTCATGGCCGCGTCAGGCCGTCCCTGGCCAGAACGAGTGCGAGGATGTCTTCGAGGTCTTCTTCGTTGCCGTCGATGCACGCGAGCTGCTCGCTCGTGAGACCGATGGCGACGAGAACCTTGGGGCGCATCGGAAGTGCGGTTTCGAAGGTGTCTGCCCAATCAGCCCAATTCACGATATCCGACGGGACGACGACGAACCCCGAGAGCGCGCTGTTCGGTACGACTGGCTCTTCGAACGAGAGGACCGTGGGCTCGGAGAGCCGCAGACCGTGGCGCAGAACCGTGACGGACGCAGACCACAGCGCGCGGCTCATGCCTTCGAGCGTCGCATCGGGAGCGTCGCCCGGCAGCAAGCAGGCGAGCTCGATGAAGGGCAACTCATCTTCCTCATCGGACTGGATGGGCTGCCGGCTCGTTCCGGAGGTGAGGAGCACCACGCCATCGTTGGTCGCGTAGGCGTGGACGGCGACGTGCGGAACGCCTTCCTCGCGCTCCGTCGGATGCCAGATGGCGCGCGGTTCGTCGAAGACCCAACCATGCACTTCGGTCGTCGCGTGGAAGAACGCGGCGTCACGTGCGTCGCGAAGACGTTCGAGGTCGAGGTGGCCGTCTTCACCCAGTGGCACGATCTCGAGGCAGGCCGCCGTCAGCATCGCGCGGAACGTGTGCATCGGCTCCGGCCATCGTTCGAGCGACAGCAAGTCGGGCTCGTCGCCGAGCGTGGTGTCGAGCCAGCGCAGCTTCTGGCCGATGTCGGAGACGAGATGATGGCGCAGAGACTCGAGGAGGTCTCTCACGGCGAGCGCGAGCCGTTCCTGTTCGCCGTCGAGGACGTCGTCGGGGCTCCCGAGCTCGAGGAGGCGCTGGATTCGCCCGCAGCACACGAGCAGGCCCTCGTAGAGCTTCGTGAGCTCGTTGCCACGGACGGCACCGTCCGTCGCGACGCTCGAACGGAACGCCGGCGGCAAGACGGGAAGCGCGCCCAGCTCCGGTGCTGCCGCGCTCCACGGTGAGGCCACGGGCAGCGGGAGCATGAGCGTGCCGAAGAGCCGGCCCTGAGGCCGATCGCACGGGTGTCGATCGAAGGAGGCGTCCAATGCGAGGTGCCCCTCGGCCGTGCGAGGAAGCGCACCGAAGACGCGCTCGTCGAAGAGCCCGCCGTCCTCCGCATCGCGCGGCGGCTGCTGCTCACCGTCGACCTCGTCCCAGACGAACGACTGGCTCTCGAACACCATGCCGCCCGTCACGTGGGCGATGTCTGCGGTGCCTGCGAGGCAAACCACGAATCGTCGCGGCGGTTGCGCTTCGGTTGGGAGACCGAGCGCCGCCCAACTCAGTACGACGCGACCGCCCGACGTCGAGTACATCGCCCTAGTCTACGACGACTTTCCACCCGACCTTCCCGCGAGTGACATCGCCGCGAGCTCATGCAGAGCCGCGCGCCCGGCACCTGTCGATGCGCCTGTCGGTTCTAGCCGACCAGCGAGCGAACGCGCTCTTCGACGTCACCGTAGGTGTCGATGGCCGTCGCCAGCACTTCTTCGGGGGTACGGCCGACGCGCGGCGCGACTTCGGCGGCGAGCTTCAGAACGGAGGGGAGGTCGTGTTCGCCCTTCGTGCTGCCGTATTCGACGGCCTCGTAGGGACCAACGCCACTGCCAAGGAGATACAGGAAGTCGGCAAGGTCTTTGGCGACCGCGCCGACCTCGCCCTCGGAGCCGAGGAGCACGATGGGTTGCTCGGTGATTGGGGCGTCGTTCACGAGCCAGAAGGCGACCATCCCGCCCGAGCCGTCTTGCCCGAAAACCGCGAATTCCTCCTCCGCGGCCGCAGAGCCGGTCCACGCCTTGGGCCCGCCGAGCTCCCAGTCGTCGTGGATCTCGAGGTCGACGTCACCGAAGCCTTCCTCGGATCCAATCTCGCCGAGCTTCGCGAGCGGAGCCGGGAAGGGGGCACGTACGCGCTTCGGAATCGTGCGAACTCTGGCTGGCTCACTCGCGCGCACCTCGGCTTCGCGCGCGGCGAGACGTGCGTCGTCTTCGTCGAGCTCCTCGGGCACGAGCCGGATCTCGTCCAACGTGCCTTCGTCGCTGTCGTAGACGAACTGCAGCTTTCGACCGTCTTCCTGGAACAGCGTGAAGATCCGATAGATGGGCGTGCTGTCCGTCTGGATGGCGCGCGTCTCGGCCTCTTTCATCGTCATCTTCGTCGACAGAGCGTCGAGCAGCGGGCCGGCGAAATCGGCGCGGAGCTGCACCGAGGTGACGTAGCCGATGAAGCGACCACGGATGCGATGCGGTGGCCACGTGTCCAAACGGCGAAGCTCGGCGCCGTAGTGAATGCTCGCCTGACCGTCGGGCACCTTCACGTCGTAGGCGATTTTCGTGGTCATCACCGGCGGCGGTGGCGGCATTCGATGCGACTCGTGGAACCCGAGGACCGCCGGGTCGTCAGAACGCTTGCCAACGAGAGCCCAGAGCGCAGCGCAGAGGTTGGTCATTCGCACGCGATGCTACCGCGGTGACTGCACCGATGCATCGAGGAGCCGCGCGTGGCCTGAACTTCACTACGGTCGAGATTGTTCGACAGATTAAATAGAAGCCAGGCTTCCAAGGTTAACTTGCAAGATAACCTTCCTATCGTTAACGTCCGAGGTATGAGCACCGAGCGCAGGAAGCGCAGCGAGGTTCTGGCGAATGATCTGCGTGAGGTCGCGAGCAACCTCGTGCGGCGACTGCGAGCCGAATCCGCCGATGCGTCCTTGTCGCTGTCGCAGTCCGCGGTGATGGTGCGCCTGCTCAAGTTCGGGCCCGCCACGGTGGCCGAGCTGGCGAGAGCGGAGCACGTGAAGCCCCAGTCGATGGGAGCCACGGTGGCCAGCCTCGAAGAGCTCGGGTTCGTCCTGCGCACGGCCGACCCCGACGACGCGCGGCGCTGGAACGCGTCGTTGACGGATTCGGGCAAGCGCACGTTCCTCGCGGGCCGCGCAGCGCGACAAGCCTGGTTGAGCAGCGCCATCGAGGCGCGTCTCGACGACGAAGAACAACGCCAGCTCGCGACGGCGCTCGCCGTCTTGCGCAAGGTGGTCGAGCCGTGACGACTCCATCGACGAGCCACGTCCGTAACGAGGGCTTCGGCGTCACGCTCGTCGCGCCGCTCGTCCTCGGCTCTCTGCTCAATCCAATCAACTCGAGCATGATCGCGACGGCGCTCGCGCCGATTGGCCGCGCGTTCCACGTGGGCGTGTCGGAGACCGTGTGGCTCGTCGCCTCGCTCTACGTGACGAGTGCCGTTGCCCAGCCGACGATGGGCAAGCTCGCCGATCGTTGGGGGGCGCGTCGCGTCTTTCTCCTCGGCCTGGCGTTCGTTCTGCTCGGCGGAATCGTCGGCGCCCTCGCGTCTTCGCTCGCAGTGCTCATCAGCGTCCGCATTCTCCTCGGTATCGGAACGTCGGCGGCGTATCCGTCCGCGATGCGCGTTCTTCGTACCCACGCGCAGCGCCTTGGTCGTGAGACGCCGCGGCCGGTGCTCGGCGTCCTTTCACTGGCGGCCCTCTCCAGCGCTGCCGTCGGGCCTACGCTCGGCGGCTTTCTCACCGGCGTCGCCGGTTGGCGGTCGATCTTCTTCGTCAACGTGCCCCTCGCGATCGCGGGGATCGTGCTCTGTCTTCTCTTCGTCGAAGCGGACGAGAAGCGCGCACCTGCGAGAGACGGCGCGGCCATCGATTGGCTCGGCCTCCTCTTGTTCACAGGCGCCATCGTTGCCGCCATGGTCTTCGCGATGAGCGTGAAGACGTCGCCTCGCTTCTGGCTGGTCCCGATCGCACTCTTGCTCATCGTCGCGCTCGTCCTGCACTCCCGGCGCCCCGGGCTGACCGAGCCGTTCCTCGACCTCAGGTCGCTCGCAGCGAACAAGGCGCTGAGCGCCACGTATCTGCGCTTCGCCGTGACGTGCCTGCTCACGTACGTCGTCTTCTACGGCTTTGCGCAGTGGATGCAGGATGCGCTCGGATACTCGGCCACGGAGGCAGGCATCGCGACCCTCCCGCTTTCGATTTCGGCCGCGGTGGCGTCGCTGCTTGGCGCTCGCACCACGTCGATTCGTGCGCCGCTCGCGTTCTCGGCCTTCGGCTTGCTCGTCGGATGCGGTGGTCTTCTCGTGCTCGGCGATCACTCGTCACGCTGGGCGCTCGGTGCCGTCGGGATCGTCTTCGGCGTCGCGCAGGGAGCGAGCGCGGTTGCCAATCAAGCGGCCGTTTACGAACAAGCGCCCGCCGCTCAGATCGGCACGGCCTCGGGACTCCAGCGTACGGCCGGCTATCTGGGCGCGGTCGGCGCTTCGAGCCTGCTCGGATTCTTCTATGGGGCGCGCGCGACGAGCGCCGGCCTCCACGCACTCGCCGTCACGATGGTGGTGCTCAGCGCTCTGCTCTGCGCGGGCACGCTCCTCGATCCGGCACTCGCAACCGCGAAGAAATCGAAACCCTCGAACTGAGAATCATCATGCCCTTCACGAAACTCGACGAAAAGACCGCGCTTGTCGTCATCGACCTCCAGAAAGCCGTTCTTGCTTTCCCCTCGGCGCATCCCTCCGGCCCCGTCCTCGAGAAGGCAGGCCGCCTTGCAGCTGCGTTTCGCAAGAAGCAGTGGCCCGTGGTGCTCGTCAACGTGGCCGGTGCTGCACCGGGCCGTACCGACACCGGACCGATGAACTTCGCACTTCCTCCGGATTGGACGGAGCTCGTGCCCGAGCTCGACGCCCAGCCGTCGGACATCCGCGTGACGAAGGTGGTGTGGGGAGCGTTCTACGGCACCGCACTCGATCTGGAGCTCCGTCGCCGCAGCATCACGCAAATCGTGCTCTGTGGCATCTCCACGAGCATCGGCGTCGAGACCACGGCACGTAGCGCTTACGAGCTCGGCTACAACGTGTCGCTCGCCGTCGATGCCATGACGGACATCAGCGCCGAGGCCCACGACAACAGCGTGACGCGCATCTTCCCGCGCCTCGGGGAGACGGGCACCACGGACGCGCTCCTCGCTCTGCTCGAGAAGAGCTGACCCCTTCGAGCCCGAAATGGCAGCGGCCCCGCCGTGACCATCACGACGGGGCCGCAAAGCGAGTCAGCACGATGTGCCGAGCAATTCGCGGAGCGGTGCGAGGGCAGGCTCGCGTGCGGCCGCGGAGGGATCGACGAGAATGACGAGGTGATCCTGCGCGCGGCTCGTTGCGACGTGCAAGAGATGGGGACGTTCGCCGAGCCACTTGAGGTGACGGCGCTCGGTGGCGGTCACGGAGAAGACGACGACGCGGCGTTCGCCGCCCTGCAGGCGGTGGACGGTGCTGACCAGGACTCCGTCGCGTACGTGGAGGCCACGCGCGACCAGCTCTCGCTCGATGCGGACGCACTGGCCGACGAAGGGTGTCAGCACCGCGATATCGGAGGGCGCGACGCCGTCCGCGATGAGCTCGAAGACAAGCTCGATGGCGCGTGCGGCCTCCGTCTCGTTCACGACGCCTTCGGGGGCGCGCGCGCCGACGCCGGGGACGGGGAGCGCGAGCACCGGCGCATCGAGTCGTCGCGATACGTCGCCGAGCGAGCGAGATGGCGTACGGACGTCGAGCCGATAGCCGCTCCAGCGCGAGGCGAGGGTCACGATCTCGTGCTGCGAGCGAAAGTGCTCGGTCAGCGTCAGGCGCGTTCTCGCGCGCGGCTCTGCGACGGCCTGCGCGGAGGTCGTGGCCTCGGCGCTCATGCGGAACGGGGCAACGCCCTTCTCGTCGAGACCGCGGGCCAGGCGTTCGTCGACGCGCGGGTCGAGCGTGTAGACCGGCGGGAGCTGCGCCACGTCTCCCGTGAGCATGGCGCGTCGTGCGCGGGCAAGCGCCGGCACCGCGTAGATCGGCGCACACTGCGCGGCTTCGTCGATCACCAGCCGATCGATGACGTCACGATCGAGCGGGAAGCTCGCACGCATCGACAGCAGCGTGCAGCCCGCGACCGGGAACAGGGGGGCAATCTCTCGGAGCGCCAGAGGCAGTGGCCGACCTCGTGCGCCCGACGTGTCACCGCGTGCGGCGTCACGCGCGGCGGCGAGCCGAGGAAGGAGCGCTGTCCGATGGGCGCGTGCCCATGCATCACGGACTGCGAGTGCTGCGTCGTAGAGTGCCGGATCGAGCGGGGGCTCGCCAGCTTCGCCGGCCACGACGCCGAGCTCCTTCTGGATGGCCGCGAGCTCTTCGCGCAAGGCGGGGGCCAGCAGAGCCGACCGCACCGCCGCGATGGATCCGAGCGTCGCTTCGATCGCCGCGAGCTGACGGTCGATGTCGTCGCGCGCGTTCGACGAATCGAGATCGCCGAACGGCATCGCCAGGCCGAGCACGGCGAGCATGGGCTCGATACGCGGTTTGCGCAGCTCGTTGGCGCGCGCCCACTTCTCACACGCGCGAGCTACCGAGGCCTTGGCGCCTTCCAAGTGTAGTGGCGCCACACGCGCGGCGGCCTCGGCATGCTCGCGGAGTGCGCGGTCGGTGGCCTCGAGGTCGACGAGCTCCACGGCCGGCGGCGGACCGCCGGACACGCGCGCGAGCTCGTCGCGAAGAACGACGGCGTGCTTCTCGAGTGACTGGCGCCGCTCGGACTCCGTGGCCCGCGCCTTGCGAGCGTCCGCTCGGTCGCGGAGAAACGCGCGCGCCGGCGCAGCCAGAGCTTCGAACGCGGCGCGAGCGTCAGGGAGCGAGAGCTCGCCGGGCTTCTCGAGCGCTTCGATCATCGCGGCGAGCGAGGCCGATGTGGTTTCGGCAAGCGTTCGTCGATTGCCGAGGCGGATGCCGACCGGCAGGCCGGGGCCCGAAAGGAACGGCGCCAGCGCGTGATCGACGGCGCCATTGTTGGTGCTCGTGACGACCAGTGGCCAGGCCGCAGCGCGCGAGGGCACGTTCGACCAGAGCGTTCCGAGCGCGCACGCGACGACCGTCTGCGCCGTCACGTGGTGAAGGAGCGCGGTCTTTCCGCAACCGGGCGGTCCGCACACGGCGACGATGTCCTCCGACCCCTCGAAGGCGCGCGCGGCCTCGAGCTGAGAGGGAGTCGGCGGCATCTTGCCCGAGGTGAAGATGGGCTCCTTGCGGATCGGCCCCGGCGACGCTCCGAGATACACCGCAAGCGGGCCACGCGGAGGCAGTGGCTCGTCCATCACGTCGTGCAGGTCCGTGCGGAGCCCGCTCGTCGGATCGCCACGCGGCGGCAGCATGGCGAGCCCGTGCGGATGACAACGCAAGGCGCGCGAAGGTGAAGCACGGCGCGCCGCGGCCTCGGCCAGCGCCGCGAGATCTTCACGTGTTAGGTCGTCGGTCGACGGCGTCTCGATCTCGGTATCTTCGCCTCCGGATTCGAGCACGCGCGTTGCGGCGCGGACCAACGCCGACGTACTCGTGCGGCCCGCCGCTGCGATGGCCGCGAGTGCCGCCCCGTCGAGCCCGAAGAGGAAATGCCATACGCCGGCGTGAAGCGTGTACGGCTCGCCGTCGCCTAGCTCGAGGACGAGCGCATCGGGGAGGGGAAAGGTCACTCCCTCGCGGGCGTTCGCCGGAAGCTTCCACGTTGCCTCACCGGTCATCCATCGCGCGCGGCCGCCGCCACGCGAAAAGAGCGGAGCTGCACGTGCGCTGCCCTGCTGGACGAACGTGACGAGTGGAAAGCCGACCGTGAGCGATTCCTCGCCGCCCGACGCCATCACCGCGGCGTGCGCTTCGAAGAGAGAGGCTGCCCGTGGCGGGATGGGCGCGAAGCGTCGGGAGGTCTCGTCGCCGAGCACGAGCGCCGTGGCATCGTCATCCGCGTCGGTGAAGAGACGGAGCGACAGCGCAGCTCCGTCGCGGGCTGCAGGTCGCAAGACCGGGTGAGGGGAGAATTCTTCGGCGCGCGACGGCGGCGGTGGCGTGACACTCGCCTGCTCACGCGCCATCTCGTCGAGGGCACGGATTCCATAGCGCAGCGGGTCGAGCGTCGGACGCATCGGGCACACGCCCTACCACGGTTGCGTGCACGCCTCGATGCCGTGATCCTCGGTGGAGGTTTCACTCCGATTGGCACAGCATGGCCCACTCGTTCGCGTGCGAAAGCGCCCGGAATTTCGCAGCGCCATTCGTTGGCGCCGAGATTGCTAGAGCTCGGCCATGACCCACGTTGCGCTCGTCGGGCCCGAGATCGAGGAGAACCTCAGTCTCCGCTACATAGCATCGTCACTGGCGGCTCGTGGACACACCAGCGACATCGTCGCGTTCAACGGACCGACCGACTTCGGCCCTGCCATCGCTCGGATCATGGAGACGAATCCGGCGGTGGTCGGCATTTCGCTCGCCTTCCAGTGGCGCGCATCGGACTTCTTCGCGTTCGCCGTCGCGCTACGCGAAGCGGGTTTTCGCGGTCACGTCACGGCAGGGGGGCACTTCGGCACCTTCGCCGCGCGCGAGATTCTCACCGACTTTCCCGAGTTCGATTCGATCTGCGTCCAGGAGGCCGAAGAAACCTTCGCCACGTTGACCGATCACGTGGGCACCGGTCGCGCCCTCGAAGGCATCGCCGGGCTCTGGCTTCGCGACGCCGGAGGCACGGCGTATTCGACCGGCCATCCTGCGCTGCCCGACCTGGCCACGCTGCCTTGGCCCGATCGACGAGGCGAGCCGGCGGCGTGCTTCGGTCATGGCATCGCGCCGCTGGTGTCGAGCCGAGGCTGCTATGCGAAGTGCTCGTTCTGCTGCATCGCCGCGTGGCACGAGCAGAGCCTGCCCGGGAAGCGCTATCGACTGCGCGACGTCGACGACGTTGCGGCCGAGATGGTCGAGATGCAGCGCACCCGAGGGATCGACATCTTCGTCTTCCACGACGACAACTTCTTCGTCCCTGGACATCGCAAGAACATCGATCGTTTCAATGCCTTGGCCGATGCACTCGAGCGCCGCGGGATCGGTGACTTCGCGACGGTCGTGAAGGCACGCCCGACCGACGTGACCCCGGCCGTCTTCGAAGTCCTCAAGAAGCGCCTGCGTGCGATTCGCTGTTACATCGGTATCGAGACGGACGCGGACCAGGGGCTCTCGACGCTCCAGCGCTGGGCCCAATCGAAGCAGAATCATCGGGCGATCGAGGTTGCCCGCTCCCTCGATCTCTATGCCTGCTTCAACATGCTGCTCTTCGACCCGGACACGACGGTCGAGAGCATCGAAACGAACCTTGCGTTCATGCGTTTCGCTCCGGAGTTTCCTTCGAACTTCGGTCGTGTGGAGCTGTACGCGGGAACTCCGCTTCTCGCCCGCATGGCCGCCGAGGGACGTTGTCGTGGCGACTACCTGAGCTGGGACTACACGCTCGGTGACGCGCGCGCCGAGCGCGTCTTCCAGTTGTCGATGCGATGTTTCGACGAGCGGAACTTCGGTGTCGATGCCCTCGCGAATCGCATCATGGGAACGCGCTTCGATATCGAAGTATTTCGGCACTTCCATCCTGACCTTTTTCGTCAGGAATGGGCCGAAGAGGGCAAGGCGCTCTCGCGCGCGATGACGCTCTCGGGGGCGGATTCGCTGGAGCGCATCGTTCGCTTCGTGAAGGACGGCGGTTCCGCGTCCGCGGAGGAAGCGCTCGTTGCCGAGGAGACGACGAAGCTCCGCGCAGCCGAGGATGCCGTACGCGGAAACGCGCGCGACCTCGCGCGCACGCTCCTCGCGACGGTCAAGCGGGGGAAACCTTTGACATGGATCGGCGACCGGGTCGCGACGCCGTTGCAGAAGGCTCGGGAGGTCGCATGAATACGAAGAAGCGCCTCGCTCTGTTGCCTGAAGTCCTTCCCGCGCCGCAGAAGGTCACGACCGTCAGCAGCTCGGTGCGAAACCGTGCGATGGCGCGCCTCAAGGTTCTCGCTGCACTCAGCGCCGTCGGCGTCGCTGCTGCGTGCGGAGGCAAATCGGAGGGCACCGGCTCAGGCGGAGGTAGCGGTGGTGTCGATGGCGGGCTGCCCAACGATGGTGGAGACAACGGACCCGACGCCTACGGTGTCGTCGACCCACTGCCTGAGCCGGCGTGCTTTCCCAGCGCTCAACTCGAAGCGACCGCGCACTATCTGGACCCCAGTGACGCTGGTGCGTTCGATGCCGGAGCATGGGACGCAGGAGCGCGCCGTATCGTCGTCGTCGAGGTGGTTTGGAACCAGAGCGGCGTCGTCCTCGGAGAACCCTATTCGTCCTACGGCATCGAACTTCTCGAAGCCTCGTCATCCGCGACGGGAGCGACACTGGTGGTGTCGGTTCCGCCTCCGGGCGGCCCGCCGCAAGTGAGCACCTTCCTTTCGCTCTCCTGCTATAGGGGGCCGTCCGGGGTCAGCATCGCGTTGACGCTCTCCGACAGCGACGTCCAGGTCACGGTGACGGAGCCGAATCACTGACGAACGAGCAGCTCAGCTCAGCTGCTCGAGGATGGCCTTCAGCTCGGCTTGCTTCGTCGCGCTGAGCCGACCGAGCCGTGCGCCGAAGGCGTCCGCGAGGAGCGAAAGGCCCTGGTTCATGACCTTGCGGCCGGCCGGAGTGACGAGCAGGCGGTGACGTCGTAGGTCGGCAGGATCGATTTCGCGACGAAGGAAGCCGGCCGCCTCGAGGCGCTTCACGTAGACCGTGACGGTCGCTTTGGGCATGCTGAGCGTCTCTGCGAGCTCGGCAGGGTGGGGGTGCACGTCGACCTCGGCCAGCAGGAACAGCTCCTTGACCTCGAGCCCGAGCGCAGAGATCTCCGCCGAAACGCTGGTGATCACCGACATCGACAGCCGGTAATTGAGCGACCAGATCTTCGCGGCGTCGATTTTTGCCATGGGGGCCCTTGCACGCCGATAGTTCAATCTTAAACAATCGGTCACCTTGAACGATCTCAGGGTTGAACTACGCGCGCTTTGAACAAAGTAGCACGTTCAGGAGCTCCCATGCCTCTCGACCATTACGTGACGCTCGGCCGTTCGGGCCTGCGCGTCAGCCCGTTGTGCCTCGGTGCGATGACCTTCGGCGAAGACCTCGGATGGGGCTCGAGCGTCGAGGAATCACAGCAGATCATCGACCGCTACCTCGAGCTCGGTGGCAACTTCATCGACACTGCGAACTTCTACACGAAGAGCCACTCCGAGAAGATCATCGGCGATCACATCGGCCGCGACAGCGCACGCCGCGACCGCCTCGTCATCGCGACCAAGTTCAGCGGCAACCTCTATCCTGGCGATCCGAACGGCGGCGGTTCGGGCCGCAAGTCGATCATCAACGCTTGCGAGAACTCGCTGCGCCGCCTTCAGACCGACTACATCGACCTTTACTGGCTCCACAATTGGGACGTCCACACGCCCATCGACGAGACCATGGCGGCTCTCGAAGATCTCGTGCGCGCCGGCAAGGTGCGTTACCTCGGCGTCTCGGACACGCCCGCCTGGAAGATCGCCGAGGCCAACGTCACCGCCCGCTTCCGTGGTTGGTCGGCCTTCATCGGATTGCAGATCGAGTACTCGCTGCTCGAGCGGACCGTCGAGCAAGAGCTCGTTCCCATGGCACGTGAGCTCGGTCTCGGCATCACGCCGTGGTCACCACTCAAGAGCGGCGCGCTCAGCGGAAAGTACACGCGCAAGAACGCGGGACAGATCAAGGCCGACCGCGGCTTCTTCGTCGATGGGTTTCTCGGCGAGAAGACGTACGCCGTGGTCGACGAGCTCGAGACCATCGCGAAGGCCCATGAGGGCACCCCTGCGCGCGTGGCCATTGCGTGGGTCCAGGCGCAGCCCGGGGTGACGTCGACCATCATCGGGGCCCGCCGACTCTCGCAGCTCGAAGACAACGTGAAGGCGCTCGATGTGAAGCTGACGGCCGAAGAGCTCGCGCGCCTCGACGCTCTCACGAAGCCCACGTTCGGATTCCCGCAGAACATGCAGCCGATGTTCCCCGCCATCCACAACGGCGGCACGACCGTGAACGGCGTCTCGGCGCCTCTGTCGCCGTTCGTGATCGACAAAGGCGACAAGCCCTACTGAGCTCGTCGCCTCCGGGGGGCGCGCCATGCGGAATCCGTGTCGACGGGTTCCGCATGGCATCACTCGCTTCTTCTTGTTGCCCGCTTACTCGTCTTCTTCGTCTTCTTCGTCTTCTTCGTCTTCTTCGTCTTCTTCGTCTTCTTCGTCTTCTTCGTCTTCTTCGTCTTCTTCGTCTTCTTCGTCTTCTTCGTCTTCTTCGTCTTCTTCGTCTTCTTCGTCTTCTTCGTCTTCTTCGTCTTCTTCGTCTTCTTCGTCTTCTTCGTCTTCTTCGTCTTCTTCGTCTTCTTCCTCGGCTAGCTCGATCTGCCAGGCCTGCACGAGTTGGGCGACGAGGTCCTCTTCGTCGTCGGTGTCGACGTCGATGATCTCCTGCACCGAGTTGACGATGGACGCGAGCACGCCGGTCGGTACATGACGGGCGAATCGCTCGATGGTGTCTTCGAGAAGGCCTTCGTCTTCGACGATGCGGTTCATCGCCCGGCGAATGAGCTTCTCGGGATCGAGGCGGATGCCGAGTGCCTCCTGGACCTTGGTGAGCGTCTCGACGATGCCTTCGAGCTCCGAGTCTTCGACCTCACCGTCGGCCGCCGCCGCGCAGACCAGAATCATCGCCAGCCGTAGCTCGAACGAGACGTGGCCCATTCCGTCACGGAGCTCTGCGAACTCCTCGTCGGTCAAGCTGGCGAGCTCGCTGTCGAGTTCTTCGATCAGAGATTCGTCGTCGCTGGCCCAGGTCGACTCGTCGATCGAGGGCTCCTCCACGCGGCGAATGATCCAGCTGTCGCCGTCGTTGTACTTCTCGTTCATGAGATACGAATAAGGGATGTAGCAATAGCCCTTGTCGCCCCAGTCGGTACCCCACGAGTTCCGCACGATGAAGCTCTGGTCGCGATCGGAGTAGCCCACGCAGAGCATCGCGTGACCGCCGTGGCTCGCACGAGACGCCTCGTTCTTGGACGGCGCGGGGACCATCCCGGGCTGTCGCTGCGCGTCGAAGCTCTCGTAGAGGTTGATGGCGAAGACGATGGGGAGTCCTTCGGCGAGCGCGGCCTTCCACGCCTCGACTCGAGTCGGAACTTGCGCCACGTCTTCGACGAGAAACTCACTGGCCTCGTCGAAGGCCTCGGTGGAGGGGGCGTCGTTGACCGCGTCTTCGGCGAAGGGCCAGGTGACCTCGGAGCACGCTCCGTACTGTTTCAGGGCGTCGATGGCCGTTCCGATGTAGGTGCCTTCGTCGTCGACCTCGGGCTCCTCGGTGGGATCCTCGTCGTTCGCGAGTGCGCGTGCCACGTAATAGATGAAGAGGCGGCTCACGTCGTACGCGTCGTCACCGCGATGCCGCTTGACGAGGTATTCGTACGCGCCGGCGACTGCATTCGCGACGCAGCTGCTCGTCTGCTCTTGGTTCTCGACGGCCGTCATCTGTTGACGCAAGTCCACACGCGGGGGAAGCGCGCGCGTATCGACGCGGGAGGCGCCGAACGTCTTGCCAGTCCAGCGCGAGGCGGGCTTCTTGTATCCCGATACGCGTCGTCGAGTGCCGTCGGGAAGTTCGTAAAATGAGGCATGAGGCATGACTTTTCACCATACGGAGGCGGAGGCCTTGGGTGCAAGCGCACAGTGGCTGGCGCTCGTGCCGCTTCAATGCAGCGCGTGAGGCGCGTGAGCGGCGCACGGGCCGTGGTGGGGTGCACAAATGCCACGCGAGTGTTCAGGCGCGGAGCGCACGATTTCGATAGTGCGATATGTCTTGATTCCTATTGAGCGAGCGTGGACGATGTTCTCGTGCGGGCTCTTCGTTCCACGGCGACGATCGTCACGTGTCTGAGCGTGGCCGCTGTTGCCTGTGTTGATCTCTCCTATCTCTCGGAAGGAGGAGAGCTCACCGACGCAGGGAACGCGTCGCAGGACTCGGCATCGCTGCCCGATGTCACGACGGGTGGCTCGGACACCGGCTCGGACGCCACGCTCTCCCCCGAAGACGGGGGCGCTGACGCGGACGCCACTCCGCCCAACCTGCTCACCAACGGGGACTTCGAGTTCGGTTGTGCAGCCTGGGGAGCCGCGTTTGGATCCGTTCAGGCGAGCTCGACCGCCCGCTCGGGCGCAGGCTCGTGCAAATTCTGCATGGGCAGCAACTGGGAAGCGTTCTTCGAGCAGACCGTCAAGATGCCCGTTGCCGCCAACGAGACCTACGTTGCGGAGGTGTGGACGCAAGGCGCCATGAGCCCCTCCGACCTGACGGATGCAGGCTTCTACGGCGAGATGCTCTACGTCACCTCACTCAACACGAGCAAGGATTCGCCTTCACTGACTCCGGCGTCCGCCACCTGGCAGCGCTTGACCGCGCTCGTCAAGACCACGGCAGCGAGCGACGCTGTCACCGTCAGCTACCGCCTTCAGCAGCAGCAGCCCGCGAAGCAGTCGGGGGGCGTCGTCTGCATCCTGGTCGATGACGCCTCCCTTCGTCGGATGCCGTAGCGTCGAGCCAATTTTGC
The DNA here is from genome assembly GCF_001263205.1 of Labilithrix luteola. Taxonomy (GTDB): domain Bacteria; phylum Myxococcota_A; class Polyangia; order Polyangiales; family Polyangiaceae; genus Labilithrix; species Labilithrix luteola. The sequence goes on from NZ_CP012333.1 coordinate 7,400,421, forward strand.
TCGGTCAGCGCGATCGGGACGATAAGTATCTGCGCCGGCTCCCGTCACCCTGTCCCCGTGCGCATCATCGAGGGACGGGTTGCAACGGTTGTGCAGGTGGAGGAAAGTCCACGGCATGTCGTACCGCGCGATCTTCGCGTCCGTCGTCATTGCCAGTGCACTCGTCGTCAGCGCGTTCTTGATCCACCGGGCGCGACCCGAGGTCGAGCGCAATCAGCCCACCGCGGCGCTCGTCAAGGCGTCCGGAAAGTGCGCCGAGTGTCACCGCCACGAGACGTCGGCGATCATCGACCAGTTCGAACGGAGCCGCCACGCCGAGAAGGGCGTCAACTGTCTCGACTGCCACAAGCCTCAGGAAGGGCAGCCATCGATGGAGCACCGCGGCTTCACGATCGCCAAGGCGCTGACGGCAAAGAACTGCGCGCAGTGTCATGCCACCGAGTACGAGCAGTTCGCGCGCAGTCGGCACGCGGCACCGGCCTGGGCCTCGGTCAATGGCGCGAAGGACATGACGCCCGAACAGCGCGCGCTCGGAGAGAAGTACCATCCCACCTGGGTGGACCGCGCGCCGATGATCGTGGGCCAGCTCGAAGGGGCGTCGGCCGTCGAGAGCGGCTGCAACGCGTGCCACGCCATCGGCAAGCCGAACGCCGATGGCTCGTTCGGTACCTGCACGAACTGCCACGCCCGTCACGCTGCGTCGGTGGCGCTCGCGCGCGAGCCCACGACGTGCGGCCAGTGCCACATGGGGCCCGATCACTCGCAGGTCGAGATCTACGGCGAGTCGAAACACGGCGCGCTGTTCGCGTCGCAGCATGAGCGCTTCAATCTCGCGGCCGACCCGAAGAAGCTCACCACGGCAGACATGTCCGTGCCCACGTGCGCGACCTGTCACATGAGCGGCCTCGAGGGCATGAAGGTCACCCACGACACGACCGAGCGCCTCTCGTACTTCCTCTTCGCTCCCGTCTCCACGAAACGCCCCGCCGGCGACCGCGGAAAGGCCGAGATGCAGGAGGTCTGTCTGAAGTGCCACACCCGCCCGCGCGTCGACGATTTCTACGCCAAGGCGGAGAAGGTGCTCCTCGACACGAACGACAAGGTCAAAGTTGCGATGGACGTCGTGGCGTCGATGCGCGCCGAGGGACTGCTCACGCCGAAGCCCTTCGACGAGCCGGCCGAGTACACCGAATTCGATCTCTGGCACTACTACGGACGCACCGCGAAGCACGGCGCGTACATGGGCGGCGCCGACTTCGTGCAGTGGCACGGCAACTACGAGCTCATGAAGCTGAAGCTGGAGCTCGATCACCAGGCCGCGGAGCTGCGCGAGAAGAAGGCGAAGCCGTGAACCTGCGTGCGTTCGTGTCGCCGCATCGCGCGGCGCGAATCTTCGCTCTCTTCAACATCGCATTTCTGGCCGTCGATATCCTGCTCGCGCATCGCGAGAACGCGTTTGCCAAACCCGCGGAGTGGGTGCCGGTCGTGTTTTCGGCCATGGCAACGTTGCTTCTCGTCCCCGGTGCGCTCGGGTCCGATCGACCGTGGGTCGTTCTATGCGAACGACTCGTCGGTTGGGGCTCGATCGCCGTGGGGTTGGTCGGAATGGTCTTTCACCTCGAGAGTGCATTCTTCGAAGAACAGACGCTCCGCAACCTCGTCTACTCCGCACCGTTCATCGCACCTGTCTCCTACGCGGGCGTCGGGCTCCTGATCATTCTCCTGCGCAGTGGAGATCCTGCCGTTCGGCCCGACGGCCCCTCGTTCGGCCCCTGGCTCGTCGTCCTGGCGCTCTTCGGCTTCGCGGGCAACTTCGCGCTCTCGGTCCTCGATCACGCCCAGAATGGCTTCTTCCGTCCGAGCGAGTGGATACCCGTTGCTTCCTCCGCGCTCGCGATTAGTACGCTGGTGGTCACGCTCGCTCAGCCGAATCGCTCGAACATCCGACTTGCCTTCTTCGTCATGGGGCTCCAAGTGGTCGTTGGAACGCTCGGATTCGTGCTGCACAGTCTGGCCAGCTTGAGCGGAAGCGCTGCCTCCTTCATCGATCGCTTCGTCTACGGCGCGCCCGCATTCGCTCCCATGCTCTTCGCCGACGTTGCACTTCTTGCGGCGATTGGCCTGTGGGTCATGGCAAGGCGAGCGCCAGCGACGAATGGCAAGGAGACCTTGGCCGAGCAGCCCGTCGGCTGACTCGACGAGCTTTCGTCGCCGGTCTGACGGTCAGGTACGCCCGTGTGCTCGTCGTAGGAATGCGCCTGCCCGATCGAGTGCCTCGCGGGCCGCGTGCAGGTGCGCGATGCCGAGCTGGAAGACATGGTGCATCCCATCGAAGACGTCGAGCTCGACGTCGTTGCCGGCGGCGGCGGCCGCATGGGCGTAGCGGTGTGAATCGTCGAGCAGCTGCTCTTCGGTTCCTACTTGGAGAAGGAGCGGCGGCATCCTGAAAGGAATGTCGAACAGCGGTGAGGCGCGCGGATCCAGCCGTGCGTGATCACCGGCATACATGCGGGCGTAACGCTGAAGCCCACCGGTCACCAGCACGGGATCCGCGAAGTCGATGGTCGACCCCTTCAGCGTCATGTCCACCCACGCCGAGAACGTGAGGCACCCGACGATGCGCGGCGCGGGCGCACCACGTACGGCGCCTGCGACCGTGGCAAGCGCCAGTCCGCCGCCTGCCGAGTCGCCCGCGACGCTGAGCGACCCAACCCCTCGTTGCGAGAGCCAACCGAGCGTGGCGATGGCCATCTCGTAGGCGGCGGGGAACGGCGATTCGGGAGTGAGCGGATAATCGAGCACGAACGTGCGAAGGCCGGCACGACTCGCCAGTTGACTCGCCATTCCTCGGAACGCATGCGCCGAGCCGTTCGTATATCCGCCGCCGTGGAGATAGAGGAGCGCCGTGCCGTTCGGCGCGCCTCTTGGGATGCACCACTCGCCTCGTAGGCCGGGCGTCGTCACCACTTCGAAGCTGACGTTGGCGGCTAGAGGCGTGCCCGCGACGAAACGGTCGTACGTCGTCCGGACGTCGTCGTTCGAGCTCGAAAACAGGGCCTTCATGTGCGCCAGCACGGCGTGACGCTCCTCGCGATCGTGCGCGTCGAGCGGAATCTCGAGGACTGTCGGCTGCGCGTTCGGACTCATGCGACCACGATCGCACGAGGAGCTTGGGAGAGCCACGGACACGGGCTCGTGCGTCGCGAAGCCGCCGCTCCGGTGAGTCCAGCTACGCTACTGCGTGAAGTTGACGCCGCGCGTACGACGCTCGTTGCGGCGGGCGGTGCTGCTCGTTCGTGTCGACGCTCCCGCTCGATAGGAGGTCTGCCCCACGAGGTCTGGGCGCTCGCGGATCTCCATCCAGTACGCTACGCGCGCGTCCTCGTCGATCGCGACGACTCCACCGTAGAGTTTGTCTGCACCGTCGCGACGAGGGCCCGACACCCAGTAGTGTTCGCCGGTCTCCTCGTCGATGCAGTTGTACTTGTAGCCGCTGCCCGTCTTGGCGAGGCGCCGCCCGCAGTACTCGAACGAGCGCCGTGATCGCGATAGTTCGACCCATCCGATGCGGGCGTCGCGCGGGGCGGGTTGGCCCGAATGCCCTCCGGACTTGTTCTCGATATACATGATTCGGCGCATGGCGAACCCTCGAGCGATGATAGCCGATCCTCCTTGCGTCCAGATAGAGCCTGCGATCAAGGCGCGTGGAATGCGCTCGCGTTCTTCCTGCACCAGTCGGCAAAGGAGGTCGGGCGTCGTCCGAGGAGGCGCTCCACCGTGTCGGTCCGGAATCCGCGGGTATCTGCACGCATGATCCGGAACCCCTCGGTGATGGCTTCGGCAAGGGCAGGCGGCGCCCCGTTCGGAAAACGTGAACGGACGGCGTCGGCAGGAGTCGCGGCTTCGCGTACTTCGATGTGCCGACCGAGCGCGTTTGCGAGAATTCGAACTTGCTCGGAGATCGTGAGCGATTCGTCGCCCGTCAGGACGTAGGCCTTGTCGTCATGGCCGGCGGTCAGGAGTGTGTGGGCGGCGACCGCGCCAACGTCCGCTGTGTCGATCGGGGCGTAGCGGCCCGGGCCGATGGCATCGATGACGTAACCACCCTCGCGCAGGGTAGGCAGCCAGTCGAGCGCGTTGGTCATGAAGCCCCCAGGGCGGAGGATGGTGGCTGGGATGCCCGTGTCGCGCAGGAGGACTTCGCGTTCGTGATGCCAGCGGGCCATTGCCGGCAGAGGATTCCCGGCCAGATACTCCGGCGCGACGGAGTAGGAAGACAGGAACACGATGTGCCGCACGCCTGCGCGCTTTGCGGCGGCGAGCGAGTTGGCTGCGTATTCGGTGCCGATGCCTTGTGTGAGAAGGAAGAGCTTGTCGACGCCCTCGAAGGCCGGGCCGAGAGTCTCCGGTCTGCCGATGTCGCCCACGAAGCGCTCGGCCGATTCGGGCACCGTGGTGGCCCGGCCGAGATCGCGCACGAGCACACGAAACCTCGCGCCTTTCGAATCGAGCTCGCGCACAAGAGCGCTGCCAACGTGCCCGGTGGCGCCAGTGATCAGTATCATGGGGCTCCTCTTGAAGGGTATGTCGTTAGCCGGCTAACGATCTGAAAGATAGCCGGCTAATGATTGGCGTCAACTCGCCCGACAGCACGGACACGCTGGAGCCTCGCAATGCCTGAATTCCTCGACCTCCACGGCAAAACCAACAAAGTGCTCCGAGCACTCGCCGAGGAAGGCATGCAGCGTCACGGCCTGCATCTCGGCCAGAACGTGCTGCTTGCGCTGCTCTGGGAGCGCGACGGCCGCACGCCTGGTGAGATTGCCAACGCGGTCAACGTCGCAACGCCGACCGTCGTGAAAATGGCCACGCGCATGGCGGCGGCGGGCCTCCTCACGAGGCGTCCTGACCGTACCGACAACCGACTCGTCCGCCTCTGGCTCACCGCGGCCGGTCGGGCGCTCCAGCACCCCATCGAGACCGAGCGACGGTCACTCGAAGAGCAGGTCACTGCCGATCTCACGGCGACCGAGCGTAAGCATCTCATGAGTGCGCTCGCGAAGATCGAGCGAGCGGCGAGCCGGCTCTTGGGGAAAGAGGTCGCTTCGGACGACGGCGCGTGACGCGCTAGCGGACCAAGCTGACGAATCTGAGGAATCTCATTTCGCGGCGTCGCGGACCTTCATCAGCGTGCGGAGATTGCGCGTGGTCGTCGTGGACTTGTATTTGGGTTTCGACGACAGCTTGCTGAAGGCGGTATCCAGCGTTTGACCGACGGCAGCCTGCCAGGCGAGCGCCTCGGGGCCGAGTCGCGTGAGTTGCGTTCCTTCGAGATCGGACCCCAGACGGAAGAGTTCGTCGAGCACCGCGTGATCGGAGCTCAAGGTCACGTACGCGTGCTGGTCGTCCGAGTCCGGCGGGTATGGGCACGCCTCGACGAGCTCGGCGACGCGCGATCCGGTGAGCACCACGACCCAAGCGTCGTAGCCGAACTTGGTCCGAAGGCACTCCTCGACGAGGCGCTTCACCTTCGCGGCCGATGCGCTCGTCTTGAGAACGACGTTGCCGCTAGCAAGGAGCGTCGAAACGTCCTCGAACGGCAGCTTGCCGAGCGCCTTGCGCAGATCCGCCATCTTGATGTTGATCCCGCCGACGTTTACCCCGCGTAGGAAGACCGCGTAGCCCTTCATGGGCCGCCACTGTACCGCGCCACGGGGGCGGCAACCCTAACGAACGCCCAACGGCATCGCGATGAGCCCAGGTACCGCGTGCCGGGTGCCGCGATGCCAGGCAGGTTTTTTTTCGGCGCGTCGTTTTCGAGTTCAGGAGCGAGGTGGCGGCTATCCCTATCCGCTCAAGCCCGCAGGAATGCCGAGGCGGCGCATCGAGAAGAGGAGCCCAAAAGAAAGAGCGGTACGCCAAGAATTCGGCGTGGGGTTACCTGCTCCGTTGCTCGCGGCCGCTAACGCGTCAGCGCGACCCGCCTCATATCGTCGAACCAGGTACCCCTCAATTGTGTAGAGTGACAGTTTCGACAAGTTCATGATCTTGGGGAAGCGAAGCGACACACGCGCCGAGATGTTGGCGCTACGGAAGGTGCTCCGGGAGCAGGGGTACTTCGACAAGCCCACGGGCCGGCATGTCGCCAGTTGGGGAGCACACGTCGTCGTGGCTCTCGTCGCCCTGCTCGTCGTCTGCATCGCGCGTGCGTGGGCGGTTCGTGCCGGCGCGCTCGTCGTGACCACGTTCTCGTTTCTCTGCCTCGCCACGATTGGGCACACGGCCTCGCACGGCGGCTTGTCCAAACGCAGCGTCGTCAACGACGTCGTTCTCTACTTCACGTATCCGTTCCTGCTCGGTCTGTCGGCGCGCTACTGGATGAAGAGTCACGTCATCATCCATCATCCCGCGCCGAACCGCGTAGGCGTGGACCGCGACTGCGATCTCCGCCCGATCTTCGCGTTGAACGAGGAGCACGCGCACGCGTCCTCGTCGATCGGACGCGCGTATCGACGCGTGCAGGGCTTGCTGCTTCCGATTCTCCTTCCGTTCAATGGCTTCGGCATCCAGGTTCAAGCTTGGCGCGCGCTGCTCGGTGAGCTCTTCGCCGACGGATTGAAACCGCGTGCCGTCCTCGACCTGGCGTGTCTGTTCGCGCACGTCGTGGTGTTCGTCGTCATGCCGTGCCTTTGGCTAGGGCCCGAAAAGGCGCTTTTGATCCACGCCGCCCGCATCTCGATCATCGGGATGGCGCTCTTCGCGGTCCTCGCGCCCGGTCATTACCCCGCGCAGGCCGCCTGTGTGGGGCCGGCCATCGACGGCGAAGACTTCGCGTTTCGTCAGGCCATCGCCACCGTGAATTTCCGGACGGGATTCATCGGTCGAATGATGTGCAATGGGCTCGAGTTCCAGCTCGAGCATCACCTCTTCCCGACGATCAGCCACCTGCATCTGCCGGCCGTGAGCGTTCACGTGCGAGAGTTCTGCGAGCGGGTGGGACTTCCCCATCGAACGCTCTCGTGGCCGCGGGCGATCTGGGAGAGCTATCGCGTCTTCTTCGTCGCGAAGGTGGTCGAGCACGGGCCCTTCGGCGTCGAGGCGGTCGATGCGAGTGAGGAGTCCAAGGTGACTCCGATCCACGAGCCGAAGACCGAATCGCCGTCTTCGTGGCCTTCGCAGGAGCGTGTGGCGTGAACGGGCGCGGCTTCTTCGATACCGAAGAGCTCGCTCAGCTGAAGCAGCCGCATCGCCCGCACACCGTCGATCTCTCGCTCATCTCGCGTTTGCTCGAACCGTTCTGGAAGGCCACAGCCACCCTGGTTCCTCCGTGGGTCGCGCCGAATGCGATCACGCTTTCGGGGCTGGCGCTGGTGGTCGCTTCGTTCGGGTCGATGCTGATCGCGAATCCCACCCTCACGGGACCCGCGCCGAAGATGGTCCACGTCTTCGCCATCGTCGCCATTTTTGCGTTCCAGACGCTCGACGCCCTCGACGGCAAGCAGGCTCGCAAAACGAAGTCGAGCTCCGCACTCGGCAACTGGTGCGATCACGCGTGCGACGTCGCGGCCATTCAGATGGCGATGACCACGGTGGGCGGCGCGATCGGCCTCGGGACGGGCGGCGCGCTGCTCTTCCTGCTCGGCAGCGTCATCGTGAACAACTACGTGATCCACTGGGAGACGCGCCACACGGGCACGCTCTACATGGGGAACGGCACGAGCATCTACGAGGCTCAGCTCATGATGATGGCGATCCATGCCATCACGCTCGGCGCCGGCGTGGAGCTGTGGGGCCGCCCGCTGGGGAGCCTCGTGCCGTTCGCCGCGGCGGTGCCCTTTGCCAGCGCCCCCCTCCGTCTCTGGCTCGTGGTTGTCGGCGTGGGGGCGATCGGCGGGGTCGGCATGATCGGAAGCTTGCTCCGCGTGGCGCGGTCGGGTCGCGGTGGCGCAGTTTTCCTCGAGCTGGTGAATCCGTTCGCCTTGTGCCTCGCGGCGAGCGTTGCGGTGTGTTCGGCAGGTCACGGGATGACGCTCCCGTTCGTCTTCTCGGCGTCGCTGCTCGGCCTTCACCTGATTGCACGGCAGATTCTCGGCCAGCTCGTCGGTTCTCAGGTGAAGGTCGTCGATCCGAAGACGGTGCCTCTCATCGCGTCGGGCCTCGCGATGCCCTTTCTCTCCGGGCCATCGGTCGTGAGTGCGCTCGGTTGGGCGAATCTCGTCGTGGCCTTAGGAGTTGGCTTGTCTACCTATCTCGGCGCCACGTTCGCGATCGCTCGTGCGCTCGAGCTCCCGATCCTCACGCTTCCCAAACGACTCTTGCCATGACGATCGCGTTCTTCGACTTCGACGGCACGGTCATCACTGGAGACTCCGGGCTCATTTGCGCATGGCCCACGCTCTGCGCGGGGTTTCTCCCGGCACCCATCGTTGCCTCCTTCGTCGGCAGGTACCTCCTCTACAAAGCGGGGCTCGGAACACGCCATGCGATGCAGCGCGTCGGTTTCGCGTGCTTTCGTGGGCACACGCTCGAGGCGTTGCGCGCGCGCACGACCGACCTTTCGTCGAGCCACCTTGCGCCCAAGATTTCGCCGGCGATGACGACCGCGATCGCCCACCACCGAACGCGGGGCGACAAGCTGTACATCCTCACGGGCGCCGCTCACTTCTTCGCCGAGCCGCTCGGACGCAAGCTCGGCTTCGATGCGGTGTACGGCACGCAGATCGAACTGGCCGACACGCTCTGCACCGGACGCGTGGACGGTGAGATTCTCGACGGTGATGAGAAGCTACGCCTCGCGAAGCGCCTCGCCGAGGAGGAGGGGCACACCCTCGCCGACTGCGTCTTCTATTCGGACCACATCGCCGATCTCCCGCTTCTCGAGGCAGTCGGAAAGCCGATTTGCGTCGGCCCGCACGGGAAGCTCCGGCGCGTGGCCAGCGAGCGCGGGTGGCCCATCGTGGAGCACCACGACGAACAACGCCCGCGCAAGCTGCTCGCCTGAAGCCTGCGAACGCAGCGAACGCGGCGCTTCGGCTCGTTCAGGTCGGAGCGGGATAGCTCTCGATGCGCAGCTGGGGCGGGGGAATCGAGACGTGCCGGACCGAGGGCACCTCCGGCTCGATCGTCCGATCGTCGGTGTCGACGCCTTCGACCTCGTAGAGCTCGCGCCACACCGGCGACCAGGCGTCGGTCTCCGCGCGAAAGGCCGGGCGGAGAACGCGGAGCTCGTTGCCGAGCACGCCGGTGGCCTGATCGAGCACGTCGAATCGTGGCCAGTCGAAGCCATCGAACGAAGGGTCGCCTCGTCGGGCGAACGAGGTCCACGCGTCTTGCATGCGGTTCGAGAGCAGCGCGCGATCCGGCCCTGCGCCGAGGAAGAGCATCATGCGCATCGAGTCGTACGTTCCGAAGAGGAACGGGATGTCCATCGCGTGCGGACTGCCGAGCGCGCCGCGGAGAATGGGCAGGTCCCACGAAAGCAGGTACGAGAACACCTGCGCGTGGCGTGATTGCGCCGCGAGGAGGCGTAGGGCGGGCAGGCGGAAATGGAGATCCGTCGCCAGCTCGAAGAACAGGTCGGTAAACGATCCGCGTGGGCGGAGCGCGACGTAACGCGCCGCGATGTCGCCCGCGACGACGTCGATCTTCCGTCGCATGGCATCGTCCGCAAAGGGGCCGGCCAGAAACTTCGCCACGAAGCGGACGAGGTGGTCGTGGTCGGTGATGGCCGGCGGATCCTCGGCCAGCGACCAGAGGCGCAGCTCGTCCTTGTTGGTGCCGACGAAGAGGTCGACGCCTTTGGCACTTCCCGCGTGGATGGCTGCGAGCGGCAGCCGCGGGAGCGACGTTTCATCGAGGACGAGCTGGAAGATGGGCACAACCACGCCCTGGTCCTGCAGGTAGGCGCTGGCGGCGCTCTGCGCGGCGAGGAGCCGATCGACCGGTAGTCCTTCGAGCACCTCGCGGACGTCCGCCGTTTCGCGCGCGCTCGTGCCGAGTTGCACGAGGAGCTCGCGGCGCGTCGCATTGGCGAGCTCGTCGGTCAGGATGCCTTCCGCCGTGCCGCTCTGCACGATGGCCCGGCGAAACAGGCCGGAACGCCCCTGCGTGGCGAGGAGGGCGGTGACGCACGTGGCACCTGCCGACGAACCAAAGATGGTGACGTTGTCCGGATCACCGCCGAACGCACGCACGTTCTCCCGAACCCATTCAAGCGCCCCGATCTGGTCGAGCAAACCGCGGTTGCTCGGGACGTCTTCGAGCTGGAGAAAGCCAAGCGCTCCGAGGCGATAGGTGACGCTGACGACGACCACGTCGCCACGGGCGCTCAGCCGCGCACCGTCGGCGAGCGGGTTCGAGGCCGAGCCTGCTTCGAACCCCCCACCGTGAATCCAGAAGAGGACGGGACGAGCCGGCCCCGACCGAGGGGGCGAGCAGGAGGGCGTCCAGACCGTGACGTGGAGGCAGTCTTCGTCCTGCACCGAGCAGGACATTCCAATGAGTTTCGCGAGCGCGCTGGGGCGCTGCGGCGCGCCCGGGGCCGGGCGGGTGCAGTCTCGGATGCCCGCCCAAGGTCGGCGGGGGACGGGGGGCGCAAAACGAAGGACGCCGACCGGCGGCTCGGCATACGGAATGCCGCCGAACATGACGATTCCGTCACGACGTCGACCCCGGACGGCGCCGGCCGACACCCTGACGACGACGTCAGCTTGGTTGTGGACTGACCTGGGGCTCGGCATTGTTCGGGGTGAGAGAAACAAGGTCCAGCCTGCCACTCTCACACGATCGACACGGCCGGGCAACTCGGTCCTTCACCGTCTCGCGACTCGGGAATAGCCTGGCTCGTAATCACAATGTCCGCCTCCACGAAAAACGCGCGGTCCAGCAAAGCCAACTACACGTTCGCCTACGGCGAGCAGGCGATTCGATCCTCGGCCGTCGCTGCGCGGCATCCGGGCTTCGCCGCCTTCGCGTCGCTCGTGTTCGGGACGGGGCGACGGCTCGTTGGCTCGCTCACGATCGTGTTCGACGGTCACGTGTGCCAGTTCGGCGTGCCGCGCGACAAGGATGCGGAGTTTCTCACCGCGATCCATCGCAACAACGCGCCGCCCGAGCCGACGGACGACGTCGTCGACCCTCGTGAAGTCTGCGGGTTCGACTTCGACGACGTGAACCTCGGTCTCGCGCTCGACGACAGCCGACGCTATCCGCGGCCCGTGCTTCGTGACGACGCTCCCGGACGCTGGGTTCATCCCGTCGTGAAGGTGCACTCGGCCCGCTTTTTTACGCGCCTTCTGACCCAGCGCAATCTCGGCGTCGGCGAGGCGTTCCTCGCGGGCGAATTCGAAATGCTGCGCGGTGCGGTGAATCACTTCTTGGGCTTCTTGCTCATCAACGACATCGATCGTTCGGTGAAGCTTCCGCTCCGCGAGCAGGCGCGCCTCCTTCGTATGTATGCCGCGGGACGCATGCGTCGCTCGCACAACGAGGACATCGCGCACCACTACGACATGGGCGACAACGTCATGGTGCCCATGCTCGGCGCAACGGGCTGTTACTCGTGCGGCTACATGGAGAACGAGAACGACAGCCTCGATCAGATGCAGCTGAACAAGATGAATCTGATCTTCTCGAAGATGCAACTGCGTCCGAACGCGCGCATCCTCGACACGGGCTGCGGAAACGGCGGCATGCTCGTGCACGCGGCCACGGCCTGGGGCGCGCGAGGCGAGGGATTCACGAATAGCCACAACATGGCTTCACTCGCTCGCCGCAATGCCGAGCGCAATGGCGTGGGCGACAAGGTCAAGATTCACCATGCCGACTTCTCGCTTCTCGCGAGTTATCCGGAAAATCACTTCGATGCCATTTACGAAGTCGGTGTGTGGGAGCACTTGCCGTTCCACACGTACGAAGAGGTGATGCGTCAGTGCTGGCGCATCCTCAAGCCGTCGGGCCGCATGCTCATTCACTCGATGGGCAGCCACACCGCCAAGCACCGGCGTGACGGCTACATCCAGAAATACATCTTCCGCGATTCGAACCAGATTCGGCTGCACCTGCTGCTCGACGAGGCATGCAAGCTCGATATGTACGTTGGCGACGTCGAGAATCTCGGCCGTCACTACTATTGGACGCTCTGGTATTGGCGCGAGAATCTCCTCAAGGCCGCCGAGCAGGACCCCTCGATTCGCGACCGCGATCTCAAGGTGATGATCTACTTCCTCGAGTGCGGAATGGCGGAGAGCCGTTTCGGCAACGGGAGCGTCTATCACGTCCTTCTCTTCAAGGACGCGCGCAACTACCGCAATACGTGGCGCGTCGACGGGCGTGTTCACGAAGATGGGCGAGGCAACAGCCAGAATCGGCCGCTCGTCATGAAGCCGTCGTCGGGCAACGACCACGTCTTCAACGATCCACACGCCAAGGCGAAAGAAGACGCGGTGGTCTACCAGAAGCCTACGCTTCCGAAGCGCCTCGCGCACCTCGCGGACATCCTGCTCCGCGTTGGCCATCACTGAGCGAGTTCACGATGAGAGACGACGGCACGGGCAACGGCACCCTCGCGTGCTTGCTCGGTCGTGATCTGCGCGGAATTTACGCCTCGATCTTCCTTCTCGGACTCGCGATCGGGGCGGAGTCTTCCGTGCTCGCGCTCTTCCTGCGTTCGGCGTCACTTTCGTCCGAGAAGATCGGTTCGCTGGCGACGGCCTACGCGGCCGGGGGCGTCGCCATCTCCGCGCTGCTCGGTCGGGTGGTGGGGCGCGTGGGGGCGATCCGAACGCTCGCTGTCGCCCTCGTCGCGCTCGGACTCGCCATCGCCGTGCTACCCGTCGCTGCGCACTCCACGACGGGGCTCTATGCCGGTCGCGTCGTGGAGGGGGCTGCGCTCGTGGCCGTGTGGGTTGGCTACGAGGCGGCGCTCTTCTCACGAGCGAAGCCCGCCCACCGAGCGACGGTGAGCACCTTGTATGCGATGGTGCTGGCGCTGGGCTACGTCATTGGCCCGCTCGTCGCCCGCGCGCTGTTCCCATTCGGTGTCGCTGCGCTTCCGTTCTGGTTTGCGGCCGCCGTCACGATCGGAAATGGGCTTTCGATCACGGCCTTCTCGCGCGAGCGTGGCGGCGCTTCGATGGCTCCGGCTGCGGACGAGCCCTCCGCCGACGCATCGTTCGCGTCGCTTGCGTGGAAGGTGAAGACGACCGGCTTCGGGATGTTCGCCGCCGGCTACCTCAAGGCGTCGCTGATTCTCTTTTTGCCGCTCTATCTCGTCGATCATCGCGGCTTGCTCACCGAGGAGCCGCCGCTCGTGCTCTCTGCGTACGCGGCAGGCTCGCTTCTCTTCACGCACTTCGCAGGAAGACTCGGTGATCGCCATGGGCACCTCGTGCTCATGGGGATGCTCTCGGCGATAGGCGGCCTCGCCTTGTTCGGCGTTCTCTTCGTCGACGCAGTCACGGCGATGTGTCTGATCTCGGCCGTGGCAGGGGCCACGCTCGGCGCCATTTCCCCGCTCGGCATGGCGCTCCAAGCATCGATCGCCAAGCGCACGGAGTACGGTCGCGCGATGTCGCTTTCGAACGGTCTCTACGCCGCCGGAACGCTCGCCGGACCCTTCGTGACCGGCGTGCTCTACGCGCAGGCGCCGCGCATGGCCATGATTCAGGTCGCGGCGATGTGGCTCGTGTTCACGGCGTTCTGCATCGTCTTCGCGGCCGACGATCCGGCGCGGCACCCGATGAAGGACGCCTGAACCGAGCTGGAATCAGCGTGGACGTCGCGCGAGGATGGCGGCTGCGCGGTATTCGTCGGCAATCGGAAATGCCGATTCGAGCGCGAGCGCCGAGGACATGATCCGATCCGCGCCGAGGGCCTCGATGATGTGCGTGAAGAAGCCCGACTTGACTCCGAAGTCCATCGTCTCGAGCGGGGAAGGGAAGCTCACCGGACGGACGACGTTCTCCACGGCGACGATCTCGAAGCCCGCCTCGCGCAGGATGTTCGTGAGCGCGTCGGCGCCGGTGGGCACCGGGTTGGCTTTCATGAGCTCGTCCATCGAGGCGAGCTTGAGGCCGACCTCGTTCAGGAGCTTGCGGAAGGCTTCGAGCGTGGTGCTGACGATCGAGAGGTAGCCGCCGGGCCGAAGGATCTGGTGGCACGCGCGCACGGTGCCCGGCACGTCCACGAAGGTCGTGATGAAGTGCATGAGCGCGAGGTCGACGGTCTGCGGCTCGAAATGATCGGCCACCTTCGCCGCGTCGGACACGATGCTGCGGAACGCGATCTTCTTCTCCGCGATGGCCAGCATTTCGGCCGAAAGGTCGATTCCCGCGAGGCTCGCACCCGGGAACGTCTTGCCGAGGGTGACGAGCGACTCTCCCGTTCCGGCGCCGAGATCCACGACGTTCATGCCCGGGTGGGACTCGACAGAGCTGCGAACCTGCGCGAGCCCGGCGTCGCGGCCTGCTCGCAGGAGACCGTACGCGTCACGGTCGTAGTCGGTGGCAATTCCGTCGTACAGCTTCGCGATGTCGACACTCATGGTTTGCCTCGTTTGGGTGATCCATCACTCTACACGGTTTGCGCTGCCCATTGTCGGGGCGCGTTGTTCGGGCTCGTGTGGCGCGTTGTCCACGTGCTTTCGGTCGCGTACCGTGTCCGGGCATGCAGCTACGAGAGGTCGAGCCGGGCGACTGGGGAGCGATCGCCGAGATCGACGAGACCGCATGGTCGCCGGAGAGCGATCCTGGCTACGGCGTACGTGGGGTCTTTCGCCCGACGTCGGACTTGCCGTCGGCCACGATCGTGGCGGTGACGGAGGGGCGCGTGGTCGGCTTCGTCGAATGTGCCCGTCGAACGTCCAACCCGTGCAACCGTGACGTCGCTCGGCTCCGGTGTATTGCGGTGCACCCGGAGTGGCGCCGAAAAGGTGTCGGACGAGCGCTGACGCTGGCGGCGATCGACTGGGCCTGGGGTCAGTCGTTCGAGAAGATCGTTCTCACGGTGATGTCGTCGAATCCCGAAGCCAAAGCCATGTACGAGGCGTGCGGCTTCTTCGAAGAAGCTAGGCTTCGCGGCGAGTTCGTCGTCGACGGAGTCGCGAGCGACGATCTCTTCATGGCTTGCCTTCGCCGTCTCGTCCCCGCTCGGCGCTCGGCGCCTTCACCAACTCACGCAGCTCCCGAGGACGTGTCTCAGGAGGGAAGCACCTGATCGATCGCGTCGAGCAAGTGGTCCAGATCGGACGCTTCGATGGCCAGTGACGGCATCACGTAGACGACGTCGGCATGGGGGAGGCGGAGCGGTCGCAAGAAGACACCGCGCGCGGCGAAATCGGTCGATGCCGGAGCCGTGCCGGGCTTCATCTCGACGACGCCGATGGCGCCGAGTGCGCGCACGTCCACGACGTTCGGTCGTGCGCGTAGTGGGGCGAGGCGTTCGCGAAACTTGGATTCGAGGTTCGAGACGCGAAGTTTGAAATCCTCGCGTTCGAACAAATCGAGACTTCCGTGCGCGGCTGCGCATGCGAGCGCGTTACCCATGTACGTGGGGCCATGCTGGAGCGCTCGGTCTGCCTTGTCGGAGAGAAAGCACTCGAAGACGGCGCTCGTCGCCACCACGGCGGCGAGGGGAAGGGTTCCTCCGGTGAGCGCCTTTCCGAGCGTGACGATGTCGGGCACGACGCCCGCGGCCTCGAACGCGAACCGCGAACCCGTGCGGTAGAAGCCGGTCGCGATCTCGTCGAAGATCAGCCACGCGCCGTGCTCGTCGCAGGCCTTGCGCAGGCGTTGCAACGCAGCGCCGTCGTGGAAGCGCATTCCTCCGGCGCACTGCACGAGCGGTTCGATGACTACGCCCGCCACCTCGGCAGCGACGGCGCGGAAGGCGTCTTCGAAGGCCCCACCGTCGTCGGAGCGAGGCACGGGGAGGTGAATCGCGTCGATACCCATCCCGGCGAATGCGTGATGCATCCCGCTGACCGGATCCGACAGCGCCATCGTGGCGAGGGTGTCACCGTGATACGCGTTTTCGAAGCAGACGATCTTCCGCCGGCGCCCGTCACCCCGATTGTGGAACGACTGCACGGCCATCTTGAGCGCGACTTCGACCGAGACCGAACCGCTCTCGACGAAGAACACCTTCGACAGCGGCGCGAGCATGCCCGCCAGCCGCTCCGCGAGCGTGTATGCCGGTTCGTTTGCGAGGCCACCGAACGCCACGTGCGACAGACGACGGAGCTGCGTTTCGACGCGCGCTGCAATGTGCGGATGGTTGTAACCGTGCGCGGACGTCCACCACGATGCGATGCCGTCGACGAGCTCGCCGCCACCCTCGAGCACGAGCCTCGCCCCATGCGCCCCCGCCACCGCGAATGGCGCCGGCGCCGTCTGATGCTGACAGTAGGGCCGCCAGACGTGAGGAGCCCCGGACACGAGCCACGCAGGATCACGGGAGGGCGTTGTCATCACGAGAGGATCTAGTCGAACCTCGAGCCGGTGTGCATTCGAGACGACGAACCTCGACCGGAAGACCGGCATTTTCTCGTCGTCGGGCGAACCCGAGCGCGACCGATCCGCTGACGGCGAATCCGCAGTAGCCTGGTGGCTGGCACGATGCAGTTCTACGTCTACAGCCGCTACGGCTTCGAGGCGACGCGGCCTCACGAGGTTCCGCACGTCGTCATTTCGATTACCTCCAGCCTCGACGACCAGGCACGCATTCGCGCGAACGAGCAGTGTCGTGGCGTCCTTCGGCTCGCGTTTGCCGATGCCGAGGTTGCCTCGGAGATCATCCCGGAAGACGCGCTCTTCACGCCCGAGCACGCGCGCCGGATCTGGGACTTCGTGGTCGCTCACCGCGATGAGATCGAGCGCATCATCGTGCACTGCGATGCCGGCATGTCTCGCTCACCGGCCGTGGCCGCCGCGCTCGCTCGCGCGCTGAACGGCGACGACGCGGAGTTCTTCGGTGGCAGGTACGTGCCGAACCCGCGGGTCTATCGTCTCGTTCTCGAATGTGCGACGGCCCAGGCGTCTCGTCCGTAAACGGTCGGCGGCCCGAATCCGCGGGCGCATCGGGGAATCGCTGCTATGGTTTCTCTGGCTCGCGTCGCATTCGCGGGGTGAGCACGCGGCGGCACACAATCACGAAAGCGCCCCGCTCGGTAATGAAAGACGAGAAAGACGAGCTCCGATCGCTCCTGATCGCGCTCGACGGTATTCGACAGTCTCCCAAGTACCACCCGGAAGGCGACGCGCTCTTCCACTCGCTGCAAGTGTTCGAGCTTGCGCAGCGCGCCACCGACGACCCAGTGCTCTGGGCCGCGGCGCTCTTCCACGACGTGGGTAAGGCGGTTGACGGGCCGCTTCACGACGAGGTCGGCGCCGATCTCTTGGAAGGGCTTCTGCCCGCGCGAGCCGTGTGGCTCGTGCGCCATCACCTCGACCTGTTGAAAGATCCACGCGCGGCGCGACGTCGCTACCTCGGAACGCCAGCGCTTCGCGATCTCGAGCAGCTCCGCCGGTGGGACCTCGGCGGCCGCGATCCCAACGCTCGCGTGATGTCGGTCGACGATGCGTTCGACGTTCTTTTCTCGGCGGAGCCTTCGCTTCTCGAGCCAGGCGACGACGACAGCGAACACGGGAGCTTCGACCCCGAACGGCCATGAGCTGGGAGCGCTACGGAGGCCTGCGCGCAGCAGTCGCCCAGCTGGCCGCTCAGATCATGTACGGCGAGGAGGTGAAGCAGTACTTCACGGCCAAGAGGCTCGCCGCGAAGCGTCTGCTCGGACAGACGAACGCGAAGGCCATGCGTTATCGACCGCAGGACCTCCCGTCGAACGGCGAGATCAAACAAGCGCTCCTCGAGCTCGTCACCGAGATCGAGGGAGATGGCCGGACGCAGCGCCTCTTCGCGATGCGTATCGTTGCGCTCGAGGCCATGGAGGCGCTCGCGAAGTTCACGCCTCGGCTCATCGGCTCGGTCGCCACCGGCCATGTCCGAAGCGGAAGCGACGTCGACATCCACGTTTTTGCTTGGAATGCCTCCGACGTCGAGGCCCACGTCAGGCAGCTCGGTTGGGTTCACGAGACTCAGCGAGTGAACATTCTGAAGCACGGCAAGGTGATGGAGTTCACCCACGTGCTCGTGCCCGACGTCTTTCCCATCGAGCTCACGGTCTATCCGCCGAACGAATTGCGGAATCGCCCGCGGAGCAGCACGGACGGAAAGCCGATTGTCCGTATTCGCGACAGCGCGCTACGGAAGATCTGCGAAAAGGAGCATCCGGAGCTCTGGCAGCGCTACCTCGCGGACGGCTCGACGCCTTCGCTCGAAGCGATTCTGGCGGCGGAGGAATCGGAGGACCGCGACGCGTCGCTCGTCGACGAGCTCATCGACGAGCCTTTGGAGGACTCAGCGCTCGAAGCGCTGGAGCTCGACGCCCCGTACGACGCGGTGCTCGAGGAGCCAAAGGAGTCCGAAGAGCCCGAGGACGAAGAACGAGAGCCTCGGCTTCGGCGTCCTGAGGCGCGGCGCCGATACCGCGGCGTCTCGAAGCGCGACCTCGCTCCTTACGATTGATCAGCCTGCCCGAGAGTCGTAAATCGTGAGTGAGACACTCGACGCTTTGCGCGCCGAGAGCCAGGGGACGTTGCGAAGCTCGAGATCGACCGCACACACGACGATCGACCTCCGGCGCGCGACGTGTTCGAGGCGCGCGACCACACGCGAGAGCAGGTGGCCGTTGAACGGCGCGTAGAGAAAGAAGACGGTGCCGTCGAGGTCGACCTCGGCGGCATTGGCCTCGACGAATTCGATTCGGTCGAGGTCGAGTGCCTCACATCGGGCCCGTGCCCTTCGAACGAGCGGCTCCTGTATCTCGACGCCGCAGGCGGAGGCGCCGGTGAGGAGATGCGCGAGGATCAGAACCCGGCCCAGGCCCGACCCGAGATCCACGAGCCGATCCTTGGGACGGATGGGAACGTCGCGCACCATCGCGAGGACTTCGTCGACCGCGCAGGGCAGGTAAGGCACCGCCCCTCGGGGAAGCCCGGCAACGTCGGGCGGCGGCGCGTCGATGCCGAGGAGCTCGTCGGTCCACGCGTCGCGCTCGAGGGCGGGCACATCGTGAAGAAGGTCGATCAGCCGCTCGCCCCGCAGGGTGCCGGATTCGACCTCGGCGCGTGCCTTCCGGGCTCGTTCGCGGAGCGCGTCGTCCACCGCGCGCGAGGCTAGCAGACGGCGAAGACGACGCGAACATGACCTCGCAGGTAATCGCGCCGATCTTCGCCGTGGCTTACGAAGAGGGCATGACGCTTCGAACGAACGAAGCGGGCCAAACGAGGAGCATGTCCATGAGCACGAAGCAGAACGTCATGCAGCGCTACATCGATGCCTGGAACGAGACCGACGCTGGCCGCCGCCGCGCGATTCTCGCCGAGGTCTACACCGAGGATTGCACGTACACCGACCCCCTTGCTGCGGTCTCCGGACGGGATGGCATCGACCAGCTCATCGCCGGCGTCCAGAAGCAGTTTCCCGGTCTCGTCTTCTCGCTCGCCGGAAAGGTCGACACTCACCACGATCAGGCGCGCTTCACGTGGCACGCGGGCGCGCTGGGGCACGAGCCCGCCGTCATCGGGTTCGACGTGGCTGTTCTCGAGGGAGATCGAATCCGAAGCGTCTACGGCTTCCTCGACAAGGTTCCTGGGTGACGTCGGCGCGAGTCCGCCGTGCCGAGGAAGGCCGTCTTTCACGGCACGGTCGGGCTCTCGTTGGAGACGAAAATCCGGGAAGGATTCGAGGCCGAATTCGTATCCTTCTCCGAGGGCTCCGCCGTGAACGGAGCGGTAAACCATGCTTCGTTCGATCACGGCATCGTTGCTCGCCTTCGCGTTCACCGTCTTCGGGAGTGGTTCGCAGGGATGCTCGTCCACGACCTGCGAAACGGGATGCCAAGGTCGCTACGACGAATGCATGGATCGCGCACCTCCAGGCGCAGCACGCAGTGATTGCCAGGCGCAATACGCGCGCTGCGTCGAGGCCTGCAACCGGAACTAGACTGGCGCGTGTTTGACTTGCGCTACCGATGACGCCGTCCGCGTTCGTCCAATAGAGGTGCAGAGCGTCCGTGGCCAATTGACCGTTGGACATGAAAACGCGGCGACCGCTTCGATGGCGACCGCCGCGCGAGGTCTCACGCCGTGAGACGACTCACTGGAAGACGTAGACGGCGCTGCCGGTGGCGACCGACGTGCCGGAGAACGTCTTCTTCTCTACTTCCTTGCCGTCGACGAGGACGCTCGCCTCGAGCGTGCCGCCTACCGTGCTGGTCGGCGAGACGGACGCGTAGTCGGCCTGGTTGACGGTGCGGGTGAACGTCTTCGAGAAGGGAAGGGCCTGCTTGTCGAGGTTGTCCATGCCGCCCGTCGCGTTCGTGAAGATCACGTCCGCCTCCTTGAGCGCCGGCGACGTGACGCGATACTCGATCGTCACTTGACGCGGGTACGACGCACCGCCGCCGCCGCCGCCCGGGCTCGACGTGTCATCGCTGCTGCTGCACGCCGTCAGAAGGGCGAGCGAAGCGATGAACGCGGGCGCCTTCGCGCGCCAAGACTTGAGGCTGACCAGATTCGACAACATCGATTGCTCCATTGTCCAAAGGGCGGTAGCGCGCAGGCATCGCGTCGCGCGCGCTCACGCGCGTCGTAAGTGACGCCAACAGTGGCACAAGCCCTTGCGCGATTCATCACTCATTCATCGTGCCGATACGCTCGCGCTTGATCTGTGGCACATCGAGCGTCACAGCGGAGCACAACGTCGTTCGTCGCTGGTCGATTCCGCCATCAGAGCCGTCGACGGATAGAGACGTGACGTCACCAGCGTTGCATGGAAAAGCATGGCGTCGAGCCGCGTGTAGACGCCGTGGCCGAGCCCGGAAGAGAGCATGTTTGCCAGGCGTTCTCCGCCATAGTCGACGATCACGAGCTCACCGTGCGTCGGCCGCATGGGGCTTCCGCGGAGCGAGCGAAGGAGCTCGCCGGGCGCGAACCCGGTGCCGAGCGCGGGATCGAGCGCCGCGTTGATGCGCCGATCCGAGGGCGCCAGGGCGGGGAAGTCCGAGGCGGCGCTTCCGATGCGACGTACCCAGTCGTCTCCGGCCACGTGGAGCGAGCGAATCTTCGCCGACTCGGCCCACGCGTAGCGAACCGGTGAGCCGAACGTGACGAAGTCGAGCGACGTCCGCTCGAGCGCCTCGAGGTCCACGTCGAGCGCGTTGACGTCGAGCGACCGCGCACGGGCCACGTCGAGGATCGCCTCCGCGGCGAGCGATCGGGAGAGCAGTTGCGTCACGAGCGCGAAGACCTGACCGGCGTGGCTATGGCCGAGGACGAGAATGCGCCCGCCCGGCTCTCCCAGCTCGGCATGTGTGGCCAGTACGCGCACGAGGGCCAGCGCGCCGTCGAGACGTCCGAGGTGGTGATTCTCGGATGACCACACGAACGAGGTGCATGGAATGCGGGCGCCGATGGCTTTCTCGAAGAGCCGAACGTACGGAACGCCGAAGTTGCCGAAATCACCGAAGACGCGATCGGCGTACTCGCGCGTGCGTCGCCGGAGGGCCTTCACGAACGGACGTCGACTCGGCAACGCGCGCTCGATGGCGGTGAACGCCGAGAGCGGATCGGTGCCCACGAACGTGCCGTGCGCGAACACCACGGCGACGACGCGCTCCTCGTGCAGCCTTTCGCCGAGCGAGGCCATCGCTGCTCGCCACGGCTCGGCGTGCTCGTGGAACTCGGTCGACTTGGTGCCGCGCGGCGCGAACTCCTCGTAGCGAACGATCGATTCCCGGTCCGTCGAGGCGGGCGGCGGCTCCATGATCGCGGGCGTCGGCGCGGGCGTGCTCTCGACGACGTCGTCGCTCGGCACATCGATGGGGTGAATCGGAGGCGGAAGCTCGGTGGCGAGCGGTCGAGCCTCGGCGCGGGGAGCGCGCCTTCGGAGACGCGCGAGCCTGTAGACGGTTCGCACCGCGATGCGCGGACCAGAACGTCGAATCTGGCTCGCCAGCGCCGCGACGAAGGCGCGTTGGCGCGCCGTCGGGAGCCCTCTTCGGGCAAGCTCGAAACCTGCCGCGAAGGCAGCGAAGAGCGAGAGGATCGTGAGGAGCGCCGCGATCGCCATGACGATGCGCCGTCGCGCGGGCACCCACGATAGCACCTGCGCCGTAGCTGGCAATGCGTTGCGTCATTTGTCCCACTTGGCCGACGATTCACGGCGCCGGGTATGCTGCGCGCACCGCATGCCGCTCGATCCCGACTTCGTTGCCGATTGCCCCTACGGCCCCGGTGGGCTTCTCATCGACGAGATCCTCCGCATCGATGCCGACGAAGGGCTCGTCGTCGCACGCATGCCGACGACCGAAGAGCTCCCCCTCACGCGCGAGCAGCGCGTCCACCCGATCAGGCACCCGCGCCACGTCTCCGGCGGCCTCATGGTGCACATGACCGGGATGCTCGGCTTCGTCCACGCGTATTACATCCTCGGCCTGCGGCACTCCGAAGGCTGGATCGGCTACGGCGCACGCATCACCTCGGCTCGCTTCCACGCGCTCGCACCGCCCGGCGAGCCGCTCGTCCTCGAGTGCAAGTCCACCCAGCTGCGTCGCGGCTCGAAGACCATCCTCGGCCGCTACACGTTCCGCTTCACCCAGGCCGAGAAGCTCGTCTACGAAGGCGACCAAACGGCGATGTGGAGCCGCGTCCCCGACGCATCCGAATAATCGTCGCTCGCGCGGCCGATTTCACGTTCCGCCGGAGGAATGAAGGCCCTCGGACGATGCGAGACGTTCCTTCTTCGCGCGTCGGAGATACGAGAGGGCGTACGCGAAGTGAACATGCGATAGCCCGTGGCCGACGGGCTGCGCGTTGACCGCTCGCGGAATGCCGACGGCAGCGAGAGAGGCCGCGAAGCCACGTGAGTGATCGCGGCTCGTCTCGTCGTCGGCGCAGACGCCCACGAAGACGGGGGAGAAGCGGACGACCGGGGTGGCGCGCGCGCCCATGCCCACGCCTCCGGCGAAGGCCGCGTAGCCGTCGACGTCGGCTCGGCCGCGCATGGCGAGTGAGCTCACGAAGTACGCGCCGCTCGAGAAACCCATGACGAAGACCTCGTCGAACGGACGTCCCGTGCGCTGCTCCAGCGTGTGCTCGGCGTCCATCCAGCCGTCGATGAGCTGCTGTTCGACCTTCTCTTGTTCTTTGATCGAGCCTGGCCAGACGTAGCCCACGTCGGTCAGAGGAGAACGCGGGAAGATCACTTCGACGTTGTGTCCCTTGGCGAGGCGCATGAGGCCGCGCTGGTGGTTCCACTGCCACGTCGTGTTCTTCGCGATGGCCCCGTGCAGGAAGATGACGAGCGTGCGGTGAGCGCTCGTCGAACCTCCGTCGAGGTAGCAGATGTCGTCCCCAGCGCCTCGACCTCGGGTGCGCACCACGCGGGCTGCACGGTCGTTTTCGGCGTCTTCTCTTTGTCTTTCGCTTCACTCGCCGAGGACCACGAGAGCAGCGCGGCCGTGAGCGGCGCAACGAACATGACGAACCTGACGAGCCAACCGGCGAATCTCGCCACTCCCCCGCGACCATGAGACATCGTGGGCGCAGACATGGCGCGGCACCTTACACGACGCGTGCCGACGCAAAAGCTTGCAAATATGTCTCTCCTGGTACTTCGATTTGGCCCAAATGGATCAGACTCGCGTCCTCGTGCGATGACGCGAGTCCTCGATTCCGATCTTCACGGAGACCTGCAGTCAGGCTGCAGTCAATACTTACGCCGCTAGAGATCGCCTAGGGAATCGTTTCGGGCGTGGGGATCGTGAGCCCTGCGCGGATCTCGCCGACGATCGCCGCAGAGAGTGCAGCGTCGGCGCGTTCGCATGCTTTCGATACTTCGCCGCTCATCGCGCCTTTGCACTCCTTGCCGCGCGCTTGATAGGCAGCGAGGATTTTCGGGCGTTCGAGAAGCGCCTTCTTCGTCTGCTCCGAATAGAAGCGGAAAGGGAGCGACGCGTGACGCGGTGAGCGCGGAGCCTTGGTGGAGAGCTCCCCTTCGTCGAGCGTGTAGCAGTTGCCGTCCCATCGCATGACGAGGAAGCTCGCTCCGCCGGAGCCAACGACGATCCCGTTCGTGGCAGGGGCTCGACGCTTCAGGACGAGCATCTCTTCATCGGTGTAGAGGCGCGCGCGTGCACTTGCTCCGCCATCGGCGTTCCAGCCATCGGTGTCGCCACGCATGTACATGCGCGCGAACGGCGCGTCCTTCGACATGAGCAAGAGGCCCACGTCGGGGAAGGAACCCGCGCACAGGCGCTTCACGAACGCAGGCTCCGGCACGCAGAGGCCGCCATCGGTCGCGCAGCTCATCGGAATGGACTTCGCGGCAGGCCCCGCCGCCGCGGCGGGTTCAGGCGCCGAGGTAGCCTCCGACGTGGCGCTGGCCGCGGGCGTCGTCGGTTGGGCGGGAGTGGGCGGTGGCGACGACGCGCAAGCGGTCATCGAGGAGAAGAGAGCGAACGTCGAGAGGAAGGTAGTGGGGCGCACGGGGACGCCACGATATCGTCCCCATCGAATCGGTGACGAGCGTGCGCGCGAGAGTGACGTGTCGATTTCAGTCGCGTCGGGGAAATTCTCTGCTTTCCTTGCTCCGCGCGATTCGCGAGAGGCACGTGACCATGAACAATCCCTACGCACCGCCCGCCATGAACCACCCTGGGTCATCATCGCCGAACCCTTACGGCACCCCGCAGTCGTCGGGCCCGGCCCCATGGACGGCAACCGGCCTCGTCGGAACGGCCTGGGAGCGCTTCCAGAAGGCGCCTGGCCTCTTGATTGCCGCGTTCCTCGTGACGGGGATTCTCGGGCAGGTGCCCGGAATGGTTCCACGCGTGCTCGAAATCTCGGGCGTGTTCCAGCAGGGGGACCTGACGCTCACGTTCTTGAGCCTCGGCGCGTCGCTGGTCGGGTGGGTTCTGACGGCCTTCCTCCAAGGCGGTCTGATTCGCACTTATCTGAAGATTGCGCGTGGTGAAGAGGCATCGTTCAGCGACGTCTTCTCCGGCGGCACCTGGTTTCTTCCCATGCTCGGCGCAACGTTCCTCACGGGGCTTGCGGTCGGTCTCGGGTTCTTGGCCCTGATCGTGCCGGGCGTCATTCTCGCGCTCGGCTTCATGTTCACGTCGTACTTCGTCGTCGACCAGAACATGGGGCCGGTCGAAGCCATGAGTGCGAGCTGGCAGGCCACCAAGGGACAGAAGTTCGATCTCCTCGGCTTCGGTTTCCTCCTCGCTCTCGTTGGCCTCCTCGGCTTGGCGGCATGCGGCATCGGCCTTCTCGCGGCCCTCCCGGTGGCGTCGATCGCGACCGCGCTCGCGTATCTCCACGTGAGCGGCCGACTGAACGCGCCGAGCGCCAACCAACCTGGTCCCGGCGCCTTCTCGGGAAGCTATCCCGCGCCCGGCGGCTATGGCCCGCCGGGCGGCTACGGCCCGCCGGGCGGCTACGGCGGCTACGGCCCGCCCGGCACGTACGGCAATCCGCCTCCCGGCGGCTTCGGCTCGGGCAGCTGACGCTTCGCTGGGCGTCGCGTCGCTCGTAGCGCCTTTCTGGCGCTTCGGTCACGAGACGACGCCGGCGCGTCACTGCAATGGCTCGAAGAAAGAGCACTTCGAAGTGACTGGTACTCCGCTTGCGTAGGGCGTGCGCGGAGGTACCAAGTGACACTTCGATTCGTTCGTGGCTACGCGCTGGGGTTCGTGATGGCGATGGGCAGCCTCGCGATGGGCTGCTCGGATTCCGACGGCTCGGGCTCGGGCTCAGATTCGGGCTCGGGTTCGGGTTCATCGTCCGAGTTCGCAGGGCTCTTTTCCGGGCCTTCGGCCGATGCAACACCGGATTCGCTCCTTGGCCTGTGGGGAGGGACCATCCAAAGCAACGGCGTGACGTTCGACGTCCGCTTCCAGTTCTCGCAATCCTCCGTGACGCTGGCGACGCGGTGCACGTTGTCCGATGGCCAGTCCTCGGAGATCGTTGGCGTCACCGCAAAAGCTCGCGTGGGCGAGGATGGCTACACGGTGCTCGAGAGCAAAGAGCAGCGGAAGGACGACGGAAAGGTGCTGTGCCAGGTCACCCTGAGGCCTCGCGAGGTCACGCGTTGTCCCGACGACTCGTTCGCGACCAAACAAGGATGCTTCGAGCTCTCCGGAACGACGTTCGTTCAGTACGAAACGCCAATCGAGAAGCTCGCGCTCACGAAGCTCTCCGACTGACGTTCAGCACTGGTCGAACGAGATCGACGGAGCGCGAGGGAAGATGTCCAGGCGCGCTCCGTAAACCACCCTTGCCCACGAACGCACGGACAAACCGAGCGAGGGGCGAGGAGGATTCGATGAGTGTCGTGGGGTGGTTCCTTGCAGTTCTTGGTCTCGTTGGCGTGATCGTCGGTGTTCTTCAGATGCTGAAGGGCAAGAAGATGAACGCCGTTCCGTACCGCGCACCTTCGGAGATCTCCAAGCTGGGGCTCGGCGCCGCCGACGCCAAGGGCCTCGTGTCGACCGAAGGCGCTGTTGGCCAGCAAGGTTTGCTGACGGCACCGATGAGCGGCAAGCCTTGCCTCGCGTACGAGATCACGGTCGAGCGCAAATGGGAGAAGACCGAACGCACCGAGAACGGCACCGAGACGAAGAAGGGCGGCTCGAACGTCTTCAGCGAGTACAAGGGCGCTGTCTTCTCGCTGCAGGAAGGCGGGTCGACCGTCTTCGTCGACGCGACGGAGCGTCCGGATGCCTCGTTCGACAAGTCGTTCTCGAGCGGCGTCAACGTGGGCGCGCTGGGCCTGATTCCGAACACGCTGCAGTTTGGCGATTTCCAGATGAACACGCCGCTCATCGTCGACACCGACGGGCGAACCACCGGGTTCGAGGGTGTCGAGCGCATCGTCGAAGCGTCGCCGAACCTGTACGCGCTCGGAGCTCTTGGCGTCGGCGCGAGCGGTCCCACGCTTGGCACGCCGAAGGGCCTCGGCAAAGGTAAGCTGCTGCTCTCTTCGAAGGGGCGCGGTGCGCTCGCCAAGGCGACGAAGCGCAACATGGTGCTCGGCTACGCGGTCGGCGGCGCGCTTCTCGTCTCCGGTACGGCTCTCGGTGTCTTCGGCAAGCCGCCGAGTGCAGGCAGCTCGTGTCCGAGCACGCTCGGCGCGGAGGTGGTCGCTTGCGACGGTCGCATGTACGAGCGCGATGGCTACGACATGAAATGGACCGTCACCACCGCCGGTGAGTACACGGTCACGGTGAAGCAGCCGAACGTGAAGCACCCGATCGACGCCGCGCTCACGATCAAGAACGCGAGCGGCAAGCAGGTTGGGTACAACGATGGCGGCTCGCCTGGTGCGAACGCCACCGTCACCCAGACCTTCGAGCCTGGCACCTACACGATCAACGTCCGCGACTTCGCACGTGACAAGGTCAAGGGCGGCTACGGCTTCCACCTCGACATCGCCCGCAGCGCTTCGGGGGGCCGAGTGGTACGTCGGCGGTCTCGCTGACGAGCGCGAACACCGGCGCTCCGGCGGAAAAGGCGGCTGCATCGGCCGCGAAGCCTGCAGCGGCTCCGCCGTCGAAGCACTGATACCAAGCGTCCTCGTCGAACGGGAATGCGCCCACCAGCCCTCGTGGCCGGTCGGGCGCATTCGGCTTGGATCACCGAGCCGCGGCGCTGTCCCGTTCGCCGGCAGGGGGAGGCGACGCGGGAGCGTCGTGCGAATCGCCCTTTACGAGCGGCCCGGTGAGCGTCTCGTAGATCTCGAACATGCGCGCGTAGCTGCGATTGACCGGCGTGGCTGGCGTGGAGACGAGCTTTCCAGCCTTGCCGAGGCGATTGGGAAGATCGCTCGAGACCGGCGTATGCGAGAGCACGTTGCTCTGGGCGGCGAGCCACAAGACGTCGAGCTGGTCTCTGTCGACCGCTCCCTTCGAGAGGTCGTGGAGATTGTCGGCGTGCTCGAGGGCCTTCTTCAGCGCGGCGGCGGCGGTCTTCTCGTCGCGTCGCTCGATGGCGATGTCCGCGCGCTGGGCTTCGAGGAGCGCAAGGAGACGAACGAACTCCTCGCGTCCCGTGGCCGCGAGCTCGGCTTCGAGCAGTGCGCGCCGTGTCTCCAGCGAACGCGCGGCGCCGTCGAGCTGTCCGATCTTCTGCAGCGTTCGAGCCCGGAGACCCGAGGTGATGAGCCGATACGAGCGAACGACCTGCTCGTTCGTGGCGTGTGGCCATCCGAGGTTTGCCGAGAGTCCTGGATCGGAGAGCCCACGATCGACCGCGTCGAGGTCAGCCAGCGCGCGGTTGGGCTGCTCTGCGCCGAGTGCGGCGGCGGCCCGGGCGAGGCGTGCAACGAACCGATTGCGTGCTGCCATCGGGCTCGCGTCGGACTCGAGCCGTTTCAGCTCCTCGTCGTAGAGCGCGAGTGCGCGTTCGAAGCGATTGGCGGAGAGGTTGTAAAGAGCCGCACGATCGAGCGCGAGGATTCGATACTGTGCGAGACGCTGGGCGCTCTCGGTCATGGCCAGCGCTTCGTCGGCTTCGTCCGCGGCGTCTTTCTCGTGACCGACGTGGAGGTGGCAGCGCGCCTTGGCGAGCCGGACAGCGAAGCCCTCCGAGTTCTCGGCGTAGGGAAGTCGATCACGGTCCTGCAGGTAGGCGAGCGCAATTCGGTAATTGCCTACTTCGGTATGAAGCAGGCCGAGTTGACCGAGAACCATCGCCTTGTAGCGCTGATTCGTGCCGACCAGCTCGAGCGCTACGAGGTAGTGCGTGCCTGCCTTCTCGGCCAGCGCGAGATCGCGTGTTCGCAGGTATTCGGCGTGCTGGAGCGCTCCGTAGAGCGATTGCGCCATGCACTGCTTCTTCAGCTCCGACCACGACGCCTTGAGCGCGGCGATCGCCTGGCTGACGGCATTCCCGTGTTCGTCGCCCTCCAGTTTACGGAGGTCGCAGGAAAGCAGATAAGCGGTCACGAAGTTCGCGAGCTTCACTTCGCCGGACTGCCGGCGTGCATCGTACTCGGCTCGAATCGCCGCGGTGGACTCACCCGCGCGCAGGCGCAAATCGATGGCGCCTACCACCGCCTCGAGCGAGCCGGTTCGTTTCGCCACGGCTTCGAAGTCCGCTCGCGCTTCGTCGTACTTCTGCGCGGCGCGGCGGCGAAAGGCGCGGCCGACGATGACCTGCGTGTAGAGCCGTTCGGCGCGTCGCCTCTCCTGGGCCGCCGCATCGACGCTATCCACGTAATGCTCGGCCAATCCTTCGATGATCGGATCGGCGCCGTATTGGGTGGCGCGCTGGACGGCATCGAGCATGATCGCGCGCCGGCGGTCGATGCGCGTCTCCTTCTGGTACATCTCGACGAGAACGGCCTTGGCGGCCTTGCCGGGACGCGCGTCACGAATCGTGAGCAGCGCGCGTCCGAGCGACAGCGCGAAGGCCAACTCCGAGTCGGCCGGGGCTGTCGCTCGTTCACGCTCGAGGCGCGCTTCGGCATCCGCATAGGGAAGGCCCCGAACCATCGCGCGAACGGCGGCTCGCGCGTAGCGGAGCCGGTCTTCTTCGGCGAGTTGCGGGTGCAAGGCAAGCTGCCGGCATGCCGTGACGAGTGCCTCGCGGTCGTCGAGCTCGCGATAGAGCGCGTCGGCCTGCTCGTAGTACGCCTCGAGCACCGCGCGGGGTGTTTTTCCAGCAATCGGCGCCGCCTCGAGCTCGGCACGCGCACGCGCTTTGTCACCGATCGTATCGGCAATTTCACTTCGGACGACCCGCGTCAGAGCCGCGGCCGCCGACGTGTCGCCCGGTTTGACCTCGAGGCTTGCCATCCGCGCGCGTGCTCGCTCGTCGAAGTTCTCGACGATGCGGCCACGTTCGCGCTGACGTAGAGCCTTGCGGTGATCGACGAGGACGAGCAGCGGTTGGGAGAGTCCTAGGCTGTCCGGGTCACCCGCGGCCGCGATGTGCTTGGCGTAGAACTCGGCGGCCCCGAACTCTTCGAGCGCGAGGTGCGTACGGACGAGACGAACCTTGACGAATCGCTTCGACGAGGGCGTGGTGCTCCGCGCGAGTCGCTCGTAATAGAGAAGCTGGAGCTTCGAATGCTTGCTGGCGAGCTCGATCTCGTCGGCCAAGTGCTGGGTGGTCCAATCGGATGGAACCTCGCCGTCGAGCGGCAGTGAATAGAGGTCGAGGTTCCGCCCTCGCGAGCACGTGGTGACGAGGCGGTCGGCGGCGGGAGCGGGATATTGGCAATTCCAGGATTCGTCGGTCAGCTGGTTCGCGGCTCCGACGACGGGTGCGCCTTGGCCGTCTTGGCCGAAAGAAAGCGGGACCCGGAAGAGAACGCCATGGTCGCTTCCGTCGACAACGCCGTCGCGGTTCGAATCGCTGAAGAACTGGACGAAATAGAGATAACGACCGTCTTTCGAGAACGCGGGTTGGCCCGTGAGCCCGGGGACGTCGATGGGAATCGCGAGCGGCGTACCGGGACGATCGAGACGTACCGCCTCGAGCCGTTGTGCGGCATGAGCGGCGAAGGCGGGGCCAACACGGTCGCTCGAGCGCTCGACGGGAACGTAGACGAGCCATTTGCCATCGGGGGATACGGCGGGGCTCGAGATGTTGCGATCGAGAATGGGGCGTGTCGAGAGGCGCGAGCCGGCGTTCACCTCGTGGACGCGCAGATCGCCGTCGATCGACGTGCGTGCGACGAGCACGATGCGCTTCGCATCGATCCACTCGGCGAGGAGCGCCGCAGATCCGTCTTCGAGGCAGCGCCGGCCCTTGCCCGAAGGCAGATCACGAACGCAGAGCTGGCCGGTCGCTCGATCGCTGTACGAAACGTAGAGGATCGACTTGCCATCGGGGCTCACGCGCGGCCAAGTGACCTCGGCCCCCTCGTCGAACAACAAATGAGCGCGTCCGTCGTCGACGTTCTGGCTGTAGATCTCGTTCGTGGTGTTCCGGTTGGACGAGAAGTAGAGCGTCTTCTTGTCGGGGGCGAGCTGGCCGAGGAACTGATCGGCGACGCCGACCGTGAGCCTTTCCGGCCGTCGCAGTCCGTCCTTCTCTTCGTCTTGTCCGTGCGCCGACGTGGCGCTCGCGACGAGCGCGGTGGTGGCGGCGAGCGAGAGCAGCGCGCGCTTCAGCATTGTTTGCTGTCCCACTTGCCGGGTTCAGCTTCCATCCAGCCTCCGCACACCACGCCGCGCGCGTGGACTTCACGCCACGTGCGGCGAAGGTCGTCGACCGACGCGTCTTTGCGCTGCTCGTGCATCCAGCGCCAGAGCTGCACGCGCGCCTGATTCACTCGTTCGATGAGCTCGAGGGCCTCGGCGTGATCGGCGGCTCCGATGCAGGCGCCGTGGGTATCGACGAGCAATCCGTTCCGGCCCTCGCCGATGCAGTGCTGGATCAGAAGTCCGTCGACCAGGTCGGCGTCGGTGAGCTCGCTCGTGTCCTGGAGGGGCAGGGGCTTGATCCCGAGCTCTGCGAATTGCTTCGGCGTGAGCGGAACGGGGCGCGCTTCGATGCTCGTCCGACTCAACTTTCGCTCGAGCTCACCGAACGAACCCGCCGCCTGCTGTTCGAGGGCCGTTCCGCGGTCGACCATCACGATCTCGGGGGCGCGAATGCACCCCACGGACAGCGCGAGGATCACGGAAAGGGGAAGAACGCGAATCATGGCTCGTCTTTCGCTGGCATGAGGGGGGCGACGAATCGGTCGATGAGTGGCCCAATCGGTATTCCGCGGATGTCTCCGACGCTCACGAGCCCGGCAAGTCCACCGAAGGTCACGTGCACGCCCGCGAACCCGTGATTGAAGGTGACGCGGAGGCGGTCCGGATAACCGAAGGTCATCGCGCTGCGAATCTTGTTGATCGAGGCGTCGGTATGGAAGGGATCCTGGAGGTCCAGGAGATCAAGGAGGTGGCGCTTGCCGATCTGCAGGATGTCGGCGCGTCCTTCGATGTTGTGATCGCCCGCAGAGACGGCGATCGCGGCGCTCCCGGTGAAGGGCTCGCCGTGCGACGACTGCACACCGTCGGCACGAAGGTGCATGTCGAGCGTCGACTTCTCGCCGTTCAAGTTGAGCGCACACTGCCCAGTAACACGGCCTCCGCGAAGGCCGATCTCGAATTGGCGAAGCGAGATGATGTTCTGCTCGATCTGGAGATTGCCGGCGATCGGCGCCACCGTGACGAGCGGCGTCGTCAGGCGCCGAATCGAGATGAAGCTGCTGCGGCTGAGCAGTGGATGTTGGTCGGCGAAACGCAGCGACGAATAGGGATTGTCCTTGTCTTCACGCATCATGCGGATGCCGTGCGGACCCGCCCGCACCGCGATGGTGATCGGCACTTCTCCGTCGGCCTCTTCGATCACCACGCCGTAGCCCGGGAGCCGGAGATCGGCGCGCTCGACGCGAACGTCGGCGATGGTGCGGAACGTCGCGAGGTCCGGGGACTCCACGCGCAACGTCACGTTCGCAGTGCCGCGCCCAGAGAAGCGCTGCGGCGCATTCGAGAGGAGGGCGAGATTCTGGCGAAGATCTCCCCTGAGCGAGAGTCGCTTTTGCTCCTCGCTCGGGTCGATGGCGCCCTTCAGTGCGAGAGACGTTCCCCCGGCGCCGTTCACCATTTCGAAATTCGAGAGGTGGATGACGCCGTCGCGGCTGCGACGGAAGGCGAGGGCGACCGCGGCATTCCCGACGGGATACGTGGGCAGGACGTCCTGTTCGAGCACCTGCGCGGCGATGGCTTGTTTGGATTCGATCTCGGGATCCGCGAGATCTCCGGCGAAGGTCACGGCGAATTCGTCGTGCAGGCCGCCGGCTTGGAACGTGTGCGGGCCGCTGACGAAGTGGAGCTCGTCGGTATCGAGCCGACCTTCGACCGTGCGTCGTTCTCCATCCGTGCGCAGCTTGGCCTCGATGGCGATTGCCGGTGCGGCGAAGGTGGTGCCGCCGCCGTTCCACGCGACGTGGTTGGCCTTCAGCGCGAGGGTGCCGTCGAGGCCGGCCGAGCGTCCGAGCGCGGGCTCGAACTTCACGTTGCCATCGCGATCGACGTCGGAGACGGCGCCAAGGAGCGCCCCATGCGCCGAGACGCTTCCCTCGAGCTTCGAGAGATCGAGCGCGCGCGCACCGCGGACGCTCGCCACGAGCGGGGCGAGGGCGGCAAGCCGTGCGGCCGTTCCCTCGATGTCGAACGTAAGCGCGCGGCGGGACCGATCGAAGCCGAGCGTCGTGGCAAGCTTCGCCTGCAAACGGCCGGTCGCATCGAAATGGACGGCGAGCGACGGTAGTTCGCGGTCGATCGTTGCGCCGAAGGTCATGTGGTCGTCGCTCGGCGCCGTGCCTGCGATGGTCAGCCCCTCGGCGCGCAAATCGCCGTCGATGACGTTGCGCAGTGCATCGCCCTTCGAGTCGAGCACGAGCGACAGCGCACGGGCGCTGCTGGTGTCGAAAGCCGGGCGTTCGAGGCGAACTTCCGTGTGTTGCTCGAGCGACGGAGCCGCGCTTGCGAGCTTCTCGACGCGTCCGCGCGAGCGCAGTGCGAGCCCGATTCGTTCGATGGGGAGCTTCTTCGCCAGCTCGCTCGGCAGAAGCGAACGGACGATCCCCAGATGCGGAGACTTCGCGTCGACGTCGAAGTCGAGCGCGTCACGCCCTTTCGTCAGCTCCGCGGTCATCTCCAGACCGTCCGCGCCGACGACGACCTTCGCCTTGCCGCGGCTCGAGCTAGGCTGCTTGGCATCGAGGAAGAGCTCGCTCGTCGCGACCGCCACGCGGAGCGGTGCTCGAAGTAGGCTCTTGCCCGCCGCGTCTCGCGACTCCGCGAGGCCCGTGCGGAGGTCGGCATCGAACGCGAGGGGCTCTCGTCCCGTCGGGGCGGCATGGGCGCGGAGCGAAAGTCGCTCGAGCGTGGTTCGGTTCCCGGGCGTTCGAACGTCGAGCGTGCCCACCTCGCTCGTAATGGTGACGTCGCCGCGCGTGGCGAGCGGCGCGTCCGCGTCGACGACGAGGTCACCGAAGCGCACGCCGAGCTTCGCACCCTTTGCGGCAATGCGTTCTGCGCCCGCGGCGTCGAGCGTGGAGAGCGCGAGCGAGACGTTGCCGTTCAGCACGCCGCCCTTGATTTGGGTCGCGTCGGCTTCGACCTTCAGCCCATCGACCCGAACACTTCGGCCGCTCACCTTCGCCTCGGCGCTCTCGAGATCGACGTTTGCACGTGCGCGGAGGCTGTCGCTCGTGCCCGGCTCGATGCGTGCCGAGAGCTTCGCCGAGGCGATGCGCGCGACCTCGGGAATTTCGATTCCTGCGAGGTCTCCCTCGACGCTGGCCTTCGAACCTTCGTTCAGCCGAGGCAGTGCCTCGAGGTCGAGGCCGTCGACTCGATACTCGAGTTGCCCACGCCCGATGCGCGCCTCGAGGGGAACGAGTGCGCGTGGCAAGAGCGCGACCAGTCGCGCAAAGTCGATCTGGCCTTCGGCGTGACGAAGGAGCGGCGCGCCATGATCGGGCAAGTCGATCGAGGCCTCGCTGCTGGCAATGTCGTCCGCAAGCGTCGCGCGATTCAGGGTGATCGTCGTCTTGCCTGCCGCTTCGTCGAAGTGACTGCGCGCTTCGACGTGGGCGAGGTGCGTGACCGCGAGCTGCGGCCCGAAAGTTTGCTTGGCGAGCTGGACGTCGAGCGTCGCCACGACATCGTCCGCGGTCGCATCGGCGTTCAGATGGAGCTTGGCGACGGCTTCACCCGCCGGCGCGTCGTCGAGCGTGCGTGAGAGGCCGAGCTCGACAGGCGTCTCGCCGGAGCCGAGACTTGCGCGAACGTGCCATTCGTCGGCGACTGGCTCCGCGTGGACGTGCAGCTGGAGCCCTCGAAGCTCGTCGCGTTCGACCACGGGGCCACGTTCGCCCGCGACGATGCGCACGACCTTGATCGTGACGTCGCGGACGTCCGCCGCGGGAAGGAGCGGAGCCAGAGCAAGGAGCTCGCGCGGCTTCTTCGAGAGAGGCGTGCTGGGCGCAGGCGGCGCGGGAGCGGGCGAAGACGGAGACAGCGCGTCGAGCGACGTCTTGCCGTGTTCGTCGATCGCCATCGTCAGCGCGACGTTCGAGAGCGCGACGTGTTCGACTCTACGACCAGCGCCCGTAAAGAGCGCCATCGACCAGCGGGCTTCGACGTGGCCGATGCGTGCGAGCTCCGGAGCGATGCTGCGGAACTCCGCCGGCGAGCGCACGACGACATCGTCGACGGCAAGGCCGTGCAGGAGGGTGAAGCGGATGGCGCGATAGTCGATCTCGATGCCCATGGTCGACTGGACGGCCGACTGGATCCGGCGTTTGACGACGGGGCGTTCGAGGTTCTGGAGAATGGCAAAGACGGAGGCGACGAGGAGCACGACCAGGGCGCCGAGGGCGACGAGCCCACGCAGCACCCACCGGCCGACTCGCGCGCGTCGACGCGATTCGTTCGCGTTCGATTCCATGCGCGGGAGCGGTTTCCGAGACATCGCCGTGAAGTGCGATGAATTCTAGCGTCCTTGCTACGTCGATCCGGGGTTGTCCTCGGAAATTTCCGAGTCAACGCGACCGCAGAGCGCACACACGGACGTGACGCGAACTCATCCATGCGATGGCGTTCGTGGCTCGTCGTCGAAAGCGAACGTGTCGGACCGGTCGCGCGCGCGGTGATGTGAAGACTTGTTCGAGCGATGAAAGACGCGAGCGTGACCGATCGATGTCGGTGCCGGTGTGTCGCTGTCACGAGCGTTGCCCGATGCAACGGCTCGAGCGCGTTGGATCGACCTCGTCAGTGGCGTTTGAAGTACTGCACCTCACGCTCGTGCTTCGCGCGATGAGAACGCCGTGTCGACGTAGACCGGTAGGCGCGTCTCGGTCGGGGACGCGTCGGGCGCCACACGACAATGGCCGAGCTTTTTGGAGTTCTGAGGCGACCCGAAGTATCGTCGTTGCGCCGGGGGGTGCCCCGAGCGGCGGAGGGAATGATGGCTTCGATTCGAATCGTTGCGGTCGTGGGCGTGTGCGCGCTTTCCATGGTGTTTGGCTGTCAGAAGAAGGAAGAGGCGCCCGTCGGCACCTCCGTGGCCATCGCCGACGCGGCAGTCGTCGTCGCGGTCGACGCGGCGGCTCCTGCGGTTCCCTCTTCCGATCCGCTTCCTGCGCAAGCCAAGGCGGCGCAGCCTGCTGCAGCGAACGGCGCGGTGGCAAGCGTCGATGCCGGTCTCGCTGCGGCCGACGCGGGCGTTGCCGCCGTGGACGCAGGCACGTCGGGCGGCCCGCAGGACTGCTGCTGCGAAGTCACCGGCCAGCCGCTCGTGAGCATCGCGATGAGCGAGTGCAACAAGGTCCGCAAAGGCCAATGCGTGAAGAAGGAGCGCTGCGCCGCTGCGCCTGCCCCTGCCGAGCCCGCCAAGGATGCGTGCTGTTGCGACGCCGCCGGCAAGAAGGAAGTCATCGGCATGAGCGAGTGCAACAAGGGCCGCAAGGGCCAGTGCGTGAAGATGACCGAGTGCAAGAAGTAGTCGGGTAGTGGGCCTACGAGCCTGAACGTCGGGCTCGCAGGGTGCCGCGCTTCGTGACGTTGGTCGCGAAGCGCGGCCTCGTGCTCCGTGATCCGTGCGTATGCGCGCGGGGCGCAGAGAGCCCGAGCATAGGCGTTGATGCCGCGAAAGCGGGCGCATCCGCCGCGTTGCGGGACGGGACGTGGTCCCTAACTGGGAAGAGCGACGATGGCTACAACCGCGCGACGAGGCATGTCGTGGGTCGCCATGGGGCTCTTTTCGGCCTCCACGGTGATCAACTTCTCGAACACCGGCGCCCTCGCGGAGTACGGGCTTGGTTGCATCGTGCTCTACGTCGTTCCCGCGCTCGTCTTTCTGCTGCCCGCGGCGGTCGTGTCTGCGGAGCTCGGGAGCACCTGGAAGGGCGGCATCTTCGAATGGGTGCACGAGGCGTTCGGCGAGCGCTGGGCGTTCAGCGCCGCGTGGCAGCAGTGGATGCAGAACGTCCTCTTTTGCCCGCTCCTGCTCTCGTTCGTCGCAGGGGATCTCGCATTCCTCATCGATCCCGAGCTCGCTCGCAACGGCACGTTCAACGCCGCCGTGGTCGTCCTCTGCTTCGGCGGCGCCACGCTCGTCTCGATGCGTGGCATTCGCCGCGCCGCCCGGTTTGCGACCATCACGGCCGTTGTCGGTATTGCGTTACCGACCCTGCTCCTCGCCGTCCTCGCAGCCGTCTA
The DNA here is from genome assembly GCF_001263205.1 of Labilithrix luteola. GTDB lineage: Bacteria > Myxococcota_A > Polyangia > Polyangiales > Polyangiaceae > Labilithrix > Labilithrix luteola. The sequence continues at coordinate 7,437,778 of NZ_CP012333.1, forward strand.
TTTGAAGTCGGGGCACCGCTCGGCCGTGCCCCTCGACCGTCACCACGTAGTGCCTCCGGGGCACGGCTTCCGAGGCCTCGTGCTCGTCGTCGGCAACTTCCTCGCCTACGGCGGAGTCGAGGTCACCGCCGTCCACGCGCGCGAGATGCGGTCTCCCGAGCGCGGATATCCCAAATCGATGGCGCTGATGGCGATTCTCGCGTTCGTCGTCTTCGTCACGTCGAGCCTTGGGACGGCGATTGCCGTCGTGAACCACCGAATCGTGCTCAGCGCGAGCCTCATGCAGGCCTTCGATCACTACTTCCGCACGTTCCAGGTGCGCTGGGCCACGCCGATCATGGCCAGTCTCTACATCCTCGCCGCGCTGGGGACGGTGGTGTCGTGGATGTCGGGCCCGAGCCACGGCATGCTCGCCGTTGGCCGGCGAGGTCTTCTGCCGCCGTTCTTCCAGCGAACCAATCGCCAGGGCGCCCCCACGGGAGTGCTCGCGGTCCAGGCGGCGCTCGTCATGTTGATTGCCGCGGCATTCGTCGTCGTTCGGAACGTCAACGAGGTTTACTGGGTGCTCGAAGCCGCGACGACCGAACTCTACATCGTGATGTACGTCATCATGTTCCTGGCCGCGATCCGCCTGCGCAAAGTGCGGGCGTCGACGCACCGAGGATTCCGGGCGCCGCTGCTGCCTGCGCTGGCCGCGCTCGGTGGTGTTGCCTGCGCTGCGGGGTTCGTCCTCGGTCTTCTGCCTCCCGCCGCGCTGCCCATCCATCACCACGCGCGCTACGTCGTCTTGCTCACGCTCGTCGTGGGCAGCCTTTCGAGCGTGCCGTTCTACCTCCTCGCCTTTCGCAAGGCGGATTGGGCGCCGGTCGTAGCTCGTACGCCGGTCGCCTGACGCGTTCGGGGCTCCCTGCGACTACAGCGCAACTCAGTTGCGCTGATTGAATAGTCAAACAGAGTTCGCGACAGACTTGTGCAAAGGACCGAGGATTTCGGGGCCCTCGCCCACCGTGGGCCCCGAAATCCTCGGTCCAAGCAAGTGGTCGCCGCAGTAGGCGAAAGCCGTCTTGAGCGCGGACAGCGCGACCCGGGGATGAATGACGCCGTGATAGATGCCGGGAACCTTCTGGTGGACGTCGAAGTGCCGATAGACGGCATGCATCGCTCCACGTACCGAGTACTCGACGGTGAACACGACGTCCTCGGGAATCTCGACGAATTGACCGAGGAACGCGAAATTCTCGGCACCTTTCGGAACGACGAGCGGCCGATCGCCGGGCGCGCGCCGCTCGAACTGCGCCGTGATGTAAGGCATCATGACGGTGGTCACCTTGGTGGTTTTTCGGACTTCGTCGGCGATGTCTTCGGCGCCGAGATGTCCGAGGAGCTCGGTGAGGACCTCCTGACCCGTGCATTCCGACATTCGCTTGTTCACGTAGTCACCGAGATTGTCGCCGAGGAGCGAATAGCCCCAGAGCGTGAAGACGTCGTCCGGCTGACCGTCGAAATGGGGTTGATGAGGTACGACGATGGAGAGAAGCCATCGTGAATCCTTGAACGTGATCAGCGCCCCTTCGCCCGGCACATTTCCGGAGAAGTCACGGATTCGATCGAGGAGAAGCGGGCCCTTCATGGTCAACGTGAACGACTCCCATTTCGATTCACCGACGTTGCCGTGGAAGACACTCGGATGTCCGAAGTCCGCAGCCTTCGTGGCGAGTCGGTCCCACAGCGACCAGCTTCCGTCGCGCTTGTCGGTCACGAGCTCTGGAACGGTGTGGTCGCCACCATACGTCGAATCGGCGGTCATGGACCCGAGCGTGAGAAACACGAAGTCCTCCGCACCGAGCTCGATCGTCTCCGGCTTGCCATGACGGATCAGTCGGAGGCGTTCCGCGCGTCGTGCGTCAGGACCGCGAAAGTCGACGTCGGTGACGGTGACGCCGTACTCCGTCGCCACGCCTCGCTGTTCCAGCCACTGCTCGATGGGACGAACGATGGAGTCGTACTGATTGAGGCGCGTTCGGCGGACCCCCGAGAGCGTATGGATTCGGTCGAATTCCTGGACGAAGCGCAAGAAGTAGCGCCGAAGCTCGATGGCGCTGTGCCAGTTCTGGAAGGCGAAGGTCGTTCGCCACATGCACCAGAAGTTCGTCTGGAAGAAGTGAGGCTTGAAGAACTCGTAGATGCGCCGGTCGCCGATGGCCTTCTCGGACATCATGAGAAGGCGCACCATGTCTGCACGATCCCGTCCATCGAGGCCGAGCTCCGACGCATCTGCGATCGTGTGGTCGCCCCGCACGATGCGCGCTCGAGCGTTGGTCTTGTTGACGTGGTTGAAGGCCCAGATCTCTTCTTTGACGCTCTTCGTCGAATCGCCCAATGTCGGAATCGAATCGAGGAGGTTCCAGAGGCATACGTAGGCCTCCTCCTCGAGCATTCGTCCGCCTCGGCTCACGTAGGCGTCTTTCACGAGGGGCGAGTCTGCGCCGTCGAGCGAGCCACCTGGCATGGGCAGATGCTCGAGAATGCGGATGTTCTGGCCGCGGACGCCGGCATCACGAACGAGAAACGCGGCGGCCGCGAGCGAGGCGATGCCGCCACCGACCAGCCAAACCCGGGCATTCTGCGCGTTGACCATACGACTGCCCTGCAGAAACCGTGCGCAGGGGCGGATGAGTCGAGGATTCGTAGAGGTTTCAACGTGAGAAGCGGGACCGTCACGGGCGACCGGACTGTCGTCTGCTTTCGTATTCCTTCGGCGCCCTGGCAACGATTCGGACGGTACGCGCGGGGCCTTCTATGCGTATTACGGTCTGGATGACTTCGGCCACGCGATTGGCGAAGTGACGCCCGACGATCCGCCGCTTCATCTCGGTCGAGTACGAGATGGATCTCGACACCGTCGACGTCGTGCCGTTCCTGATCGACGTGCTCGCGCCCTGAGCGAATTGCAACGCACGTTGCTCGTCGCAACGTCGTACGCAATGAGGCTCGTCGACGTCGCGCCGTGTCCTGCAACGCTCTTCGGAGCGTGACACGCCGTCGTCACGCGCGCGTTACGCGGTCGAATCTGCCCGATGAAAGGCACGGTTTCGACACCGTTTCGTTGCCAAACGTCACACGACTGCCTGATAGCCGGCGCGTGTGAATCGCAATTGTGTTTCTGTTGTGACAGTCGCGTTTCTTTTTGCAACGACCCTTTCGAGCCTCGGTCGAGCCCAATCGGTCGCTCCCGAGGCCGTGAGCACTGCGCCGAGCGCGAACCGCGAAAGCAGCGCGTTGCCCAAGGCGGAGACGGAACCGCGCTGGTACGAGCGCCTCCACATCCGCGGCTACACTCAGCTTCGCTACAACAACCTCGTCGAGACCAACCACGCGCTGAAGAGCGAGCAAGCGGACAAGTCGGTGGGCGGTGATCCGAGCGTCTTCCTCCGCCGCGCGCGCCTGCTGGTCTACGGAGACGTCTTTCCGCGCGTGTCGGTCTACTTCCAGAGTGACTTCGCGAGCGCGTTCGAAGACGGCCTGAACTTCGGTCAGGTTCGCGACTGGTACACGGACATCTTTCTCGACGATCGGAAGATGTTTCGTATTCGTGCCGGTCAGCAGAAAGTGCCTTATGGCTTCGAGCTGATGCAGTCGAGCCAGAATCGACTCCCCTTCGATCGCTCCGATGCGCTCAATAGTGCGTTTGTCAACGAGCGCGACATCGGTGCTTTCTTGTTCTTCGAAACCGAATACGCGCGAAAGAAGTTTCGCTCGCTCGTCGATTCCGGTCTGAAGGGCTCGGGAGACTACGGCATCGCCGCCGTCGGCGTGACCAACGGGCAGCCGCTCAACACGCGGGAGAAAAACGCCAACAAGCACCTGTTCGCGCGCTTGACGTATCCCTTCGAGATCGGATCCCAAACGGTCGAGATCGGTGGAGGCGGCTACACGGGGTTGTTCGTCCCGACCAAGAGCGAAGGGGTAGGGGGTGACAGGCAGATTCGTGACGTGCGCGTGCACGGAACGTTCGTCCTGTATCCGCGGCCGATCGGATTCCAGGCGGAATACAACGTCGGCGTCGGGCCCGAACGCGACGGGGACAAGGTGGCGGAGAAGCCGCTCGACGGTGGATACGTGATGGCGATGGTCCGCGTGAAGACGGACGCCGGACACTTCACGCCGTACGTTCGCGCGCATCGCTACGACGGCGGCAAGAAGTTCTTCGAGAACGCCCCGCGCCACGAGGTTCGCGAGGTCAATGCCGGCATCGAATGGCAGCCGAACAAGTGGCTCGAGCTTACCGCCGAGTTCATGAAGAGCGAGCGCACCGTCGACGGCCGCACGCAGGACGGCGAATTGATTCGCGCCCAGCTCCAAGTGAACTACTGAGTCACGTGGCAGGCGATGCGACCTTCGAGTTGGAGAACTCCGTCGTCACGAGAATTCGCAGCGTGCAATCCCGAGGAATGGTGGACGAGCGCAACGGATCAATTGAGACTGTCTCGCGACGTCCGTGACGTGGTCTGACTCGAACGGGCATCGCGCCGGTGCAGCTGCGACCACGCGCATTCGCATTCGTCAGGAGGGCACATGCAGATATTCCGTCGACGTTCGCGAAGAGTCTGGGCGAGCCTGACAACTCTGATCGCAGCGAACACGGTCGTGCTCGCGCTGTCGTGCGGCGGCGACGCAGGCGACAGCGGCGGAGGCCCCGGGGCGTCGCCCTCGTCGCCCCCGTCGTCCGTGGGCGCGACGTCTCCCAACGACGGCGGCGCAGGGCCGAGTCCGACGGGAACGGCGGGCCCGGGCGATGCGTCGCTGCCGGACGGAGCAACGCGAGCCTTCACGGGCGTGCGCCCGTTCGGGCCGAAGGCTCCGTGGAACGTCCCCGTGAAGGACATCCCGGTTCATCCGCAGAGTGCGACGTACGCCGGGTACTTGTGGAACGACAATTCGACCAACGTGCCCGAACGTGACTTCGAGTTGAACTTCCGCAAGTACACGTATCCGGTTTACGACGCGACGCTCGCGACGGATTCGTACGCCGTCGTCGACCAGAACGCCTGGGGCAACCTCGGTGGAACCAGCGTTCCGTTCAATCCGGCATGGCGCCCCAACGATGGCACCGACGCGCAGCTCATCTTGCTCGATCCGACGACCGGGCGCGAATGGGACTTGTGGGGAGTCGTCGTCGACGTGAATGCCAAAAAGCTCACGATCGGCAATGGCAACCTCTGCCCGGGTGACTACTTCACGAACGATTGGGACGACCCGAAGACGAAGTGCACGGGGTCTCGAGGCGTGGGGATCAACTACCTCGCGATGCTCGTTCGCCCGTGGGAGATTGCCCAGGGCAAAATCGAGCACGCGCTCTCGCTGCCGATCGTCGGTACGTCGGGCACCACCTTCGTCGCCCCCGCCACCAAGCTCGAACATCCGGGAAAAGCCGGGAACATTCCCGAAGGCATGCGCTTCGCGCTGAACGTCAGCGAGCAGGACATCGACGCGTACGTGGCCACGTTCACGGGTATCCGCCCCCAACTCAAGGACGCGCTTCGCGTGATCCTCGTTGCTCTGAAGGACTACGGCTGGTTCGTCACCGACACAGCCGGTGGTACGGCGTTCCAGTTCGAAGCGCCCGAGTCCGCCGCAAGCGACTGGCAGAATGCAGGCGTCTTGCCGGCGCAGAGCAGTGGTGGGCGGGAGCTCCCGAGATTCCTACTTTCGGGCTTCATCACGCAGACCCGCATCGCGGCCTACGTGCCCAGCGATCAGTATCCCTGACGAGCTTGTCGTCCGAAGATCCCTATCCGATGTGTTGACAGCCCGAGGGGCGAACGCGGGCGCAGCAGCTGAACTCGGCTCGCTCGAGGGAAGGCGACGCTGGCACGCGGTTTCGATCCCCCGAGCTTGTTGAGAGCTCGGCCATGCCCGGCGAGCTCTCAAGGTCGCCGCGGGTTACGCCCGGACGAGCAACGCGGCCATGAGGGCGCCGACGACCGACAGGAGGAGGACGACGAGGGCCGCGGCAAGTAGCGGCGAGGCTCGCCGCGCCGGGTGTCCGAACCAGCGACGGTTGAAGTGCCCGAGCCCGAGCATGCCGGCGAAGGTGATCGGCAGCGCGCCGAAGTTGCTGCGCATCGGGGTGAGCGCCGTGAGGAGGAAGGCGGTCAGCGCGAAGGCGGTCACGACCACGACGAAGCCTTGCGCTGTCCTTCGCGTGCGATGGAAGTTCCATCCGAGGAGCGCGGCACCGGCGAGAGGCGAGGCGAAGAAGGTCGCGATCGCGATGGCGCGCGTCGCGAAAAGTGCGACCGGTTCGTTCGAGCGCGGTCCGTCCCATGCAATGGCTCGCGCGCCGAGGCCTTCGGTGATCCATGCCACCGGGTCTTCGGCGTGGGCGAGGCCGATGCGATTCGGGGAGGCGCCGTCGTTCGAGACGAGCGTGGCCTGCTCGACGTCGACGTGGATTGCCTGCACGAACGTCGTACCCTTCACGGGGGTCGTATACGTGGTGAGGAAACGCTCGTCTTCGGGCGTCCTCGGGCCGCTCGCGAGCGCAACGAGGGTGATGCGAACGAGCGGGGCGCCGAACGTACGAAGGGTGAGTGGAGCTAGCGCGAGCACATCTTCGAGCGGGGCGGAGAACGTCGGAAGGCGACCACCGGTCCGATGGGGAGCCATCGCACTGGCAGCTTGGCCTTCCGGATCGACGTGATCGATCAGGAGGACCAGGTCGTGAGGTCGAGCTGCATCGCCCTCGCGGAGATACGCGGCCGTGACGCTGCGGCCCAACGAGCCCAGGGAGCCCAACGAGCTAGCCTGCGCGTCCGCTAGCGGGAGAGCTGCGAAACCCCGCGTGGTCAGATACTGTTCGAGCGCCGTGTTCCGCATGACCGGGGTGCGTAGCACATCTCTCGCGCGGTCGAAGGGCGCGGACATTGACCCAAAAACACCGCCTTGGTAGGTATTTTCGACCGGCAGAGCAGTGCCGGACCCTTCGACGTGCGCGAGCTTGAGGAGTGCGGAAGGATCACGCGTTCCGGCAGGGGCCGGCTGTTCACGTAGCGCACGTAGCCCACGGCGCACTCGCCGTGCTCGTCGCGCTCATGACGAGCGGAGCTGGTGAGCGGAGCGCGCAAGCCCAGGTCGCGGAGCACGAGCGGATCCAGGTCCGGTACGACGCCCACGCGAGCTGTCCGCCGGAAGGCGAGTTCGTCGGCAACGTTCGTCGCTACACGTCGCGGTGGGCGCTCGCCGACGAGTCGGTCGATGCTCGTCGCTTCCACGTGACGCTCGAACCTCGTGGCGACGAGTTCGTCGGCACGCTCGCGATTGCGCCCAAGGCCACGAGCGGAACGGACGAGGTGGCAACGCGCGAGATCGTCGGCCCCGATTGCGACGTCGTCGCGCGCGGGATGGCGGTGGCGATGGCCGTCGCGATCGATCCTCAGGCGCTGTTCGGGAGTGATTCCACGTCGAACGACGAGACGGGGCCCGGTCCCGTGGAGGAAGCGCCGACGCCGATCAAACCTACGGCGCCTCCGCGCGAGCGACCCGTTCGCACGCTTCCGCCAGCGCCCCGTGCGCCCCTCTGGGACGTCGAAGCCCGCGTGGAGATGACATCGGCGGTGGTCACCGGATGGCTGCCGGTGTTCGGCGCGGCTATCGCGATCGATCCCTTGGCGAGCCGCGCGAAGCAGTCGTCGTGGACGTTGCCGCGGTGGGTTCGGCCGTCGATCGCGATCGGCATCCGACAGAGTCTTCCCAAGGACGTGACGGAGGACTCCATCGCGACGACCTTCTCGTGGACCGCGGGAAACGCTCGCCTGTGTCCCGTTCGGTTCGCATCGTCGAACGAGCGGCTCGAGGTCCTTCCCTGCTTCGAAGCGGACATCGGGAGCTTGCACGCCGAAGCGAGCGGCAGCCAGGACGCGCGGAGCTCGACGAAGGCATGGGTCGACGTGGGCGGCTCGGCGCGGATCCGCTGGCAGGTCTCGGGGCCATGGTTCATCGGCAGCTCGGCCATGCTGGTTGCCCCGATCTCGAGGAATCGTTTCGAGCTGGCGACCGGCGCGCTAGTTTCTCGGGCGCCGGGCATCGGTGTGAGTCTCGGGCTCACCGGCGGCGCTCGGTTCTGAGCCTTGGACGCGGAGCGGGCGCGATGCGGGAACAAGCGCGCGAAATCACTCGCTCCGTTCTTTTTTTGAGAAACGCGCCCTCGGGAAGCATCCATGTGAAATGTCCGCGTTGTCGCAAGCCATGTCCGGGGCGGATGGTCCGTCCGTGGAGGATGGCGCCATGACGGAGCAGGAGCAGCAGGCGCGGCTCCGGGCCATCGTCGAGGAGTACTTCGCGGACGTATGGCGGTTTCTGCGACACCTCGGCGTCCCCGAGAGCTCGGTGGACGACGCGGCGCAGGACGTCTTCGTGGTCGCCGCGCGGCGTATCCACGAGATCCAAGTCGGGCGCGAGCGCTCGTTCCTCTTCGGAACCGCCTACAACGTCGCGCAATCCGCGCGGCGCAGGCTCTTCCGTTCGGACGACGAGGAAGCGCTCGAACGCGCCGTCGATCGCGCCCCCACTCCCGAAGAACATCTCGACGACCAGCAGACTCGGTCCCTCGCGTTGCGGCTCCTCCAAGAGCTCGACGAGGGAATGAGGGAGGTGTTCGTTCTCTACGAGATCGAAGGACTCACGATGCAACGTATTGCCGAGCTCATGAACCTTCCTATCGGCACCGTCGGCTCCAGGCTGCGGCGCGCCCGAGAGGAGTTCCTGAAGCGCTTCGAACGTCATCGCAACAGCGTGCGAGGTGCGAAGTGAAGGGCGAACAGGATCCCCAGCGCCTCGAGCTCGAGGACCCGGAGTTCGCGCGCGTGGTCTCCGCGTTGCGCTCGAGCGGTCCCTCGAACGACGCGCTTCTGCGCACGATCGGCGCGGTCGCACGGGTTCCCGCCGCGTCCGCACCCGTCGCGCCGCGCCGCTGGCTTCGGCTCGTTCCGTGGGCGGGGCTCGGCGTGATGGTCGCGACGCTCACCGCGGTCGGCTACGAGCGGAGCAAGAGCCACGGTCCCGCGGAGGAACACGCTCCTCCCGCGAAGGTCACGACGCCGGTCGAGACCTCGGCGCCTGCCGAGAACGTCGAGCCGCTGAGCGTCGCTGCGACGAGCACCATCCGTGTCGACGACCTTCCGTCGGTCGCGCCCATGGATCCGCCGTCGACGAAGAGCGTGCCCGTCGTGAAGGCGCCGGTTTCCAAGTCGAACGCAGCGCCCGCCGAGACGACGGCGGCGCCGACCGCGCGCGCCGACGCGTTTCGTGACGAGCTTGCGCTCGTTGAGCGAGCGCGCGCGCAGTTGTCACGTGGAGACTCCGCCGAGGCGCTCCGCACCCTCGACAGCCATCGCACGCAGTTCCCGTCGGGCGCGTTCGTGCAAGAGGTCGTGGTCATGCGTATCGAGGCGCTCGCCGCCTCCGGCAATGCCGAAGCCGCACGCGCCGAAGGCACGCAATTCCTCGAGCGACATTCGACGAGCCCTTACGCCGAGCGCGTTCGTTCCGTCCTCGCCAAAGTCAAATAGTCCGATTCGACATCCACTTTCGGAAACGACCCCATGCTCATGCGACCCTTCGATCGGCGTCGGAGCGGCTTTGCCGTCGTTGCGCTGACGGCAGCCATCGCGACAGCCTTCTCCGCCTCGTGCGCGGGATTCGACGATCCCGTCGTTCTCGCGACGCCCGACCACGATTCGGGTTCTCCACCGCCGACCCTCACGCCGCCCTCGGCCGAGGCCGGTCAGGAAGACGCCGAAGCGGGCGCGGCTCTCCGGTGCATGGCCACCGAATGTCCATTTCCGTATGCCACGTGCATATCGGATCAGACCCTCACGCCTCCGTTCAAATGCCAGAACAATCTGCTGACGGACGCGGACAATTGCGGGGCGTGCGGACACGTGTGCCCGATCTATCCCGAATTCGGTGTCTTCGCGCGTTGCAGCAACGGCCAATGCGAGCCGCAGTGTGACGGCTTCCGTCGCGACTGCAACGGCGTGGCGGACGACGGTTGCGAAGTCGAGATTCTCTTCGATTCGAAGAACTGCGGCGGATGCGGAAACGTCTGTCCGGAAGGCGTGATGTGCCGCGAGGGACTCTGCGGATGTCCCGTCGGTAAGGTCGATTGCAACGGGAGGTGCGTCGACCTCACGAGCGACGACAACAACTGCGGAGAGTGCGGAAACGTCTGTGACCCGGACGCAGGCGGAGGCCCGGGGTTCCCGGGCGGGCCGATCATCATGGGCGGAGACGAGACGAACGCGTCGGACTACCCGCCGAACATGCGTATCGGCTGCAGCAATTCCCAGTGCAAACTCATTTGCAACGATCCGTTCCGCGATTGCGACGGCAAGGAAGAGAACGGTTGCGAGGTCGACGTCAAACGCCAGATCGATATCGGCCTCGCCGACCCCAAGAATTGCGGTGGTTGCGGTATCGAATGCGGGCCGAAAGAGGCTTGCCACATTCTCGACGACGGCGAAGTCAGCTGCCGCTGCGAGGGCCAGGCGACGTTCTGCTTCCTCGGTGGGAGCTATGCCTGCATCGACACCGACAACGATCGGAAGCACTGCGGCCTCTGCAATCACGCCTGTCCGTTCGTCGACCTGCGTTTCAAGCATCAGCAGGCAACGTGCACGAAGGGCCTCTGCGGAACGGAGTGCGACCCCGACTGGGGTGACTGCAACGGCAATCCTGCGGACGGCTGCGAGACGAATCTCACGTACGACGGCGCCAACTGTGGGGCCTGTGGAAATCGCTGCAACACGGGCGCTGGGCAGCCCTGTGTCGACGGACGTTGCCTCACCGAAGAGTGCGACGCCGGGGATCCGGTGACGCGATGAAGTGGACGATCGGCCTGGCGGGCCTCGTGGCGGGCTCTTCGATCTTCGCGCTTGCGAGCTGCGCGGACTCGAGCGAGGACTCCTCGAACGACGTCCTGGATGGCAGTGTGATTCCGAGCGCCGAGGCCTCCGTCGACGCGGCCGACGACGCTTGCGCAGACGGTGGGGATGCCTGCGCGGCGCCGAAGGATCCGTGCGAAGGCGCCTCGTTCTGCCCGATGATGACCGGCATCGATCCGCGGCGTGCGCTCATGGGGATCTGGGGAACGGGACCGACGGACGTATGGGCCGTCGGTACGAACGGAACGATCCTCCACTGGGACGGGACTGCCTGGGTGCTCACGCCGTCGGACACGAATCAGGCGCTCTTCGCCGTGACGGGGCGGAGTGCCACCGATGTTTGGGCGGTGAGCTCGCGCGCGGTCGTCCTGCACTCGAACGGCTTTGCGGGCGGCACCGCAACGTGGACCGCGGCGCCTCCCGTGGCAGACACCTTCAAGGACCCAAACTCGACCGTGTGGAACGAAGCCCTCCTCCTCTCCGCGCGCACGACCGCGCAGGGTGACGTCTGGCTGGGCGGAGAGCCGTATCCGGTCGTCGTCGACGACGGGGGACACGCCATGTCCATGAGCTTGTGGCGTCGCGGAGAGACCGACGGCACGACGACGTGGAACTTCGCGACCATCGCCACCAATGCCGTGACCGTGCGAGGCCTGTGGTCCGACCCCGGCGGCGACGTCTGGGCGGTGGGCGGCATGGCTCCGAACGCCGCGAAGCCTGCGGGCAGGACCTTCCACGCGACGGGAACGAACGGGCCGCGGGGCCCTGTCTGGACGGAATACGACAGCCGATCGAGCTCGACGCTCAATGCGGTCTGGGCCAGCGGCGCCGGCGACGTGTGGGCCGTGGGGGATCGCGGAACCCTCCGTCACTGGAAGAGTGCGGACCAGACGCGATGGGACATCGTCGAGTCGCCGACGGACGAAGATCTCGAAGCCATCTGGGGAAGCGCATCGAACGACGTGTGGGCAGTCGGCGGGAACGGCACGATTCTCCACTTCGACGGCACGACGTGGGCGCTCGCTCCGGGCGCATTCCCCCACGGGCTGAAACCGCATTTGCACGGAATCTGGGGCAGTAGCCCCTCGGACGTCTGGATCGTCGGCGATGGTGTCGTTCTGCACCGGGTCACGAATGTCGTGGAGGCGCCATGAGACGCGGGTGGATGCTGGTGGCGTTGGCAGCGGGCTTCGCCGCGTCCGTGAACGCGTGCAGCAGCGACGACGAATCGAACGCCATCACGAACGACGTGACGGACGATGGCGGCGCCAATGAGGCCTCCACGCTTCCGACCGAGGACGCTGCGTCCGACGCGAGTGTGGACGTGGAGACGAGCGACGCGGATGCCGCTCCGCGCACGTGCACGGACGACGGCTTCTGTCATACGGTCTTGCCGGAGCGGCTCTCCTTGCAAGGAGTATGGGGTGACGGCACGGGCGTCGTCTGGGCGGTGAGCGAAGAAGGGAAGGTTGTTCGCTGGGACGGGAAAGCGTGGACCGTCCACACCACGATCGACGGTGCGATCCATGCAATCTGGGGAAGCGGTCCCACCGATCTCTGGATTGGCGGAGACAGTGGTTTGCTCCACGGCGAAGGTCCGTCGTCGAGCCAAATCACCTTCACGCAGATTCCATCCGACTCGCGAATTCCCATTACGTCGATTCATGGATTCGGGCCGAACGACGTCTGGGCCGTGGGGGGCAACTCCGACGGCGTGGTCGAGGAGAGCCGCGTGATCCACTATACGGGACCCACGGCGGACCCCGCCGAGGCCTGGAAGCTCGACCCCGTGTCGTCCCAAGCCGTCGTGCTCTCGCGGGTATGGGGACCGAGCAAAGACGATCTCTGGCTCGGTGGAACGACCATGCTCTCGGACCCGCAAGGCGGTGTCGTCTTGCACGGGACGCCGGATGGCGCCGGTGGCCTGACCTTCGAGCCGGTCATGGTCTCCGAGGGGCGGAGCAGCTTCCTGAACATCACCGGCGGCCAGGTCTTGTCGCGTCCCTTCGTCGTCGGCAACGACTGGCTCGACCTTGGCATGGTGTGGGGCGGCCCCACCGCCGACGAGCCCTCCGTTCGGTGGGACTACGAAGTCCTCCAATGGGGACTCAACGCTCTCTGGGGCAGGTCGGACAGCGACATCTGGATTGCCGGAATCTCCGGCCGCGTGCGGCACTGGGACGGGACGGCGTGGACGCTCGCTCGCGTGACGCTCGACAAATTCCCCTTCACGAACGACCTGAACGCCATCTGGGGAATGGCGAGCGGCGAGATGTGGATCGTGGGCGCGAACACCGCTCTGCGCCGTGTTCCCTCGCTCGTTCAAGGAGATCACTGATGCTTCGCCATACACGGTTCGGGCGAACCTCGATGGCGGTGCTCGTGGCCGCGTCGTCGGCCATCGTCAACGTCGTCGCCTGCTCGGACTCCGAACAGCGTGACGTCTTTTCTTCGGAGGTCGACGCGGCCGATGCCGCGCACCTGCCCGAGACGGGGACCGAGCCGACGCTCGACGGCGGTCCCGCCGATGCCGGACCCTCGTTCGACGCAGCGAGCGAGCCGGTGACGTGCTCGGTCACTCCGTGTGCGGTGGAGCTCGCGGCAGGCGAGAACCACGTGTGCGCACGAATGTCCGCCGGCGACGTTCGCTGTTGGGGTAGCGACGATTTCGGGTCGCTGGGGCGCGGCGAACCCGATGCCGATACGCGCGACGTGTCGTTCGGCCCTCTCACGGTCGTCGAGTTGCCGAAGTCGGTCCAGATCACGGCGGCCTACCGCACGACGTGTGCCCGAGGCGAAGATGGCAGCGTGAAATGCTGGGGCGGCAACGATCGCGGCCAGCTCGGGCTCACGCCCCTGACCACCGATACGCGTGCCCATCCGCAGCCCACCGTCGTCGGACTCTCCGCGCCGGCCACGCGTATCGACATCGGCCAGCGAAGCGCCTGCGCGTTGCTCTCCACCGGCGGTCTCGCGTGCTGGGGGGCGAACGACAAGATGCAGCTCGGTCGCGAAGAGACGGGCACCACCCTGAGTCCGGGGCCGAGCAAGGTGCCCGGTCTGAAGGTGATGCGCACCGCCGCTTCCAACACGACGACGTATGCACTCACCGACGACGACAAGCTCGCGGCTTGGGGCGCGCTCGCTGCACGCGAGGGCTCGCTCGACCCCGACCCGTTGCCTGCCGTGATTCCCACGCTGAATCGCGTGACCGACGTGTCCGTCGGCCTCACCCATGCATGCGCGATTGCCGAAGGCAGTGTGTATTGCTGGGGCTCGAGCGCCAAATACGCTCTTTGCACGGGATTGCCGTCCAAGGAGACGTTGCCCGCTCACGCCGCGCTCTACTCCGACGCGTACCCGCAGCAAATCTCGGTGGCGCGCAACAATACGTGCGTTCGCCTGACGGACGGCACCGTGCAGTGTTGCGGTGACGGCTCGCGCGGGCAGCTCGGAGCGCCGCTCGCCGACGGCGGAGGCACCGTGGCCTTGTCGTTTACGAAGGCGACGAGCTTCACCGGTCACGCGGTCCAAGTCGTCACCACCGCCCAAACGACGTGCGCGCTTCTTCGCACCGGTGAGGTCGATTGCTGGGGTGGGAATCAACACGGCGAGCTCGGTCAGGGAACGGCGGACGACGATGCTCATCCGACGCCCGCCGCCGTGCACTTCCAGTGATGCCCTCGGAGAGACTTCGATGACGATTGCCAGACACAATGGGCTGTCTTTCCTGGTATCGACCGCGGCGCTCGGCGTTGCGTTCCTGGCGTGCTCGTCCTCGCCGCGCACGATCGAAGAGCCGCCTCCTCAGGAGTTCGATCACGACGCAGGCGTCGACGACGCGACGATGCAAGAGTGCAATCAGGTGCGCTGCTCGCCCGATCTGAAGAAGATCCTGCGCACCTGCCAGGGCGTCGACGAGGTCGTGACCGAATGCGGCGCAGGCCTCGGATGCGGCGACGGCGAATGCGTTCCCGCCTGCGATAGCGCGGAGCGTTCGAAGGGGTCAATTGGCTGTTCGTTCTGGACGCTCCCGCCGGAAGAGTCTCAGCTCGGGCGCGGCTCGTGTTTCGTGGCGATGATCACCAACACGTGGGACGGGCCCGTGAACATCTCCGCCGAGCTCGGGAAAGACCCGCTCGATATTTCGAAGTCCGTCTATACGGCGGAGAAGATCGGTCAGAACGTCGTCTACACGCCGCTGACGACGCCTCTCGAGTCCGGCAAGGTCGCGCTCGTCTTCCTCGCGCAGGGGCCCGGTCTCAGCGAGACGGACGAGTTCATCGCCTGTCCTCCGGGGATCGTTCCTGCGCTGAAGGAGGACCCGCTTCGCCACGGCACCACGCTCACGCGTGCGTTCCACGTGAAGACCGACGCGCCCGTGAGCGCGTATTCGATCTTCCCTTATGGCGGCGCCCTGTCCCACATGCCGGCGGCGACGCTGCTCTTGCCGGTGTCGTCGTGGGATACGAACTACGTCGGCGTGACGGGCGGAACGATTTCGATGACCGGCGGCGGCTACCCCGAAGTTCCCACGAAGACCACCCTGCAGATCATTGCCGACGAAGACGATACCGAAGTTCGAATGCGCGCGTCGGCCGACATCTCGGACGGCACGGACGTTCTGGGTACCGCGGCGGGCTACTCGCAATCGTGGAAGCTCTCGCGCGGCCAGGTTCTCCAGTTCTCGCAACTCAAGGATTTGAGCGGGAGCGCGATCGAAACTTCCAAGCGCGTCGGCGTCTTTGGCGGCACGCAGTGCACGAACCTTCCTTCGTCGTACAGCGCGTGCGATCTGCTCCAGCAACAGATGCCCGGGCTCTCGCGATGGGGAAATGAGTACACCCTCGTTTCGTACCCGTCGCGCATTCCGTCGGTGCTCGGCCAAGAGGTACCCGAGAGCGTTCCGTGGCGCATCGTCGGCGCGGTCGACGATACGCGATTGACCTACGAGCCCGCTCGCCCGGCGGGCGCGCCGGAGACGCTCGCGGCGGGACAGGTCGCCGTGTTCTGGAGCGCCACCCCCGTCGTCGTCCGCACGCAAGATGCGCAGCACCCGCTCTACGCCGGTCTCTATATGACGGGGTCCTCGTACAACGGCCTGATCACCGCCGGCGGGAATACCCAGCAGACGGAGACGACCGGCGACCCCGACTACGTGAACGTCGTGCCCGCCGATCAGTTCCTCGACCGGTACGTGTTCTTCGCCGACTACACCTATCCCGAGACCACGGCCACGATCGTTCGCCGCAAGACGGTGAACGGCTTCCGTCCGGTCGAGCTCGCGTGCGCCGGGGAGATCTCGGACTTTCGACCGCTCGGCACGAGTGGCCAGTACGAATACGCGTGGGTGCGTATCACGGGCGCCGGCGTGCCGAAGGTGTTTCCGAAGGGTCAGTGCGGGTATGGCCGTCATGAGGCGAAGAGCGAGGGCCCGTTCTCGATCACTGTCTGGGGCACCGGCGAATACGCGAGCTACGGCTTCGCCGGCGGCATGGGGAGTCGCCCCCTCCACGACGTGAAGGTCGCGGTCCCGCGCTGAGCGCGCGAGGATAGAGCGTCACGATCGAGCCCCAACGGGGCCGGGGCGCTTTCGTTCGGCATCTGCGCCAGAGTTGGGTATGACATCGCTCGATGGCGTCGCCCAAGTCACGCAAGCCGGAAGGGATCGCCCCTACGCTTCTGCTCGAGCAGGTGAAGGGCACCGCGCCGTGGGCCTTCGCGCTCGAGCCCAAGCTTCCTTCGATCGAGATCCTGTCGAAGGCGCCCGAAATCGAGGCGCGCTGGAAGAAAGGCGAGGCGGGGGAGGACTACTTCGTCGAGCTCCTCGCGGCGCACTACACGACGGTGGCAACGTTCTGCCCGACCGACGTCGACACGCGGATCCGCCAGCACGTCTGGGCTCAGCTCTCCGGCAACCGTCTCGCTTCCGCCATCGAACGCGTGGAAGAGGTCGCCACGTGGGACGTTCGGCCGGTATCGGCGCGGCACGTGGTCGTCGGCAAAGAGGTGCTCGCCGGGCATCAGGGGAATGGTTCAGCGTCATGGCGGGGGCCCTCGGGCGCGCCCTCGCGCTCTCCGACGCGCCCATGATCGAACGCACGCGCGAATGGATCGAAGCGGAGCTCGCGCGCGAGGCGAAGATCATCGATCGCGTGCGCAAGAAGGGCACCGACCAGGAGCTCCTCTCGGTCGTGACGACGGTGGCCCACAACCTCGGCGATCTCTCGCGCGTGGTGGACACCTGGCGCCCTGCGTTCGTGTCATCCGAGCTCGGTCACCGCTACCAGCGGCTCGGTCACGAAGACGGCGTGCGCCTCTTCGACGGCATCTTTCTCTACGCCGGCGATCTGAACAAGAAGCTGATGGCGAAAGAGAACCATCGCTTCCTGTCGCTTCGCTCGCCGAAGGCTCTTCGTCGTGAGCGCTCGTTCCTGCTCCCGTTCGGCCCCTACTTCTACGACTGGGGCCGCATGATCGGCAGCACCAAGCTCCTCGACGACAGCGAGCGCGCCGAGATCTTGCTCGCCCTCGCGAACATCCACGAGCGCTCGCCCGAGGAGAACGGCTGCCTTCGTGCGATCGCGGGCATTCACAGCGTACTTCCCGTCGAAAAGCTCGGACGCCTCCTCCCGCCCGCGCAGTCCGTGCTCCTCAAGCGCGGCGGCGTGCAGCTCGCCTTGCGCCAATCCGAGCCCGACTTCCTGAAGAAGTTCCACGCCGGCGTCGAACGCTGAGCGAGGCCCCGATGGGGGAACCGCGGCCGTGAAGCCGCGGCAACGAGTGGCGGCCCGAAGGCGAGCTCGCCTGTCGGAAGATTGGCGTATACATAGATCTCGGAGGGGGGCTCGCCGACGGAAGGGCGATCGAGCGAGACGGGGGCCATGCAGCCATTCGAACGGGAAGACGAGGGAGCCTATGGGCGCATTCCGAGTGAGCGTCTCCGGGCATTCACCAAGGCGCTGTGGAATGCGCTCGTGCCGGCATCGGGCGCATGCGCGTCGGTGCAAGGCGAGCTGATACGTGCGAATGACCGCCTGCAAGGCGAGTACTACCGCGAAGGCATGGGCAACTATTACGAGCCCGGCACGAACGCGAACGGCGGGCCGCAGTCTACCTACGCGTGTGCGCCGCGCGCGTTGCTCGTCTTCGTGCTCGATACGCTCGTCGAAAACCGGGGCGGAGGCCTCGATGACGACGACGTCGCGTTCTTCCAAACTACCCGACTCGCCGTCGAATCGGATTATCGAACTCGACTCCGTATCAACGAGCTCGTCTACCAGGAAGAGATCGACGGCAGGGAGCTCACCGACGCCGAGAAGACGGAGCTCGAACGTCTGGAGAGTGCCGAGGGGCGCATCCCTTGGGAGGATGTCCTCAAGCGGGCCGAGCGCTGCATCGCGAACTGGTGCATCGCCAATCCGAAGCTCGTCGACCGCCAAGGCAACGCCATCGAAGAGCGAGGCGTCGCCGACGTGAGTCACATTTTCGAGCCACCTCCGCCGCCGCCGAAGTGCTCGCGTTGCGCGGGCCGAGGTTGGCTTCCTCCGCCCGATCGTTCGTCGTTCCCGACGATGTGCTCTTGCACGTAGCGTCGGGCGTTCCGCGCTGATTGGCGCGTTTTTACAATACCGGTAGGCCGTTCCGGCGCACCTTGGGGCGCAGGAGGTTCGTCATGTCCAATGCGAAGACCTACGCCGGGTCGTGTCACTGCAAGCAGGTGCGTTTCGAAGTCACGACGGAGATCGACGGCGCGAGCGCCTGCAACTGCTCGATCTGCAGCCGTGTGGGCTGGCTCATGAAGTCCGTGCCCCCGGGCGACTTCAAGCTCCTCTCGGGCGATACCGCGCAGACGAACTACCAGTTCGGCGGCAAGTCGATGCATCATCTTTTCTGCACCACCTGCGGCATCCACGCATTCGGCAAGTATGCCCACGGCGGCGAGGAGAAGATCGTGGTCAATCTGCGATGCCTCGAAGATCTCGACGTCGACGCCCTGAAGGTCCAGACGTTCGACGGCAAGAGCTACTGAGCATTCCACCTGCGCGCGACGAGACGCGCCAAGGACCGAGTCGGCGCCCGATCCCTGGCTCGCTCGTCGAATCGCGGTGCTGGTGGGGTCACGAGGCGGGGAGGTTCTTTCCCGTCTCGAGCAGGGTCTTGAGGTCGCTGAGGACGTAGCTCCAGCCGCCGCCGGTTTCCTTGTTCGCGCCGGTCGTGATGGCCTCGGTCTTCGGTGCGCCGTCGACCTCGTGGGTGACGGTGAGCGAATGGATCCCGGGGAAACTCGGCTCGATCTCCCAGGTGAGTCGCTTGAAGCCCTCGGCCTTCATCTCCGGAGACCAGACGATGCGCCACGTCTGAACGAGCTTGCGTGGCGGGGTGCTCTCGATGACCTCGCCGTCGATGATGACGTGCGGTACGCCGTGTTGAGCCATCTCGGGCGTGGCGAATGCCTCGTATTTGCCGCCCGGGCGGAGATCGTATTCAGCGCGCGCGCAATACCCATATCGCTCGATCCATTCGGGCTTCGTAATCGCATCCCAAATGGCCTGAGCGGTGGCCTTGATGTGGACTCGGTAGACGTAAACGCGCTTTTGCTCATTGGTCGTCATCGTTGTTCTCCAGTTCCTTCTTCAGGTCCATCAAGGCGGAGACCCGCCCCTCGGTGTACTTGTCGATCCAGCGGTCGTGGATGAGTCGGATCGGGACCGGGTTGAGGTAGTGCAGCTTCTCGCGCCCGGAGCGCAGCGTCACGACGAGCCCGGCAGCCTCGAGGACTTTGAGGTGCTTCATCACCCCGAAGCGCGTCATGGAGAGCTCGGATTCGAGCTCGGTCAACGTGCGCCCGTCACGCACGAAGAGCAGGTCGAGGAGGAACCGGCGCGTAGGGTCGGCCAGCGCCTTGAAGACGCGATCGTCGTCCGTCACGGATCAGTAATATGTGACCAGTTGGTCACCTGTCAAGGCAGGCCTGTTTTTAAGGTCATTCGTGTGTGATTTCGGTGCTCGTAGCCCACGCGCGTGAGGTCGGGCTTGTGCCCGCGGCGGTTCCGGCTCACGAGGTTGGAAACGCCGTCACCGGCGCTGCATCGGAGAGCCAATGCGTACGTTGATCGTCGGTGTCGGAGCGCTCGGTGGGATCGTCGGAGCTCGACTGCAGGCGGCGGGCGCACGCGTTTGGCTGGCGACACGCGATGCGGCGTCGGCCGACCGGCTTCGTCGTTCCGGCTTGCGCGTCAGCGGAGTCGGCGGCGAGCTCGGCGTCGACGCTCCCGACGTGGCGCCGGTCGAGAGCTACCTGGCGGGCTCGGCGTTCGACCTCGTCGTATTGGCGACCAAGGCGCAGGATGCCATCGACGTTGCTCCGAAATTGAATTCGATATTGGCGCCAGGTGGAACGATCCTTCCGATTCAGAATGGCGGCGTATCGAGAATTCTCGCCGATCGACTCGGTGGCAACGTCGTGCTCGGCGCCCTCTCGAACCTCGGCGCCACCATGCGCGAGCCCGGGGTCTACGAGCAGCGGAATGCCGGTCACCTCCTCGTCGGAGAGCTCGAAGGCGGCACGAGCGAGCGCGCCGAACGTATTCGATCGTGGCTCGGTCGTGCCGTGGAGGTGAGGGGAACACCGAACCTCGAAGGTGCCGTCTGGTCGAAGTTGCTCCTGAACTGCGCGGTGACCACGCTCGGAGCCATCGCCGGGCAGGCCATGCGTGCCTACGTCGAGACGGCCGAGGGCCGTGCGCTCTTCGACGTCACCTACGACGAATCCCTTGCCGTCGCGAAGGCGAGCGGGGCGGGTCCGGAACGGATGATCGTGGACCCGATCGCGCCTGCGCGGAACACACCTGCGCGCGAGGCCTGGCTCGGTGAGGTGCTCGCTGGTTACGGCGATCTCAAGCCTTCCATGTTGCAAGACTTCGAGCGCGGGCGTCCGACCGAGGTGGACTTCATCAACGGCTACGTCGCCGACGTCGGACGTCGTCATGGCGTTCCGACGCCCGCGAACGACGCCATCGTTCGAGTCGTGCACGCCATCACGCGGGGCGAGCGCACACCCGACGCTGCGAACCTTCGCGACGTGCTCGCCGAGAGCCGTCGCGCGGGAACCTAGACGCAATGCCGTTCGGATAGGCAGACAATTTTCACAAGAAGGTCGGAAGGTCGGAAGGATTTTTTTATCGCCCCGCGTAACGCGCCAATCTCCGCTTGCTGGGCAATTGAATTGCGCCAATGCCGAGGCGGTGTCGCGCGATTGGTCGGCTCTCTCCGCCCCAAAAACTTCCGCCCTTCCGCCCTTCTGTGAAAAATCTCAGGTCGGATTCATCGGTGTCAGACGGCTGTCTGCTTATCCGAACGGCAGTGAACCTCGACGTCAAGAGGGCCGATCCTCGCACGGGACGAGGAGGATGAAGCGGGTACCCTTGCCCGGCGCAGATTCCACCAAGAGCTCCCCGCCGTGTGCCGAGGCGATGCTCTTCGCGAGATACAGACCCAAGCCAAGGCCTCCCCGACTCGCGTTGCCGCTGACGAATCGTTCGAAGATGCGCGGCAGGAGCTCGTGGGAATGCCCGGTCCTTCGTCGACGACGTCGATGCGGCCCCAGGATCCTCCCTCGTGTGCCTGCTTGCTGACGTTGACCGTCACGGGCGCATCACAAGGAGAGTGTTTGAGCGCGTTCGAGAGAAGGTTGTCGATGCACTGGCGAAGTCGCGTTTCGTCGGCATACGCGAGCAGCTCTTCGCAAGCGTGCAAGGCGATCGGACGTTGGGGTGTGGAGAGCACCTGCACGGCATCCTGAACGAGGGCGCGCAGGTCGATGGGTTGGGGAGCGATCTCGAAGAGGCCCTCGTCGATCCGAGCGACGTCGAGAAGGCTCGAGATCAAGTTGCCGAGACGATCGAGGGCTTTCAACGCCCGTTCGACGTCGTGGGTGTCGTCGTCGCGATGCTCTTGCGCCGACCGCCGACCCACGAGGTTGAGTCGCATCACGATGGGAGACAGGTAGTTTCGAAGGTCGTGAGCGAGGACGGTGAGGAGCTCTTCGGCGGCCGCGCGGCGTCCTTGTTCCGCGGCATTTTTGCCGATGGCTTCGACGAGCTCGGCCCGATGAGCGACGAGCCCGATCCATCGCGCAATGCTCTCCGCGAAGCGGACGTCGTTCTTGGTGAAGAGCTCGGGTTTGAGCGATGCAATCATCAGAACGCCGCGCCGAACTCCGCCTACGTCGAGCGGGACTCCGAGCTGCGAGCGGATCGCGAGCGTCTCCCTTATCCCTACGAGCTCGTCCGTGTGAGTCTCGAGGTGCCCCGTCCAAAGGCGCTTTCCCGTTTCGAAAA
Organism: Labilithrix luteola; assembly: GCF_001263205.1. Taxonomy (GTDB): domain Bacteria; phylum Myxococcota_A; class Polyangia; order Polyangiales; family Polyangiaceae; genus Labilithrix; species Labilithrix luteola. The sequence continues at coordinate 7,460,063 of NZ_CP012333.1, forward strand.
TTTGCGGGACGTGGCCGCCGTTGGCGATCGGCAGGACATCGAGGCCTGCCTTTCGCTCGCGCAACGACAGAGGTTGACTGCTGGTTCCCAGCGCGACGAGCGACGCGCGCGACGCGTCGTAGAGGAAGACGTCGACTTTGTCCGCACCGAGCGCGTTCGCCGTGAGGTCGCATGCGTTGGAGAGCGCCGTCTCGAGATTGGCGGCCGGAATCTCGAGCAAGCTCTCGAGGGTCTCGAGGGCTCGCGCGGACGCATCGGGAACCGACTCAGCCGCCATGGACGCTCCTTCGTCCGCAAACCATGACCGTCTGCGGTTCTCCGACCGAGCGTGCAATCGCCGATCCCGCACGCGTCACCGCTGGACCGGCTCACCTGCAGACGTCGCAACGTCTGCCCTTACGCTCTCGTGGAGCGCGGCCACGAGGTCGACGTGAGAGGTGTGCGTCGTCGTGCGCGCTGCGCGCCAATGTCGAATTCGCGCCTGATTCGAGGCTGGTCAATCGAACGACCATTCGCCATCGCGCGCAAGCTGTTGCCGTTCCCACCTCGGAAGAACGAGAATCCAGCCACGCCTTCTTCGGCATTCGGTCATGCAGCCCCCATCGACAAGCGAGCGAATTGGTCAGTTGTTGGCAGGACGGTATCGCGTCTCGTCACTCATCGGAGTTGGACGGGCAGGCGTCGTGTACCTCGCGCAGCACGAGTTGATGCAGAAGCGTGTCGCCGTGAAGCTGCTTCACGCCGACCTCGCCGACGATACGGAAGCCGTCGCGCGATTCCGCCGAGAAGCGGAGGCCTCGTCGCACCTCGAGCATCCCAACGTGGTCGCGGCGACGGACTTCGGGCGGACCGACGATGGCCAGTACTTCCTGGTCATGGACTACGTCGAGGGCACGCTCTTGCGGGCGGCGCTCGCTCCGGGCCCGCTCTCGACGACACGTGCGCTGCGAATCGCGCGTCAGATCGCGCTCGCACTCGGGCGGGCGCACAGGGCGGGGATCGTGCATCGGGATATCAAGCCCGAGAACATCATGCTCGTTCGTCGCGACGACGATCCCGAGGTCGTCAAAGTGCTCGACTTCGGCATTGCTCGCGTCGAGGCCGACAGCGCTCCTGATTCGTCGAGCCAGCCGCTCACGCGCGCGGGCTCGGTGCTCGGCACGCCGGAATACATGTCGCCGGAGCAAGCCGTCGGCGAAGCCGCGACGGCGGCCTCGGACTTGTATGCCCTCGGCATCGTCCTCTACGAGATGCTCGCCGGTGTGCGCCCGTTCGACGGCGATGCGTCGACGATGATGACGATGCATCTCGTCGGTCAGGTTCCGACGATGGCCGAGCGTGCGCCCAGTGCGCGGGTTCCGCCGGCGATCGAGGCGTTCGTTCATGGAATGCTCGAAAAGGACCGCGCCGCGCGTCCGGCGAGCGCCGAGGCGGTCGTGGAGGCCATCGACGAGCTCGCTCGCGCCCACGTGCGGGCACCAGCGCCCGAGAAGGCGGTCGCCACCGCCCACACAGGACCCACGGTGGGTGCGCTCGCCGAATTTCTTCGGTTCGCGAAGAACCGAAGCCGCGAGCTCACCATCGGAGGCCTTGCGATCGTGGCGGCTCTCGTCGGCGCACTCGTGGTGACTCACTTCGTTCGCGCAGCTCGCACGCAACCGAGCGGCCTGGTCGCGAACGCCGCGCGTGCGGCGACGAGTGCATCACCGGACGCCATTCATCGGGCTGCCGTGCTCGGAATTCCTGCGCTCGAAGATCTCTCGCACACGTACCCCGAAGACGTTGCGATTCTTCGCGAGCTCGCCTTCGCGTACGACGGTGCGGGACGACCCTCGGATGCATTGCGTGTGGTCGAGCGCGCGGCGAATGGCGCCAAGGGCCCGATGCCTCGCGATCTGGTTCGTATCATCGTCCGCGCCGCCTCGAAGTTCGACAGCTCGGACGAAGCGTTCCGACTTCTCGAAGGCCCCCTCGGGCAAGACGGGGTCGAGGCCCTGCTCGAGCTTTCGTCGGACACGTCGACGACCGCCGAGACGCGCGAGCGCGCCTCACGCAGCCTGACCAAGCCGAGCGTTCGCAAGAACGCATCCGAGTCAACGGGCTTTCTTCTCGATCTGAAGGCAGCGACGAGTTGCGAAAGTCGACGGCAGCTTCTCGGGCGAGGTGTCGACCTCGCCGACGCTCGCGCACTTCCGGCGCTTCGTGCGCTCAGGAACACCCATGGGTGTGGACGGCACGGAACCGACGACTGTCACAAGTGCCTTCGCAGTGATCCCAGCCTGGAACGTGCCATCCGTGCGGCCGGTGCGCGAGCTGCCCAGTGAAGCTCTGTTACAAAACGACATGATCGAAGGTCGATCGACTCGCGCTAGAATCGACCCGTACCTGCCATGAGCGCTGCCATTCCGAACCCGAGCGAAGTCCCGAGCGTCGACCGCGTGGGTCAGCTCATTTCGGGGCGCTATCGCGTCTTATCGCTGATCGGCGAGGGCGGCATGGGCGCGGTGTACCTCGCCGAGCACACCCATATGCGCAAGCGCTTCGCCCTGAAGCTGCTCCACGCGCAGATGGCGGACAACGAAGAGGTGCTCGCTCGGTTCCGGCGCGAAGCGGAAGCGGCAGCTCACGTCGAGCACCCGAACATCATCGCCGCAACGGACTTCGGCCAGACCGACGACGGGGCGTTCTTCCTCGTTCTCGAGTACGTCGATGGAACCACGCTTCGCGACAAGCTCGAGAAGGGGCCGTTCCCGGCCGCGCGAGCGCTGCACGTCGCCCGCCAGATGGCCTTCGCGCTCGAGCGCGCGCACGACGCAGGCATCGTGCATCGCGACCTCAAGCCCGAGAACGTGATGCTCGTCGCGAAGGGGAGCGATCCCGACTTCGTGAAGGTTCTCGACTTCGGCGTTGCGCGTTTCGATCCGCCCTCGGGCGCGAGCGCGCAGTTCCTCACGCAGGTCGGAACCGTCATGGGAACGCCCTCGTACATGGCGCCGGAGCAGGCCGTTGGTGATCGCGTCAACCATCGCGCCGACTTCTATGCGCTCGGCTGCGTGCTCTACGAACTGCTCACCGGGGTCGTGCCCTTCAGCGGTGACGTGCTCGAGCTCCTGACGAAACACATCACCGCCCCCGTGCCGCCCATGAGCGAGCGCGCGCCCGGCGTCGTGGTCCCGCCGCCGGTCGAAGCGGTCGTGCGAAAGCTGCTCGAGAAAGACGCGAACGATCGCTATCCGACGGCGCGCGCCCTCATCGAGGCGATCGATCTCGCTGCGACCGAGAGTGGGCTCGACGTGCCCTGGGGCATGCCGAAGAGCGATCGTGCGAGCGTCGTGCACCCGGCGGCGGTCAATCCGGCGGCGGTCGTGGCGTTCGCTGCCACGCGCCTCGAGGCATCGGGCGCGAGGGCGATGTCGCCCACGGCTCCCCCCGTTGCGCCGCGAAGTGCGTTGCTGGCTCAGCCGACCGCGTTCGTCGACCGAATCGCGCTCTATCGCGACAAGGCGGTGACCGCGCTGCGACCCGTGGTGGCGCAGGCCGATGCGGGCATCGAGATGCTCGCGGCGCGCGTGAAGCTACCGAAGGTGGCCGTGCTCGCCATCGTGGGCGGCGTGTGGGGCCTCAGCGTCCTCACCATCGTCGTCGTGCTCGCGACGCGTGGCTCTCACAAGCCGTCCGAAGGCACGGTGGCCAAGATCCTGAGCGTGAGCACCACGGCTTCGGCCGAAGAGGTTCGAGCCGCGGCGACCAAGGGGCCGGCTGCGCTCGAAGAGCTCGCGGCGAAGTACCCGAAGGACGCGGCCGTCACGCGCGAGCTCGCGTTCGCGTACGATGCGGCAGGTCGTGGCTCCGACGCGCTTCGCGTCGTGCGTCTCATGGCCGAAGCGGATCCGAAGGGCGTTCCCCGCGAGCTTCTCCGCGTGGTCCTTCGCGCCGCGTCGAAGCTCGAGACGGCCGACGAGGCGTTCCGCTTGCTCGAAGGACCGCTCGGTCCGGACGGCGTCGATGCGCTCATCGAGCTGTCGGAGAGCAAAGACGTTCCGTCGTCGACGTCATCGCGCGCGCAGCGGAGCCTCGTGAAGGCGAGCGTGAAGGCGAACGCATCGCCTGCTTCCGCCTTCCTCATCGACCTCGAGAAGGCCACCACCTGCGAAGATCGGCACGACGTCCTTCTCAGCGCCGGCAGGCAAGCCGACGCGCGAGCGCTCACGGCTCTGCGCGAGCTCGAGACGAAGCACGGATGCGGTCGTCGTCGCCGGTACGACTGCAATCCGTGCTTGCGGAAGGACGATTCACTGGCTCGTGCGATCGACGCGGCGCAGTCGGGGCACTGACCGCGCCGCCTCGCTCGAGCGCTAGTAGATGTCGGGCAGCGGCTGGGTCACGAGCTTGCGATGGGCCATGCCGCCCGGGTACGCGTAGCTCGCGGCGAAGCCCCAACCCCAGATCGTGGCCGTGAAGGGGCCATCGCTCTTCATGTTCTGCAGGCCGCTCTGGCAGGTCTTGTCGCCGAAGGTTTGGCCCGGGCCGTGGTCCTTGATCAGGTCGACGCGCGTCCATTCGTAGTCACCGCGCGTCCCCATCGGCTTGAAGTCCGTCAGGGCGCCGGCGCACTCGAGCCACACGTCTTTGAACTCGCCGTGGCTCTTCGCGCGGACGACGACGAGCGAGGTCTGGTCGTACGACGGGTCGGCATAGAAGCTGTACGCGTTCAGGTACTGCCCGGCCGGCACGACGTTGACGAACTCCGGATCGCCCCATCCCGCCTGGTTGGGCGAGCCGTAGTAGCCGCCGCTGAAGCCCGTCATGAGGGCTCCAACGTAGATCGGGTGGTCGACGTCCTGCGTGCGCACCACGAACGCTTCGCCGACGCCGGCCGGGAACGTTGCAACCTCGCCCGCGTTCAGCACCGTCGGCGCGCCGACCGGGATGGCGGGATCGTAGTCGAGCCGCGTGCCGTCACGCGCGGCCACGATGCGATACGGCATGGTCTCTCGCTCGTCTCCGATCCTCGGTCGGTAGCCGACCGAAGCGTATTCGGAGCCCCACTGCTCGTAGGCGGGGACCTGTTGCCAGAGGACGTCGCACGCACCGGCGCTGGAGGGGACGTCCGCGCAGCCGTGCCCCGAGAAGACCGTCGTGGGCTTGTTCGACGTGATGATGCTTCCGGTGAGGTCGTCGAACTGGCTGAGCTGGAGGAACTTGCCCGCCCCCAGCGTGAACTTCGCCGGGACCTTCGGCGCCCCGCCCTTGATGGTCGGCCCGTTCTGGATGGCCTTCGTCGGGAGGATCGTCACCTGAGTGTCGTCTTCGGCCGCCACGATCTGGGTGTTGGGGTCACCGGGGACGACGGCCTCCCATGAACCGACCACGACGTGTTGCTTCGCCCACGTCACCACGGGAAGGACGAGCGTTGCCGTGGGGAAGTAGCTGGCCGCGCCGCCGAACGGATACATCGCGACGAGGGAGACTGGCATCGTCGTCTTCAAGTGGAACGACGAGCCGATTCCCGACCCGTTCAGCGCGCCGGCACGCAGCATCGCAGGGACCACGCCCTTGGGGCACGCGATCGGATTCTGCCTGCTGATCGGCACGGCGGGATCGTGATCGGAGACGAAGACGACGACGCTCTCACCGGGACCGAGCGGACCGGTATGCGAGATCAGCGTCGCATCGCCAGGGTTCGTGCGGAAGACGGCCTTGGAGACGTCGAGTGCCTTCCCTTCGAGGTCGAGTGTGAAATCCATCGGCTGCGTCGACGTGTTGACGACGAACGCGGCGTAACAGGAGTCCGAATAGAGATCCCTCGTGGCCGGCGTCTGGAAATAGAACTCACAGCCGTTCGAGCTCTGATCGGCCGCGGCGGCGGCGCATGGCTCCTGACACTTGGCGGCGCCGCAAGCCTTGTTGGCATCACATGTTTCGATGACCTCGCCCGAGCACGATCGAATGATCGAGCGACCATCGAGCGAGCACTGGAATGGACAGGCGGCGGCGTCGACCTCACCGAGAGGCGAGGCGGCGTCGAAACCGGCCTGCGATTCCTCGAAGCCGCCTTTGTCATGTCCGCACGCGCCGACGGTCACCGCGAAGGCGGAAAAAAGCGTCAAACCAACGATCGACAACGTCGCCTTGTTCGAAATACGACGGCTCATGGGAGCTTCACCTCTGCCGGAACGAAATTCCTCCCCCGATTCTCACCGTTGCCGAGCTGGCCGTTGTAATTGCTGCCCCAGCAATAGACCTTGCCGCTGGTGAGGAGTGCACACGTCGTGTTGGGCGTGGTCTTGATTCGGGCGACAGGGCCCGGCAAGCCGACGACCTTCGTGGCGTCGTAGGCGTGATCCTGCGTGCCGTCTCCGGCCTGGCCGCTGTCGTTTGCGCCCCAGCAATACGCCTTTCCCGATATCCCAACTGCGCACCAGCGATAGGGATGGACCTCACTGTCGATGAGGTAGGTATGCGTCGTAGCGATGTCGGTGATGGGCTCAGGGGCGATGACCGGTTCGGGGACCGCACGGTCGAGCCCAGAGCCGCCCCATTGCTTTTGCTGCACCCGCGCGCCCCAGCAGTAGCCGCGGCCGCCTGCGGTTGCGCACGCATTGTCGTAGACGAGATCGGTCGCCTTGATTCCCTCGATGGGAACCTTCTGCGGATAGGGGTCGGGGAAGATCGGCGACAGTCGCCCAATGGGGGGATTGGCTCCCCACGTGGTCAGCGAACCGTCGTCACGAAGAACGAAGGTGGCGAGACCGACGGAGATGGCTTCGATCTTTCCGCCCGGAGGAAGCGCAATCGACTTCGGTTGGCCCGTCGGACCTGGCGTGTCCGTGAGCGGCTGCAGCTGTCCGTTCGCGTTGCTACCCCAGCAGAGCAGCCCGTCACTCACGGCAGCGCAGGCTGTCGCGTAGCTCGTGCCGATCTTCGTGGCCGGGGGGATGTCGAGCTTCACGGGCGAGCGCGCCGCCAGCGGAGCCCCCGCGTCGGGCTGCAGGAAGGGGCCGGTGCCCCAGCACCACACCGCGCCGTTCTTGTCGACGGCGCACGTGTGATCGAGCGAGACCACGTCGGTGAGGCCCGTGACACGTGCCGCATTGGCGCTGTCGACCGTCGGCGCGTCGTCGCCACGCCCGAGCTGGCCTGCGCCGTTCGCGCCCCAGCAGGCCACGGTGCCGTCGCTGAGCAACGCACAGAAGCCCTCGCTCCGATCGTCGATGTTCGCGCCGAGCGTCGTGACGAGGGCCGTCACGCACGGCGTGGATTCGCACACGACCGGCAGCGCCGCGGCGTCGACCAGGCCGGCGTCGCGTTCGGTCGCCACGTCCGGCTTCGAGCCGTCCGTGACGGCCGTGGCGTCGGCTCCGGCATCCACCGATTGGGACGATTCCGAAGGCTCGTCACTGCTCGAGCAGCTCGCCGTCGCGACGCCCACCCCGAGGCAGGTAGCGAGGAGGGAGACGGCGAAGAGCGCACTCGACGTGCTCCGATCAAGGCGTCGTCTTGTGAAGTGCATAGCGAGGTCCGATGGCCCAGATGTTGGTGTTGGAGGTGCCTCGCACCCGATAGAACGGTCGATCGAGAGGAGCGCCTTCGACCGCAGTGGTGGAGACGGTGTACGTGGACGCATCCGCCTCATTCTGGTCGGCGTCGTGTGCGGTCAGGATGCCGAGCCCGAATCCCCAGCGTGCGGGGTCCGTGGGCACGTGCATGACGAGGCCCCAGCCGCTCACCCACGTGTCGGCTCCGTTCACCCAGACCGAGTTCACCAAGCCTGGGACGAACGCACGCGGCACGTTCACCACCACCTGGTTCACGGCCGCGGTGGGGGGATCGTTCGTGCTGACGTAGGCGAAGAACTTCCCGTGGAAGATCCCGACGGCAGCGCCCGGCCCGGCGGACTCGATACTCGTGAGGTAGCCGCCGTTCGTCCACGGGAGCGTGAAGACGCCGTAGGGTGGGAAAGAGATGCTCAAATTGAACCCGAGCGACCCGGCTTTCGGGTGACAAGCGTCGGCGTTGTACTGCTGCTTGTCGGCATCGTTGATGTCGTTGTCGAGGACGCGTGCGTATCCATCGGGGGTCTTGTGAATCACCATGGGGCACGCGAACGCGCCGGTGTCGCCGTAGCGACCACGCCCAACGGCGAACCACACGTCGTCCTTGCTCGAGCCGCTCGCGCCGAAGACGTAGAAGACGTCGTCGGGATGCGCGTCGTCCGTGAGGACGTAGTCGGGAACCCACGACGAGGTGCCGCTTCCGTCGGTCTGCAAACGGAAGATCGTATTCGCGTACCAGGCGTACACGTCGGAACTGCCGGGGGCGCCCCACACGCCGAGGGCCGTCGTCGTGACGGGATACGCCAGATTCATGTCCATGTAATTCGCGACACCGGGATCGTGCTTCGGATTGGTGTCGAGGCTGTTGCTCGGGAGCCGCGTGCGTTCCCAGGTAAACGGCGTTCCGGGAGCCGAGCGCTTGCCGTGATAGAGGAGCGAAGGCGCAACTCCGTAGTAGACTTCGTTCTCGTTCGGCGCCCAGAGCTTTCCCGCGTATTGCCCGAATCCGTACTCGTTCTGGGTATTGTCGTCGACGTAAGCCCATTTCGCGTCGGCGTCGTTCCACTCGAGGACCTTGACGCCGAGGGTCAGGCTCTCCGCGATCGCGAAGGCGCGCGTCTCGAAAGGCCAGATGTCGCGGAGCGTGAGGTCGACGTCGGGGAGCGCCGTCGTGCACCATCCGGCGTCGCTGCACTCGGGGCCCGTGTGGCCGCTGTCTTTCGGAGTCGTTCCGCCGCCGTCGTTGGTCGGGCTGACGATTCCGGTGTCGGGGACGGCAGTCGAGCCGGCGTCGTCGGCCGCCTGCGGCTGCGGCTCCTCTTGGGACGTCGCGCAGGCCGCGGCCGCCGCAAGCGCCAGCGACGCTGACGCAAAGGCAAAGATCCTTTTCATGGTTTCCCTCCGAGTGCCAAGACGACGCCCATTCCTCCGACCCAGACGTGTCCTGGCCCTGGTGACCAAACGGAATAGAGATCAGGCCGGCGCGAACCGAGTCCCGCGATTTTCACGCGCGACCAGCTCGTGCCGTCGTAGTGGAGAACGACGCCGGCATTCCCAACGGCCCACACGTCGGTCGGGGAGGCGCCCCATACGCCGTTGAGATTCTCCGTTGTCGGAACATTGGTCTCGGTGTTCCACTGCAGATCGTTGCCCGTGTAGTGGCGAATGGTCCCGGAGCCGCCGACCGCCCAGGCGTCCGTGTCCGAAGCGGCCCACACGCCAGTGAGCCCGGTCCACGTCTGCGTGTTGAGAGGGCTCGCGGTGGGGTGATCTCCGTCGGCGCCGGAAATGCGAACCGCTGCTCCGACGTCGCCGACGGCGAACAACGCGCTCGCCGACGCTCCGTGGATGCTTCGCATTTTCTGGCAGGGGATCGAGGAGCACACCGACGCTGCGATTCCCGGTTGGACTTCGAGTGAGGAGTTCGTGCCGAGGCGAAGTCGCCAAAGATCGGTGCTCGTGCCGAACCAGATGGCGTTCGCGCCCGGGGCAGCCCAGCCGGCGGTGAGCTCGCGACCGAAGCCCGAAGGAATCGTGGGCGTCGGCCGGCGTGACCAGCCTCCCGGCGAAACTCCCGCGTCGGCGATACCGTCGAAGTCGAGGCCGTGGCTGTAAATTCGATCGAAGGTTCCAATCGTGAATTCACCCGAGGGCGCGAGCCAGAAGGCGTGCTGGGCGGCCTGCGTTCCGGTGTCGGAGACGGTCCACGCCGTGCCGTCGAAGTGGGCGACGGTTCCGACAGTGCCGGCGATCCAGAGGTCGGACGCCGAGCGCCCGGCGATCACGTTGACGCGTGTTCGCCAATCGAGGCCCACGGTGGGGTCTTTCGGATCGAAGGGGCCGTTCGGGCAGAGAGCGTCGGCCGTGCATTCGGCCGGGAAATACTCGCAGTCCACCGCGCAGGGAGCCGCGTCGACGTCGCTCCCCGCATCTTGTGTCGTTGCATCGGGGGTCGGAACCACCGCGGCGTCGGCCTCGAGGGGGGCGCTGCTCTCGTCGGCCGCGCACGCGGCGAGCAGTGAGGTCGCGATTCCCGCACTCGAAACGGCGCCGGCGGCGAGGAGAAGGAATCTGGCTCGTGTCGTCTTCATCGCGCGAGCTCCCCGGCGTCCTGGTCGCAAGGCTCGACCACGCATCGACCCGCGACACACGCCTGACCGGCGACGGCGTCGCAAACCTGACCGCACCCGCCGCAATTGTGTGGGTCGCTGTTGGTGTTCACTTCGCACCCGTCCGATTGGCTGTTGTTGCAATCGGCCTGGCCCTCGCGACATCGCATTTCGCACGAGCCGAAGTTGCATGTGCGCGGAGTGCCATTGAGATAGCTGCAGTAGGCGCCGCAGGCTCCACAATTGGCGTAGTCGGTCGTCAGGTCGACACAGCTTCCGAAGCAGACGTCACCCTCGCAGTGGTTCTGGCAGTACGTCAGGCCCGTCGGACACGCGCACATCGGCTGCGACGTGGCGCTGTCGATCCGGCACGCGGTGCCGGCCGGACACACAACTCCACAAGAACCGCAGTTGTCGTCCGCGACGATCGACGTTTCGCAGCCGTTCTCGACGTTACCGTCACAATTGGCAAATCGGCCGGTGCATTTGAGAGCGCCACACTTGCCGTCTCCGCATCCGTATTTGGCGTTCGCCAATGCGGGCTTGCCGCCGTTCGTCGGGTCGCACTGCGTCCCGCACGCACCGCAGTTCGTGTCGTCCGCCTTGAGGTCGTAGCACTGGCCGCTCGCATCGCAGCTCGCCTTGCCGTCCGGACAGCCGCAGTCCGTGGGGCTGTTGCCCCATTGGCCCTGGTACACGCAGCGCTTGTCGGGGTCTTTGCACTCTTTCCCGCACGCACCGCAGTTCTTGTCGTCGACGGGAGAGATCTCACAGCCGTTGTCGACGATCCCGTCGCAATCGAGGTGCTTTTCGCACGCCATCTTGCATGCGCCGTTGTCGCACGAGAACTTCTCGTTCAGACCCGGCGGGCACGTGGAGCCGCAGGCACCGCAGTTGTTGACGTCCGAGAGCAAGTTCACGTCGCACGGGAAGAGCGACGTCGGGCAGGTCGTCCAGCCTGGAGGACACTTGTTCGAGGGGCAGTAGTTGACGAAGTCGCTCGCGTCAGCGTCGCCGCCGGCGTCTTCGGTGACGAAGACGGGCGGAGGCTGGTTGTCGATCGCGACGCCCAGGCGATCCTGCGCGGTCGAACATCCCCATGCAAGGGCCAGTGAGATCGTCATCAGGGCGATGCCCAGACGAGGATGAGAAGGACGGTCGCTTCGAAGCCGACTGCGCATGTTCATCATGCAGCTCCGACGTCATCCTTATGAAACAATCGACACAAAGTGCCGATACACTACCTATTCAGGTCGCCGATGACTTGTCGTACGCGACGAACGTGAGGCGACGACGGATAGCGCTCTTCGAAGGCGTGAGCGCGAGCACGCGCAGCGTCGTTGCGACCGAGCTTGGCGAGTGCCTCGATGGCGATGCGCTCGCGTTCCTGGGCGAGCGTGCCGGACGCACAACGCTGCTCGTGCTCACGGGTCATCGCGAGCGCACCGGCGGCGTCACCCGCGCGGAGCTTCGTGTCGGCCGCATCGATGAGCTCGACCTCGTTGCATCGCGCGAGGCTCGTCGCGGGCGCCGACGCAGGGACAGGTACGCGCTGAGTGTGCACGTCGGGGAGCGAGTCCACCGAAATGGCCGGCGCGGCTTCGACCGGGGCGGCTGCACGCTCCGGCGCGGGCTCGGGGCGCTCGGTTCGAACCGTCGTGGTCGTTGTCGTAGGCGCCACGGCCGCGCCACTGTTCGAGCGCGTCACGACGACCGTGGCCGTGACGAGGGCGATCGCGACCACGGAGGCCGAGGCCCACGGCATCCAGCGAACGGGCGAGGGAGGCTTGTCGCCGAGCATCGGGCCGAGGCGGCTGGCGAGCTCGTCCATCTTGCCAAGGGGCGGCGACGCGCGACGCGCCGTTCGAAGGACGGTGCCCAGGAACTCCGCATCGGCGGACGGGGGATCGCGCAACTCCGAGAGGCGGATGGGGTCTCGACTCATTTGAATTCCTTCCGCATGCGATAGCGGCGGACACCGGCCTCGACGGCTTCGCGCGCGGCGCGGAGCCTGGAGTAGGCCGTCTGCAGGGGGATCTCGAGGGACTGAGCGACCTCGTTCATCGTCAGCTCCTCGAGCTCGAACAGGACGAAGATGGCGCGCTTGTCGTCGTCGAGGTCGTCCAGGATCGTGTTGACGATGGCGCGGGCCTGCTGCTCGCTGAGGTGCTCGGCAGGGGTTCTCGGGTCGACGGGCTCGGGCAGCTGGTCGGAGGCCACCTCCCGCGCCGCACCACGTCGGCTCCGGAACCGGCGGGCGAGGCGCACGCAGATGCCGTAGACCCAAGCCCGCAGCGAGCCGCGGTCCTCGTAGCTGGGTAGCTTCCGGTGGATGACGACGAAGACTTCCTGGAAGGCGTCGTCGACGTCGGCCGCGTGCACGCCGAGGCTCCGGAGCACGGTGTAGACGTAGGGGCCGTGCTCTCGGAAGATCGCCGCGATGTCGGGAGGTCCGCTCACGTGGAGCCGAACCCCCGATTCATCGGACGCAAGGCTGGGAATGGATAACGCCCGCACTGGACCATATGCAGGCCACCGACCCCGATTATTACAAAATCGTGAGTAGGCCGCTCACCCCAACGAATCCGACGAACCTTCCGGTCGAATAGAAGAGCTGCTGCTGGCCCGTGGTCGTCTCGTAGTAGAGCTCGCGGCGGAGGGGGAGGACGACGAGCCCAAGGTCGAGGCGTAGGGCGCCCGGGCGTTGGTCTAGCTCGAGCGCGAGCGCTCCGAGTGGGCCGGCGAGGGGCCGCCAGGCATCCTTGCGCTCTCGGACGCCGGAGGTGGTGGGGATGATGGCTCCCCAGAAGACCCCGCCACACGCGTCGAGCGTGAGTCGGGACGTCGGGAGGAGAGGAACGCACGCGCGGAGCTGTTGGTCGATCGCGGAGAAGGTTCCGCGGACCGAACCATCGCGCAGCGTTTGGGGGAGGGAATAGCCGCCTGACCACTCGAAGCCGATGCGGGATCGCGTTGCTTCGAGTCGCGCCGCTGCGCGCACGGACACGCTGGGCGACGGCAGCAGCCCGATCGCGCCTGCGATGCCTGCGCCGAGCGAGAGCTCGAACGTCGGGAGCGGGCGCGGTGCCGGTTTGGATCGAAGCTTTCGGCGTCGAGGTGCTCCCGTCATGGCGGGCTCGGGCTCGATCGGTTCTTCTTCCGCTTCTTCCGGCGGCGGCGCAGGTTCGGACGTGGTCTCCGGCTGCCGCGGTCGCGCTCCTTCCGGTTCGATGAAGAGCGCCACGACGATCGTGGCCGTTCGAAGCAAGCTCGCGCAGGTGTCGGCATCGAGCTCCCGCGCGCCGAGGACGATGCCTCCACGATCTCTTTGGGTCAGGCGTGCTCGAAACCGACCGCTCGCTCGTGACTCTTCGCCTTCGATGAGGATGTCGGCGTGCTCGCGATCGGTGAAGGGATTGCGCTCGAGCTTCTTTTCCACGCCGCGACGGACGGCAGCCTCGGTCAGGCACGCCGGCACTCCAGGCTTGGACCGCCACGAGAGGGCGAACGTGGCGTCGGCCCGCGCTTCCGGGCAGCCCATGAGCCACGCCAAGCCGAGGGAGAGGGCGCCAGCGGCAATGCGCATCCGAGAGCGCGTTGCAGCACGGCGTCGGCACACGCCGCGATCCTATCCTAGCCGCGCGTCCTCCCGGCACGTTTTCCCATTCGGAGGGCCCGTCGACCTCGGCCGAGCTCGAACGACGGCGAGCCGTCGCGAGGGTTTCGTGCGACCTCGGGCGTGAGCGCGGCTCCTAGGGCCGATGTCCAAGAGAGTCTCGCCATTCGTCACGCGCTTCCTCCTTCCGGCCGGCATCGCGCTGGCCGCGACGCAAATGGGCTGCGCCTCGCAGGTCTGGAATCCACGCGTGGAGTCCGTGTCCGGCGAGCATCGGAACACGGGAACCATCACCGCTCAGGCCCAAACGCTGCTGGAGGGGACCGCCGACGAGCAGGTCAAGGCCATCGTCGGCCAGCTCCCGCCCGGGATTTCCCTGAAGGACGGTGTGCTCTCCGTCGACGAAGACCGCTACGAGGTGCTCGGGAAGGTCGAAGCCGAGCCCAACTCCGACTTCTTCTATCCGTACCGCGAAAAGTGGCGGCGGCCGGTCTGCTATCCGCAGCGCGTCTTGCTCGTGGCGACGCTCTTCGTCTGGGCGGCCGTGCCCACCTCGTGGCCCTGCTTCGTTTCGTCGGGTAGCGTCGAGGAGAACCGCGATCGCGCGGTCGAATCGCTGAAGCGGGCGACCAAGGTCCTCGGTGGCAACCTCGTTCTCGTCACCGGCTTCGGTCTGGGCAGTGTGGCGTGGGCCATCCGCGTCAAAGACGGGGCGAAAGCGCCGGTCGAGGACAAGGCGCCGGGAACGACGCTCTAGCCCGACGAACGCCTGACGGAGAGTCGCCTTCACCGCTCCGCGCCATCACTGTCAGGGATGTGCCAGAACGAGTGTGCCAAGGGCGTGGGAATGACCGATAATTGACCGCCTGGCTGTGCCGTCGCGCGCCCGCGCCACGTGCCTGCGAGTCCCCCAGTTCTCTGCAATTCCCCGAGTGCTGGCTGTGCCAAGTTGTGCAACCACCACGTGGGATGTCAGGCCTCGCGCTTCACGTCGTGACGATCGCGGCAGGGAGCGTGTCCCGCGGGGCAGCGTCGGTGGAGTCGCCACGCCATCGCTCTTGCGCCTCGGATTCGAGCCAGGGGCCGACGTCGCATGCGCGCAGCTGGGCGGCGAGCACGGCGGCACTGCGAGGTCGGTCTTCGGGGCTCTTCTCGAGGCACGTCATCAGCAGTCGTTCGAGCGAGCGCGGCAGTCCGCTGACGTGCGACGACGGCGGTTCTGGCTCTTCGTAGATCTGCGCGATGCACACGTCGACCGCGCTGGCGCCCTCGAGTGGGTAGCGCCCGGTCAGAAGATAGTATGCGGTGACGCCGAGGCTGTAGAGGTCGGCGCGTCCGTCGACGCGCGACGGATCGAGAATCACCTCGGGCGCCATGAAGAGGGGAGTGCCGACGACGGCCCTCGACGTCGCCTCCTCCTCGCCGAGGGCCACGTACACCAATCCGAAGTCGAGGACCTTGATGGCGTCGTGGACGCCGAGCTTCGGAACCAACATCACGTTCGACGGTTTGATGTCGCGATGGACGAGCCCGGCCGCGTGAGCTTCCTCGAGCGCGTTGCAGATCTGGACGAGAAAATGCACGACGCGTGAGGGTCGCTGAGGGCCCTCGCGTTCGACGAGCCGATGGAGATCGACGCCTTCCAGATACTCCATTGCGCAATAGAAGAATCCATCCGTCGTTCGTCCGTAGTCGAAGATGGATATCGTATTGGGATGACGCAATCGGGCCGTGAGCTGGACCTCGCGTTCGAAGCGGTCGGCGGCCTCCGGCGAGACATCGGTCAAGAGCTTCACGGCAGCCGGCCTTCGCAGGCTAGCGTGGGTCGCCCGATAGACGGCACCACTCGCGCCCTGACCGATCTTGGCGTCGAGAACGTACTGTCCAATGCGTGACGTCTCGCTCGAGTGCACGCCCAGGCCGTACACGACCCACGAGATCGCGCCCACACACGCCGCGCTGAGGGCGCACCAGACGGCCATGAGCGAGCCGCTCGGGCCACCGGAGGTGCGGAGTGTCATGGTAACGGGGAGGAGCGGAAGCAGAGCGGCGCTCGCGACGACGAACGTACGCACCGCCGTCGAGGGAACGAAGGCCGCACGGAGAACGTTCACATAGGTGACGATCTGCAGCGCGACCATGTGTGGGCCTTCGCCGCTCGGAGGTAGCGCTGTGAAGCCAATCGTGAGCCAGGCGACGAGCATCGTCGCGAAGGCGTCGAAGCGATCGAGTGCGTCGATGCTGCGTGCCCGTCGGCGGAGAGCGAAGGCCGCAAGCAGGGCGGCGCTTGCGACGACTCCGTGTCCGGCGCACTGGATCGTCGTGGCTCTCTCTCGTTCGATGGGACCTGCCAGCAGCGTTCCCAGCGACACGAAGCAGAACGTTGCCTGTAGGACGACGACGGCGAGCAACGTCATCTCCAGACGACGCTGGAAGTGCGCGCGCTCCGCTTCGTTCCCGATCGGCGACCGGAAAAGCAATGGCGAGCGCCGCAGCGACGGCGAGGGGGCAGGCGTCTCCGGCTCTCGGCTGCTCATGCTCCAAGCATCCGAGGCGGGCTTGACCCCAAGTTGACCCGATTGCGTCGAATTGTGTCCGCTAGAAATTTAGAGTCGATTCGGGGGCCCGCGGCAGCTCGATGGTCACGGTGGTGCCTTGGCCGAGACGGCTTTCGAGCCTCACGGTTCCGCCATGGGCTTCGACGATACGCTGCACCAGAAGGAGCCCGAGACCTAGCCCTCCCGTGGCGCGCGAGCGGCTACGATCGGCGCGGAAAAAGGGGCGGAAGAGGCGCTTCTGATCGTCCTCGGAAATGCCAATCCCTCGGTCGACGATGCGCAGGCGCATGAGGCGCGCGTCGCTCTCGTAGGCAACGCTCACGGGCCCTGCCGGATCGTCGGTATACTTGTGTGCATTCGCGAGAACGTTGTCGATGGCGCGCCGGAGCTGGATGGGGTCGGCGTCCAATTCGTCCTCGAACGGAACGTCGTCGACGTCGAGGGGCCGATTCGGGTGGGCCTTGCGGAACCGCGCAGCGGCGCGGCTGATCACATCGGTCAGCGCCACGCGTTCGATACGCAGGGGGGAGATTCCGTAGTTCGTCCCATCGTCGAGCTGGAGCCGCGCAGACGCGAGGACGTCGCCGAGAATGCGTTCGAGCTCGTCGAGATCGTCGGCAATGTCTCGTCGTGATTCGCGCGCGACCGCAACGTCTCCGTTGCCGATGAATTCCAGGGCGAGACGGATGCGCGTGAGCGGCGTGCGGAGCTCGTGGGAGATGTTCGCCAGGAGCTCGCGCTCCATGCGGAGGACGTCGTTGACCCGGTCGGCCATCTTGTCGAAGGCCGTTGCAACGTCGCCGATTTCGTCGGAGCGCTCCAGGTTCACGCGGGCCTGCAGATGTCCGGCGCCGAACTGCTGGGCGACGGTCGACATCCGATGGAGCGGACGGCTGAGCGATCGTCCGAGGAGCACCGCTCCGATGACGAGGATGATCGCGTCGCCGCCGAACCATATCCAGAGCGACGGTGCCGGCCGGCCGATCAAGACCTCCACGGACGTCGCTGCGCCTTTCGGTGCCGGCAGGTCGCGGTGCGCGCAAAGATATCCGTCGACCGGGGAATGATTGGCGTATCGCACGGCCTGGCAGGTGCCGAGACCGTCGGGCCTTGTGACATGCCCGCTCGTCCAAACGACGTGACCTTGGGGGTCGAGGAGGAAGATCTCGGCTTTGGCCCGGATGCGTTCGACTTGCGCGTCGAAGCGAGCGTCGTCACCCACGGCGAGCGCAATGTCGTCCGCGAGGTACTGGACGATGTCTTCGTGCCCAACACTCGGGAAGTATCGCCACTGGACGGAAAGCGTCCACCACATCGCGAAGAACATCGCGATGGTTTGCACGATGGCGTACGCGAAGATCCGGACGGCGAGCCGCCGGAAGCGAATCTTCTTCACGGACGCCCCGCTACGAGCACGTAGCCGACGCCGCGGACGGTCTTGAGCAGGCGCGAATGACGAGGATCGTCGCCGAGCTTCTGTCGCAAGCGCGAGATCCGGACGTCGATGGATCGATCGAACGCCTCGTCGGCGCTGCCGCGGACGATCTCCACGAGCTGCTCGCGCGAGAGAACCTGGCCGGCGCGCTCGGCGAGGGCACGCAGGAGATCGAATTCGTAGCTGGTCAGCTCGAGCTCACGACCGTCGAGGGTAACGCTGCGCGAGGTCGGCTCGATCGATAGCGGCCCCACGACGAGGTGCGAGCGCGGTCCGACCTGGCCTCGCCCACGCCGTGCTTGCGCGCGCACGCGGGCGAGGAGCTCTCGCGGTGAGAACGGCTTGGAGATGTAGTCGTCGGCGCCGCCCTCCAGGCCCATCACGCGGTCGGCTTCTTCGCCATGCGCAGTCACCATGACGATGGGCGTGGCGAGGCGCGCACGCAATTGCTTGCAGACCTCGAGCCCGTCGGACTCCGGGAGCATCAGGTCGAGCAAGATGACGTCAGGCCGCTCACGAAGAACGCTCGCGATGCCCGACCGCGCTTCGAGCTCGACGATGACACGCATGCCGAACGATTCGAGGTACTGCGCGGTGAGGCGCGCGAGCTTCGCGTCGTCTTCGATGTAGACGACGGTGATCGGCAACGCCATCGCTCCGGAGCCTGATTGCGAGTCGACTTCGTTCATCCCGTTCGAGCCTCGTTCGTGTGCTCCCGGCTGGCGAACCGACCGAGGATGCACACTCGTTCTATCGCGTGCTCGGGCGCGTCGAGCACCGGACACATTCGGACACAGTCGGGTCATTCCCTGGACAGTTGGTCCCGTCAGTCTAACGGCCGGATGACGCGAAGTTGCGTGTCGCGGCCTGCGAAAGGTCGCAGAAAGAACGGTCGTGCTCCTCGCGCGATCATGGCTCTGCTGTCGATCTCACCGCCCCTGTTCGGAGGCTTCGTCGTGCGCGATGCGCTGGCGCTTCAGCCGCTCGACGCGTTCGTCGCGAGCGCGCGAGAACGTAACCCCGACAATCGCGAAGCTGCCGCCATCGAGCGCCAGCGTGACGCCGAGAGCGACGTTGCCACGGGAAAGTTTCTTCCTTCGATCGCCGCGCAGGGCACGTACACGCGCAACGGCGCGGAGGCGAAGTTCGACATTCCGAACGGCGGCACATTGACGATCCAAGCGCTCAACGCGCTCGACGGTTCGCTGACCTTGGCCGTCCCGATCGTCGACGTCGCTGCCTGGCAGAGGAAGCGTGCGGCCACGGCGACGTTCCGCGCAGCGGGAGCTTCACGCACGAACACTCAGCTCACGGTCGAGGAGAACGTAACGAGGGCATACTACGAGCTCGTTGGTTCGGAAGCGCTCGTCGGCAAGGCCAAGGCGAGCCTCGGGTATGCGGAAGACAATTCTCGGACCGTGTCCGACCGCAAGGACCTCGGGACGGCGAGCGAGCTCGACGTGCAGCGCGCGCAGGCCGACGTCGCTCGGGCTCGGCAAGAGCTCGCGGCGACGCAGCAAGGACTCGTCGATGCGCGCCGGGTGCTTGCGTCGCTGGCCCGCCTGAGTCCGGAGCCGTCCGGCGAGGCACTGGCCATCGACGACGACCTGAACGAGGAGCCGCCCGTCTCGGTATGGCTCGACGATTCGAGAGGTGGTGACCTCGTACCCGTCCATGCGGCGGTCGCCAACACCGTCGTGGCCGAGCGCAATCGGACGGCTGCGCGCGCGGCGTGGCTCCCGACCCTCTCGGCCCAAGCCCAGGAGCGCTTCACGAATGCTGGTGGCTTCGCTGGGAAGAACTCGGTTCTCCTCATGAGCCTCACTGCGAATTGGCGATTCGACCTGACCCTCGCGCCCAACGTGCGTGCGCAAAGCGCAGCGCTCGCGGCCGCGCAGGCGCGCGAGGACAAGGCACGGAGGGCCGCGGAAGACGCCGTCGACCAGGCTTGGAATCAAGTGCATGCGGGGATCGAGAAGGCTCGGGCAGCGCGGGCGGAGCTCGACTCGTCGACGGCCGCCTTGGAGCTCGCGCGCGATCGCTACCAGAGCGGAGTCGCCACGCAGATCGAAGTGGTCCAAGCGCAGCGTGACTTCTTCGGTGCAGGCGTGAGCCACGTGCAGGCCGTTGCTGATTTGAAATATGCGCGCGCGCTTCTCCGATTGTCGGCGCGCCGCGTGACGAACGACGAAGGTGGAAAATGAAGCCGCAGGGAGGATTCGCGGTTCGCGCGGCGCTGGTCGTCGCCGCTCTCGCGTGCGCATCGGGATGTCGGAAGAAAGACGCGAACGCGAGCGTCGAAGCGAAGGCGCCTGCGGTACGCGCGGTCGTCAAAACCGCGACGGTCGATTCGCGACCGATGCCGCGCGCGCTGCCGCTGACGGGCACCCTGCAGGCGGACGTGCGCACCGAGCTCACGGCCAACGCCAGCGGACGTGTCGTGAAGACGTTCGTCGAGCGCGGTCAGAAGGTGACACGCGGAACGGCGATTGCCCAACTCGACATCCGCGCCGCCGCGGCGAGCGCTGCCGAGGCGAATGCGAATCTCGAGAGCGCCAAAACGCAGCTCGAGGCCTCGCGCATCGAGTGCAGCCGCTACGACGCGCTCGTCGCCCGCGGGGCGATCACCCAGCAGGAGTACGCCAAGCAAACGGCGAAGTGCAAACAGGACCAGGCCGCGCTCGGTGTCAGCGAGGCTCGCGTGGCCAGTGCCTCGTTGACGGTCGGCGACGGAACGGTGCGGGCTCCGTTCACCGGCGTGGTGACCGAACGTGCGGTGAGCGTCGGCGACTACGTGCAGGCGTCGTCGAAGGTCGCGACGTTGGTGGTCGGTGATCCGCTTCGGTTACTCCTCACGGTGCCCGAGCGAAGGTTCTCCGACGTGAAGATCGGTTCTTTGGTTCGCTTCGCCGCTGCTGCGCTGCCCGGGCGGACGTTCGAAGGACACATCGAGCACATCAGCGGCGAGGTCCGCTCTGCGACGCGCGATGTCGTCGTAGAGGCCGAGGTGCCGAACGCCGACGGAGCGCTGCTGCCGGGCATGTTCGTCGACGTCGACGTGGTGACCGGCGAGGTTCCGATGCCCGTCGTTCCGAAGTCGGCGGTCTTCGACGTCGGCGCCGACAAGAGCCTCTACGTGGTCGAAAGCGGCCAGCTCGTACGTCGCATCGTGAAGCCCGGTGTCGCTTCTGGCGACCTGCTCGCGATCGAGGAAGGCGTCACCAAGGGCGACGTCGTCGTCGTCGACCCATCGCCGTCGCTCGAAGGCGGCCAGCTCGTTCAGTGAGGTGACGGATGCAGTGGCTAGCCAGCGTGTGCGTGAAGCGCCCGGTGTTCACTTGGGTGCTGATGCTCGTCATCTTGGTGTTCGGCGCGGTTTCGTATGCGAGCCTCGGACTCGACAAGTATCCCAAGGTGGACCTTCCGATGGTGGTCATCACCACCACGCTGCAAGGCGCGGCGCCGGAAGAAGTCGAGTCGGAGATCTCCGACAAGATCGAGGCCGCCGTGAACACGATCAGCGGCATCGACGAGCTACGCTCGACATCGAGCGAGGGCGTCTCCACCGTCACCGTCTCGTTCGCGCTCGAGAAGAACGCGGACGTCGGTGCGCAAGAAGTCCGCGACCACATCGACAATGCTCTTCCGACTCTGCCGAAGGGAATCGACCCGCCCGTCGTGAGCCGTGTCGACCCCGACGCCGCCCCCGTTTTGTACGTCACGTTGCGGGGGCCCGGGGAAATTCGTGAGCTCACCGAGCTCGCCGACAAGCAAGTTCGCCGCCGTATCGAGAGCATTTCGGGCGTTGGTCAGGTCACGGTCATCGGCGGCGTCAAACGCGTCATCAAGATTCTCGTCGACCCGATTGCGCTCCGATCATTCGATTTGACTGGCGCCGACGTGCGGCAGGCCATCACCAATCAGAACTTCGCCGTTCCGGGCGGAACGATCGAGCGCGGGCCGCGGCAGCTGACGCTCCGTATCGAGGGCAAAGTCGGCAATCTCGAGGAACTCCGAAAGCTCGTCGTGAAGAACGACGTGGGGCATTCGATTCGGCTCGAAGACGTCGCCACCGTCGAAGACGGCGCCGAAGACGAGGCCTCTTGGGCGTCGGAAGACGGCGACCGGGTGGTGACGCTCTCCATTCGAAAGCAATCCGGCGTCAATACCGTCGCCATGGTCGACGAGGTGAAGTCGCGTCTCGCCGAGATCCAGAGCTCGCTTCCGACGGGGGCAAAGCTGGTGGTGGTGCGCGACAACTCGTCGACCATTCGCACCAGCGTCGACGCCGTGCTCGAACACCTCGTGCTCGGTGCCGTGCTCGCCGCCGTGGTGGTGCTCGCATTCCTCGGAAGCGCGCGGAGCACGATCATCGCCGCGCTCGCCATCCCCATCTCGGTCGTCGGCTCCTTCGTGCTGATGTACCTGCTCGACTTCACGCTCAACATGATGACGCTGCTCGCGCTGGCCCTGGCGGTCGGCATCGTCATCGACGACGCGATCGTCGTGCTCGAGAACATCCACCGCTTCATCACGCACAAGAAGCTCGCCCCGATGGACGCGGCCGTCGCCGCGACGAACGACATCGGACTTGCCGTCGTCGCGACCACGCTTTCGCTCCTTGCCGTGTTCCTGCCGGTCGCGTTCATGAGCGGAATCGTCGGCCGCTTCTTGCGGAGCTTCGGCCTGACGATGGCGAGCGCGATCGCCGTGTCGCTGGTCGTGAGCTTCACGCTCACGCCGATGCTCTGCGCACGCTGGCTCGAGGGCGTGGACGCGGATGCGCAGCGCGAGGGCAAGAAGCCCCTGCTCGAGCGCGTCGTCGACGTGGTCTACATGCCGATCGAACGCGCGTACATGACCGTCTTGCGCTGGGTGATGGCGCGCCGCTGGGTGATCGTCGTCGCCAGCGCGGCAACGCTCGGGTCGTGCGCACCGCTCGCCAAGGCGGTGCCGATCAGCTTCACGCCGGAAGATGACACCGCGCAGTTCTCGGTCGAAGTCCGGACACCCGAAGGGACGAGCCTGCAGGCAACGCGGCTCGTGGCCGACGGCGTGGCGCGCGAGATTCGCGGGTTGGCAGGTGTCGAGAAGACGCTCTTGACGATCGGCGACAACGCGCAGTCGACGCCCAACCTGGCGAACGTCTACGTGAAGCTCACCGAGCCGGTTGCGCGTGCGGAGTCGCAAGAAGTGATCATGGCGCGGGTGCGTCGCGAAGTTCTGGCGCACCAGCCGAAGGAGATTCTCACCAGCGTGGCGCAGATCTCCGACTTCGGCGGAACGAGCGCGGCCGTCAGCTACACGCTCGCCGGCCCTGACCTCGACAAGCTGGCGGACGTTGCCGAGCGCGTCACGGAGAAGCTAGAGCGCGTACCCGGTGCCGTCGACGTGCGCTCGAGCCTGATTCTCGGCAAACCCGAAGTGCGCCTCGCCATCGATCGCGCACGAGCGGCCGATCTCGGTGTCACGCCTGCGGACGTTGCGACGACGCTGCAGCTTCTCGTCGGTGGGCTCAAGGTCTCGACGTACTCCGAACGCGGGGAAGATTACGATATCCGAGTACGCGCACGTCCGGAGTACCGCGTGGACGAGCGCGGATTGCTGATGACGGTGCCGTCGCGTACGGCGAAGTCCGTTCCTCTCGATTCGGTCGTCCGAACGGCGATGGGCAATGGTCCCTCGAAGATCGAGCGGTTGAACCGCCGCCGCCAGATCGGCATTTCATGCAACGTGGCCCCTGGAGTCGGGCAGAGTACGATTCTCCAGGCGCTCGAGCGTATCGTGGCCGAGGAACGTCTCCCGAGCGGCTATCAGGCCCTCGCCGCAGGCTCTTCGCGCGAAACGGGCAAAGCCGGTCGAGCCTTCCTGCTGGCGTTCGCGGCGTCGTTCGTTTTCATGTATCTGGTTCTCGCCGCGCAATTCGAATCCTGGATTCACCCGGTCACGATTCTCGTGTGCTTGCCGCTCACGGTGCCGTTTGCCTTGCTGTCGCTGCTCCTTCTCCGGCAGCAACTGACGATCATGTCGGCCCTCGGCCTTCTCGTGCTCTTCGGAGTCGTGAAGAAGAACTCGATTCTGCAGGTCGATCATACGAATCACCTGCGAGGCGAGGGGATGCCGCGAGAAGAGGCCATTCTGGAGGCCAATCGCGATCGCTTGCGGCCGATCCTGATGACGACCGTTGCGTTCGTCGCCGGCATGCTGCCGCTCTTGTTCTCACACGGCGTCGGTTCGGGCATCAATCACAACATCGCGGGCGTGATCGTCGGCGGTCAGGCGCTCTCGTTGGTGCTGACGCTGCTGGCGACGCCCGTGTTCTATTCGCTCTTCGACGACGTCGAAGTGTGGTGGCGACGGTTTCGAGGACATGCCCCGCGAGCGGTCGTGCCCGTCGAGGTGCCGGCCGAGGTCCACCTGAGGGAGAGTGCGTGAGTGAGTCGTTGGCATTCGTCGCGCGTGTCGCACGTGCCTGGAGAGCACGTGTGCTCGTCACCGTCTTCACCTTGCTTCTCGTCCTGTCGTTCGCGCCTTCGGCGTGGGCGCAGGCCGATTCGCTGGCTTCGGTGCAGGGCGAGCTCTATCCCTACGCCAAGCGGAGCGGCACCTCCAACGATCAGATCGGCGTGTCGATCTTTCGTGCCTCGCTCGGATTCCCGATCTTTCTCTCGAAGAAGACGCTCCTGATTCCGACCCTCGGCTACGAGCGGTTCGAGGCGTCGATTCGGAGTCCGTCGGGGAACCAATCGCTCCTCTTGCAGGCACCTTCGCTGACGATGATGCTGCTGCAGCCCCTCACGGAGCGCATCACGCTCATGGGAAGTGTGGGCGTCGGCTTCGCCTCCGACTTCTCCGCGCCGCTTTCCGAGCAGGACCTGCTCTTGTCAGGAATGCTCGTCGGCATCTACAAATTCAGCGACTCCTTCTCGTTGGGTACGGGCGTCAGCTACGACCGGCGGAGCGGAAACCTGCTCCCCGTGCCACTCGGAATCATGCGCTGGCAGATGTCCGAGAACGCGCGCCTCATCGGCGCCATCCCCGCGACGCTGTCGTTCGAATATCGGGTCACCCCGTGGCTCTCGAGCGGCTTTCGCGCCGCGTTCAACGGCAATCGCTATCACTTCGGCGAAGGGCAGTTCCAACAAGAACGCCTCCAACTCGCCTATTCGAACGTCGTCCTCGGACCGAAGCTCGTCTTCAGCGTCGGCGATTGGATCCATCTCGAGGCCTACGCCGCGGTGACCGCGTACCGTCGCTACGACGTGTATTCCGACCGAGATTCCGTCGCCGAATTGAATCTCGGACCGACCATGGGGTACGGCCTGCGAATGTGGATCGGACCATCGTTCTGGAAGAACGCGTCGCCGACGCAGTGAGGCCTGCGGCTGCGCTCGACGTCGTGCGTCACACGCGAGTTCGAGCGAATGCGAACGCTCGCGAGGACGCGCCGAAGGCGAGCTGATAGCCTTGGCGACGGGCTCGCCGGAATGAGATTCCGCCACGCATTTCCCGCCCTCGGGTTGACGGTGCTGTGTGCCGTGCGGGCGAGGACCGCGTCGGCCGAGGAGGGGCATCGCCCCGAGGTCGCGCAGCTGCTCGAAGTCGAAGGCGAGACGTGCCTCACGCGTTCGGGGGTTGCGGCGCGCCTCGGACCGCTGCTCGCGGCGACGGAGCTGCCCGCGGGGTTGCGGGTCGTGATTCGGGGCGATGTGGACGGGAAGACCACCTTCGTCGTGTCGATCCCGGGCGCCGACGTGGGGATTCGCCTCCTCGATACCTCGGGCCTGACGTGCGAGAGCAAGCTCAAGCTCGTGACGGTTACCATCGCCGTGGCCATCGACGGCATCCTCGAGTCACGGGCGGCCCGTCTGCACGACGCCCCTCCGCCGCCGCCGCCTTCGAGCGCTCCCGAACCTGCGCCACCGCCGCCTGCGGCGCCTCCGGCTCCTTTGGCGGTCGCGCCCCTGCGTACTCCGAAGGTGCCTGCGCGATGGGCCGTGTCGCTCGGTCAGGGGCTCTTCGCGACGACCCTCGGCCCCAGCGCCGCCGTCGTCGCGAGTGCAGAGCGATCGACGCGTGTGTTCGGCGTTCGTGCGTCGTTTCTCCAGACGCTCGGTGCGACCGTCGACGTCGACCCGGGAAGGGTGCGCTATTCGCTCGCCCTCGGTCGGGGTCACGCTTGCGCCAATCTCGTGCGCACGGGGTCGATGATCGGGCGCGCATGCATGTTCGCCGGTGTGGGCGCATTCGAAGCGCGCGGCTCCGGCTTCTATTCGGGAGGATCGGGGCGCAGCCTGTGGGTCGACGCCGGTGCGTCGGCCGAGGCGGACTTCGTGCTCTCTCGACGATGGGCGGTTCGTGCGAGCGCCGCGCCCTTCGGTATCCTCCGTGCTCCTACACTCAGGGTCACCGACGCACGCTCCGGCGACCTCACCGCGAGCTCGGCCGTACCCAGGATTGGCGGCCTTTTCTCGCTGGAATTAGCGTTTCGCTTCGGGGAGTAGCCCTTCGGAAACTTTTGTGACGATTTGGGCGAAGGAATCTCGCCGCCGTCGTTAGTCATGGGTCGAAAGGGCGTTTGGTTGCGGTCAGCCATTCACAGTGCCGAAGGATTCGCGGCGCCGATGAATCCTGCGTCCCTCCCCGCGACCCAAAGCGAGGAGAGACGCAAGGGGACTTCGGTAGGCACCGCCATGTCCGAAGCCGTGTCCGCCTCCGAGCTCTTTCGATGCCACGCCAAGTTCGTAGCGAATCTGCTTCGGAGACTCGGTGTCCCCGAAGACGACATCGACGATGCGGTCCAGGACGTGTTCGTGCTCGCCCATCGTTACGGAGGTTACCGCCCGGGGCCGGCTCTACCGACCACGTGGCTCGCGTCGATTGCCTTCAACGTCTCTCGTAACGTGAAGCGCCAAGGGAGGCGCCGCGCGTATCCCGACGAGCTCAAGGTCGCCGAGGCGATCTCGAACGCACCGACGCCGTTCGATCGAGCTGCTGTCGCGCAGTCCATGACCCGACTCCAGGGAATCCTCGACAGCCTCGGCGAGGACTACCGAGTCGTCTTCGTTCTCCACGAAATTCACGGCGAACAGGGCCCGGCGATCGCCGCCGCGCTCGGTGTGCCCGTGGGAACGGTCTACTCGAGACTCCATACCGCGCGTGAGCGCGTTTCCGCCGCCTACCGCTCCGATCCGAGTGAGGTGGGAGCGGGCAAGGCACGAAAATGAAGTCGTCCGATCGCCAGCCTGATTGGGTGGCCCAAAGCCTTCCCGAACAGGGCCGAGAAGATCTCCGCCTTCTGAAGGAGTTCGGCGACGCCCATTTCGACGTCGATGCCGGGCTCGCGAAGTTCGAAGAACGCATTGCCAACGTGAAGCCGGGCCGAGCCGCATTTCCGCGCGGCCTTCTCGTTGGGGCGGTCGTCCTTGCGGGGGCGAGCACCGTCGTCGGTTTTGCCTCCTTCCGCCCGAAGGACGCTCCTCCCGCCGTCGCTTCCGTAGCTACACCCATTCCGTCGGCGGATGCTCCTGCGGCTCTTCTTCCACCGCCGAACGAGCCCACGACCGCCGCGACCGCCATCCCTTCGTTGAGCGTCGATGCGTTGCCCACCGTTTCGACGAGTCGGCCGAAGCCGGTGCCGGCGAATACGACACCGACGACGACGGTTTCGCCGAACGACGGCGACCTCGTCGAAGCCGAGGTTCGCCACGCCTCCACGCTACGCGTCGTCGCGCGCACCGACCCTCGTGCCGCGCTCGAGCTCGCCGCCGAAGGGGACCGAAGGTTTCCGCGCGGGATGCTCCACGCCGAACGCGAGGCGATCGCCATCGAAGCGCTCGCCCGCCTCGAGCGGTGGAGCGAAGCGAAGACGCGGGCTGACGCGTTTGCGGCTGCGTATCCGACGCACCCGCGCACCGCCCGCATCCGTGCCATCTCGAAGGGCGAGCGCCCGTGGGAGCCGTGACTCCACCCGCGCACGCCGACCGTCGTTCCTAAGAAATCGAATTTGTCAGTTTCGAAGCGAGTCGCTGCCGGCCGAACGAGTCGGTCCGAGCGAGTTTCTCGAGAGGATTCCATGAGCGTTGAGCGAGCTCCGAGATTGAAGCGCCTGTCTTCGGCGATGGGATGGAGCGTGGCCACGCTGCTCGGCGGTGCCTTCTTGGTGGGGGCGTGTGCCGACTCCATCGACGTCGGCGAGACGCTGGATGCAGGGGGGCCCGACACTGCCACGAGCGGGCCGACCTTCGTGGCCACCGAGGCCGGGGCCGACGCGAACTCGAAGGTCGAGGCCTTGCAGTGCGCCACCGCCAACTGCGCGCCTGGCTACGGTACCTGTCTCGATTCGAAGTTCACGTGCGACGTCGATCTCAATACGAACAACAATCACTGTGGTTCGTGCGACGTGTCCTGCCCGAACGGCGGCCAGGTGCTCAACGCGCGGAGCATCTGCACCAACGGCCAATGCGTCATGAGCTGCAATGCGGGATTTGCCGATTGCAACGGCATTCCCGACGATGGCTGCGAGCAGGTTCTCGACGATCCGAACAACTGCGGAACGTGCGGACACAAATGCGCGGCGGACCAGCCGTGCATCGACATCGCGCCGAATGTGACGATCGGCAAGTGTGGCTGTCCCGACGGGAAGACGTGGTGCGGATCGGGCTGCGTCGACTTGAGCAGCAACGACAAGAACTGCGGAGCCTGTGGCAACGCCTGTCCGCCTCCGCCGAACGGCGCGCCCGCGCTCGGAGACCACATGCACTACGGCTGCGTGGCCGGCGAATGTGCCAATCCCAAATGCGACGACCCCACGCAATTCCCACCACGCGGTTATGCCAATTGCAATGGCGACGTCGGTGACGGCTGCGAAGCGAACGTGTTCGCCGACGACAAGAATTGCGGCACGTGCGGTCACGTCTGTCCCGATGGGCAGACCTGCGCGATTCTCTCGCCCAACAACGTCGTCGGGTGCGCCTGCCCGGCCGGTTTGACGAAGTGCTCGTCGAATTCGATGCCCGGCTTCGCGAGCTGCGTCGACATTCTCACCGACGTCGAGAACTGCGGCGCCTGTGGCGCACGTTGTGACGGCAACGAGGGCGTCATTTGCGACAACGGGATGTGCGTCCAGCTCTGTCCGGACGGTTTTGCCGACTGCAACGGCGATCCATCCGACTCGTGCGAGACGAACATCATGACCGACCCGTATCACTGCGGAGGCTGCACCACGCAGTGTGACCACGGGCTTCCTCAACCTTGTCAGGGCGGCAAGTGCCAAACCGAAGACTGCGACGGGGGCACGACGGTCCAATGAAGAAGTCCCATCGAACTGCGCTTCCGCTCATGGCTCTGTCTTCGCTGCTCGGGATCTGGGCATGCGCTTCGACCGGTGACGACTCTCCTTCGCCGAAGGATCCGGAGTCGATCGTGCCCATGCCCGACGCCGCGAGCGAGGCAGCCGTCGAGGATGCGGCCACCGACCAAGACGCGTCTCCGAAGCCCTGCAAAGGCGGCAGTGACTGCACGGCCTATCCGAACGATTGCTCCAATACGACGCTTTGCGCAGCCAACGTCTCCTTCGATTCGTCCGCGCGTTTGACGAGCATGTGGGCGTCCTCCGATTCGGATATCTGGGGTGCGGGGACGATGGGCGTCGTCCTGCACTACGACGGTAGCGCGTGGAAAGCGCTTCCAACCGGCTCGCTCGTCACCGTTCACGCCATCTCCGGCACCGCTGCGAACGACGTTTGGTTCGCCTCGACGGACCGCACGATGCTCCACACGCGCGGCGTCGATGCGAGCGGCAAGGCGACATTCGAGATCTACGACGCGTCGTCGTCGGGCGACAACCACATCATGCAATCGATGTGGGGGAGTCCGCAGCAAGGCATCTATGCCCTGATCGACAATCACTACGGAGCCAACGGCCTGATTCTGCATTCTACCGGGTGGCAGACCGGAGTCGGGCCCTCGTGGACGTTCGACCTCGCGCCGACGTGGATGGATCCCCCGGGACCGTACGGCGGGCGCTCGCTCGTGGGGTTCGGTACCGACGATGTCTGGTCGGGTTGGCTCGGTGGGCGTCTGTATCGACGCGTCGCCGGGAAATGGCGGGAGCTGAACAGCACCACGACGGAATCGCTGAACGGCATGTGGGGCACGTCCGGCGACGATCTCTGGTTGGCCGGAACCAACGGCGCGATTCGTCATTGGGATGGGAAGGTCATGTCGACCGTCGAGGTCGAGCCCGTCCTGCGCGATCGTGCCCTCTATGCCGTCGCCGGCACGACCGGCACGGACGTATGGTTCGTGGGCGACGAAGCGCTCGTTCTCCACTGGGACGGCCAGAAGCTCTCGCGCATTCCCGTCGGTGGACTGAAAGGAAGGCGTCCGGCGCTGCGTGGTGTCTGGGTGAGCCCCACGAGCGATCATGTGTGGATCGTCGGTGACGGAATCGTGCTCGAGGGAAAGAAGGGAGCACTGCAGTGAGAACTCGGCAGGCTTTGATCGTCGGGTGCATGCCGCTGTCGCTCGTCGCCTTCGTCGTTGCGAGCTCGCCGCTCGGCTGCGCCTCCGACGACGCCGTCGATGCGCCCCGCGAGACGCCGGATTCGGGAATGACCAACCAGCAGGATGCCGATTCGACGCCGCAGGACTCGGGCATTGCCGAAGACGCGACCGCGGAGACCGGACCTCTCGAAGACGGCGGGCCTCCGTGCAACGACGCCGGCTGGTGTCGATATCCGCTGCCCGGCTCACCCGCGCCGAACCTCAAGGCGGTCTACTCGATTTCGCCGACGCGCGCGGTGGCGACGGGCGAAACGTGTGTCATCCAGGGAAATCAGTATCTCTGCACCACCAGTCTCTTGCTCTGGGACGGCACGGCGTGGACGACGGCAGCGCGTGGTCTCGAGCGCCTGACCGGAATCTGGGGGAGCGACGCGGACCACTTCTGGATCGTCAACGAGCTGAGACGCACGCTCTACCGCGTCACATTCGCAGGAAACGCTCCGAGCTTCGTCGCCGAGCCGTTGCCGGAAGACTTGAGCACGTGCGGCGACGCGAGGATTGCGCTCTCGGGGCACGGTGAAGACGTTTGGGTTGCGGCCTACTGCTACAACTCCGACCAGACCACGCGCGGCATGCTCTACCGGCGCTCGGTCGCCGCGGGCCAGGCCACGTGGTCGACGGTCTGGTCGGCGGGGGCCACCTCGGAGCTGCAGGCGGCGCTCGGTGGACTCATGGTCACTCCGAGCGGCGACGTGTGGGCCACGGGCTGGAAGATCCACGCGGCGATGGGCACGTGGGGCGCTCGCTACCTCATTCCCGGCACGATGAACACGTTCGTGCTGCACCTTGCGAACGGGAGTGACACGCCGGAAGAACGAGAGCTCGATCCGTCGCTTGCCACGTGCGCGCAGTCGATCTGGACCTCGGGGGACGGCAAGCTGCTCGTCGGCGGCGTCTGTGACGGCGGCTACAAGGACTACACCAACTACCCAACGCTCGCTCGGTTCGACGGCACGAGCTGGACGGCGCTCTACGAGACGCCCATGGGGCAGTGGGGGGCGATCGGGAGCTCGTTCCCGCTGCTCTGGGGATTCGCGGACAACGAAGTCTACGCGGTCGGGAGCTGGGCCACGGCGTGGAACGGTACGGCGCTCCAACCCGTGAATCTGGCCATTCACGGCGCGCCCGTCGCGAATCGCGTGGCAGGGGTCCATGGCAGCTCGTCGAAGGACGTCTGGATGGTCGGTCAGGGCTTTGCCATGCACCGCGCGCAATGAGGAAACAGGACGAAATCATGAAGACCCCTCTGCGCAAACGAACCCTGGGTTTGCTCGCTCTGCTCTTGGCGACTCCGTTCGGAGTCGTCTGCTGCGGTGACGATTCGTCGAAGGAGGGATTCAACGACTCCGAAGATTCGGGGACGGTGGACACAGGAACGACTTCGACCTCCGACGCCGCGAACGACGCCGCCGAGGAAGCCGCGACGGATGCAGGGCCCGATGCCGAACTCCAAGACGCGGCTCCGCCGACCATTACGTGCGGAACGGGGACATGCGTCGTCGATATCTCGCGAGGCAGCGACGACACCTGCGTGCTGACCAAGACGGGGGACGTCTACTGCTGGGGCGACAACCCGTGCGGCGAGGTTGGCGCGCCGCTCGACGACGGCGGTGGCCAGGCCGGGTTCAAGCCCGTTCCCGCGCCCCGCAAGGTACTCTCGGGCGTTCGATCGATCTCCGCCGGTGCCGCCTCGACGTGCGCGATTCTGGATTCCGGCGAGCTTCGCTGCTGGGGCTCACCCGTCTCGGCGTTCAGCGAGACCACGTCGGGTGGGTTCAGTCGTGCCTGCACGCCGAACGACGTGCCCTCGGCGGTCGAGGGCGTTCCGCATCTCGTGGCGGTGTCCTCTACGCTCTCGAACGGGTGCGGCGTGGCCGACGACGGTGAGCTTTGGTGCTGGGGCTCGAATGGCAATTATCTGCTGGGCCGCGATGGATATCCGGGCTGCAGTTATTACACGAAATGTTCGATGGCCTCGTATCCACCGGCCAAAGCCGACCTGCTGAGCGTCAAGGTCAAGGACGTGATCGTGGGGTATGGCACGGTGGTCGTCACGGACGAGAGCGGGCAGCTCTTGTCGTGGGGAGGCAGCGGTCTCATCGGTCGTCCGTCGAGCATGTCGGCCGACCCGACACCGCTGCCCATCGCGCTGTCGAACGTCAGCAGCGTGTCGGTCTCTCTCTTCGGTGACGGTCAATATTACGGAAACAACGCCTGCGCCGTCGCCGCCGGTGAAGTCTATTGTTGGGGCGGTTACCGCGCGCCTCCGCGTGTCGTTCCGCTTCCCGCGGAGGAGTACGCCACGCAGGTCTCGGCGAGCTTCCACTCGTGTGCACGAACCACCTCCGGCTCGGCGTTCTGTTGGGGGGGCAATCAGGCCGGGCAGCTCGGCGACGGCACAGGGGTCGACCATCCGCTCCTGCCCACGAAGGTGGAAGGTTTGAAGGACAAGGTGGCGAAGGTCGTCGCGTCGAAGGCGTCCACGTGCGCACTCCTCGTGAACGGCGAGGTTCAGTGCTGGGGGGCGAACGACAAGGGACAGCTCGGTCTCGGTTCGGCCGACTTCCTTCCGCATCTGCAACCGGGACCGGTGGTGGCATTCCAATGAAGACCTTCTCCTCTACGAGCCTCGCCTCGGTGCTCGCGTCGGTTGCGATTCCGCTGCTGCCGATTGCGTTCGTGGTCCTGCCGTCGTGTTCGTCCGACGATCGCGGCTTCGTTCCGGATCAAGGCCCGGTGTTCGTGTCCGACGCGGGCGACGCCGGTGATGCCGCCCCCGATTCCGCCGGCGAGAGCTCGTGCGCAGGGACGCGCTGCTCGCGCGACCTTCACCAGGTGATCGACGGTTGTGACGGCCATGTCGTCGAGACGTGTGCGGCGGGCGAGGGATGCGGCAAGAGCGGAACGTGCGTTCCTGCGTGTGGTGCCGCGGCCGACGCACGAGGGTCGCTCGGTTGCGAGTTCCTCGCGCTTCCCCCCGACAGCACGAACGGCGGAACCGGCGGCTCGTGCTTTGCTGCGTTCATCGGCAACACG
The DNA here is from genome assembly GCF_001263205.1 of Labilithrix luteola. Classification (GTDB taxonomy): domain Bacteria; phylum Myxococcota_A; class Polyangia; order Polyangiales; family Polyangiaceae; genus Labilithrix; species Labilithrix luteola. The sequence goes on from NZ_CP012333.1 coordinate 7,493,440, forward strand.
TGGGACGAGCCGGTCAATCTCGCGCTGGAGTACGACAACCAAGCCCAGGACATCTCCGGCTCCACGTACGTGCCCGTGCTCGAGGCCGACAAGATCACGTATCAGCCGCTGAACGGTCCGCTTCCGCCCGGGAAGGTGGCCATCGTCTTCCTCTCCCAAGCGGCCATCGCCGGGCCCGTCGTCGACCCGGCGAATTCGAAGTTCATCAAGTGTCCATCGGGGACGAAAGCCGTCCTCGCGATGGATCCCATCCAACACGGAACTGCGCTCACCAAATCATTTCGGCTGAAGAGCGATAGGCCGGTGTCCGCCTATACGATTTGGCCGTACGGCGGTGCGCTGAGCTACGTGAGCTCGGCAACGATGCTCTACCCGACGTTCTCGCTCGGCACGAACTACGTGCTGATGGACGCGTGGCTCCAGAGCAACGTCGGAATGCCCGGCGTGCAGATCGTGGCCGACGTCGACCAGACGCAGGTGAAGTTGACGCCCCTCGTCGATCTGCCCGGTGGAAACGGCGTCTCGCCTGCGCGCGCTGGCGAGACTTCGACATACATGTTGAACAAGGGGCAAACGCTCCAGTTCCTCAGCCCGCGCGAGGTCAACGGCTCGGCACTCGTGGCCGACCATCCCGTGGCGGTGTACGGAGGCTCGGAGTGCATGAACATTCCCATCGCCGGCGCTGGCGCGTGCGATGCAGCCCAACAGCAGCTGCCCGCGCTCCAGCAGTGGGGTAGGGAATACGTCGGCGTGCGCTATCGCAGCCGCCTCGGCGAGGCCGCGAGCGATTCGGAGTCGGTGCCCTGGCGCGTCGTCGCCGCGGTGGACGGCACGGTTCTCTCGTACGACCCGGCGCCTCCGCTCGGAGCACCCACGCTGCTCAATCACGGCGAGACGGCGACGTTCTGGTCGGCCAAGCCGTTCACCATCCGCTCGCAAGACGACGCGCATCCCATCTACATGTCCGCCTACATGACGGGCGGCGGGACGATCATCACGCAGATGGGCGACCCGGAGTTCGTCAACGTGGTGCCTTCCGGCCAGTACCTCGACAAGTACGTGTTCTTCGCGGACGTGAACTATGCCGAGACCTCGCTCACGTTCATCCGCCAGAAGTCACAAGGACGTTTCAGTGACGTCGAGCTCGACTGCGCGGGAACGCTCACCGGCTGGCAGCCGGTCGGCAAAGACGAGCAGTTCGAGTACACGCGCGTCGACCTGTCACGCGGTGCCACGCCCGTGCAGGTCAGCAACGGGAAGTCATGCTTCGTCGGACCGCACGAAGCCCACAGCGAAGGTCCGTTCACCATCACCGTCTGGGGCTGGGACTACTACGTGAGCTACGCGTATCCGGCCGGTCTCGGGAGCCGACCGCTGAACACGGTCGACTATCCGGTCAAGTGAGGTGGTCTGCGCCCGATCGCCTGCTTGGGCGCCGCCCGTCATCCTTTCGTTTCGACGCACAATCCGCGCGTGATGCAGGATTTGCACTCTCGCCTAACGTATCGAGTGCACCGTTTGCGCGCGCGTTCGAGTCGACACGACGAGCGATGGTGCGGGCGCTACCGTAGCGCACGATATCCTGATCGCCGCCAATCGTTTGCCGTCGACGGAAGAAACGAACTGGCAAGAAGGCGAGTGGCAAAAAGCGGCGGAGCGAACGTCGAACGATGCTCGCTGGACGTGGCGTCGCGAGCGAAGAAAGTTCGACCCGTGCGCCGAAACTCTTCTATGGTCGCGGGCCTGCGGTGTTCTCGGCCCGTCGTTGCCAAGTCTGTATTCTCGCGGCCCTCGTGCTGTGGACGCAGGAGTCCATGGCCGAGCCGCTTCGTTTGCGAAGTGACGTTCTCGTCCAGACGCAGGCGCCGGCACCCGTAGGCCTCATCGTCCTTCAAGGGCAAGACCGCTTCCGGCCGTGGCTGGATGCGGAGACGGTCACCTGGGTGGGCGTCAGCCGCACGCCGGACGCAACGGGGGACGTGCTCAGCCTCTCCGTCCGTCTCCGTGACCTCGCGAGTGGATCGGAGGTGCGATTCGGACGAATGTTGATCGCGACCGGCGCCATCCGCCCGATTCATCTCGACGGTGTGCGTGCCATCGGTCGTGCCTTCGGCGGAACGACCGCGGAGGTCTTCGGCGGCTTTCCCGTTGCCTCGCGCTTCGACTATCGGGCCTTCGACGTGGCGGCGGGCGGCCGTCTCGGTCAATCGTTCGGCGACGTCGTGAACGTCGGGGGCTCGTATCTGCAGCGGCGTAGCGCCGGCAACATGGCCGACGAGGAGGTCGGCGCGGACGCCTCGTTCGTGCCGAATCACTGGCTGGCAGCCGCTGCGCGCTGGTCGTTCGATTTGACCTCGCCCGGAACGAGTGAAGCACTGGCGTCGGTGAGCGCGCAGAAGGACGACGTGCGCGGAGAGCTCTTCGCCACGTACCGCTCGCCGGGGCGCATCCTACCCAGCACCTCGCTCTTTTCGGTGCTCGGTGACATTCCTTCGACCCTGACGGGGGCCACTGCGCGCTATCGCATGTTTCCTCGCCTCGAGGTTCTCGCCTCGGGGAGTGCGGAATTCCAAGGCTCCGTCTTCGGCGGTCAGGGCTTCGGTCGCGCGACGCTCGCGCTCGACGACGCGTTCGACGGAACGATTGGCGTCGAGGCGAGGCGCGTCGACTTCGGTACCGCGCAGTGGACGGGCGCACGCATTCTCGGCTCGAAGCCGGTGGCTCGCGTGTTTCGCGTCGGTACGGAATTCGAGCTCGTCGTGCCCGATCACCCCCGTGGTCGCGGAACGGTGTGGCCGTGGGTGCTCGGCTCGGTGGGCTATCGCCCGGCGCCGAATTGGGATCTCGCGCTTGCCTTCGAAGCGTCGAGTGGCCCGCAATACAAGAGTGAAGCGAACGTGCTGCTTCGTGCGTCGTACGCGTTCCAGACGGTGGCGCGATGAGCCGTAGCCTCGTTCTCCCGCTGCTTCTCGTGCTCGCGACCACGCTCGCGGCGTGCGCTGGGATTCTCGGCATCAAACCGAAGAACCTCGAACACCCGTTCGAGCACCGCGCGCACGTGCTGAAAGGCATTCCGTGCGTCGAATGCCACGATACGATCCGAACGGCGAGTGAGAGCGGACCTCTGCATTTTCCAACGACGGAGAAGTGCACCTCGTGCCATCAGAAGCCCCACGACACGCGCGCGTGCAACGCCTGTCATGGCGAGGCTCGCCTTCGAGAAGAGGCATCGCTCGCACGCGAGCACCTGCGCTTCACACACGCCGAGCACACGCCTCGACTCGACGGACAGTGCGTGCCTTGCCACGCCGCCGTCGGCAAGAACGACGCGAGCACGTTGCGGCCGCCCATGGCGCAGTGCTTCACGTGTCACGAGCATCGCGACCAGTGGACCACTCGTAACTGCGACGGATGCCACGTCGCTCTGCCTGCTGAACACGTCACCCCGAGCAGCCACGTCGTTCACGACGGGGACTTCGTGCGCGAGCACGGCGTGCGCGCAGCGAGCTCCCGCGATCTTTGTTCGACGTGTCACTCCGAGAGCTTCTGCCTCTCGTGTCACGGAGTGACCGTCGCCGCGCTCCCCTGGAAGTTCCAGACCGAGCGGCCCACCCTCGCCGGACTGCACCGCGCGGGCTTCCGCATGCGCCACGCCGACGAGGCCCGGGCAAACCCGGGACTCTGCGCGACGTGCCACGAGCCGGCGACCTTCTGCGCGGACTGCCACGCCGACAAGCACGTGGGGGCCGCGCCTGGCTCGCGCAGCCCTCATCCGCCGGGCTGGGTACGCGCGCGAGGTGGTGACCACGGACGCGCCGCTCGTCTCGATCCGGTGGCCTGCGCGAGCTGCCATGGCGGCGCGGGTGAAGCGCTCTGCGTCGGTTGTCATCGCGTCGGCGGCGTGGGCGGTAACCCTCACGGCCCGGGCTTCTCGAGCAGGCTCGACAAGACGCGCGACGTTCCCTGCCGGCAGTGTCACGCGCCATGAACGCGAGCCGGCTTCGTCGCATCGGTCTGGCCCTCGCGCTCGTCGTCGCTGCGCTGCTCTTCGTGCGCTTCGTGCTCTGGCCTGCCCGCAAGCCGCCCCTGTCGCCCGTGGAGTTCGTTCCGAAGACCTGGGAGACGGCACGCCAGTCACCCATGCACGCGCTCCACGTCGGCAAGCGCGAGATCGCGTGCACACGCTGCCACCAGAAGGGATTCGACGAGCCTCCGAGCACCACGGCATGCGCGCAGAGCGACTGCCACGCGAAGGCGGCGGCGAATGCGCATGTTGGAAACGCGACAACGAAAACCGATTGTCTCGCGTGTCACGTCTTCAAAGGCGACACGCAAGCGGCGGCGTGTGTCGATTGCCACGGCACCGGCAAGGCGAACGGCCACGCGCACCACGCCACCTCCGGCGTCGCTTGCACGACCTGTCACGATCCTCACGGCGAGAAGGGCGCGCGCCTTCGAACGGCCGATTGCACGAGCTGCCATACGACGGTGAGCGCGTTGCACGGTCGTATGGAAGCGCACGCCGGAATGCCGTCTGGTTCGACGGCGATGTGCACCAATTGCCATCTTCCGCACCAGGGCAAAGAAGAGGCTCGTGCCCGCTGCACCACGTGTCACGTCGACGGAAACGTGACGGCCGACGCTCCGCGCATCGAGCTAGGAGCCAAGCGACATCCCGCGTGCGTGACGTGTCACGAGCCTCACGACGTGCGAAAGGCCGACGTCAAGGCTTGCGCGGGGTGCCATCAAGATCGAACGCAGGCGCTCGCGACGCCCGAGCATGCGGGGCATGCGTCCTGCACGAACTGCCATCGACCGCACGCGCCGGAGGGAGCCGCGGCAACGTGCAAAGGATGCCACGCCGACAAGAACACGCTCGGCGCCTCGCACGTGACCGCGCACGCCGAGTGCACGAGCTGCCACGATCCGCACCGCCCGGCAGCTTCGAAAGAGGCGGCGTGTGTCCAATGCCACCAGGCCATCGAACCGAAGCATCCGCAGGCACGCGCATGCATCGGCTGTCACGCACCGCACCCCGCGAATCGAGAGGCTCCCATCGCCGCGGCGTGTTCGTCGTGTCACACGAAGGCTTCGTCCGACCACGCCTTCCATACGGCGAAGACGACGTGCCGTGATTGTCATGCGCCTCACGCCTTCGCGCTCGCCAGCGTGAAGCCAGAGCCCGTCGCCAAAGCCGGCCTCGTCACGGCGAGTGGCCAGTTCTGCGGACGATGCCACGCCGCGGAGAAGAACGCCGTTCGGCAAGGTCACTCGGCGTGCACTGCCTGTCATGGTGAGCCTCACGCTCCGAACCGCTCACCGTCGTGCGCTGCGTGCCACGCCAACGAAGCGTCGTCGGCCCCGAAGGGGCACGCCACGTGCACGAAGTGCCATGACGGACACAGCGGCTCGCTCGGCAATCACGCGGCGTGCACGAGCTGCCACACCGACAAGGCCAAGGCCCAGCACGGCAGTCTGCAGACGGGATGTCAGACGTGCCATCGACCGCACGGACCGAACGGCGTGGCCACGCCTCCCGCGTGCACGACCTGCCATTCACCGGCGAAGCTGCCCGGCCTGCACAAGATCACCGAGCACGCGGCGAAGTGTACGAACTGTCACTCGTCGCACGGGCCGCCGCGCTCCGATCGCGCGACGTGCACGAGCTCCTGCCACACCGATCGGCGGAGCCATCAGCCGTCGGCCGACGTCTGCAAAGGCTGTCACATCTTCCGCTGACGAATCAGAGTCCGCGCGTGACGGTGCCGTCGACGTGGGCAGCCTTGCCGAGCGCGGTGAACGTGGTGCCGCTCGACAGGCTTCCTTGGTGGCAAAGCGTGTTCGCCCCGCAGTTCGTCTCCGTCGCGTGAGGTGCGGGCGGAGGAATCGAATGGCACGCTCCGCACGCCGCGGACGACGGCCCGTCGGTCCATTTGGGATCAGGGGCATTCGCCCCTCGACCCGTATGGCAATAGGTCTGGGAACAGGTCTTGGTCGTCGGATCGAACGTGGCGCGCGACCCACCCGCGATGGCGAGGCCGCCGAACGTCACGCGCGCGCCACCGCCGATGGGGTGCTTCTGACCGGCGGACGGAACCGAATGACAGCTCTCGCAGGGGACGGGCCTCGCTGCCGACGGATTGGCGTGCGCCGCATGCGCGCCGGACGACGGCCATGGGCTCTCGCCTGCGCCGTGGCACGCTCCGCATTGCCCGCTTCCGTCACCGAGGTCGACTCTGCCGTTTACGTGCAGGACCGGATTCGTGAGCGCGGTTCCCGTGGCGTTCGCTTCGCGATGACACGAGGTGCATGCGCCCGCGTAGTGATTGGCGGGAGGCGCCCCATGGCAGTCGTTGCATTGCGCGGGATTCTGCAACGGGTCGGTCCACGCCACGTCGGGGCGCGCGCCACCTCGCGCATGACACGTACCCGTGCAGCGCTTCGTCGTTGCGTCGAACTGGGCCTGGTTACCCGCGCGGGCGTAGTCGAAGAAGACCTCGACGTGCGTATCGAGATGCGCAGTGCCCGAGAGCAGCACGTTGTCTCGTGTGGGCGTGGGATGGCACACCGTGCAGGGAAGGCCCTCGGCGCGCGAGCCCGTGGCGCCGGCGTGGCGAGCATGTGCGCCGGCCGCAGCTGCCGCCTCGGGGAAGAAGCAAAGATCGCGGGGCGGATACGATCGGCCAGGGGCGCCGTGGCAGGTGGTGCACGCGGTGACGCCGCCTTCGTCCCCATGGCAGGTGGTGCACGGCGTAGCGCCGGGGGCGGGGAACGTGGCGGGGTTCACCGGCGCTCCCGCGTGACAGTGCCCACACGCGTCGGCGTCGTTCGGGTCCGTCATCGGCCGATACCATTGGTTGCGCAAGAACTGCGCATGGCCGCGAATCGTGCGCGGATCGGCGAACGTCGAAGGATGCACGCCGCCATTCGTCGAAGGCGCACCTTCCGACAGCCAGCGGCGCAACGTTGCGAGCTCGTCATCGGTCACGAATCCCGCGTGATCGGGACGCGCGAGCGCTTTCAGAAGAAGCGCATCATTTGCGCCGACGGTGACTGCAATTCCGTCGTTCGTACACGCGATGGTGGTGGCATAATCATCGACACGCCAGCCATTTGGAGCGTTCGCTCCCGTGTGGCATTTTCCACAGCGATTCGCGAGTAGCGCGCCAACGTTCGTCTGGTATGTAGGCTGCAAGTCGGACGGAACGCGCTCCGTCGAGCATGACGTCCATGTCACGGACGCCAAGGTCATAGTGGCAATCGCAGCGGTGATGCGGAGCGAACGCACTCGAAAAGCCTCGCCTCGCTGCTACCACAAATGCAAGGATGCAGCGCGTCGTAACGGATATTCGGAATGAAACATTCTCTGTCCCATAGCGTGTCTCGTGCCGTTGGTTCTTTCCTCGTCGTAGGCGTGGCTGCAGGCGCATTCTGGTTGGGCGCATGCAGTGGCGACAGCGAGACGGTCATTGGTCCTGCGGGTCCCCCGGGGCCTGCGGGAATCACCGGCGCTGCCGGGCCTAGCGGCGCTGCGGGAACGGACGGCGACGCCAGCGTCGCGCCGAGCGGCGCATGCACGTATCCGTGCCACACCTTCAGCGGTGTCGTCGATCAGTGGCGACTCAGCGGCCACTCCCACCCTCAGGAAAATGAGATTGGTGGTGGACCGTGTGGCAATTGCCACGCAATCGACGGCATTCAGCAGCGAGTGGCCAACAACGTTCTGGTGGCCAATGGCGCTACCGTGAAGAACGCGGATAAGGGCCATATCAACTATACCGGCACCAATGGCGCGGCCAGCGAGGTCAGCTATGCCGGCGCTTCCACCATCGGTCGCATCCACTGCACCACGTGCCACCAGTTCGATCAGACGAACGACCCGCACGTCACGGGTTCGTACAAACCCGGTCAGGCGCCGTTGCGCGTTGCCGGCGGCGCAAGCGACACGGTCTACATCGAGAAGTCCCCGGCGGGCAGCACCACGCCCGAAGGGCAGGCCCTGAGCTACCGCGCGGCCAACCTCTGCTTCTTCTGTCACAAGTCCCGCAAAGACGCGACGCTCTACGTTACCGCGTCGAACACGATCAGCACGCGGTGGGGCCCGCACGAAGGACCGCAGGCCGACATCTACAGCGGCAAGGGCGGCTATCCGCTGCTGCAGACCGGCGAGACGTACGGCGTGTCCCAGCACACGACGTTGCAGAACGGCTGCGTCGACTGCCACATGCAGCCGGTAGCCGAGAACGGCAACACGCCGGACCACACGATGAAGCCCAAGATCACGTTGTGCAAGACGTGCCACACGACGTACACGGGCACGGACTTCAACATCAACGGCGGTCGCGGCGTCGTGCGCACGGGGCTCTTCGAGCTCGAGAAGCTCCTCAGTGACGCCAACCTCATCACGCGAACCGGAGCGGCGCCTTACCCGGCTCTCACCACCGACGAGCTTGCTGACGGGCAGTTCCACTTGGATCAGGCAAGGCCCGGCACGCTCGACGCTCAGGCGGCCGGCGCGCTCTACAACTACTTCCTCATCGCGCGTGGTCGTGACCTCGGCGTCCACAATCCGCTCTACACGCGGCAACTTTTGTGGGATTCGATTCGGGTGATTCGCGCCAAGTACTCGAGCGGCTCGCCGCAGTTCCTCCCCAGCAGGCCTCCGTCATGACCGAGAGCTCGCCGCCCCGGGAAAATAGCGGGGAAAACAGTGGTGGCCCGCGCTTCAGCTTGCCGTCGGTCATCATGATCGCGACCTTGGTGGGCGCGGGCGCGTTCGCGGCCGGCCGAAGCACGAGCTCTGCCGCACCTGCGGTCTCGCAGGCGACCATCGCCAACGCGGATGCCCCTCCCATGGCTCCCGTCGGCGCTCCGCTCGGCGCGCCGTCCATGGCGGACAATCAAGCACTACCGCCCGGTCACCCGTCCATCCCGGACGACCCTGGCGGTCCGAACGGCCCCGCGCTCGACGCGAAAATGCTGGGCGGTGGAGCGGCAGGCCAGCCCGCGCAGAGCGAGCTGTCGTGGAAGGCTCCTCCGCGCTGGCTCAGCGTGCCGAACACGAGCAGCATGCGGCTTGCCACCTACAAGATTCCGCGTGCCGCGGGAGACACCGAAGACGCCGAGCTGAGCGTGATGCAAGCCGGCGGATCGATCGACGCGAACATCTCTCGTTGGATCGATCAGTTCGGCGAAGAGGGCAAGCGAACCGCCAAGCGCGCCACCACCAAGGCCGGCGCGCTCGAGGTGGTCATGGTCGACATCGAGGGCACCTACGGCGGTGGGATGAGCAAGGATGCACGTCCCTCGTCAGGGTGGGCGCTGTACGGCGCAATCGTCGCCACGCCCGGCATGCCTCACTTCTTCAAGATGACCGGGCCGACGCGCACCGTGAAGGCAGCGCACGCCGAGCTCGATCAGCTCGTCGCCTCGCTCGCCACGCGCTGAGCGCGTCAGCGTCGTCGAAGCTTGCCGAGCACGTCGAGGTCGCGCACGACCACGACGAGGAAGAGCAAGAACGAGAACGTACCGATTCCCTGGCCTATCGTGAGCGCGCCCATGATGGGCCAGACGCGCGGGTCGAAGACAGACCACACCATGAGCGGCAATGCCATCAGCGCAAGAATTGCCGCGACGCGCAGGAGCTTCTCGGAGCTCGGAATGCGGAACTTCATCGGTGCTTCGCCCCCGCGTCGAATTCCGGGTTCGGCTTTCCGTCCGCGGTCAGCTCTTTTCCGAGCTTCGTGACCGGGTGGGCGAAGCCGTGGCATCCGGGGCTCGCGCACGACATCGTCCCGTTGCGCACCGCCTCGAGCGACGAAGCGTGGTCTGGAACCATATTCCAGCGCGGTGCGTTCGTCGTGTGGCAGCCCATGCACGTGTCGTTCGGCAAAGGATGCACGATGCGAATGTCGTGCTTCGACTCCGAGAGCGGCATGTCGTGGTACTCCGTCAGGTAGTAGTAGACGTGACGTAGCCCGCCGAGCTTCGTGAGGACGAAGCCGTACATGCCGTAGTCCTTGTGGCACGTGTAGCAATTCTCCTCGCCAAAATACCGGTTTCGCGCGTGAATGGCGGCGAGTGAGCGGCTGTTCGGATCGTCGGAATCCGCTGCGTGCGGAATCATCACGTGGCAGGAGCCACAGAATTCCCTCGATTCCATCGATTGGAATCCCTGGATGTTCGCGCTCGCCGCCGAGGCGATGGGGAGCACGCCGAGGCCGAGGAGAAGCCACACCTTCGTATCCGCGCTGATTTGCGGTTTGCGGACGAGGAACGTGACCAGGATGATTGCGGCGCCGGCCGCGCTGACGACCGCGAGAATACCCAGCCACCCAATGCCGTGATTCATCGATTCATCGCTCGATGGAGAATGTTGGCCATCTGACAGAATCTCCCGACGGGCGCAAGCTTTCGCGCGTTGTGCTTTGCGAAGACTGTGCCCACGCCGTCGCGTCGGCTCGGCGGGCCGGCTGCGTCGTCGATGGGAAATGGCCGCTTCGACGAGAATCGACTCGATGCCTTCGGAACGTCACAAGGTTCGCAGGTATGCCGCGAGCGCGCGCCGGTCCGCCTCGGAGAGTTGTCGCGTCTTGCCCATGATCGGGTCGCAGTGGTCAATCAGCTCTTCGAGCGTTGCGAAACGCCCATCGTGGAAGTACGGCGCCGTCTGGCCCACGAAGGCGAGCGAGGGCGTGTCGAAGGCCGGGCCATTCAGTGCGTGGCTCTCGCCGTCGGTGAAGCGTGTCGCTTCGATGTGGCGCGACGAGCAGCGTTCTCCGCCGATCGACGCCAGCGCGAAGCCTTGGTTGCTCGTGCGCGTCATCGTGACGTTGGCGGCGGGTGGTTCGAGCGTCGGTCGCTCCGTAGGCTCGCGCGGGACGGCCATCTTCGCCACCTTGCCGGAGAAGCGCATGCCGAAGTCACGCCGGCGCTCGCGCATGTCGAGGCGAACCTCGCGCGCGCCATGGTTACCGGCCTCACCGGCTCCGTCGAGGTCGAGCACCGACAGCTTCGAGCCCGTTGCGTGGGAGACGAATGCCCGCTTGCCGTCGTCGGTCACGAGGATGCTTCGTGCACGACTGGACGGGGCTTTGCCTTGCACGCGGCGAGGACGAGACACGACGAGAGGAGGAGAGCGGTTCGGTTCACGCCTCCACGTCGAGCTGGCGTCCCGAAGTGTGACGCCGTTCACGCGGATCGAAATGGCGAGGGCTTTCAGAATTTATGCGACGTAAGGCGAGCGCGGGCGTCCCCTCCGCGAGATGACTTGGTTCTCTGCCGGCGCCCGTTCGTCGTTCGTCGAATTTGTCTCTGCCCGCCACCGGAGGGTGGCGTTGCTCGGGCTCTTCGCGTCCCTGTCGAGCTGCGCGCGCAATGCGCCGATCGAGGTGGTGCATCCGACGTCGTCGCTCCTGCGGGTCGAGGTGGACGACACCCCGGAGGCCCGTAACCGAGCGAACTTTCCGCAGACCATGCGGCTGCTCGACGAGGCCGATGCGCGGCTCCTTCGCGGAGAGGCGCTCGAGGCAATCGTCCTGGCGAAGCAGGCACGAGGCACGTTTGCGGCCGAAGAGCGCGATAGCCAGGACGAGGATGCAGCGCGCCGAGTGATGTCTCGCTGCGCGCTCGTTCTCGCGGAGGCGCGGCGGGAAACGGGAGGACCGCTCGAAGCCATGCTCTCGCTTTCGCGCCGCGAGGCGTTTCTCGAACCCGAACAGTGCCTCGGTCCCGATGCGGTGTCGCGCTGCAAGGCGCTCGCGAAGGAGCTTCATTCCGAGTTCCCGCACATCGTCCCGACGGAGATGTCTCTCGAGTTCAAGGCCTACGAGATCCTGCTGGATGGCGGCACGTCGATCGAGCGCATGAAGGGCGTCGACGACACAGTGGACGTCGCGAAGATGGATTCGTTCGCGCTCAGCGTCGTTCCGTCGAGCATCAAGCGAACGCCCGACGGTGGGGCCGACATCCGCGTCGAAGGCACCATGACCGCGTCGCGCGGCACGTCACACGCCACGGTGGCCAAGGTCCGCTTCGGATCGGCCACGGTCGATCTCGCGCGGAATACGTCGGAGGCGTCGGCCTTCAAGCGCGCCGATCTCGTGGCCCACGTGCCGGCCACCGATGCCGCTCTGCTCGATGGTGCACGGCTGGTCGTCAAGCTCTTCATCGACCGTAAGCAGTGGAAGCACGCTGGCAACGTGTGGAACGCCGGCGTGGTTCGCGTCATGGATGTCGGCGAGCTCGCGACCGGCTCCTGAAATCGTTCAACCCTCGCCCGTCATCACCAGTGTCACGGCCAACGGCTTCGCGACCGGAATCATGCGTTGCGTCGGAACGCTGGAAGGCGACGGAGCTGGGGTGGTCGGATCGGGGGGCTGGCGCGCCGTCGGCGGAGCTCTCTGCACCACGCGCCGCGACGAGGCGGACAGGGGCGGAACGAGCTTGTCGGCGTCGCCCGTGTTCCAGCGAACGTACGTCACCGCGCGTCGCGTTTCACCGTAGGCGCGCACGAGAAGTGTGAAGGCTCGCATGCGCCCTTCGCGAGCGGCGGCCATGGTGAGGGCCTGCTCGGCGCGCGCTGCGTGACTTCGCCGGATGCGCGCCGCGAGCTGTTCGGCTTCGAGGACCTCCGCGAGCTCCGTCTGGCCTTTGGTGGCGATGGCGCTCCAGCGTTCGCGCATCATGCGAACCAACACGAAGAGGTCGAGCGCGACGTTGCCGTATCCACTTCCGCCTCGCAGCTCCTTCAGATGGCGGTGCTCGAGCAGTCCGCGTTGGGTGAGTGCGCTCGCGTCGGCGAACAGCTTGTCGCGAAGCTTCGACGCGCGGACGGCGAGGCGGGGCAACTCCTCCGTCGAGATCGACGACGACTGGAGCGTTGCGTTCGCATAGGACAAGGCGAGGGCATACGTCTCCAGCCAATCGATGTTCGTGACGTCGAACGTCGGGAGCTGCGCGACGATCTCGCCGCGCAGGACCTTCACGCGCGGCAGGACGCCGATGACGGTGTCGAACGCGGTCTGGACGTCCATGGTGATCGGAACGAGGTCGACCGAGCGCAGAGCGTCGCGCTCGCCCGCGGTCTTCTCGTACGCCGCCTGGAACGCTCGCGCATGCGGGGCCGGAACGCCAGGGGTGGTCTCTTGGCCGTCGAGCGGCAAGGGGTAGGGAGCCATGTACCCCCATCGGCAGACATGGGCTCGAGGTTGCCTCCAACGGGCCCATTTCGGCCCCCGAGCCGAGCACGAGCGTTCCCGAAGCACTGCCGGACGGCTCTGCCGTGACAACGGAGTGACTCTTTTAACGAGGGGCCAGGCCGCTCGGGGCGAGACCGGCGAGGACGGCCGTCCATCGACCAGGCCACTGAAATCGCGGGGAAAATGGGGGCTTTCTGAGTGGCGGTGGTCGCGGCCGCGCCTCGGCTAGGCCGCTGGCGGCGGCTCGCGGAACGTCAAGCGAAAACTTTTTCTGGCTTTTCGAGCAGCCACCATTAGATCGGCGTCGGCACAGGTTCGCCGCAGGGCTATGTGCTCCATCGAGTTTCGGGCCGCGGTCTCGGACCGCCGTTTCGAAACCCGACCGGCTTCCCCTTCACGAAGAGAGACAGAATCCGTGGCTGCTCGCATCCCCCTCGAACGCATCCGCAACATCGGTATCTCGGCCCACATCGACTCGGGCAAGACGACGCTCACCGAGCGCATCCTGTTCTACACGGGCCGTATCCACAAAATCCACGAGGTCCGCGGCAAGGACGGCGTCGGGGCCAAGATGGACTCGATGGATCTCGAGCGCGAGAAGGGCATCACGATCCAGTCCGCTGCGACGTACGCCGAGTGGAACGGGTCGAAGGGCCAGTTCGAGCCGCACAACGTCAACATCATCGACACGCCAGGCCACGTCGACTTCACGATCGAAGTCGAGCGCGCGCTCCGCGTTCTCGACGGCGCGATCCTCGTTCTCGACTCCGGTAAGGGCGTCCAGAGCCAGTCGATCACCGTCGACAAGCAGATGAAGCGGTACCACGTCCCGCGCATCGCGTTCGTCAACAAGATGGACAACCCGGGCGCGAACTACGAGCGCGTTGCGGACATGCTCAAGGAGAAGCTCGGCCACCACCCGGTCAAGCTCCAGGTGCCGATGGGCGCCGAGCAGGACTTCAAGGGCGTCATCGACGCCATCATCGGCAAGGCCTACTACTTCGACGGCCCGGACGGCGATCAGATCCGCGTCGAGGACGTGCCCGCCGAGTACGCGGACGTCACGAAGTCGGCGCGCGAGCGCATGATCCACGACCTCGCGGACGTGGACGACATCCTCGCGGACAAGTTCCTCAGCGAGGAGCCCATCTCGGACGAGGAGCTCCGCGCCGCCATCCGCCGCGCGACGCTCGCGCTCAAGATCACGCCGGTCATGTGCGGTTCGGCCGTCCGCAACAAGGGCGTCCAGCTCTTGCTCGACGCCGTCCTCATGTTCCTCCCGAACCCGACGGACGTCAAAAACGAAGGCCACGACCAGAACAACAACGAGGAGAAGGTCGTCCTCGACTCGGACTCGAACAAGCCCTTCGTCGGCCTCGCGTTCAAGCTTCAGCAGGACAAGTACGGTCAGCTGACGTACTTCCGCGTCTACCAGGGCAAGGTCTCGTCCGGCGACACCATCTACAACATCTCGAACGAGATGCGTAAGGTGCGCGTTCCCCGCATGTTCCGCATGCACGCCGAGGACCGCGAAGAGATCGCGGTTGCCGAGGCCGGCGACATCGTCGCCTTCTACGGCGTCGAGGCGAGCTCCGGTGAAACGTTCACCGACGGAAAGGTGAAGATCACCCTCACGTCGATGCACGTCCCCGCGGCCGTCATCTCGCTCGCCGTCGCTCCGAAGGATCGCTCGACGGAGGTCAACTTCTCGAAGGCGCTCAACCGCTTCACGAAGGAAGACCCGACGTTCCGCGTCCACCAGGACGAGGAATCGCAGCAGACCATCATCTCCGGCATGGGAGAGCTGCACCTCGACATCTACATGGAGCGCATGAAGCGCGAGTACAACTGCGAGGTCATTGCAGGTAAGCCGCAGGTTGCTTACCGCGAGTCGATCACGCGTCGCGCCGAGATCAACTACACCCACAAGAAGCAGACGGGTGGTTCGGGTCAGTACGCGAAGGTCGTCGGCTGGATCGAGCCGCTCCCGGCCGATGCCGTCGAAACCTACGAGTTCGTCGACGACATCACGGGCGGTGCGATTCCGCGCGAGTACATCCCGTCCTGCGACAAGGGCTTCAAGGAGAGCGTCCGCAAGGGCAACATGATCGGCTTCCCGATCGTCGGCATCCGTTGCGGCATCAACGACGGCGCCGCGCACGCGGTCGACTCGTCCGAAATGGCGTTCAAGACGGCGGCTCTCATGGGCTTCCGCGAGGCGTACGACAAGGCGAACCCGACGATCCTCGAGCCGATCATGAAGGTCGAGATCGACGCGCCGCCGGAGTTCCAGGGCTCCGTCGTCGGTCAGGTCAACCAGCGCCGCGGCGTCATCCTCGAGACGATCGCGGGTGACACCGTCAACATCGTCGCCGAAGTCCCGCTGAACGCGATGTTCGGTTACTCGACCGACCTCCGCTCGGCCACGCAGGGCAAGGGCCAGTACACGATGGAGTTCGCGAAGTACGCAATCGTCCCGAAGCAGGAGCAGGACGAGATGAAGAAGGCGTACCGCGAGAAGCTCGCCGCCGAGGCGAAGAAGTAACCTTCTTCTCAGGCTGAGCGATACCTCGAACACCGCGGGGCCGCCCCATCGGCTCCGCGGTTTCGTTTTGTGTGCTTCGAGAGAGCGGCTCGTTCGACGGGCTCGTCAGGCGCGTCGCTTCACGAGCTCGAAACGGGGCGAGGCGACCATGCAGGGAGGGTGATGCGCAGGCGCGCGCCTCGGCGCCCGCTGGGATCGGTCGCGGGAACGTCGACGAAGGTGGCGCTCCCTTGGTGCGCGGTAGCGATCTCGGCGACGAGCGCGAGTCCGATACCGTGGCCGCTCGTGTCGCTCGCGCGCGAACCCGGTGTACGGAAGAACGGCAGGAAGGCGCGCTCGCGATCTTCGCGCGAGAGACCTGGGCCATCGTCGGTGACCTCGAGGACGACGCGACCTTCGGGCTCGTCCACCGTGACGTCGACCGAACCTTTGCCCGAGAACTTGAGGGCGTTGTCGACCGCGTTCTCGACGAGCGCGGCAAGCAGGACCTCATCGCCCACCACCATGCCTGGGCCGCGGGCCTCGATCTTCACGCGCTCCCGGGCTTCGGGCGGAAGCCGGGCGAGAAGATCGCGCGTCACGTCTTCGAGGGCGACGGCATCGGTCAGGAGCCGGGAGCGATCACTCGCGGTGGCGAGGGCGAGCAATCGTTCGACGAGGCGACCGAGCGCGAGCACACGCTTGCGCAGCTTCTCGACCGCTTCGGCGTGAGGCGTCGAGAGCGGCTCCTCGGCGAGGAGGTCGAGCTCGGCGCGAATCGCGGTGAGCGGCGTTTTCAGCTCGTGCGCGGCGTCCGCGGAGAAGCGCCTCGCCGTGACGAGCGCCTCGCCCAGGCGGGCCACGAGCGAGCGCAAGGCATCGCGCAGAGCGGCGACCTCGAGGCAGTCGTCGTCGCCATCCAGCCCGTCGGCCTTGGGATGATCCGCGCGCACGCTTCCGAGCGATTCGCGGAGGCGCGTCAACGGTATGAGCGCCCAGCGCGCCGCACGCTGCCCCGCGACGAAGGCCAGCGCGATGGCGACGGCCGTGGCGGCAAGGCAGGAGACGAGCGCCGAGGTGACGTCGAACGGAACTCGCGTGGCACCGGCGACGACCATGAGGCCGCCGTGCGCGCTGGCGCATGCCCTGAGCGAAGCGTCGGCACCGGCTCGCGAGACGCACTCGCCTGCGCGAAGGATAGGCAGCTGGGCGTCTCCGCCGACCAGCGACTGCCCCGAACGGACGGCGATGCGTATCGATTCGGAAGCGAACTCGTCGACCTCTTCGTCGACCGCTCGCTTCAAGGCCGCTTCGTCGGACTGCGGTGGCAGCTCGCGCAGAACGAGGGCAGTCGCGCTCTTCAGGCGCCGGTCTTCCTCGTCGAGAACGAGGCGGTTGGCGAGGCCGAGCGAAAGAGAGGCTGCGACGAGTGCCGCGAGGGCGGCCGAGATCGCTGTGCCGATGGCGACGCGTGCCGCGAGGGATTTCGAACGGCGGCGCCGTTCATCCGGCGGCATAACCTTCTCCGCGTACCGTGCGAATGAAGGTCGTTCCCAGCTTCTTGCGGATCCGTCCAACGAGAACTTCGAGGCTCGCTTCGGCGGCAGGGGTGGCTTCGCCGCCGACCATCTCGAGGATGTCGGAGCGCGAGACGACGCGACCGGCGCGTGAGACGAGCAAATCGACGATGCTCCACTCGCGCGAGGTGAGGGGGACTTCGCGTCCGTCGACGTGCGCACGTCGCGCGGAGAAATCGAGGTGGATTCCTCCGCTCGAGAACTCGCTTCGCCGCTGCATGGGACCACGCCGCCCCAGGGCGCGAATGCGCGCGCGCAGCTCGGCGACGGCGAATGGCTTGGCGACGAAGTCGTCGGCTCCGGCGTCGAGGCCCGATACGCGCGTGGAGACGGCGGACTGAGCGGTGAGCACGAGAATGGGGAACGAGTGCCCGCCCTCGCGAAGGTGCTTGCACCACACGAGCCCATCGCCGTCCGGCATCCCGAGGTCGAGGACCGCGGCGTCGAAGTCGTTCGAGCGGACGCATTCGTCGGCGTCGGCCAGGGTCTTCGCGGTGGTCACCCGATGACCGTCTTTCGCAAGCGATCGACCGACGAGCTCGCAGACGTCGTCGTGGTCTTCGATGACGAGCACCCGCATGCGAAGAACCTAGCACGGCGAGCCTGTGCCTCTCGCGCCGACGGCTGGCAGAGCTCCCGAGACGCTACCCAAACGAAAACCAAACCAGACGTGCTCTGCCGCGGAGACGGGGAATGCGCAGGCCCCGTGCGATCAGAGCAGGTCATCCCATCGGGTATGGTCCAGCCCCGGGGGCCTGCCGAACGCTTTCGAAAGATCAGGATGTCGTCGCGTATCCCGCCTTCGTCACGCTTTTCCCGTCCGCTCGTCGCATCGCTCGCTATGGCCGCCTCCATCGTGACCGGTACGGCGCACGCGCACGCCGAGGAGCCCGAGCCTGCTCCGCCGACGAGCCCCGCGGAGGCCAAGCCCTCTCCCCAAATCGAACCAGCGGATGCCCCGGCGCGCAGCGTGCAGGTCTTTCCCACGCCGCTCGAACCCCCGCCGCCCGGGCGCACGACGTTCGATATCGACCCCGTCGCCGACGCGGCCATCATCGGCGTCGCGCTCGGCTTCGCGGGCATTCTGGACCTCATCAACTCGACCGGCGAGATCAGGCCGCAGCAAATCTCGCCGAACTTCCATCGCTCGCAGCTGATCGCCATCGATCGCGGAGCCCTTCACCAGCCGTTCGACGACAACGCGGGCACCCTCTCGAACATCGGGGTCCTTACGGCCGGCGCGTTCGCCGTTATCGACCCTATTTTGACGGGCTTTCGTGAGAACAGCGTGCAAGCCGGCATCGTCGACGGCTTCTTGTACGCCGAGTCTTTCTCGCTCACCTTCGCCCTGACGAACGTGGCGAAGCTCGCCGTCCGCCGCCCGCGACCCAAGGCGTACATCGATGCCGAGAACCACAAGGGCGACCCCAACTACATGAACGCGGACACGGACAGCTCGCTCTCGTTCTTCTCGGGGCATGCTTCGACCGTTGCCGCCATCGGTGCCACCGCCACGTATCTAGCGTTCGCTCGTTCGCCGAACTCCGTTCGGCCTTGGCTCACGCTGGTGCTGGCGGCCACATTGACGACCTTCGTGTCCTATGAACGCGTCCGCGCCGGCGCGCACTTTCCGACGGACGTCATCGCCGGCAGCTTGGCCGGAACGGGCATCGGCATCGCCGTTCCGCATTTTCATCGCACCGCCGACATCAAGCAGCGACGCGTTTGGGTCGGCTTCGCCCCCGCCGAACGCGGCGAGGGCGGCTCGGCCATGCTCAACGCCGTGTTCTGACCCTCACGGCGAATCGTGAGCCGCACGAGCCATGCGTGCGGCCTCGGTTCGCCTCAGGCCGTTGGGGTATTTCGCGAGGTAGTTCTTCGCGAGGTCGATGGCCCCTTCGCGATCTCCGAGGCGCCAGTGCGCGACGGCGCGCAGGTAGTCGGCGTCTTCGCAACGCGGATCGTCGGGGAAATCGCGGACGAACGATGCGAGCTCGCGATCGGCGTCGGCATACGCTTTCCGATCGAAGCTCTCCGCTCCCTGATCGAAGCGCGCGCCGGCGAGCGACGCGCTCGGCCGGTGGACCGGCTTGTGCCTCGGCTCGGTCGGACCTGCCATCGGGGGGTGGGAGGACGCCGTCGGCGCGGTCGCAACGGCCACGGCCGGCGTCGCGACGGTCTCGACCTTCGACCAGCGGTCGCCCGCAACGAGGCCCGTCTCGGCCTCTCCGCGGCGGCGGAGGACGACCTTGCCTTCGTCGACCGCGACGCTCTGCGTTCGGCCATTCGCCACGACGACGGTGAAGCGAGTGCCTCGAACCTCGATTTCGCCGTCGGGCAGCGTGAGCAGGAAGCGTTGGCCGCGCTCGAGACGATGGACGGCGAACGAGGCCGAGCCATCGGTCATTTCGAGCGCACGGATCGAGCCCGCGCTGCGATCGGCGACGATGGTGTCTCCTGAAGGCGTGATCTCCACCTTCGGTGGTTCGAGGATGCTCGCGACCGAGTCCGCCGAAGTCCGCGTGCGGAACGCGAAGAGCGCGGCGCTGCAGGCCACGAGCGCCGCGACGGCGAGCAGCGCGAATCGTCGTGGGCGCTGACGTTGGGGGGCTTCGAGAATGGCGGCGTTCGCACGCTCCAAGAGGCGAGCGCGCGCGCGTTGGCGTTCGAGCTCGCCGAGCGCTCCCACGTCGACCGCTTGCAGCGTGGCACTCAGCTTCGCGAGCTCCGCCAGCTCTTGCCGGCACTCCACGCACCTCGCGGCATGGCGTTCGAACGATGCGCGATCGGTGCCGGTCAGCCGTCCGTCGGAGAGCGCCTCGGCCTCCCACAGGCGCGTGCAGGGCCCGGCGCTCATGCGTTCTCCGAGGCGAGTGCGTCGCGCAGCTCCGCGCGTGCGTAGTGCAGACGCGTCCAGACCGTCATCACGGGAATGTCGAGGGCCGCGGCGGCCTCTTCGCCGCTGAGTCCCTCGAGGACGACGAGCACGAACGCTTCGCGCTTCTTCGCCGAGAGGCCTTCGAGCGCCCGTTGTGCGCGTCGTGCGAAGGCGCTTCGTTCGACGGCCTCGGACGGCGGCGGCGCATGCGAGTCGTCTTGCTCGAGCGCCCAAACGCGAAGATGGTCGATCATGCGCCGGAGCGCGCGACGATGACGACGCCGAACCATCGCCGCGAGACCGAAGAGCCACGGTCTGACCGGGGCCCCTTGGCGGAAGCGATGAGCCGATCGCAGGAGGTCGAGAAAGGTCTGCTGGACGAGATCGTCGACGTCGACCTGGCCTGCGCCGAGGCGGAGGAGCAGACGCCGCACGTCCGACCCGTGGCGGTCGAAGAGCACGCCGAGCCCGCTCAGGTCGCCGGTGCCGATGGCCGCCACGAGGTCGGCGTCGGTCAGCGAGCGCGGTAGCAGGAGCTCTCGTGCGGCCTGTTTCATGGGAGGAGCACCGTCTCGGCGCCGAGCGCGAAACCGACGTTCCACGCGGCGAGCGGCTGGAGATCGGCACGGGACGGTTCGCGCGGCGCCGGGGCCACGACGCCGTCGATCTGAGCGCGGAGCCGGAACCGCTTCGACACGGGCACGACGGTTGCCGCGTAGAGGCCGAACCTCGGATCGACGATGCTGTCGCGATAGCGAGGCGCGCGCTCCGAGCCTGCAGTCTGCTCGATTTCGAGGCGTCCGAGCGCTTGCCACGCCGCGTAAACGGCAGCCGTCGCGCCGATCACGAGCGTCGTCGGCCCCACGTGCTCGCGTCGCGCGACCGCCAAGCCCGCACCGGCCGCGCCGGCCTCCATCTTCCTCCCGGCGGCGGTCCGCCCGACGCCGTGCTCGAAATCCCAACGACCGAAGGCCCCGAGCTCCCAGTGCTCGAGCTGGACGGCGATCATGGCTTGCCCATAAGGCTCGGCGTCGTCGTGGTGAGAGTCGCCATCGACGCCCAGGCCGAGGCCCATGGTGCCCACGATGGGCGTCACCGGACGGCTCTCGTCGTCGACTTTTCGCGGATGCTCATCGGCATCGACGACGTCGCGAGGTTCGGCGACCGGCGCCGGAGCCGTCTCTGCGGTCGTTTCGGACGGCGAAGGTGGGATGTCGTCGGGGAGCGTGACGAGGAGCGCTTTGACGAGCGGCGCGAGCTCTTCGGGCTGGGCGACGTGTCGCACGGCGTGACGACCGTCGAGGGTCGTGAGTGTGAGCGTGGCGCCGCTTCGATCGATGGAGAGCGAGACGACACGGCAATCGCTCGCGGGGGCCGAGGTGGTGGCCTCGACCGATCGAACGGCCTCCGACCAGCGTGGTGCGAGCCCCTCGCCCGGCGTCACGTCGAACGTGCACGATGAACCGGCGGTGGCGATCTTGCTGGCGAGCACGGCTGCGGTCGCAAGCATGGACGCCACTCGTCTTCCTCTCCACCCTCGCCGCACGGCGCGAGAGTCTACTCGCCGCCGCACGGCGTCGTTCGAAGAAAAGCACGAACCGCATGAAGGTCCGACCGACGGCGAGCGGATAGGCAAAGCGGCCGGGCACTTCCGCCTCAAGGGAGCACGGCCGTCAGGAGCCATGAATTCGAATCCCTCCGAACCGGCATTGCGCACGCGCTGGTATACGCAATTGGCCTTTGCGCTCGCGGCCTTCCTCGGCGTACGTCCGTCGCGCGAGGTCGACTACCGCTCGTACGACGAACGACCGCTCTCGTCCGAAACGCCGCGCACACTGGCCGACGAGCTGGTGATCAGGCTCTCGGCCCTGGACTGGCTCTTCATCGGCTACCTCCTCACGCTCCTCGCGCGCGTGGCCGTGGGCGACCGAGGGCCTCACGGGCTCGCGATGGGCTATCTGGGCCTCGATCTGACCATTTTTCTGGGGATTCTTTGGCTCACGCGGGGAGGCGTCATCGCGTCGCCCGCGCTGTCGGGGCTCGTCTATCGGCTCGGCGCGCTCCTGCCGCTCCTGACGTCCTTCTTCCAGCTCCAATACATTCTCCCGGCGGCGAGTGGACCGGCCGTCGACGCCGACGTCTATGCCTTCGATCTGCGCGTCTTCGGAGCCGAGCCCTCGGAGGCCTGGGATCGCTTCGTCTCGCCGCGCACGACCGAATGGTTCTCGTTCTTCTATTACGGCTATTTCTATCTGGTCGCCGTCCACGTCCTGCCACTCCTGCTCTTCGGTCGTGATTCCGCGCGAATGCGAAGATTCTCTTTTGGATTCGTGTGGCTTTATTGCGTGGGCCACGTCGTCTACACGTTCGTGCCCGCGTACGGACCGCACGCGTTTCTGGCCTCCCATTTCCACCACGTCTTGCAGGGCGGCACGTGGTGGCCGCTCGTGCAGAAGACGGTGGCCTCGGTCGACGGGTCGGTACGCACGGACGTGTTTCCAAGCCTGCACACGGCGGGGCCCTCGTTCCTGGCGCTCTTCGCTTTCGAGCACCGCAAGAGCGGCATTTTCCGTTGGACCTGGCTTCCGACGGCTCTTTCGGCCACCCAGATCATCCTGGCGACGATGTTTCTACGCTGGCATTACGCCGTCGACATCTTTGCCGGGCTCCTTCTCGCCGTCAGCGGAATCTACGTTTCCCGTGCCGCGCTTTGGTGGGATTCCGCGCGCGAACGGGCGGGGGGGCCGCCGGTTTGGCCTGCCACGCCGTTTCGCTGAACGAATGCCAAACGAGCTGGGTCTCGCCACCACGTTTGGAGTTCGTTAGGGGCGACGATCCAAGCTGCGTCTTTCGCGCGAACAGGGGGCTTCTCGAACGAACTTCGACGGAAATCGTTCGAAGCTTTTCGCGCCTCGGAACGGATAGCCAAAGATGAAACTCGTGCGGCGTGTTCAGCGTGTTCAGCGTGTTCACGTAGCGGGCTTGCTTTGCGCGCTCGCGGGATTGGGGGCGGCGGTGGCTTGCGGCGGTAGCGGTGATTCCGCGACGACCACGGGCGATCCGGTGGCCAGCTCTCCGTCGTCCTCGTCCTCGTCGTCGCCGTCAGGGCCTGGGGGCGACGCGTCGGTGGGCACCAACGATGGCGGCGGACGGGAAGGGGGATCGACGACGGATGGTTCGACGCACTCCATCCAGACCGTCTTCGTGATCCTGATGGAGAACCACTCGTGGAGCACCATCAAGGGCAACGCGTCGGCGCCGTACATCAACAAGACGCTCCTCGCGTCCGCGGCACACGCCGAGCAGTACACGACGCCTCCCGGGCTTCATCCGAGCGAGCCGAACTACATCTGGCTCGAGGCGGGGGACAACTTGGGGATCACCACGGACGACGATCCCAAGAAGAACCACCGCAACACGAAAGACCACTTCACGAGTCAGCTCGAAGCGGCAGGCATCTCGTGGAAGGCCTACGTCGAAGAGATCTCCGGCAACGACTGTCCGCTCGTGAGCACCGGGCTCTACGGCACGAAGCACGTGCCCCAGCTCTACTTCGATGACGTGACCGACACGAATTCGCCGAGCTCGCAGCACTGCAAGGACCACATTCGGCCGTACTCGGAGCTCGCCACCGATCTGAGCGCCGGCAAGGTTGCGCGCTACAACTTCATCACGCCGAACCTGTGCGACGACATGCACGGGCAAACGTTCGGTACGAAGTGCCAGGCCCTGGTTGCCGATCTCGTCAAAGACGGCGACACATGGCTCAGCACCGAGGTGCCGAAGATCCTCGCGTCGAAGGCCTACAAGGACGGTGGCGCGCTCTTCATCCTCTGGGACGAAGGCGACGAGTCCCTCGGCCAGGAAGCGAGCGATGGGCCGCTTCCCGCCTTCGTGCTCTCGCCGTTCGCCAAGGCCGGCTTCACGAGCAACACGGCGTACACGCACAGCTCTACGCTGCACACGTTCGAGACGATCTTCGGCGTGCCCTACCTGCGCGGGGCCCAGACGTCGAACGACCTGTCGGACATGTTCACGTCGTTCCCTTGAGCTCGTGAGCGTGGTCGTGGTCGTGCATCACCGCGCATCCTCGCGCTCGCCGCGTGGTGCACGACCAGCGGCGTGCTCACTGCTTGAGTAGCTGCGTGGTGTCCTTGCAGACGACGGACGGGTGGCGGATGCCGTAGACGTTGCGCCAGGCCTCGACGAACTTCTTGAAGTTGATCTCGTAGTAGGCGCCCCAAGACTGAACGACGGCGACTTCCTTGTCGCCGGTACCGCGGTGCCCGACGGCCACGACCCAGTGGGACGTGAAGCCATCCGTGTTGAACCAAACCATCACCGGGTGCCCGGTATCGAGCTGCTTGCGGAGCCACGTGGCGCCGTCCTGCGGATGCTCGAGCGTGCAGCCGAGCTCCGGGTGGTAGTTCTGCATGTACTTCGCGATCTGGCGGCCCATCGTACCGATGATCCAGTGCGCGCCGTCCTTGTCGGCCTGCTCGGGCGTGACGTCGATCCAGTAGAGGCGCAGCGTGTTGGCCACCGCCGTCGGCCCGCACTTGCCCTTCTCGTCGAACCAGCCCGTCGAGTCGGGCTGCTGGTACGGGATGGGCATCCCCGCCGGCCGCGCGATCTTCTTCATGTCGACGTCCGCGATGGGCGTGCTCTGCAGGACCGCGGCGGAGTCGTCGTCGACCGGCTCCTCCTCCGTCTCCGTGGCGCAGCCCGTCGCGGCAGCCCCGAGGACCCCGATGAAGGCCACGGCCGCGACTCGCGTCGCGACTCTCGTCACTCGACTGAAGAACGAAGTTTGGCTGAGCAATCGCATACTTCGGCTTGGGCTAGAGCACGAGCTGTGCCGCGATTTTGACCCCAAAAACCCCGCAAATCCTGGAGGCGCGAGTGGAAAAATGCTGCCCAACCGGATCGTCGGAACCCCACCTTCCGGACGCTCGCGTCGCAATCCTCGACGGAACGGCGGCGATGGAATGGGCATCAGTGCCAGCGTGAAGACACGCGCGCGACTCGTCGGCGGTGCATTGGCTTTGGCGATCGGCGCGGTCGCTCCGTCGAGCTCTGCCGATGACGCGGAGCTGACCATCGATCCGAGCGCGTGGCAGCTCGTGAAGCGCGAGTCCGGACCGGTGAATTACTACGCGGTCACGAGCGAGGCGGGGACCTCCTTCGTCCGCTCCAAGTACGCCCCGCCCATGAAGACGGCGCTCCTCGGCTGGCAGACGCCCGACGTCGATCGGAAGCGCGCGCGGAAGGTTCGCTGGACGTGGCGCGCGCAGACCCTGCCCAACGGCGGCGACGAATGCGCCTCCGGCAAGGGAGACTCCGCCGCGGTCGTCTACGTGACCTGGAAGCGCGGCCTCAAGTACTACACGCTCAAGTACGTCTGGAGCGCGGTCGGAACCAAGGGCGCAGTTTGCGATCAGAAGCGCAATCCGTTCGTCGCGCAGAACACGGTCATCCTCGAGTCCGGTGGCCCGCTCAACACGTGGCGCACCGAGGAGATCGACCTCGGGAGCGAGTTCCGCCGGCACTTCGCAGGCGGTGATCCGAACGCGAGCGTCCCTGACTTCGTCGGCATGGGCATCATGAGCGACGGTGATCAGACGAAAAGCGAGAGCTCCGCGGACTACGGGACGTTCGTCGTCGTTCGCTGAACGTTCTCGGACAAAATGAAACCGCGCTGCCCGAGTATCCGGACAGCGCGATTCGAGGCGTGAGCGAGGCCTCGCGCCTCTGGAGCGATGAGAGGTCTCAGCGCGAACGACGGCGACGGCTCGCAGCGACCATCGCGAGGCCCGCGAGGGCAACGCCCCAGGCGGCCGACGACGAGCTGTCGTGCGAGAGTGAACATCCGCTGGCGGTGGTCGTGGTCCCTCCGCTGCCATTGCCGGACGAACCGGTCGGATCGGCGTTGTCGCCTTCTCCTTCGCCCTCGCCGCTCGTGCCGTCGGGATTTTGGCCCTTCGGAGTGCTGGGATCACCCGTGGGGTTCGTGCCCGCGTCGGCCACGCCGGGCTTGCCGCCCGACCCGTCGCAGAAGCTCTTCGTGAGGCAGTAGAATTCGCCCTTGCCGGTGAGGTCCTGGCAGCAGCCGCCACCGGGGAGGGCGCTGCAGTCGTTCTCGTTGGCGCAGGCCTTCGAGCAGAAGCTCGACGACGATCCGTAGATGCAGGTCTCCGAACCGAGGTTCGGATTGCAGGACGGCAAATCCTCATGACCCGGGTACGAGCACGCGTCGCCCAGCTTGCCCTTCGGGTTGAAGGGCGAGGGGCCCGCGACGGCGCTGCAGGCCTGACCCGAGGGCGCCACGTTGACCGACAGGGTGTAGGGCCCGGCCTTGCTGGAGTCCGCGCCGTAGCTGTCGACGACGAGGTAATAGGTGCCGCAACCGACGGTCTTCGAGATCGCCGTGTCGTTGCGAGCGAGGCACGCCGTCGTGTTGAGGTGCTCGAGCAGGTAGATGTCGACGTCGGTGGCTGCGTCGTCCTGGACGCTCGCGGTGAGCGTACCGGGCGTGGTGATCTCGAGCTTGTAGATGAACTCGGGGCCCTTCTCGGGCGTGCCCGCGGCGGCGTTGCACCCGTCGTAAACCGTGCTCAGCGAGTTCTTCGTATTGCGCGAATCGTTGAACGGGAAGCTGTTCACCACGATCGGGTTGTACGTGGTGCCGACCGGGTTGCTGGCGGTGGTGCCCGAGATGCCGCTGAAGCGACGCGGGATGTACCCGTTCACGTACGACCAACCGCCGAAGCCGTTGAAGTGCGTGTTGTAACCGGCGGCCTCGATGAGGAACGGCTCGCCGCTCTGCAGCAGGTTCGAGAAGAGCGCGACGTGGAAGCCTGCCTGGTTGAACACGTCGCCCGGCAGCATGTCGTTCTTGTTGATCTGGGACGACGTGGTCGGGATCGACGAGGTCGTGAAGTGACCCGTCTGCCAGGTCTTGCTCACGAAGCCGGAGCAGTCGACGCCGGCGATGCAATCGAGGACGCCGTCGGGCTCCTGTGCGCCTGCCGCGTAGCCGCTCAGGATGTTCTGGTCGAACTCGAACAGAGACATGTACCCGCCCCAGCCGTAGGGCAGGCCGACGTAGTCATCCGGCGGGAAGAGCGACTTGTACTTCGGGCTGCACGACGCCTTCTGGTTGGACGATGTCGACGACCACTCGTGGATGGCGTAGGCGCGCGCCCGAATGAGGACTTCTTCGCGCGTGACGGCCGAGGCGTGACCCGCGGCGAGGATCGTGGCGGCGAGGGAGGCCGCGAGAATTCCGGTTTTCATCGTGCACCGCCCTTCGCGTCCGTCGCTTCGGCGATCGCTTTCACGTCCCAGACGGTGACGGCGAGCCCGTCGGCCTCCGCATGGGCGAAGGCGAGCTTTCCGCCACCGAAGGCGAGCTCGCGGCGAGGAAGATACGCGCCCGGGGCGGGGAGCTTCGTGCGGAACACCGTGTCGCCGCTTCGCACGTCGACGCAGGCCGCTTCGCGCTCGACGCCGATGGCGCCGTTGCCCGGTTCCTGGCTCGTCTGCTCGATGCGGACGCACGCGACGGCGCCGCTCGCGCCAACGACGCGAGCCGCTGCGCCCTTGCCGAGCGCGATGGTTCTCGCGAGCGTGGTGCGCTCCTCGCCCTGCCTCAGCACGCGGAGCTCGAGCTCGCCGCTGTCGGTGCGCACGGTCGCGACACCCATGTTGCCGGCGACGATGGCCGCGCCTTCGCGCTTGCCCGCGAGGATGGCCGACTTGGCCTGCGGCAGCGAGGGGCTGCCGACGAGGAAGGTCTCCTGGAAGGCGCTGTTCACGAAGACCCGTCGCGAGGTGCCGAGCGAGATGCCGTCGAGCTCGGGAATGGCGCTGACGTCGACGTTGCCCATGCTCTCGCCGTTCGGCCCGTAGACCGTCACCTGCGCCTTGGTCACGCGGTGCACGGCGAAGGCGCCGTCGGGAGCGACGGCGATGTCGTCGGCGTCGTGCGGAACGCTTGCGACCGGAACGAGGTTCCCGCGTAGGACCTTCGAGACGCGCTCGTTCAGGGCATCGAGCACGAACACCTGACCGTCAGTGCCGACGGCGATGGCGGGCGCTCCGAGCGGGAGCGACTCGCGGAACGAAGGTCGGAAGCCGATCTGACCGGCCTTCTCACCCCACGCGAAGCGCAACGTTCCGGCGCTGGTCGCGTTCACGTTCGCGTTCGCGTCCGTGTTCAGGGCGGAGTGCTGCGTGCCCGCTTTGTTCTCTGCTGACCGCGATTCCGCGCTGCACGCTCCGAGAGCGCTTGCTCCCAGTGCGGATACGAGCGCCAGAACTCCATACGTTCGAGCCGCCATCACGCCTCCAACTCAAACCAACTCAAGCCACTCATGGCCAAACGCCCGCCCCTGACGTCGAAAACGACAAGGACGGGCGGTCATCGCGCTGAAGTCGCGCTCGGTCAAGTCTCGAGCAGGCGTCCAACGTCACCTGCTCGAGACTCCGTTATTCAGACTTCGCTCACTTGCACATCAGGACGATGCCGCGTGCAGTGACAGTGTCTTCTTGCACCCCGCGCTGCTCGCACGGCTCGTCCTCGCTCCAGTCCTTCCACTGATCGCGCTTGCCGTTGTTCGCCGCGTAGGTCTTCCAGAGGTCGTAGTTGCCGCCGTTCGAGGACCGGAAGACCGTGGGCTCCTTGCACACGCCGGTGGATTCGTTCTTGGTCTGCTCGTCCTGGGCGTAGTCGAGGACGATCTGCGCCATCGCCGACGTCGTCGAGTTCCAGCAGCAGGTCTTCGACTTGTTGTATTCGAGCTCACCGAAGACGCGGTCCTCGAGCTTCCGGTACTGCGCGTCCGCGTCGCTCTTCGACATCCCGAGCTTGTCGACCGCGTCGTAGAGAGCGAGGAAGCCTTCTTCGCGCTTGGTGCGGGCCGAGCAGCTCGCAGGGCGCTCACGGAGCGAGGTGCGGGCCGATTCGATGGTCGCGAGCGCCGCATCGCGCGCCGCCTCGGGGGTGTCTTCCGCGAGGAGCTGCGTGAAGCGCGCCGGGCGAGCGGAGATGGCGCTCAGGTTGTCGTCGCTGATGTAGACCGAGCGATCTTCGCCGGGGACGATGTTCGCCCAGCGGCCGTTCTGGAGGGCCGGCGTGCGCCAGCGACGGATGCCACCACCGAGCTTGGCGTAGGGGACGCCGTCGTAGCTGTTACCGACGCCGCCCGTGTTGTCGTTCTTGAAGTAGCCGGCGCTCGACGCCGTGTCTTCCCAGTTCGGCTGACGGCGCGGCATCGAACCGCTCGCGACGGTGACCTTCATCCGGCCGTCGGGCAGGGTGACCGACGACATGAGCGGGAGCGTGTGGCCGATGCCTTCGGCCTGGAAGCGTTCGACGAGGACGTCACCGACGTTCGTCGACTCCGGCGTGATGTGGAACATGTTCGCGCCGTCGGCGAGGTTCGTGCTTCCGAACATGCCGTCGAGGAGGATGAAGAGGTAGCCGGCGCGCTTGTTGAGGAACAGTTCGTCGAGGTAGGAGCCGGCACCGTCGTTGTCGCCGAGCTTCTTGTCGCCGACCGCCACGCCCGACTCACCGTCGTCGTTGCCGACGTGCCTGGTGCGGAGCGTCGGATCGCTCGGCCACGAGGAACCCGAGCGGAACGAGCTCTCGAAGTCGCGGTACTGCGTCTTGAACTTCGGGTAACCGGGGACCGCGTTGCCGTCGCGGTCGACGACGCCGAAGTGACCGAAGTAGATCGTACGGCCGTTGACCACGCCCGTCAGGTAGAAGGGCAGGTGGTACCAGGACGAGAACGTCATGCGCAGCCAGATGGCGACGTCGGCGCACTCGAGGACGGGGCCGTCCATCGTCTTGCCCCAGGGCGTCTCGATGCGGATGGTGTCTCCGTAGCGCTGGCCAGGGACCTTGGCGAAGCCTTCGATCCACTTGCGGTACTTCTCCTCCCAGGAGAGGCCGCTGTTCGCCGGCCAAGCGATGCCCGCCTTCTTCGCGTTCGCGGTGCTCTTGTCGGCCCAGGCGTTTTCGACCGCCCAGACTTCACCGTCCGAGTTCTTGGCAACCGGCCCCGGGATCACTTCGCTGACCGCGTCAGTCGATTGACCCGCCTCGCCAGTGCCATTCGTCGTCTCGTCTTCCTCCGTGGAGGCGCTCGAGCAACCCGTGATGGCGAGGACCGTACCCAACAGCGCCGAACCGAGGAGGAGTCGATTGAACATGTGTGGCTCGCTGTAGGTGCATGTCCGGGGCCAACGTCATGCGTTCTGTAAGTGTTTGAATTTGTGTACTGCGAGGCAGCCACGTGGCGAATTGCGATCCGCCTATGGATCATCCATCAACCACCGGGGGAGCGTCCTTTTGCGGTGCTCATGGATCCGGCGTCGTCGGAGTGGCGCCACGAGCCGACCCACTTTCGCAAGTTCGGTCAGGTCGGTGCGCGCTCGGGTGGGTAGGTTCTCGAGCGTCGTGACCAGCTCCAATGAAGACGCCTACTTCGCGCGATTCCGGCGGGTGCTCGAGCATGTCGACGAGCACCTCGACGAGGATCTGAGCGTCGAGCTGCTGGCGCGGGTCGCGGCGTTTTCGAAGTTCCACTTCCACCGCCAGTTTTCCCAGCTCTTCGGGCTCGGCGTCCTGCCTTACGTTCGGCTTCGACGCCTGAAGCGCGCGGCCTACCAGCTCGCCTTTCGAGGGCTTCATGGACGCGGGAGCCAGCCGGTCTCTGTCCTCACGATCGCACTCGGCGCCGGTTACGACGGCCCCGAGGCCTTCGCGCGTGCCTTCAAGAAGTGCTTCGGCGTGAGCCCCTCGGAGTTCCGGAAACGACCGCGATGGGACGTATGGGAAGCGACCTACGAGCCCGTCAGCCAACTGAGGAGAATGCACATGAAGCCCGTTCATCACGCAGACGACGTCCGCATCGTCGACTTTCCCGAAACCAAAGTGGCCGCCCTCGAGCACCGCGGAGATCCGGCCCGTCTCGGCGACTCCGTCCGCAGCTTCATCGCCTGGCGCAAGGCGAACGGCCCGTCACCACGCGTGAGCGCGACCTTCAACATCGCTCACAGCGATCCAGAGATGGAGGACAAGGAGAACTTCCGCTTCGACATCTGCGCGGCCACCTCCCGCGACGTCGCGCCCAACGACCAAGGCGTCGTGTCGAAGGTCATCGCCGGCGGTCGCTGCGCCGTCCTCCGCCACGTCGGCTCCGAGGACACGTTCCCCGAAAGCATCCGCTGGCTCTACGCCGAGTGGCTCCCTACGAGCGGCGAAGAACTCCGCGACGCCCCCCTCTTCTTCCAACGCGTAAGCTTCTTCCCCGATGTCCCGAACACGAAGCCATCACCGACGTGTTCCTACCGCTCCGATAAAGGGCTGCTACTTCGGTGGGACGGGGACGGGGAGTGCCTTGGTTGGGAGGCGGAAGATGAGGAACGTGCGCGTGTCGTTCACGGTCGTCGCGAGGAATGGATCGCCCGTAAAGCCCGGTGGGCGGTACCACATCCAACGAGCCTTCCCGTCGATGCCTTGGTTGTCGTGCGTCACGTCATGCTTGCACACGGGGAGGAAGACGTAGCCAGGCTTGCCTCTGAGATCGACGTCGCTCTCGTTGTCCTGACCGAAGGCGACGGTGCCGACCGCGTTGGGAGTGATGGGGCCGTCGACGCCGACCCAGCCTGCGCTCGTCGTCAGCGGGTCGCCCGTGCCGGCGTTGCATTTGGCGAGCTCTTGATTGACTGTCGCCTGGTCCGGTCCACCCTTGTTCGTCGGATAGGGTTTGCCGACCGCGCAGACTTGCCAATCGCCGCTGCCCGTATAAATCGGGTCGCCACCACGATGCTTGAACTGTCCGATCACTCCTTGTGTCGTTGCGTAGTCGGCCCATGAGACGACGTAGAGCCACGCGCCGGGAAGTGCCTCGCCGGACGGCACCGTATAGGCTTCGGGGCCGAGGCCAATCGGGCAGCTGAAGATCTCTTGCCACGATTGAGCGGGCGCATTTCGGTAATAGCTATTCACCGACGTTTCGTCACCCCAACCGAACGAATAGGCATTGTCGGCGGTGATGATGACGTCGACCGGCGTTGGCGGCGGGTCCGAAGCGAGCTCGACCGGCGGAGTTCCGGCTTCGACGAAGGTCGGCGGCGGGCCTGCCTCGGGCACATCGGTGCCGAACGACGTCCGGTCGTCGGACTGGCAGGCCTCGACGGCGAGGGCGAACAGCAGGAGCGTGCGCGGTTTCGATAGAATGCTCATGGTGTCTCCGGCAACGCGACTTCGAGCGGCGCAGGCGAATAGCCGTTGTTGAAGGTGCGACCGAGCTGGCCGCGAGTGCCATCGCCCCAGCAGAACACTCGCCCGTCGGCGAGCAGGGCGCACGACGACTTCATGGTGACGTCGACGGCGACGGCAGGGCCGGGAAGACCGAGCACCTTTACCGGCGCCAGAGCGACGGCCGTCGTTCCGTCGCCGGCTTGGCCTCGGTCGTTGTCGCCCCAACACCTCACATCACCGTCACGTCGAACCGCGCAGCCTCGTCCGAGCGGGCGCGGCCCCACCGTGGCGACATGAATGGCATCGTAGATTTCGAGCGCCTTCGGTGGTTCGAGCCGCGTGCCCCAGCAATAGACCTGACCGCCCGCGATCGCACACACCGCCGAACCGCCCGCGGACACGAAGCTCACGTTCGCGAGCTCGACGGGCGCGGGTGTCGGATCGGGCATGAACGACGATACGCGACCGAGCGACTCGTTCATTCCCCAGCTCAGTGCGGTACCGTCTTCGCGTAGCGCAAACGTCGCGCCGCCAAACCGTTCGATGCCTTCGCCGACCGCCACTCCGACGATCCGCGCGCCGGGCCCGAACGTGAGCTGGGCCGGACCGTAGACTCCGCCGTCGGCGCCGCCTGCCAAGGCATATCCCAGCTGCCCCGACCGCCAGTCGCGCCCGAAACAGGTCATCTTGTCATTCGCAAGAACCGCACAGGCAACGCTCCCGGCAGCGGCGATCTTCTTCGCCGGTGGGATTGGCAACGTGGTCGGCTGGGCGAGCGGAGTGTTGCCATCGGAGATCCCTGGAATGGCGAGTTGCCCCCAACACACGACCGAGCCGTCGTCACGGAGCGCGCAGCCGCGATCGAGCTCGGTCGCATGTTCGAGCCCGGGAACCACGTCGGGCAGCCCGAAGGCTGCGTTGGCCGGAGCGTCCGAGGGTCCACGACCGAGCTCCCCGCGCACGTTGCTTCCCCAACATGCCACTCTGCCGGTCGCGAGGCGTGCGCAGAACGCTTCCGAGACCGGCGTCACGGTTCCGTCGGCCGGGGCGCGGAGTGCGAGAGCGCACGCGCCCGTCCCCGGGCAAACGACGCTGGGAGGAGGCGAGGGGGCTGCGGCGTCTTCGGATACGACCTCGGCGCGCGAGGCGTCTTCGATCGCCGGCGGAGGCGAATCCACCGCGGCGTCGACGACGTCGTCGGGCGATGGCGAGACGCTCATTTGATCGAGCACACAGCTCGCGAGCGCAGTCGCGCAGGCGAGCGTCGCGACGGTGCGTTCAAGGTAGCGTGCGGTGCAATGCATAGGATTCTCCGGCGACCCACATGTTCTTTTCGCTCGTTCCGCTGATCGTCGTGAATCTCCTCAGCGTCGGTGTCTTGCCGTCGGCCGAGATCGTCGAATACGCCCAGGTCCCGCCGTCCACCATGTCTGGATTCGACATGAGCGTGGCATAGCCGCTCGCATAACGTGTCGGGCCGTCGGGGACCTGCCAGAGACTCTCCGTTCCGCTGGGCAGATAGCCGCGTTGCACCACGGAGATTCTGGTCGGCAGCATGCTTCCCTCCATGACGGCGGTCGTGTCCGAGAAAGCGACGAACGCCCCCGGCCCCGCCATGCTCGGCATCGTGAGAGGGGACGTGCGCACATAGCCTCTTCGCGCGAAACACGCTACTTGGCTATCCGGCGCTCCCGGAGTCTCGCGGGCCGCGAGTGTATCGACGAGCGTTGCCCATCCGGCGCTCGTGCGACGCGCGATATGGCTACAAATTGCGCGGCGACCGAAGAGCCAGATGTCGCTCGCGCTATTGCCGATGAGCGTGGAGAAGCGCACGGGCACGGGGGTAGCGTCCGGCCTGAGGATCTTGAGCTCTGCGTCGATGTTCGGCGATCGGTACTCGACGACCCATCCATCGACGCTGTCGCCGGCATCTCCCGCGTCGGCGTCCCCCGCATCAGGCGCGCCCGCGTCTCCCGCATCACCACCGTGATGGTAGATGCGTGTTTCCGTCGCGACGAAGAGCTCCGTTGCGTCGACGGCGAAGATCGACTGCACCGTGTCGTTCGTGAGGAGATCGATCTTCGTGAAAGACCAGCTGCCGTTCGTCTCGATGGCGTGAGCGAAATAGCCGTTCGTGCCTCCGAGCCACATCTCGTGGTCGTTCGGCGCCGCGAGGGCATAGAGCATTTGCTCGTCCTTCGTGGAGTCGTCCCACGGTTTTCCCGCGATGACGTTCCACTGGTTTCCGTCGAAGACGAGGGGCGTCGTTCGCCCAGCGATCCACGCGAGCGCGAACGCGCGCCGCTCGAGCGGTACCAGCGCGTAGAAGCGAATGGACGGATCCGGAACGCGCGTCGTGCACCACCCCGCGTCGCTGCACCACGCAACATCGACGTTAGCGTCGGCGTCTGGCGTCGAACCGTCATTCACGTCGCCCGCATCACCTGCGTCCGACGTCGGAGGTGGCACCAGGGGAGTGGATTCGGCCAGACCGCCATCGGCGACGGGAGGCGGAGGAGTCGATCCGTCTGCCACGCACGCGACGACGGCGCGCGCCGCCACTCCGGCGGCGAAGATCATCCAAAGACGACGACGCATGCTCAGCTTCCCTTCGCGGTTCGGAGCTCGAGAATGGACCGCTCGCCGGCGACGACGATGCGGCCTGGAAGAACGGTGACTGCGCGAAGCCTCGGCCGCACGCCTTGGAGACCCGCGATGGCGACTGTCGACCAGGTCGAGCCGTCGTAATGGAGGATCGTCGCCCCGTCGCCGACGACCCATACGTCGTCGGGCGCGACTGCCGCGATGGCATTCAGGTGATTGGTAACGGGGACGTCGACACGCTCCCAGCCGATCGTTGGCCCGCGATAACGCCTGACCGTTCCGACCGTCCCGACCGCCCAGATATCGTCGCCAGAGAGGACGGACACGCCGTTCAGCGAATTGTTCGTATGCGTGTCGAAGCGTTCGACGAGCGGCGTTTCGGACTCGGCCGCCGTGATGCGGTACGCACCGCCGAGATCCCCAACGGCCCAGAGCTCGTCTTTCGATATGCCATCGAGCGCGTTCATCGCGACGTTGAAGGCGATTCCGTTGATCGGGGTCGCGGTCAGTACGTCGTCACGGACCTCGAGACGGAACAAGGTCGTCGGCTGGCTCTGCTCTTCGAGCGCTGCCCAGACGCGGGCACTCCCGGGCGCCGACCAGAGATCGCGCAGCGCGTAGGGAGTCAGCGAGCTCGCGATCGTGGTCCAGCTCGACGGGCCGGCATCGGGTGCGCGATTGGTGTAAACAGCACGCATCGACGAGCCTAGCCAGGTCTCGTCGCCGGAGCGCGCGAGGACGGCGCCGAACGTCTCTCTCAGCGGCATCCGAACGGACGACCATGCGGTGCCGTCGAAGTGGACGACGGCCCCGAGCGAACCCGTGACCCATATATCGGATTCGGAGCGCGCCGAGATCGACAGCATGCTTTGCTGTGCTCCGAGCGAAATCGAGACCGGGCAGAACGCGCCCGGGGCGCACGTGTCTGGGAAGAGATCGCGGGCGGCCCCATCGGGCGTCGCGCCGGCGTCGCTCACGCTTGCTTCGTTCGTGCCGGCATCGTTCACGCCTCCTTCGGCGACGGGCGTGGGCGCGGGCGATGCTTTGGGGTCTTCGCTCGACGCACACGCGGCGAGGAGCGCGACCCAGGTACCGATCGCGATACGCCTCATTTCACACCTCCGCACGCCTCGACCGCGCAATGCCCCTCGACGCAGGGCTGGCCCGGGACGCCGTCGCAGACATGCCCGCACGCTCCACAGTTGGACGGATCCGAGCGGAGATTCGTCTCGCATCCGTCGGCAGCGACGCCGTTGCAGTCCGCTTTCGACTCCTGGCAACGGACGACGCAAAGGCCGCCGACGCACGCGCCGGCCGACGGACAAAGCATCCCGCAGCCGCCGCAGTTGGCCATGTCGCTCGTGATGTCGACGCAGCTGAGGTATTGGTCGCCGTCCCACCGGGGGCAGTTCACGTAGCCGTCGTCGCATCCGCAGCCGATCGTGCGTTCGGTGTTGCCGCCGAGTATGCGACGGCAGGTGTCTGGCGCCGTGCATTTGACATCGCAGGCGCCGCAGTGCTCGTTGTCCAGAGCTACGAGGTCGACCTCACACCCATCGTCGTGGCGGCCGTTGCAGTCCGCCCGGCCCTTGGCGCACTTCGAGCCACAGAGGCCGTTCCCGCAACCCCACGTCATGAAGGGCACGGGCTCATAATCGTCGGGAATGTGCTCGCTGCACGCGTAACCGCACGAGCCGCAATTGTTGTCGTCACTACGCTGATCGACGCATTGGCCGTTGCAGCGGACCTTTCCGGTCGGACAGCCGCGACACGTCCCGTCGCGGCACTCCTCGCCCTCGGCGCATTTGACGCCGCATGCACTGCAATTGGCCTCGTCCCACCCGAGGTAGGCTTCACAGCCATTGTCGGGAATGCCGTCACAGTCCCCTCGATCGGAGTTGCAGCGATATCCACATTTGCCGTCGACACAGATGGACTCGCCCGCGCCGCTCGGCAGCGAGGCTGGGCATTGAACGCCGCACGCTCCGCAGTTCGCGACGTCCTTCGAGAAGGTTATGTCGCAGGGGAACTTCGAATTGGCGCATGTCCCGAATCCTTCCTCGCACCGCGAGCTCGGGCACATCTCCGCGTGCGCGGCGTCAGCGTCAGCGTCGGCCGTCGATGCGTCGCCGAACACGAGCGGGCCCGACTCGCAGAATCCCGACGCGCAGTCGGCGCCGACCGAGACGTCACGCCGGGACGTCCCGCACGCGACGACGATGCCGAGGGACAAGGCCGTAATCGTCAAACTCACGAAGCGTTTCATGGCGTGCCCTCGGTGGATGCCGTTCCAGAAGATGCTGCACACGTCGACGCGACCCGCGCGCGAAGGGGACTCCCGCGATGCGTAGCGAGAAAGGCGTCGGCCTCACGCGACGCCTCGGTTTTTCGGCCCATTCGACAGAGCAAGACCACGCGCTCGACGGCGCGCTCGTCCGCGAGGACGCCCTGCGGGAACTCGCGCGCGTGCTCGTCGAGCAGACGTAGAGCCTCGCCGAGCTCGCCGGCGTTCGCGGCGAGGTTCGAGCGGCCGAGGAGGCGTGTCTCGCGGGCAAGCGCGTCCTCGGCGGGGGCGGCGCTCTTCACGGTCACCGTGCGTTTCACCGGCGCGGCCGTCGGGAGTGCGTCGATGCTGACGACGGGGACGCTCGGCGAAGGCTCTGCGCTCGGGGCGGCCGCAACGTTCGGAGCGACGACTGGGACTTGCGGTGCGCTCTCGACCTTCGACGACGGCGAAGCTGTCATGGTCGCAACGGCGCCCGTGAGCAGGAGCGCACCGAAGCCGATCCAGGCCCACGGACGCGACAGGAGACCTGCCCATGCTTTCGACTCACCCGCCGCGGAGGCGAGCGCCGGCGCGTAGAGCCGCGCGCGGATCCTCGCGTCCATGTCGCGACGATCATTGTCCGTCGGACCGTATTCGCCCGACAGTGGCGCGAAGAGCTCTTCGAGCATCGGATCGCGACCGTTCATTTGATTCTCCATCCGTCCCGCGCGTGGTGCCGCGCGAGCGCAGCCTGAATGCGCTCACGCGCAGCGCGGAGGCGCGTTGCCACCGTGTTGGGGTTGAGGTCGAGGATGGCGGCGATCTCCGCCATCGACTTGTGTTCGAACGCCGCGAGGACGAGGACGACGCGTTTCTCCGGGTCGAGAGAGTCGAGGAGCCGCTCGAGTAGACGAAGGTGCTCGCTCTCGGCGACGGAGTCTTCGGGGCCGCGCGCATCGGCGTCGGCGAATCCCTCGACGAGGGCCTCGTCGAGCTCGTTCTCCCCGGGCGCGGTCCGTCGTCGGCGCGTGCGGTGATGATGCAGCACCGTGCGCGCGACGATCGCGTAGAGCCAACCGCGGATCGCGTTTCGCGGCTCGTACTTCGGCAGCAGTGTGTGGACGGCGAGAAAGACGTCCTGGACGACGTCGGCGACCTCGCCCGGGCGAACACCGAGCCGGCGTGTGGTCCGCCAGACATAGTCGAAGTGCTCGGCGTAAACGACCTCGAACGCCGGCACAGCCTCGCCCGCAAGATCGGGGGCGTGCTCAGCGACGGCGGAGGCCCTGGGAACCACGGCTTGCATCCATCGTGATCATTCCCGCCGGGTCTGCCGGATTTTGGAAAATCTTCAAAGCACGTTCGCGCGAACTCCGAGGGCCATTCGCAGGGACGGAACCGACACGTCGTGGAGGCC
Organism: Labilithrix luteola; assembly: GCF_001263205.1. Lineage (GTDB taxonomy): Bacteria > Myxococcota_A > Polyangia > Polyangiales > Polyangiaceae > Labilithrix > Labilithrix luteola. Next base: position 7,532,182 of record NZ_CP012333.1, read on the forward strand.
AACGTTGTCGCTCGTCGTCGTGAGCACCACCCGTGGCACCGCGAATGCGAAGGCGGCATCCGCCCGCCCGAAGACGACGAGGGAGCGGGTCACCGCAAGCTCTGCCATGATGCCAACGCGGAGCGTGGGCCACAGAATCCGCGCGCTGCCTGGGTAGCGGATGCCTCGAGCCTCGATCTTCATCACCGTGGCGTCGACCTCGGTGCACGCCCCGACCACGATTCGCTTCCCGATTGGCGAGAAGCACCCGAAGAGCCCGGCGTCGACCACGTCGTAGACGAGCCGGGCGCTCGTCTCGGTCGCGTAGCGCTGTTCGCCCTGGGCCCAGATCGAGCCCGTGAGTCCGGCCTGCCAAAGGCCGAGCGTCCCAGCGACGACGAGCTCGGCGCCGAGCGTCGGCTTCGGCAGCGTGCCCGCATCGAGGATCGCGCCCGCGCCGAGGCTGAACCCCAGATGGTTGGCAGGCGTCGGTGCGGGGAGGGGCCGGACGATGCGCTCCGGCCGTGTCGTCGCCATCGGCTCGGTGCGCGAGCTCGGTTCGGTCGAGACGACCGCGTCCTCGGCGGGCCGGGGCTCCGGCTCGGGCGTGTCCTCGACCGTGGCCGCGGCGCGCGCACGAACGAGCGCAGCGGCCACGATGATCGCCGCCGCCTCGCCGATCGTCGTGCACGACGTCGACGACGCGGTCTTCGTCTCGGAGTCCTCACCTCGGTTCGTCGTGATGACGAGCGCATAGCCCCCTTTTTTCTCGACCTCGGCGACGACCTCGACACGCGACGAAGTGGCCACGTTCGCGCCGACGAGGCCGCGGATTCGCGCGAGAACCTGCTCACGCCCGGGACAGCCCGCCGGCGCTCGCCACGTGAATTCCAGCTCGTCTTCGGCCGCCGCCGACGTGCGCGGCGCGCACACGCCGAGCAGCCCGATGAACGCCGACAGCGCGCACAGGGCTGCCCGTGATCGCCCGCGACGAAGCACGTTGGCAAACTAGCGCTAGCGTCCCCGTTCGCGAAGCCCTTCGATGAGCCGCCGCTCGCTTCTCACGCCGTCCCTCGCCGCCCGCGGCGGCAAGCTCCCCAGAGCCCGGCGCGCAACGGTCGAGGTAGGGCCCAATGTCGGAAGGCCGAAAGACGGCCACACCGTTGCTAGTGCGGTCAGGCGTGGCCAGTCGGGTGGGCCAGGTCCTATCGTGCCATCGTGGATATCGATGCCTTCGTGGAGAACGTTGCGAGCGAACCGGAGCGGCGTCTGCGACATACGGTGTGGTGCACGCCTCCCGATGAACTGGCGAAGGCCGCAAGGCCAGGTGGGTTGAGGCTGACGGATCTGCTCGCGGCGCCCGGACGTCATGCGGAGGAGCGTGAGGTCACCTATCGCCACATTCTCGGTTCTCCCGCCAACGTGCGGGTGATCGATGCATGGGAGCAGCGATATCCGTCACACGTCCTGCCGACGGACCTCCGCCAGCTTTTGATGCGTATGAACGGCATCCATCTATGGGCGAATGCCGAGAGCGGTCGCGCGTATGCGGGGATAGCGCCGATTGAAGAGTGGGATTTGGCACGCACAGTCATGTACGGCGCTGAAGCCGATCCCGGTCTGGTCGCGGACCGATTCGTTGCGATTTCGTATCATCGCGATGGTGCGTCGTTCGTGGTCCTCGACGTCGAGTCTGGACGCTACTTCTTGATGGACACGGCAGGCCCAGACACCTCGACGCCCGTCGCGACCAGCGGGGCAGCACTCCTCGATTGGGTTTGGCGCAATCGAATCGCCCCGATCGGATGACTGACCTGCGACGAACGCCGCGCTCATCTGCCGTCAGTGTTCGTGGTAGCTCTCGCAATGTCGTGGTTCCGTTTCACCAAGGTGCTGGGAGTCGTTGATGTGGCTGGACGATCCGTCTTTTGTGCAAGTCGTGCAGGAACTTCGTGAGCTGACGCTCAAGGGGGCGGAGTTGTCGGAGTTGCTGGGACTGGCGAAGGCACGTGCGGGCAAGGGCAAGACGGTTCTGGCAATTGCGATGTTTCATCGAGCCTTTGACATTCCATTGGGGTTGCGATCGATCTGGGCGGATGGAGTGGGTTTGAGGTGGAGTTCGGCAATCCCGGGCGGACAGCCGGGGATTTGGATGCGGAGCATGGTGAATTGATTCGTGCGAATGTGCGACGACTCGTATCGGCGTAGGTATGGTGAATGGCGTAGAGAAGCCGCACCAAGTGCTTTTGCGGCTCCGCCAGCCGCGCTAGGATCGGCTGTGGCGCGCCGTAATATTCACGCTTCTCGAGAGTCGTAAGAATGACGCATTTGCTTGGTAGACTGGCTGGATTAATCGCCGTAGCGGTCGTGGTCTTGAGCGCTTGCTCGGACGCGACGCCCGACGGGATTGTGCCCAATTGTGACTCCACGAGCGGCGGAGAGGGGTGCCAGGGATTGCCAAAAGAGGACGCGTCGAAGGCGACAACCGGTTATCCCGAGGGGTGCACAGCGAGCGAAACCCGAGGTGGCAGGACATCCAAATGGGTCTGCGAGCGTTGGGCGACGGAGGGGCACACGACCTACGAATCGGTTCTGCCTCAGTAGCCCCGCTCAGACGCGGTTCCTCGGAACGCATTCACGACGCGAAGGAGCTGCACACACCTTTTCGTCGAAGATTCGTTCAATCGACCAGCTGCCTTCGCGGAGTTCCAAGGGGACATCATGAGAAGTCTTATGCGCCTTATGGATAGGCTGTTCGGGCAATGAATAACGTCATCCAAGAGCAGCACGCGGTTTGCAAGAAGTACGGCGCTCCGTGGGTAGAGGCGCCTCACCATCGGACTGTGGGAATCGCGCGCAACGTCCGCACAGGGCTGATGCCGCTCAACGGATTGCGCCATCCGCCGCAGGGAGATACATCGGGCTGGTACATCTGGGCTGGCGAAGAACTCTCCACAGCACCTGACTTCTTCGAACCACTCCACATTGCGCACCTTGCAGAGTGGTGTCCGGCGGCACTCAAGTTTCTCGGTCTTCCGCCACGTTGGCGGTTCCTTACAGCCGGCGATTACGAGGACGTGTGGGAGGACCTGAAGCTGCTTGACGTCTGAGGCAAAACCGAGAGCCTCAGCAGCAATGCGACGCGACTCGTCGTCCCCGTCACGAGCGAGGAGAAGCGGCCCGTCCACCTCCCCTCGCGAAGAACGCCGGGGCTAACCTCTCGGTGCTCGATTATCTCTCGTCCAAGTCGTCGAGGAGTTGGACCAGCCACTCAGCGAAAGATGGAGCAATTCGATCGGGCACTTGATGTGGTCCGCCCTCGTGGTCCCAGAAGACGATTGCACCCGCTTCCTCCGGTTTCGTCGTGATGCAATACAGGTTGCCTAAGCCGTCATTCTGCAATGGCACGAGCTCGACGGGAATAGGACAACCGACCTCCGTGCGCTCACTGATCGCTATCTTGACGAGCTCGAGGAACGTTGGCGTGTCGTCACCGAGTCCGAACAACTCTAAATGAGCCACTCTGAGATGGCCGAATCGCTTCAGGTACTCCCGATGCTGAGGCTGTCTTGGACGCCTAGTCCTTCTTGATGACCGTGAGTACGCGACGGCCGTCTTCGGTCGCCGCGAAGGTGAACGAGACGCGATCGCCGACGTCGATGCCCTGAAGCTGTTCCGGCGTTCGCGGCTCGAAGGACATGGTCATCGCCGCCATGTAACCGTCGATCTTGTCGTGCGCGATGTTGACGTACCTGCGTCCGTCACCGAACGATTTCACGACGCCACGCGTGCTGTAGGTCTCCGCCCCGCACGCGTACGCGTCCGACGTCCAGACGCGGGTGCCTACGGCTACCGCCGCGGCAAGGAGAACGACCGGAACGACGAACCTGGCGACCTTTGCAATGCTGCGCATGGGCGGGCTCATGCCACGTCCGCCACGACTCGGGGAGGCGACAAGTCGTCGCGCCCCCCCATCGAGTAGCGGCCGCGCTCGCGTCACGGGCTGCCGTGCTTGCCGCCCGTCTCGAGCATGTACTCGGCGATCTTGCGGAGCTTCGTGTCGCCCACGATGGCAAACGCGGGCATCTGGGGCGTGTCGGGGCGCTTCTTTCCGGGAGATCGTGCCCACGTCACGATCCCCTCCGGGCGCGCTTCGTAGAGCTTCGCGATCTCCGTGAGCGGCGGGCCGACGAGCTTGCGGTCGACCGCATGGCAACCGCTGCAGTTGTTCGTGAAGAGGACCTGTCCCTCGCTCACACCGGCGGCGGCGCGAACAACCCCCATCTCCGCGTCGTAGGCCGCTTGTTCGGAGTCGGCCAACCATTGCTCGGTCGCCCGCTGCATCTCGCGCTTGTGCTCGGCGAGAGCTGCGCCTCGGTACATCTGCCGGCCCATGGCCATGCAGACGACGGTCAGGGTAAGGCACGTCGCGATGAGTGGCAGGCGCTTTCCGACGTCGTCACCGCTCGCGATCTCTTTCCAGATCATCCAGACCGACGGAATCGCGAGGAGAGCGCCCATCAGAATGGCCGCGAGGACCGACGAATGCAGCCCCTTCGTCGGCAACGTGACGAGCACGACGGGACCGACGATGAATTGCGCGAGCGAGACCACGAACGCTACGGAGTAGAGCTCACGACGGATCCGCGCGCGTGTGAATCGCTCGAAGATCGCCTCGACTTCGGTCGATGCGCGGCCGAAGTACCAGACGCCGACGAGGCTCGTGAGGATGAGCGACGCGCAGAGGAAGTGGAAGTAGCGGGGGAAGACGTTGGGCAAGGTCAGCGCGCTCAGGAAACCGCGGACGTCGGTCCATCGCTCCGGGAACATCATGAGATTGACGTTGGCCAGGAAGACGAGCGGGATCGCGAGTAGCAGCGCCACTGCGAGCGCGAGGATGCCGATATGGACGCCTTTCCGATCGGCGAGACGGTCCCACGAGTACTTGTGGAGGTAGAGAAGCAAAAACGTCGTGGCGATGGCCGGCACGAGCAGGATCCACGCGGTGCCGGTCAGGGCGTTCGCCGTGTAGATGTGCATCGTATAGAGGACGTTGAGGAGCAGCAGCGGGGCCACCCCGAGGACGACCGCGAGGCTCTTGTTCACCGTGGTTGCCGTTGCGATGACGCGTGCAAGTCGGTCGTAGTCGCGCTCCCGCAAGCCGCGGATCTCGAAGCCGAGCACGAGCAACGAGCCGCCGACCATCAAGTTGACGAAGAGAATGTGCAGAACGAACGCGATGACGAGAAACAGCTCGAGGAAGCGGGCGTTCGCCGGGAGCGGCAAGGGGATGTCGCGAGGAATTGGTGTCGGAGACATGGTTTCGCGTTTCCAGGGGAAATAGGGATCAAGGCTGCGCGACGACGTCGCTACGTCGGACGCGCGGGGTGGTCGTCACACCGGTGCTTTGCGCGCCCTCGACGACGTCACGGTGCTCCTGCAATCGAGCGAGGTAAGCGCCGAGCGCACGTCGCTCTTCGAGGTTCCCCGGAAAGGGCGGCATGAACGGGCGAGCGTTGTGCATCACGCCGACGTAGCCGGCGATCGCATCGGCGTTCCACGGCTCGTCGCCATACATTCCATGGAGGACTCCGCGGACGCCGTTGACCCCGTCCACGGTATGGCAGCGGGTACAGGCGAGCACGAAGACCTCGCGTCCGGCGTCGATCTCGGTCTCGGGCGTGATCTGTCGGACGCTCGTGTACGTCGCGTGTGCGAGGAGACCGTCTCGCTGCAAGAGCGGATAATCCTCCTTACGAATACCGTTCGAGTACATGTAATCGGCAATGGCGTAGGGTTTGCGAACGAACTCGCGTACCCGCTCGAAGGTGCCGATGAGGACGACGGTGAGCAGGGCCGGCACGAGCAGTGCCCACGTTCGGAGCGAGCGCGCCTTCACGGAGCCCCAGATCGCAATGAGGGCGATGAGCAGGCACGCACCGCCCAGTACCCCGATCGCCGTTCGAGACCAGGCAACGAGCGCTTGCGTCGTCAGGGCGACCGCGACGTTCGGGGCCATCGCCGCGGGGACCCGGCGGGCATACCAGAGACCGCCGAATACGCACGGGAGCGCCCAGACGAGCATCCATCGCGAGATGGTGCGGATCGCGCGCGCGCGAAGCTCCGAGCCTCGCTCCGTGACACGCGGCAGGACGGCCAGTCCGAACGCGCCAGCCATGAGCATTGCGAGCGGTGTACGGAACGCGAGCTGCGGCAGGTACATCGGGTTGAGCATTCCGCTCAGCAGCGTCTTGTCGGAGCGCCACGATCCCGGATCCATCATGAATCCCAAGATCGAGACGATGAGCGCCATCGTCAGCCAGGACGCAACGGCGAGGGCGATACCGAGCCGGTTGTGAGCTCGCTTGCGCTTGCCGCTCCAGCTCTTCCAGCTCAGGTAGTAGGCGAGGATGAGCACGACCTCCGTGACGAAGACGAGCCACTCCGTGAACCAGGTCCAGAAGAAGACGCGGAGAAGGCTGCCGATGGCGTAGGGGTTCACGAGCGACGTCGAGAACCAGATGCCGACACCGGTGAGAGCGCCCACGGTCGTCGTGACGACGAAGAAAAAGGTCAGGATGCGATGCGCGAGTCGGTCCCAAGATTCGTCGCCGCTCGTGAGGCCTCGCCACTCGAGATAGACAACGAGCGGTATGCCCCCTACCGCCATGGCGTGATTGATGACGACGTGGAGGATCGCGATGATCGCGATGAGCATCCGATCGTTCAGGAAGTCGAGATGGAAGACGGGGAGGTCCATTTCGCGGACCTCCTTAGCGTCGGAATCATGCTCGGACAGGATGGCGAACCGTCGCGCGACACTTCACCACGCTGCCGCGTCGAAGCAGAGCTCACGACGGAACGACGAGAAAGTCGACGTACTCGCCGTGCGTGATGCAGTGCGCGTGGATGCGCACGAGATCGCCAGGGCGTACGTCGCTCGGTAGCTCGGCGATGTAGATCGTGTCCTTTCCGGAATCCGCACCAGGGGCGTCCCCTCGGGACGCGCGGTAGGCACCGTTGTCTCCCGGACGGGGATGTGGCCACGCCGAGAACCGACTCTCCCGCTCCTCGGCATCACCGGCGACGGCTTTACGAATTCGTATCCAATTGAACCAGTGGCCTTCGGGATTGGCTTGGGATGGAGCCGCGTTCGGGTGTGCGGCATAACCTTTTGAAGAGTCGCCCCACATCAGCGCGATGGCGCCCGCGGGGAACCGTGCACGCTCGAAGTTCGGAATGTAGGGGAGATGCTTTCCGAGATGCTTCGCGTCACCGTCGGGACCATTGATTGACGGGAGATAGCTCGCGGGGATCGCGCCTGCGTTGCCGCGTGCACGGTTGAACTCGATGGGATCCCATCCTGCCGGGCGTTCGCGAGGGACCGCGCGCGGATCGCCCGGCTTCGAGGGCTCTGCGGCTCGAGCCGCGCACGCGGAGGAGATGGGCGCGAGCACGAGAGCGCCAGTTGCGCGCGCCAGTCGGTCGAGGAAGGTCCGACGCGTCGTTCGGTCGTAGGGCGTAGGCATGCGAAGAGACGTCTGCCATGCTGCCGACGCGCGAGCGCGTGGCAAGTTGTCGCCCCCGAAAAGGGACATCGTGAGGTATCGCGCTCGCAAGCGCAGCCGCGTTCGGCAATTCTGGGGGGCGCGACGATCGGCCACGCCCGGAGGTGGGCTTGGCCGTTCTACGCTGGTTGGATGCAGCGTCGTCGACGCTCCCGCATCGCCATCGCCATCGCCATCGCCATCGCCATCGCCATGATGCTGTGCCTTGCGGCCGGAACGAGCTCGGCCGAGTCGTATCCAGGGGCACAGGCGCTCGAGACTCGCCTTTACGCGCCATGTTGCTACGGCAGCACGCTCGACATCCACGACTCCGATCTCGCGCGAGCGCTGCGCGGTGAGATCGAAACCAGGCTTGAACGGGGAGAGAGCGGCGAGGCGATTCAGGCGGACTTCGTGGCCCGCTACGGCGACAAGATCCTTGCGGCTCGGAGCGACGCGCCCATTCGTGCCATGGGGGTCGGCATTGCGCTGACGGCCCTTCTCCTCGCGGGAGCGCTCCTCGTCGTCGTTCGACGGTGGACGCGGCGCGCACGCACGCCTTCGGTCGAGGGCGGGGCCGCGAGCGTTACGACGCGAGACGCTTTCGACGATCGAATCGATGCGGAGCTCGCAGAGCTCGATTCGTGACTCTGCCTTGTCCTCGTCCGGTAGCTCGACGTCGCTCGGCGCGAAGACGCGAAGTTACTCCATGTCGCCTCCTACGGAGCTATTCCGTCGATGCGGAGTCCCCTCGATGGAGGGTTAGGCTTCGGGGGCGTGGCAGACCACTTCGATGTTGTGCCCGTCCGGAGCGATGACGAAAGCGGCATAGTAGTTCGCGTGGTAGTGCGGGCGCAGACCAGGCGCACCATTGTCTTTGCCACCTGCCTCCAGAGCCGCGCGATAGAAAGCCTCGACCTGCTGGCGATTCTCGGCCGTGAACGCCAAGTGAAGATGCGCCGGCTTCTCCGCGGTTTGGTACAGGCACAAGGATGCCTTGCCCTTTGGGCTAAGCTCGACACCGTACGTCGGTGACCCCTCCGAGACGACAGCTACGCCGAGCGGTTCGAGCGCCTTGAGGAAGAACGCCTTGCTCGCTGCATAGTCGCTGACTCCGAATTTGACGTGGTCAAACATAAGTTCTCCTGGCGCGTGTGGGCCTACGCGAGGCCCAACGTAATGTATCCCGCAGAACCGGCGGGCCAAGTTGGACTGCGATGGGAGAGATGTCCCTCAACTTTGACTGTCGGAGGCGGGCGGGGCGGATCTGACATACGGAAGGGGGATGCCGTGCTCGCTGAGGGGCGTCTCGTACACTTGAAGGATCCCCTCGAGCCGCTCTCTGAGTTCGCTGGCGGCGTCGTCGAGATCAGCATCACCCATCTGCGCTGCCCGTGCGGCGACGGACTTTGCCAGGCCTGCCAGGTACGAGAAGGAATCCCCTTGGATGGTGATGCCCGGAAATTTTCGTCCAGATAGTTGAACGACCGCCACGTTCCCGTGGCGCGCCAACACGTCAGCTGTCTCGGTCGTCATGCGTCCAATCCTACAGCGGCGTGAAGATGACGCACGGCCGACCAGTCGAGAGCCTCATTGACACCCCGTGGGCGACTGACTAACGGCTTCTCTCGCTATCGGTGCACGAGGGGCTTTGCTTCTCGTGATTAAAAGGGAACCCGGTTGAAGTCCGGGACTGCCCCGCAGCGGTAATCGGGAACGAACGTCACCAAAGAGCACTGGGCTCCGGCCTGGGAAGCGGTGGCAAGTAGGTCGGCTCAGAGCTTCGGCAAAGAGCCAACGCCCGTAAGTCCGAAAACCTGCCGAGAGTGCGTGTGTCGACTGGGCACGCGCTTCTGACGGGCCTTCGTGGGGAAGGCGTGGCAGGTCGCAACATGACGAGTCTCGCATCTCTGGAGATCGAGCTCGTGTGTTCTCGCTCCGCTTCTCTACTCCACGACGGCTCGCTTCATCGCGGGACGAGGAGCGGCGAGATGGTGACGACGAGATTCGGCTGGCGGAGCGCACTCGTGTGCCTTCCGCTCTTGGCATGCACGAGCAGTGAGAGCAATGGCTCCTCCGTGACGGACGCGGGCGCCACGAATGGCGAGGACGCTTCGACGCCGAGCACCGACAGCGGTGCGAAGCCCGACGCGAGCGAGCCCATCAAGGACGCCGGCGCTTCCGACGCGGGCGCCTCGGACGGCGAAGCCGAAGCCCCGATGACCTGCACGGGAAGCGGAGAGCTCGCGATCACGGGCAAGTACGTCGAGGCCGACGGGACCCAGCACTGGCTGACCAAGACCGCGACGGCCACTACCTACGTGCGCGTTCCGAGCGGCGCCGCCGACAACACGAGGCCGCCGACGCTCTGGAAGATCACGCGCGTCTGCTCGAACGAGAAGGCGTTCCTTGTGGCGTCGCCGACCGGCACGTTCGCACGCGTCGAATGGATGCAAGACACCAAGGGGCTCTCGCTCTGCGTTGCGGCCACCGAAATGGCGGACGAGAACGCTGCGCTGTCGGCGCCGAAGTCCGCGCCGATCACGGCCACGGGATGCAAGGGCGCGGCCTGGGCTCTCGTCACCACGAAGGCAGGTGCAAAATGAAATCGATGCATCGATCCATGCGCTGGCTGACGGCCCTCCTCATGAGCGCGAGCCTCGGCGTCGTTGCCCGTGACGCACGCGCCGACGCTTACTCGGAGTACGCCACCAAGGGTTCATACAACCTGACGCTGCCGCCGCGTACGTCGGGCTTCGCTACGTTGTTCGGTACGTTCAGCCCGAACACCAACGTCGTGATCGAGGGCTATGCACTTCGCGGGCGTCTCTTCGCCGTCGACGGCGATACGATCTGGTTGCAGAAGAACTTCGGCTCGAGCGTGTGGATGAAGGTCGCGACGGCGACCGAGAGCATGGACCCAACCTTCCTCCACATGTCGCCCAACGGTACGACGTTCGCGCTCGGCACCGGCTATGAGCAGCCGATGTACATCGGTTCGACCACCATCTTCAGCGTGAAGAATCCGCCGAACGTCTCGAAGACTGCAGGCGTGAAGAAGATCCCGGCGAACTACTACGATGCTGCGTGGCGCGACAACCGCTACCTGTTCGTCAATGCCGGCGACTTCGTGGCGGGAAGCAAGATCTACGCAATTGACACGACGCTCGAACATCCTGAAACAGGATTCATCGACATCATTCCGGATGTCCCGGGTGCGTCAGGCAGCGTTGCGTTCGATCACGACGGCAACCTGATCACCGGCAACGGTCTTGCGTATGCAGGGACGAGCAGGACGGGCGAGGTGAAAATCTGGTCGGCGGCGGACATCACCGCTGCGCTCGCTGGAACCTCACTGCCCTACGTGACATCGGGGCATGTCCTCGCCGAATCGATCCTCAGCGCGTCGCCGCTTGGTGTCGACGGAGACGGCAACGTCTTCGTTGGCGGCGGTGATGCCTTCGGGGGAACGCACGACATGGGCTATGCCGTGCTCATCAACCACGGGGTCGTCACACGCGTGCTCGCGGGAGGAGCGCCGGTCGACGAGTCGAACGCCGCTGAGTACACGGAGATTGCGCCCGATCCGTGCCGCAACGACGACGCGACGCGCGTCCAATATGTCGATTCGCTCAAGATGCTGGTGGTGACGGCGAACATGCAGTCTCAGCCGCCGAACTGCGCGCCCTTCGACAACAGCGGAAATTCGGGCACGGGCACCATTCAGCTCTACTTCCCGAAGGACGCGCCCGACACCGACGGCGACGGCATTCCGGACGGCGCCGACAACGCCTACCTGACGCCGAACCCTGATCAGACGGACTCGGACGGTGACGGCTTCGGCGACGTCGCGGACGCGGACTTCGACAACGACGGTGACGTCGACGAAGACGACCTCGCGATCTTCGTCGCTGCCTTCGAAGCCGCAAAGGCGGACGCGAACTACGACAAGAACGTCGACCTCGACCAGAACGGCAAGATCGACTTCGCCGACTTCGCCGAATTCCAGAAGCGCTGGGGCACGTCCGCCCCGTTCTACTGAGCGAAGAGGAGAGGAGCCGTCTCGGGCCTGGCGTTCACGTTCAGGCCCGAGGCGCGAGTTGCGCGTTGACAGCTCCGCGTGCTGCGGGTAACCGAGAGGACGCTATCGGTGCCTGACGGCTTCGGCTGTCGGGATTAAAAGGGAACCCCGGTGTAAGTCCGGGACTGCCCCGCAGCGGTAATCGGGAACGAACGTCACCAACGAAGCACTGGGCCAGACAGCGCCTGGGAAGCGGTGACCAGTAGGAACTCAAGCGTCGGCGGAAACGACGACACTTGAAGAGCCCGGGAGTCCGAACACCTGCCGAGAGTGCGTGTGACGATGTCGTCACGCGCTTCGGACGAGCCTTCGACGGGAAGGCGCGGACGGCTCGACTCTCGTTCGATGCGTATCTCGCATCGAGCATTGAGCACCGAGCGTTCCCCGCCGCCCTTCGTGACTCGTCCACCACGAGGAGCAAGGCGCATGTTCAAGGCAGGGGTAAGACGTATCGGCGTCGGCGTGACGATGCTCGGTGCGTTGGTGTTCGCGGCGTGCGGCGGCGATACGCAGAGCTTGAATCCGCTCGACGGTGGGACGAACGCCCTCGAGGATGCGTCGGCACCAACGAAGGACGCCGGCGGCAAAGACTCAGCCGTCGAAGACGCGGGAGGCAAGGACGCGGGCGGTGACGCTGCGGTGGTGCCGCTCTCGTGCACCGGCAACTCCGCCCTCGACATCGTGGGCAATTACGTGGCGGGCGATGGCGCCCAGCACTGGATTCGCAAGACGGCGACGGCCACGACATACACGCGTGTGCCGGCAGGCAAGGCGGACAACGCCAAGCCGCCGACGCTCTGGAAGATCTCCCAGGTCTGCTCGGATCAGAAGGCCTTCATTGCCACGAGCCCGACGGGCAAGTTCGCACGCATCGACTGGACGGGCACGGCTTCGGCTCTGCAGCTCTGCGTGCCCATCGAAGAGGCCGCGAGCGTGGCAGACGTACTCGCCATCGGCGCGACCACCCCGGGTTCGCCCACGGGGTGTCAGGGCAAAGCCTGGACGACGCTGACCGCGAAGGACGGTGGACTATGAAGACGACCAATCGCTTCGTGCGATGGCTGAGTGCGGCGTTCCTCGTGACCAGCATCGGCACGGTGGCGCGTGATGCGAGCGCCGACGACTTCGCGGATTACTCCACGCGGCCCACCTTTGCGCTGAAGCCTCCCGTCACGACGACGCCGGGCTTCGGCACGCTGTACGGCACGTTCAGCTCGAAAACCGATGTGGTCGTCGACGGCTATACCCTCAAGGGGCGCATCTTCGCGGTCGACGGCGGAACGATCTGGTTGCAGAAGAACTACGGTGCGAGCGTCTGGGTCAAGATCGCAAGCTCGGCTCGGCACATGGACCCGAGCTTCGCGCGCGTCACGCCCGATGGAAAGACGTTCGCGATCGGTACCCAATCGGGCAGTCCGATCTTCATCGGCGCGACGAGCCTCTTCAGCGTGAAGTCCCCGCCGGAGCTCTCGACCGTCACGGGTGTGAAGTCCGTGATCGCGCAGTTCTATGACGGCGTTTGGCGTGACAATCGATATCTGTTCATCAACGCCGGCGCCGCGAATGGCAGCACGGTTTACGCCATCGACGCGTCCCTTGCCGATCCGGCGAGTGCCTTCATCCCCATTCTTCCGGATATCCCCGGTGCGTCGAGCGGCCTGGCGTTCGACAAGTCCGGTAACTTCATCACCGGAAACGGTTACACGTACGCCGGTGACGTCTCGCGTACCGGGCAGCTGAAGATCTGGTCGGCGGCCGACATTGCCGCAGCTCTCGCAGGCACACCGCTTTCGTATCTCAACTCCGGGCACGTCCTGGCGGACTCGATTCTCAGTGCCGCGTACCTGGGCGTCGACGCGAACAACAACCTGTACGTCGGTGGCGGTGGTCGCTTCGATACGGGTGACGTTGGTTATGCCGGACTCGTCAGCGGCACTGTGATTACGCGTGTTCTCGCGGGCGGTGCTCCCGTCAACAAGGCGAGCTCGACCGAGTACACCGAGATCGCGCCCGATCCCTGCCGAAATGACGACACCACGCAGGTCACGTACGTCGAAGAGCTCAAGATGGCGATCGTGACCGCCAAGATGACGAGCAAGCCGCCGAACTGTGCCGAATTCGACGACTACGACGATCCGACCAACACGGCCGTCCAGCTCTACTTCGCGCCGGATGCACCCGACACCGACGGCGATGGCATTCCCGACGGCGCCGACAACGCGTGGCTCACGCCGAATCCGGATCAGACCGACTCCGACGGTGACGGCTTCGGTGACGTGGCGGATGCCGACTTCAACAACGACGACGTCGTCGACGACAAGGATCTCTCGATCTTCGTCGATACGTATCTCGCCACCAAGACGGACCCGAACTTCGACGCGCGTCCCGACTTCGACGGCAACGGCAAGATCGACGACGCGGACTACGCCGTGTTCCTGAAGTACTGGGGCAAGGCAGCTCCCTTCTACTGAACCAATTCGGACATTCTCTCGATGCAGTACCGTTCCGCCATTCTTCGTCGTCTTCGCGTCACCGCTGCGCTGGTCCTCGTGACCGGCGCCGTGGTGGCGGCGTGTGGCGGTAAAATCGAGAACCTCTCGCAGCCCGATGAGGCATGTCTTCTCGGTCCTTGCGATACCCCGGTGGATGGCGGCTCCGAAGACGTTGTCGTCCCGTCCGATGCCTCTCGACCGGACAGCGGTGCGGTCGATGCGTCTCGGCCGGACAGCGGAGGCGAGCTCGACGGAGGCGCATGCGCGGCCGGCCCCGGAGCGCGCTTCGCCACCTCGGTCGTCGATTGGCACTTCGGCACCGGTCAGGATTTCAATCAAAAGACCGGTTTCCCCGAGGCCATTTTCGGCCCTCCGGATGCCAACAACCCGTTCTCGGTCGTCTCGCTCGGCAACGGCGGCTGGGTAATCGTCGCGTTCGAGGGCAATGCCATCGTCGATGGCCCGGGCGTCGACTTCACGGTCTTCGAGAATCCGCTCCCGAACTTCAAGGAGCTCGCGACCGTCGCCGTCAGCGACGACGGCGTCACCTGGCACGAGTTTCCGTGCACCGCGATCAAAGGACCGGATTACGGGTATTGCGCCGGCGTGGGCATCGTCTATTCGTCGCGCACGAACGGTATCGACCCGCTCGACCCCGCGGTCTCGGGCGGCGATCATTACGATCTTGCCGATCTCGGGATCACGAGAGCTCGGTACGTGCGCATCACCGACCGCGTCGACCTCGACGGTGTCGATGGCGTCTTCGATCTCGATGCCGTTGCCATCGTCAACGCCGAGTGCCCGTGAATCACGTTTCGTGATCGCACTCGATAAATCTTCGTTCGTAGTACCAGAATAGCCTTCTTGCGCTTCTGATTCGCGAAGCCTGGGCCCTTTGCGCTCGTCGAGTGCAAAGGCGAACAAGCGTCGTGCGTCGTCGTCTCTCGTCGTTCCACCGCCTTTCGCGCGGCGGCCGCGTGACGCTCTCGGAAGTCTCGACAGTCTTCAGCGTGCTGTCGCGTGTGGGCCTTTTCCAGGATTGCGAGTTTTACCCATGCGCAAAGTTCATGCACTCTTCGGCATTCTCTCGAACGTTGCACTCGTCCTTCTCGCGGGATGCGGCAGCGAGAGCGGAGCTCCCGAATCACAAGCGGCGATCGGACGAGGTGAGTCCGATTCGACTTCGAGCGACTCCTCTCCGAGCCAGCGGCAGGAGGCGCAGCGTATCGGCATCGCGGCCGATGCTCCCGATGGATTGTTCACGAGGCCGGCGAATCTCGATGCTTCGAAGTTCGACTTGCCCCGAACCACCGGCTGGACGGAGATCAACACTCTGCCTTCGGTGACCACCGCCTACAGCTTCGCGCTCGGCGTCAACGACACCGACAGCTCCGCTCGCCTCGGCTTCATGTTCGCGGACGTCACCTACCGCGCGTCGCTCATCGCGCAGGGCGTGCTCTGGGACGGCGGCAACAGCTACTCCGGCGCCAATGCCATCGCCATCTACAATCTCCAGGGCACGGGCGCATCGGCGACGTGGACTCCCTATCAGGGCCGCGTCACGCCGCAGACCTACGGGTATTCGGAGCTCGTCTACGATAGCGGTAGCTCGTTCTACACCACGAACTACAACGCCTTCGGCGGGCTCATCTCGGTCATCAAAGACGGCGGCAAAGGCGTCTGGGCCCTCACGCCCGCCTATACCGGCTCGCGCGCGCACAGCGTGGCCTTCAACAACCACGTGCTCTACGCGCTCGCCGCCCAATCGGGTGTGGGCCTCACGCTGTCGACCACGCCGATTTCGAGCTTCGGCAATCTGAACAATCTCTGGACGAATCTCGCGACCGTCGAGACCACCGCGTCGAACGCAACGCTTCCCAAGTTGATCAACGCGGGCGGAACGCTGGTCGGTGCGTACATCGTTGGGGGTAACGCCAAAGTCCGCGCGACCGCGAGCCCGTCGACCGTCACCACTGCGAGCGCGTTCACGGACATCGGCGGTTGCACGGGAGCAACCAAGGTCGACGTCGCCTACGCGAACAGCCTGCTCTACGTCGGTTGTGTCAGCTCCACCGGCGTGCTCACGGTGAAGTCGGCCAACATTTCGAATCCGAGCTCGGTCAGCTGGTCGACCGTCACGACCGGCGTGTCGGGCGCGGTCAGCGACATCGATCTCTCGGGCCTCGGAACCTCGATTTCACTCGCGGTTCGTCAGGGAACTTCGGTTCGCGTCTTCACGTCCGTGACGGATACGACGCCTTCGTACGACGAGGTGATTGCGGGCCAGTTCGACCTCCTGAATTCGTCGCAAGGCCTCGTGCTCTCGGTGTGCGATCTCGCGGGCACCACCAAGCAAGTGCGCACCTTCGTCCACTGATCGAGTCGTTTGCTTTGGCACGGAGCGTCGCGAACGTCGACGCTCCGTCGCCAAGGCAATCGACGACTCAGAGTGCCGAAATCTGCGCCGCGGGCACGGAGACCCAACCCGGGCGAGCCGCGAGACGAGCAGCGAGCGGCCGATAGGCCACCGAGAGAATCATGGTCCAGACAACGTCGCCGAGGAGCGTGCCACCGAAGAAGGGGACCGCAGCAACGAAGCAGGTCGTGAGGCCGCTCAGATCGTGCGTATACGTGTGGCCGCCCACCCAAACACCGAAGTTCGAGAGGACGAAGAACACGCAGGCACCGAGCACGGCAGCGCCGATCGCGCCGCCCTTGCGTGCGCGCAGGAAGCGGCCAATCGCCGCCTGGATGACGAAGCCGCCATAGACGAACGGCGTGACCGCCGTGACGAGCGGATATCCGCGAAGGAGCGAGAGGGCAGCGTCGCCGACGAACATCGCCGCAATGACGAGCGCGCTCGCTGCCCATGGCTTCATCGTGCGGCCCGCGAAGACCGCAGTGGCTCCCACCGGGGCGAAGTTCGGCGGGTGAGGAACGACTCGGAGGACCACGCACAAGGCGACGAACAATACCGATAACATGCAGTCGTTCGTAAGCCAGTTTTGGCACGTATTCAATGCGGTCGATGCGTGAAATTCATGGGTGGAGCTGCGGATTGTCATTCGCATATGACGAGCAACACGCTTGGCGTGAATTGGAGAACGCCTGCATGGCGTGCGCGTCTACGCGCGCAGCTCGGCGATGACGAAATCGCCTTCACGCACGACCGACGCCATCGTCACGCCGATCGGCTCCTTGAACATCGGGCCATCGAAGACGAACGTATGGAATTCGCCATCTTCACCGCATGGATCACAAGACGTGGGCAACGCTCGCAGGAGCTCGTCGTCGAACGTATGCCCGATGAGCTCGCTCGCGATGCGTTGTGCGTCGAGCGCGACGAGGACGGCGCGAAGTCCACCGTCGATCATCTCGCGCGCGAGCGCATCGGTGGCGCGGCCCCAGAGCGGGAAGAACGGTGAAACGCCGGTGCCATCGAAGAGGCGCTCTCGATACGCGCGAACGTCTTGGAGGTGGAGATCGCCGAAGACGACGTGCGCGATCCCCTCGTCACGATAGTGAGCGAACGCCTCACGCATCGCCGCTTCGTACGTCGCATTCGAAGGTGAGCGCGGGAGCTCGATCGTCCGAAGGGGCAAACCAATCGCGCGAGCCTGAGCCTCCACGAGCGCGCGCGGAACACGATGGGCCGCGACGCGACCTTCCTCGTCGACGGTCGTGAGCAGGCCGACGACGTCGACGTCGTTTCGCCGACGCAGCTCGCGGAGCGCCCACGCGCTGTCCTTGCCGGAGCTCCAAGAAAGGAGCGCGCGAGACCGATGCGACGAGACGTTGCGCATGATTCAGCCTTTACACCCTCCGCTCGCGGAGCCTTCAAGCGCGGAGAGGGAGATCGACGATGAAGTTCGAGCCGGCGCCGGGCTTGCTTTCGACGTGAATGGTGCCGCCGTGGGCGCGGACGATGTCGCGGACGATGAACAGGCCGACGCCGAAGCCTCCGTAGTGGCGCGTGCTGACGGCCCGCTCGAAGCGCTCGAAGATCCGTGCTTGGTGTTCCTTCGTGATGCCCACGCCGTGGTCGATCACCTCGAGGCGGGCCCGACCGTCGTGAGAGGTGAGGCGGAGCTCGATGGGCTGGCCCAATCCGAACTTGATCGCGTTCGAGAGGAGGTTCGAGACGAGCTGCTCGATGCGCGGGCGATCGACGTCGGCGACGACGGGCTCCGGTGCGTCGACCGTGACGTTCGAGCACGCTCGGGAGATCGCCTTGGTCTGCCGAGAAACCACGTCGCGAACGAGTGCACCGAGCTCGGTGGGGGCGCGAACGACCACGAGCGGCGTGCGACACAGGCGAGCGACATCGACGAGCTCCTCGGTGAGTTGCCGCAGACGCTTGTGCTGTCGCTCGAGCTGTTCGAGTCCTCGCTTCACGTCCTCGGCATCGGCGCCGACCGCTCTTCGCAGCCACTGGGTTTGCAGCTGGGCGGTGGTGAGCGGAGTCTTCAGCTCGTGGGTGGCGATGAGAAGGAAGTCGTCTCGCAACGCGATGGCGTCCTGGGCTTCGCGGAATAGTCGACCCACCTCGAGGGCGAGGGCGGCGCGGTCCGCGAGGTTTTCGAGCAACGCCAAGTCTTCCTCGTCGTAGGGGTGCCGGGGATCGTCGCGAAGCAGCGACGCCGTGCCCGACACTCGCCCGCCCACCTTCAGCGGGACGATGAGGATGCTGTGGACGTCCTTCATGTAGCGGCGGTACTCGGGTTTCGCGCGTGCGAGCACGGTGTCGTCGACGACGGGAAAGGCGACGGGGCGACCCGTCCGAAATACCTCCGCGCTGAGGCCCTCCGTGACGAGCAGAGGCGTGCCCTCGAGTGTAGTACGCAGCATTTCGAGACGAGCGGGAAGGACGTGATGGCACGCGCTGATCTCGAGCGTTTGCCCGTCGGCCGAGACCTGCCGAACCACGCATCCGTCACCCATGAGGACGCTCAATCGCTCGGCGACCGTTGCCATGATGGCGCCGACGTCGACGCCCGCTTCGGCGAGCGCGAAGGACGCGTCCGCGAGCCAACGCATTCGAATCGCCTGCTCTTGCGCATGCACTTCGGCGATCTCGGCTCGCTGACGTGCCGCTCGCTCTTCGAGCAAGAGGCGGTCGCGCTCGGCTTCGGCCGAGTGGCGGCGGGTGACGTCGACCATGATCCCCCGAAGTTTCAGCTCGCCGCTGGGGTCGCGCATCACCGTCACGATGTCCCGCACCCAGTGCCAGCTGCCGTCGGCAGCGCGGATACGGTACTCGGCGTCGTGGTTCTGATCCTTGGCCGTGGCCTCCCGACAGTAGGGAACGACCCAGTTCTTGTCCTCCGGGTGGAGGTGGGTTTCCCAGAAATGCTCCGCTCTCCACTCCGAGAGCGGATATCCGAACATCGCCTCCGCCTGCGGGCTCACGAACGTGAATTCGAGGGTCGTGGGGTCTGCCTCCCACACCACCCCGTCGATCGAATCGATCAGCTCGCGGTAGCGCTGCTGCGAGCGTTCGAGCTGCGCCCTCGCGCTGGTGCTCTCGTGCGCCTCTTTTGGGCCCTCGCGTGGCCGTGACCCTTCTGGTTCGACTCCCACGCGCGGAACGTAATCATGTTCGGCGCGATTGGTGCTTTCGTAGCGATGCTCGCTCGTCGCGAGACGAGCCGTTCAGAAGGCCGGAATTACGGCGCCGCCGTACTTCTTTTCGATGAAGGAGCGAACCTCCACGCTCGTCAGCACGCGCTGGAGCTTCTGGTAGTCGGCGTTGTTCTGCTCGGCAGGGAGTACCGCCAGGATGTTCGCGTAGGGGCCGTCTTTGTCTTCGACCGCGAGGCCATCCTTGGCGGCCGAGAGCCCTGCCTGGAGCGCGTAGTTCGCGTTGAGAACGGCGGCGCCCACGTCGGAGAGCACGCGGGGAAGTTGCGCGGCGTCGAGCTCCTTGATCCGGAGGTCTTTGGGATTGTCCTTCACGTCGCGCACGGTCGCGCGCACGCCAGCGGCCGGGTCGAGCTTCAGGAGGCCCGCCTTCTCGAGGAGCTTCAGCGCGCGTCCGGAGTTGCTTGGATCGTTCGGAATGGCGATTGTCTCGCCTCGTTCGATCTCCGCGATGGCCTTGTGGCGTTTCGAATAGACGGCCATCGGTTCGATGTGGACCTTCGTCGAGGCCACGATGCCCAAGGGGCGACTCTTCTGGAACTCGTCGAGGTAGGGCGTGTGCTGGAAGAAGTTCGCGTCGAGCGAACCGTCGGCGAGCGCGAGGTTCGGCTGCACGTAGTCATCGAAGGTTCGAACCTGCAGCGTGACGCCTTCTTTGGCGAGCAGCGGTTTGGCGAACTCGAGGATCTCGGCGTGAGGAACGGCCGACGCGCCGACGCGCAAGGTGCCCGGCTGGCTGCCGCCCTTCGACCGATTGCAAGCGACGACGAGGAGCGCGAGCGCCAAGACGAACGTGACGAATCGCAAGGACGAAGAGCGAGAGGACACGGGCGAGTTCTCCGAATTCAACGATGATCGAGGCGCCGCGCTGCGCGGTCGCCGAACGCTTGCACGATGGCCACGAGCCCGACGAGTGCGAGAACGGTTCCGACGAGCATGGCCGTCTCGAAGCGCTGGTAGCCGTAACGAATGGCGAGATCGCCGAGGCCGCCGCCCCCGATGGCTCCGGCCATGGCGCTGTAGCCGACGAGGCTGACGACCATCACCGTGAAGCCGCGGACCAAGCTCGGCACCGCCTCGGGCACGAGCACGCGAAAGAGAAGCTGCCTCTGCGTGGCGCCCGCCGAGCGCGCGGCGTCGAGGATACCGGCTGGAACCTCGAGGAGCGCGGCCTCGACGAGCCGCGCGGCGAAGGGAATGGCCGCGAGCGTCAGCGGAACGATGGCGGCGGTGGGGCCGATGGAGGTTCCCGTCACGAGTCGCGTGAGGGGGATCGCGACGACCAAGAGCACCACGAAGGGAAGGGAACGTCCTGCGTTCGTCACGCTCCCCAGGAGCCGATAGAGCATCGGTCGTGCTCCCACGCTTCCCGGACGAAGGTGGGCGAGGAGGAGCCCGATACCGAGCCCTACGAGCTGCGCGAGGAGCGCCGCGGGCACGACCATCCAGAGAGTCTCGAGCAGTCCTTCGAAGACCGACGTTGCGGTCGCTCCGAAATCGACGCCGTTCATGGATTCACGAAGCCTCGGAGAAGAGGAGCTCGTTTCGACCCCGCCCGTGGGCGCCGCCACCCGGCAGGAGCTCGGCGCGCAGCTCCGAAACCAACCCCGACTCTCGAACGAGGCCGTGCTCGAGAACCGCCACGTGGGTGCACAGTGCACGGACGACCTCGAGCTGGTGGGTGATGACCAGCATCGTGATCGGGCTCTTTTTGCGGAGCTCGGCGAGCAGCTCCACGATGTTTGCGGCCGTCGTGGGATCGAGGGCGCTCGTTGCCTCGTCGAGCACGAGGAGTGACGGTTTGGCCGCGAGGGCGCGCGCGATGCCCACGCGCTGTTTCTGACCGCCCGAGAGTTGCGCCGGAAAGCGATGCGCGAGGCCGTCCAAGCCGACGAGCGCGAGGAGCTCGGCGACGCGTGCGTCTCGGTCGGCCCGGGGCACTCCCGCGAGCTCGAGTGGCAAGGCGACGTTGCGGGCAACGTCACGTTGCGCGAGCAGGTTGAAATGCTGGAAGACCACGCCGATGCGCCGGCGCTGGGCGACGAGCGAGGCTTCGTCGAGCTTCGCGAGGTCGACGTCACCGACGCGCACCTCACCGGACGTGGGACGCTCCAGACCTTCGACGAGACGCGCCACCGTGCTCTTGCCTGCACCGCTCGGACCGATGAGGCCGAACGCAGAGCCCTCAGGAACGTGCAGATCGACGCCGCGAAGCGCCGACGTCCCGTCGGGATAAGTCTTGTGCACGCTGGCGAGCCGGATGGATGTCATTATGGTGGATGACTGTCCGTCATAGTGTCGGTCGGGCGCGGTGTCCAGCGTCGGCTCCACGCACGATCTCGCGAGGACCTGCAAATAGGCCGCTAGCTCGGCAGTTTCGCGAGCCACGCAGGGTACGAGCGTTCACTCTCGTGACGAATACCTCTCCTCGCGTGGATGGATCGCAAGCCGAAGCCCGCGACGACGCGTCGTTACTGGGCGAGAAGCGCTTCGAGTGCGGTGAGCAGCTCGTCGACGCGAACCGGCTTCGTGAGGTAGCGATAGAAGCCGGCCTGCGTGCCGCGCGCCTTGTCGCGCTCCGAAGCCGCCGCCGTCAGCGCGATGACGGGGATCCGCGAGGTCGACGCGGTCGCGCGAAGGACCCGCAGCGCCTCGACGCCGCTCATCCCGGGGAGGTTGATGTCCATGATGACGACGTCGGGCAGGTGCTTGCGCGCGAGCTCGATGCCGACCTCCGCCGTCGGCGCGGTGAGCAACTCGATGTTCTCGAAGCTCCCGAGCAGATCTTTCATGAAGACGACGTTCGCCGGGTTGTCCTCGACGTAGAGGACGCGCCGATTGCCCTCGGCGGCGAAGCGGCCGTCGCTCCCTTGCCGCAGCGCGGTCGGGGCGACCGAGCCCGCGCTCGACGTGTGGACGGGAATGTCGACCCAGAACGTCGAGCCCTGGCCGGCGGTGCTCTCGAAGCCGACGTCGCCGTTCATGAGGCCGGCGAGACGCTTCGTGATGACGAGCCCGATGCCCGTTCCCTCGATGGGCCCGGTCTCCTGTCCTGCGCGCTGGAAGGGCTGAAACAGCTTGTCTTGCTTGTCGCTCGGGATCCCCATCCCGGTGTCTTTCACCGAGACGCGCAGCCGATCGACCGCCGGAAGCGAGACCGTGAACGACACTTGCCCGGAAGGCCGGTTGTACTTGATGGCGTTCGAGCCGAAGTTCATGAGGATCTGCACGAAACGCGTTCGGTCGGCAGAGATCATCGGCAGATCGAAGGGGATCGCGTCGACGTCGACGAGGATGCCCTGCAGCGCCGCGATGGGCGTGAGGGTGGCGCGGATCTCCTCGAGGACGTCGGCGACCTTGACCGGCTCGGTCGAGATCGAAACGCGTCCGGCCTCGATGCGCGAGAGATCGAGGATGTCGTCGATGAGGCGAAGGAGGTGCTCGCCGCCCTTGAGGATCTGGGAAACGCGCTCCCTGTGACGATCCGAGAGCGGCTCTTTCTTGTCGCGCTGGAGAAGCTGCGCGAAGCCGAGAATGGCGTTGAGCGGCGTGCGCAGCTCGTGGCTCATCGACGAGAGGAACTCGCTCTTGGCGGCACTCCCAGCTTCGGCGGCGGCCTCGATACGCTTGCGCTCGGTGATGTCGCGGATCGCGGCGGAGACGAGCATGCCCGCGTCGGTGCCGACCGGGCTCAAGCTGACTTCGATGGCGATCTCGGTGCCGTTGGCGCGGCGACCGAAGAGATCGAGTCCGGAGCCCATGGGCCGCGTGCCTGGATGGGCGAAGTACCGCCCCACGTGCCCGGAGTGCGAGCCGTGGAAGCGCTCCGGAATGAGGATGGTGAGCGACTTGCCGAGGAGGTCTTCGCGCGCATAGCCGAAGAGCGTCTCGGTCTGCGCATTGGCGAACACGATCGAGCCGTCCCGGTCGACGACAATCATCGCGTCGGGCGCGGTCTCGAGCACCTGGCGATAGCGCTCCCCCGTGAGCTCTCCGGGCTTCTCGTCAGTTTCCATTGGGCAACCTCACGCAGAACACGGCACCTGGAGCAGCGTCTTCGACGGCGATCGTTCCGCCATGCGCAGCGATGGCGAGCTTGCAGAAGGTCAGACCGAGCCCGCGGCTCGCGCGCGCGCCCTTCTGTTCTTCGGGCAATTCGATCTGCACGAAAGCGTCGAAGATCTTCTCGCGCATCTCGGGAGGAACTCCGGCGCCGGCGTCGGCGATTCGAATCTCGACGTTCGCGCCCTTGGCGGCGGCCCGGATGGTGACCGAACTCTCGGCGGGCGTGTGACGAATCGCGTTCTCGATCAGGTTCGCGAGGACGCGTCGCAAAAGCTCTTCGTCCGCTGCGACGGAGGCGGGCTCCGGCGCGATGTCGAGCGAGACCTTTCGCCGCTCGGCCTCGGCGGCGAACTCCGCGGCGGTCTCGCGCAGGAGCACCACGAGATCGACGGGCGTCCGCTTCGGCGCGAGTTTGCCCTCGTCGGCCTTGCTGATGTCGAGCAGGTTCACGATCATGCGGTTGAGCTGGCGCGCCTCGACGCGGATACGTCCGGCCGACTCCCGCGACGACGCAGAAAGCGTCTGGTCGCGAAGCAAAAGCTGCGCGTGCAGATCCATCGCGTTGACGGGGTTCTTGAGATCGTGGACGACGAAGGCGGTGAGGCGCTCCTTCTGGAGCTGCAGGCGCAGTAGGTCGTCGCGTTGGCGCTTGAGTAGGTCGTAGTGCTCGCGAAGCTCCTCGCTCATGCGTCGGAGCTTGATGGCCGTCTGTACGCGCACGACGAGCTCGGTGGGGCGTACGGGTTTGGTGAGAAAGTCGTCGCCGCCGGCCCCAAGCGCGCGATCGAACGTGTCCACGTCGCGGAGCGCGGTGAGAAAGAGGATCGGCGTTTCGGCGCCGCGCGGCATGGCTCGAATGCGCTCGCAGACGGCAAATCCGTCGACCTCGGGCATGCGCACGTCGAGCACGATGCAGTCCGGCGGCTCGCGTTCGAAGGCAGCGATGCCTTCGTTACCACCGCTGGCGAGCACGACGCGGTAGCCCTCGTCCTCGAGCGTATCCCGGGCGAGCGCGCGGTTCGCGTCGTTGTCGTCCACCACGAGCACGGTCGCGACGGATGACTTGTTTCGCTCCTCCATCAGCCGCTCTTGGTAGCGCCGTCGCCCTTGCATGGGAAGGGGGTTTCCCCGTGCGTGCCGTCCGCTCGGCCGGGGCTGGCAGAGCGCTTGCTTGGCGGAGGCCATGCACCTCATCGAAGGCCGTCGCGAGCGTCGTTTCTTCGCGGTTTGGGCGCTCGAGCTCGGCAGCCTCGCGCAGACGGTGCACGTCGACGCAAATTCTGCACGTGGGGGGAGGCGCTAAGAAACCATGCTCGCAGTCGAGCCGAAAAAGGTCGGGAACGACGCTACTGGGGTGGCGGTCGTGGGGATCGATCACGCGGGACGTATTCGTTCCTTCGACGATACCGCCGAGCGCATGAGCGGCATGCGCCGTGAGGCGGTCCTGGGGCAGCCTTTCGCCGACGCGATGTTCAGGATGCGCGCCGCCGAGGACGTGGCCTGGACGTTCGTTCCCCACGAGTCGGGGGCCGGCGGCATCGCGGTCTTTGCCTTCGGCGAGGACGTCTCCGCGCGGCGAGAAGAGGCGCGCAAGACGCGCGAAGCCGAGCGAATCGCCACGGTCGCCGCCCTGGGCACGAGCCTCGCCCACGAGATCCGCAATCCGCTGAACGGCGCGCTCTTGCACGTGAACGTCCTCGAGAGGCTGCTCGAGCGCCAAGGCGCCGATGACGAATGCGTCGAAGCGCTCGAGGTGGTCGAGCAGGAGATCCGGCGCCTTTCGCGCCTCGTCTCCGAATTCTTGGAGTTCGCGCAGCCTTCGCCGCCCGTCGCACACGCGACGTCGGCGGCCGACGTGGTGGCGCGCCTTCGTTCGCTCGTGACACCTCGTTTCGACAAGGCCGGGGTCGTTCTCCAGACCCACGTGGCTGACGTCGCCTTCGAGACCGACGTGCCCAAGCTCAAACGCGCGATCGAGCAGCTGCTCGTCAACGCGCTCGAGGCGAGCTCCATGGGCGACCGAGTCAAGCTCGGTGTCACCTGCTCGAGCGAGGGCGTCCGGGTCGAGGTCGAGGACCAAGGGGCCGGTATCACCGATCCGGAGCTGGCCCTGTTCGAGCCGTTCGTGTCGACCAAGGCGAAGGGCACGGGCCTGGGCTTGGCGATCGCGCGACGCATGGTGACCGACCTAGGGGGAACCCTCGACTTCACGAGCCAGCCCGGTCGAACCGTCTTCTCGATTACACTGCCGACATCGCCGCTTTCGAGGAACGCATGAAGAACGCATCGAAGAACAAGGCCCGAATCCTCGTCGTCGACGACGAAGAAAGCGCCCGCTCGGGCCTGGAGAAGCTCCTTACGGGCGACGGCTACGACGTCGATACGGCAGAAGACGGCGTCGCGGCTCTCGAGCGTGTGGCCGAGACGCCGCCCGACGTGGTCATCACCGACCTGAAAATGCCGCGCATGGGCGGTATGGAGCTGCTCCAAAAGCTCCGTGACCGCGATCGCTCGCTGCCGGTCATCGTGGCCACCTCGTTCCAAGATCTCGATTCGGGCGTGACCGCGATGCGGGCCGGCGCGGAGGACTACCTCACGAAGCCGCTCGATTTCGAGGCTCTGTCGGTCAGCATCGAGCGCGCGCTCGAAGGGCGCGACGTGCGCGTCGAGGCGGAGAATTTGCGCCGGCAGCTCCGCGAGCGCGACTCCGAGGGGCTCCAGGGCCTCATCGGCGCGAGCAGCGCCATGCAAAAGGTGTATCGCACGGCCAAGCAGGTGGCCGGCTCGCGCGCGACGGTTCTCATCACGGGCGAGAGCGGCACCGGCAAAGGTGAGCTCGCACGCGCCGTCCACACCCTCAGCCCTCGCGCGGGCAAGCCGTTCGTGTCGTTGCATTGTGCAGCGCTCGCCGAGTCGCTGCTTGAGAGCGAGCTCTTCGGCCACGAGAAGGGCTCCTTCACCGGCGCCGACAAGCGCCGAATCGGCCGCTTCGAGCAGGCGAACGGCGGCACGCTCTTCCTCGACGAAATCGGCGAGATCCCGCTGCTGACGCAGGTGAAGCTCCTGCACGTCTTGCAGGAGCGCTCCTTCGAGCGCGTGGGCGGCAACGAATCGATCGCGGTCGACGTGCGCGTGGTCGCGGCGACCAATCGCGATCTGGCTGCCGACGTTCGCGACGGACGCTTCCGCGAGGACCTCTATTACCGGCTGAACGTCGTCCACGTGGATATGCCGCCGCTGCGCGTGCGCGGTGGCGACGTTCTCGTGCTGGCGAATCACTTCCTCCGGAAGTTCGCGCTCGAGAACCACAAGCGCGTGGAAGGCTTCACCGACAAGGCCCGCGCGAAGCTCGTGTCGTACCGCTGGCCGGGCAACGTCCGGGCGCTCGAGAACGCCATCGAGCGCGCCGTCGTTCTCTGTGAGGGCTCGCTCATCGGCGAAGAGGAGCTGCCGTTCGAGCCGGTCAGCGAGGGCCTCGGCCAGATCCGCATTCCTGGCTCGACCATGGCCGAGCTCGAGCGCTATGCGATTCTCAAGACGCTCGAGGCGACCGACGGCTCGACCGCGAAGGCGGCGGAGATCCTCGACATCAGCGTGAGGACCATCCAGTACCGCCTCCACGAGTACGGCACGAACGCCAAGGACGTCCGCCAGGGACGTTGAAGGCGCGGGGGGGCCAGCCCGGAGGGCCAGCCCGGGGCGGCTCAGATCGACTTCGCGCGGACCACGAGAACCGAGCGATCGGCGTGGTTCACGACGCGCGCGGCCGTCGTTCCGAGGACGCGATCGAGTCCCGAGAAGCCGTGCGAGCCAATGACGATAAGGTCGGCATTGTAGCTTCGTGCGGCGTTGCAGATCGCGTCCCACGAAACGCCCAGGTGGGTGTCGACGCCGTCGAGCAGCTCGGCGGGCACCTGCTTGGCGAGCTCGGTGAGCTGTTCGGTCGCGCCCTTCAGGAGCACGTCGGGGAGGGCGTTCGGCGAGAGCGTGTAGAGCTCCTTCGGCAGCTCCGGCGGAACACCGACCGCGCGGAACAGGCGCAGCTTTGCCTTGCTCGCCTTGGCGAGGTCGATCGCCTGGGACAGAACGAAGGGAGCCCTTTCGGAAGCATCGAGGCAAACGAGGAGAAGCTTCATGCTCAACACCTAATCCATTCTTTTCTTCGTGCCGAGCCCGCGTTGCGTTGCGCGACCGTGCTCAGGGGTGGTGGCAGCATGTGTGGACCGGATCTTCCGCTCGGAGCTGACGCACGAGTCCGACCGAGCTCCACACGCCGAATCCGAGAACGACCACGCCTGCTGTCTTTCGCACCCAACCTCGAGCGAGCGTGCGGGCGACGCGGTCGGCCAGGGCGCTCATGGTCAGCATGACGGGCAGCGTTCCAGCGGCGAATGCGAACATCGTGGCTGCGCCGGTGGTGGGCGACTCGGCGGAGGCCGCGAGGGCGAGCGCTCCGTAGAGAAGGCCGCAAGGCATGAAGCCCCACAGCGCGCCGAGCGCAAGGGCGTGGAGCGGGCTGCGAAGCGGCAAAAAGCGGCGGCTGAGCGGTGCGAGCTTCTTCCAGAGTGGCGCGCCGGCGGACTCGAGCACCTTCACCAGCGACGGGAGGCCGGCGAGGTGCAATCCGACGGCGAGCATAGCGACGGCGGCGAGCGAGCGGAGGCCGAAGCGAACGACGTCGAGCGGCAAGATCGCGCTCGAGAGCGATCCCAGCGCGCCCACGACGGCGCCGAGCGCCGTGTACGAGGCCATTCGCCCGGCGTTGTAGGCGAGCCAGTAGGCCGGCTTCGAGGCATCGGGCCTCGCTGTGCCTGCGCCTGCGCCTTGCGGGGAGCGAGGCGTCGCCGACGAGAGAACCGACACGACGCCTCCGCACATCGCGACGCAATGCGTGCTGCCGAGCAGGCCCATCGTGAAGGCCGAGGCAATCATCGGAACCATGCTGGTCATTGTCGTGCTCCGAGGAAGACGCCGCGCGCCTCGTGGGTCTCGTTGCCCACGCGAACGCGGAGCAAGAAGGGGCGGTCGGCGGTGAAGCGTGACTGGGGCATCGTGACGAAGAACGGCACGCGGCGATCGGCGAGCGGAGCGAGCTCGAGGTTCGTGATGGGAACGACGAAGTCCACGTTCGCGCTGGAATCCGGCTCGATCGTGAACGCCTCGGGCTTGCCCGACTTGTTTACGAGGTGGAGCTCGAAGGCGTTTCTCAACATGCCCTCGTCACGCGTGTACGGCGGGCCGGGGAGCCTCACCACGTTGGCCTCGAAGCTCGTGCGGTGTCCGAAGGCGAAGGTCGCCACGAGCGCACCGACGAGGAGAAGCACGGTGTAGACGAAGAGACGCGGCCTGAGGATCTTGCGCTTCTCGCCACGCAAGCCGCGGAGCGAGTCGTAGCGAACGAGGCCGGTCGGGCGCCCCAGCTTGACCATGATGGCGTCGCACGCGTCGATGCAGGCGGTGCACGCGATGCAGTCGAGCTGCAGGCCTTCGCGGATGTCGATGCCCGTCGGGCACACGACGACGCATCGTTTGCAGTCGACGCAGTCACCCTTGGTTGCGCCGGCTTTGCCGCGAGGCTCTCCGCGTCCCGTGTCGTAGCCGACCACGAGCGAGTCGTCGTCCACGAGCACCGATTGCAGGCGCCCGTAGGGGCACACGAGCACGCAGAGCTGCTCTCGGAAGAAGGCGAAGTTGCCGTAGAAGAGCGCCGTGACCGCGATCATCCAGGCGAACGCCTCTGGGTGCGCCCGCGGGGCCGAGCGAACCATGGCGAACACGCGCGGGAGCGACACGAAGTAGGCCAGGAACACGTGGGCGACGAGCGCCGCCGCGATCACGTAGGCGACGTGCGTGACGACCGCGCGCCAGACCGAATCGAAGCTCGTCGGAAGCGACTTTCGTCGAAGTGCGGTTGCCCGAGGGCCGTTGACGAGCCGCTCGATGGGCCGGAACAGCGCCTCGAGGAACACCGTCTGCGGGCAGGCCCAGCCGCACCACACGCGCCCGAGGAGGGCCGTGGCGTAGACCAGCAGGAAGCCGACGCCCGTGAGCGCGAAGAACAGGAGCCACACGTCCTGCGCGTTGAACGTCATGCCGAAGAGGAAGAACTGCCGGCGATCGACGTCGAGGAACACGGCCGGATGGCCACCGATCGGGATCCAGGGGAGAGCGACCCAGATCGCGATGAGCGCCGCGTAAACCACCCGCCTCGCGAGGACGAAGCGTCCGTTGACGTCGGCCGGGTAGGGGGCACGGCGTCGTCCGTCGCGCCCGATGGCGCCGGCTCCAGGAGTGGCCGTTTCGGAGATGACCGGAAGACGCCGTGTTGGATTCATGGCTTCACCGCGCGGTCAGCGTCTCGCGCTCGCCCTGAGGCGCTTTTCCACCGGCCACGTTCGTGCCGCGAAGGCTGAGCACGTACGCGGTGACCGCCTGCACGCGATCGGGGCCGAGCTGCGGGCCCCATGCAGGCATGCCCTTGTCGAGCACGCCCTCGGAGATCGTCTTGTAGACCTTCTCCGGCGCGCCGCCGTGGAGCCAGAAGTCGTCGGTGAGGTTGGGACCGACGACGCCACCGCCGTCTTGCCGGTGGCAGGCCGCGCAGGTCTGCACGAAGACCTGCTGGCCTTGGGTAACGGTGGTCTTGTCTTTCGACAGCGTGATCAGTGCTTCGGGCGTCATCGTACCCATTGCCTTGACCTTCTCGGCGGCGATGGCCGCGGCCCGATCCTGCTCGGCCCGGTAGGTAGCCATAGGAAGCTCACCGAAACCGCTGCTCTGGTAGTGGAACCAGTAGACGGCGGCGAAGGCGATGGCGCCGTAGAAGGTGAAGAGCCACCAGCGCGGAAGCTGGTTGTCGTACTCCTCGATGCCGTCGACCGAGTGGATGACCCGGTTTTGCGGCTCTTGCTCTTGCTCGCGATTGTTGGGGCTCACGATACTTCTCCTTCCGGCGATGCACCGTCGTCGAGCGGCATGCGGGAGAGCGGGTCATAGGTCTGCGCGCGCTTTCTCATGGTGAGGAAGAACACGACGCCGAACACGGTGAGGAACACGAAGAAGGCCACGAGGGGCAGGGCGAGAAGCGGACTCTTGGCGAGAAGATCGGATTTCATTTCTCGGCTCCCACGGTGGCAACGGGGGACGACGGTTTCGGCGGCTCCGGCTTCTTGCCGAGCCTCTGGAGGTAGGCGATGACGGCGACGAGCTCGGCGTCGGGCTGGATGGTCACGCCCTCGGTCGCGAGGTCCTTGGCGATGGCCTGGCCTTGCGCGTGCGCGTCGTCGACGGCGCCCTGCATGTCGCGCTCGGTGTAAGGTACACCGACCGACTTGAGGCCGTTCATCTTCTCGTGCGTACGCGAGAGGTCGACCTTCGCGGTCTCGAGGTGCGCGTAGGGCGGCATGTTGGAGCCCGCCGTGATCGCGCGCGGGTCGATCATGTGACGGTAGTGCCAGAGGTTCGGATACTTCCCGCCCTCGCGAGCGAGGTCCGGACCGGTGCGCTTGCTACCCCACTGGAAGGGGTGGTCGAGGGCCGACTCGGCCAGCGTCGAAGGCTCGCCGTAGCGGAGCGCTTCGAAGTGGAGCGGGCGAATCATCTGCGAGTGGCAGGTGTAACAACCCTCGCGGATGTAGACGTCGCGGCCTTCGAGCTCGAGAGGGCGGTACGGGTGGACGTCGGCTTTCGAGGCGATCTCCACCGGCTTGACCACGAGGGCCGGGACGATTTCAGCGACGCCGCCGGCGAGCACGGCGATGGTGGCGAGCGAGGTCATGATGAGCGCGCGCCCTTCGAGGATGCGGTGCCAGGCCGGCGCGCCGTTTCGCTTGGCGGCCTGGAAGGCGACGCTTCCGATGATGCCCACTGCGAAGGCCACGATCATGAGCAACGGGCTCACGAACATGTTCGTGGCGAGGGCGAGACCGCCGATGCCGAGCACACCGGTCGTGACCATGACTGGGCGCGAGAAGACGATCTCGGTCCACGTGGGCTCGATCGCAGGGGGCGCGACGACGACTTCGATGGTCGTGACGACGGGCTTTCCGGCGAGGACCGTCCGGAGAAGGTTGTAGCCCATCATGATCATGCCCACGAGGTAGAGCGAGCCGCCGATGAAGCGCATCCAGTACATCGGCTTGATGGCGATGACGGTCTCGACGAACGTGGGATACATGAGCGAGCCGTCGGGATTCGTGGCGCGCCACATGAGGCCCTGCGTGACCCCGCTGACCCACATCGCGACGACGTAGAGGAGGATGCCGAAGGTCCCGAGCCAGAAGTGCGCGTCGGCGAGGCGCTTCGACCAGAGCTCACGGCCGTAGAGCTTCGGAATCATCCAGTAGAACATGCCGGCGGCCATGAAGCCGTTCCAGCCGAGCGCTCCGGCGTGCACGTGGCCGATGATCCAATCGGTGTAGTGTGCAAGGCTCGAGACGCTCTTGATGGAGAGCAGCGGTCCCTCGAAGGTAGCCATGCCGTAGAAGGTCACGCCGGCCGCGAAGAACTTGAGAACGGGATCGGTGCGGAGCTGGCCCCAGCCGCCGCGCAGCGTGAGCAGGCCGTTCAGCATGCCGCCCCAGGACGGCGCCCAGAGCATGAGGCTGAAGAC
Organism: Labilithrix luteola; assembly: GCF_001263205.1. Classification (GTDB taxonomy): domain Bacteria; phylum Myxococcota_A; class Polyangia; order Polyangiales; family Polyangiaceae; genus Labilithrix; species Labilithrix luteola. The sequence goes on from NZ_CP012333.1 coordinate 7,564,597, forward strand.
CATGCCGAGCGTCTGCGCCCAGTCGGGCAGCGCCGTGTTGAGCAGGTGGTGCGGGCCGGCCCAGATGTAGACGAAGATCAGGGCCCAGAAGTGGATGATGCTGAGCCGGTAGCTGTAGACCGCGCGACCCGCCGCCTTGGGCAGGTAGTAGTACATGATGCCGAGCACCGGCGTGGTCAGGAAGAACGCGACCGCGTTGTGTCCGTACCACCACTGCACGAGCGCATCCTGCGCGCCGCCGTAGACCGAGTAGCTCTTGAACGCGAAGACCGGAATCGAGATCGCGTTGACCACGTGGAGGATCGCGACGGTGATGATCGTCGCGATGTAGAACCAGATGGCGACGTAGAGGTGCTTCTCGTTACGCCTCGCGAGCGTCCAGAAGAAGTTCACCGCGAAGATCACCCAGACGACGGCGATGGCGATGTCGATCGGCCACTCGAGCTCGGCGTATTCTTTTGCCTGCGTGATCCCGAGCGGGAGCGTGATGGCGGCGGCGACGATGATGGCCTGCCAGCCCCAGAAGTGGATCTTCGAGAGCGCATTCGACGCCATGCGCGCACGGACCAGGCGCTGCGTCGAGTGATAGATGCCGGCGAAGATCATGTTGCCGACGAACGCGAAGATGACCGCGTTCGTATGCAGCGGGCGCAGGCGCCCGAAGGCGAGCATCGCGTGAACGTTGGCGGGCCACCAGGCAAGCTGCAGGGCGACGATCGCGCCCACGAGCATGCCCACGATGCCCCAGAGCACACTGGCCATCACGAATAGACGAGGTGTCTCGTCGTCGTAGGTGATACGGACGCGTTCTCCCGCGGGGGAGATCATCGCCGCGTCGTCTCCAGTGACGGATGCGGTGGTCATGACTTCTTTCCTTCGTCGTCGGCTTCGGTGACGGGCAAGAGCGCGAGCCGGTCGGCGTGATCGAAGTCACGCTGGCGGCAGGTGAACACGAAGAGCAGGACGGAGCCCGTGACGAGCACGAGGCTCACGAACACCTGCAGAATCAGGATTTCCATGAGCGCCTTATTCGGAACGTGGTGGCGAGCACGGTGGAGAGCGAGCTCACAGGCATGAGCACGGCGCAGAGCAGTGGGGTCATAAGGCCTGCGAGAGCGAGAGCGACGGTGACGGCGTTGTAGGCGATGGCGATCGTGAGGTTCGTCCGCACGACGCTCTGCAACCTGCGTGACGTGAGGAGCGCCGCGCGGATGGGCAGGAGGCCGGGCGTCACGAAGTAGAAGTCACAGCGCGCGGCCATGAAGGGCCGATCGATGGCAGGCGTGCCCGCGCAGCTCGCTTCTTCGGCCACGAGGCTGTCGTTGATGCCGTCGCCAACGAAGAGCGTCTTGGCGGCGCCCTTCGTGCGGAGCCAGGCGAGCTTGCCTTCGGCGGTGCGCGCGCCGAACGCGCGTTCGTCGGGCACGCCGCAATGGGCGGCGATGGCGCGGGTGGCCTCCGGCGAGTCGCCCGAGAGGATGAAGGCTTCGTAGCCGGCGCGGGTAAGCTCGCCGATTTCGCGCTTCGCGTCCTCACGCAGCTGCTCGCGCGTCTCGAGGGCGGCGAGGACCTCGCCATCGCGCGTGAAGAGGACGTCGGCCTTGGTAAGCGCAGCGACCTTGGCAGGGGCGGTGGCCCACGCCGGTGCGCCGAGGCGGTAGACGCGGCCGTCGACGACGGCTTCGAGTCCCTTGCCGGCAACTTCGCGCACGACGCGCGACGGGTCGATCGTGGCGCCGCGTCGGCCGAGGGCCGTGGCAACGGCTCGGCTCTTGGGGTGCGAGCTACGCAGCGCCAGGTCGGCGAGGATCGCGCGTGCAGAGAGCTCGAGCGCATCGAGGACGCTCTCGTCTCGGAGGGCGAGCGAGCCGGTGGTGAGGGTACCGGTCTTGTCGAACACGATGCGCTCGACGAGCGCCGCGCGATCGAGGAATCCTGGCGTTCGCACGAAGAGCCCCTGCCGTCGGAGTCCGGCTTGGGCGAGCTCGTAGGCGAGGGGCGTGGCGATGCCGAACGCGCACGGACACGTGACGATGAGCACGGCGGCCACGACGTCGAGGGTGCGCGCGGCGTCGTGCGTCGCGAGGAACCATGCAGCTGCGCCGAGCGAGGCAACGCCGAGCACCACGAGCACGTAGAGGCTCGTCAAACGCCGCCAATACGGCGTTGCGCGTGCCACGTCGTCTTCGCGACGACTCGAGGTGGCGAGCAGCGCGGTGATGGTCGAGGCGTCGAAGTCCGTCTTCGCGCGCACGGCCACGGCCCGTGCGTCCTGCGAGAACGCGCCGGCGGGCACCACGTCGCCCGGCGCAAACGAGCGAGGAGCGCTCTCGCCGTTGATCCAGTCGAGCGAGAACACGCTCGGGGCATCGCTCACGAGCACGGCATCGACCGGTACGAGATCGCCGTGACCTACGAGCAGCTCGTCGCCCTCGGAGACCTCCGTGCAGCGGACGAGGCTCACATGGCCTTCGCGGCCGACGCGCCTCGTGAAGAGTCCCTCGACGCCGTCGGAAGCGAGCAAGAACGCGCGATTCTTGGCGAGCACGCGCTCTTGGAGGAACCGCCCCACGAGCATCAGCGCGATGAAGATGTCGAGCGTGTCGAAGTACGAGCGGTCGCCGCCGCGCGTGACGTACGTGTACGTCGAGCTGGCGAAGGCGAGGAGGATTCCGAGCGCGATCGGGAGATCGAGGTGAAGCACGCGACGGCGAACGGCCTGCCAAGCCGAGCGGAAGAAGACCGTGCCGCCGACCGTCACACTGATGAGCGAGAGGCCGAAGTCGAGTGCGTGGAAGAGGCGATGGACCGGCCCGCTCTCGAGACCGCAATAGACCGCGATGCCGAAGAGCATCGTGTTCATGGCGATGGCGATGCACACGCCCATGCGCCAGACGAGGTCGGAGTCGCCGGCCTTCTGCTTCTTCAGGGCAGGGCCGAAGCGATAGCCGAAGGCCTCGACCTCGGAGACGAAGCCGTCGAGCGGGAATTCCGGCGTCACCGTGAGGTCGACGCAGCCGATCCCCGGATTCACCACGATGGCGCAACCGCCCTGCTTCCTACGGAAGAGCTCTTCGAAGAGCCACACGCAGGCCGAGCAGTGCACGCCCTGCACGTCGAGCGTCACACGGGCGACGCCAGTGCTCGAGGCGAGGCGCGCGGCGGTCGTCTCGAGCCACTTGCGATCGGACTCGGCGAGGTTCGCCGCGGGGTGCCCGGTGCCACCGCCGAGCGCGTAGTAGCGATCGAGTCCCTGGTCGTGAAGGAGCGCGTGGACGGCTTCGCACCCACGGCAGCAGAACGAACCCACGGAGCCGACACCGAGCTCCGCACGGCAATGCAAGCAATGCGTGAGGGCTTTCGTGGGCTCGGGGACTGCGCGGAACGAGGGCGCGTGCATCGATGGCTCGATGCGACGCATCGCAAGCGTCGTTCCAGGAAGAACTGGCGCGAATCCCGCGCTTTTCTAGGGGCCGGCGCGCGGTTCGTGCGCCCCGACGCAAAGCTTGCGTCTCGCTAGGCGTGCCCGCTGTGGCCCGGCTTCGCCGACACGGTGAGCACCGGAACGACGGACTGGCGAACGATTCGCTCCGCGACGCTTCCGAGGATCGCGCGCGGGATCCCGTGTCGTCCGTGGGTTCCCATGACGATCAGATCCACGCATCGCTCCGCGGCGACGTCGAGGATCATCTGCCGTGGCTCGCCGGTCACCACGAGGCCCTCGACGGCGTCGTACTCGGCGCGCGTCTTCTCGAGAACGGAGGCAAGCTCCTCCCTGGCGCTGCGTTCCATCTCTTCCGTTGGCCACGCGAAGCCCTGCGCGTAGGCGGCGTAGACCGGCGGCGGCAGCCAGCTCACGTGCAGGAGCGTGATGGTCGAGCCGAACTTTGGCGCGAGGGAGATGGCCGCGTCGAGCGCACGCAGCGAGGGCTCGCCGAAATCGATCGGCACGAGGATGTGGTTGAACTGCATCGTGGGGCTTTCGTCTCGGCTTTCGAAGTGAACTGCCGTCGAGAACGCAAACGATGCGCCAGATCGCGTCTCGCGATCAATGCTGGAGTTGCTCGAACACCCAGCGCGCGAGCGAGGCCGCGCCGTCGACGGAGTAGTGCACGCCGTCCGGACGGATGACGGCTTTGCCGTCGGTTCGCTCGCACTTGCCTTGGGGACAGAGCCGTTCGGCGATGTCGAGGATGCGAGCGCCGGGCACGCTGCTGACCGCCTTCCGGATCGACTGGTTGATGCAGTCGACTTCCTTGTGAATGGCCGTGGTCTCCCACGCACCGAGCGGGTACGGGACGGTGCTCGCCCAGACGTGGCCGCCAGCGGCAGTCAGATCGGAGAGACGCGTTTCGAGGTTGTGTTCGAACTTCTCGTCCCAATCCGGATAACAGGCCTTGCGCCAGTCGCCGTCGGCCGACGTGCCGTGCATGAACGCGCCGCCGAGGAAGACGACCGTGACGTGCGGCTGAAACTCCGTCGTGCGCTGCGCCCACTCGGGGCCGCCGCACGAATCGATGAGCATGGTGCAGCCATCGAGGCCGCGCAGATCGACGGCGACTCCGGGCTTGTGCACCGAGCGCAGGGCCCATCCGAGGGAGTTCGCGGTCGAGTCGCCGAGCATGAGGACGCGGAAGGGCGACCACTCGGCGGCCGTGGTCACGTCGGTGGCGGCGTTCGTGTCGAGGGCGTTGGCGTTCGGTCCGTGGGGCTCCTCGAGCGCGCGCGCCTGAGTGGCCGTCATCACGAGGCCGATGGCGAGGGCGATGCTCGCCGGGACCATGTAGCTGGGGCGGCCGAAGCCGACGCCGCGACGGATCGGCTGCTCGAGGTAGCGATACGAGATGATCGCGATCGCGAAGGTCACGGCGAACTGGACGGCGTGCAGCCCTAGGCCGTGGAGATGCATGCGATCGGCCGTCAGAACGACGTTCACCGGCCAGTGCCAGAGGTACAGGCCGTAGCTGATCGTGCCGACCCACACGAATGGGCGGAACGTCAGCGCACGCGCGACGTAGCTTCGTTCGCCGACGACCGCGCACACGATGAGGATCAGCACGCCGACCTCGGTGAGCCAGAAGCCGCCCCGGTAGAGGAGGGGATTCTGGCCTTCGAGCATGACCCAGGCGAAGCCGAGTCCGGCGAGGGAGACGAAGCCGAGGGCGTCGAGCACCCGCGCGGCACGGGGGCCGAACGTGGTGTTTGGCGACACGACCGTGGCGAGCGCCGCGCCGGCGAGGATCCCGACCGCTCGCGTGTCGGTTCCAAGGTAGACGCGTGAGGCCTGCTGCGGGTCGAAGAGCAGCCACATCGCGGCCATCGAGGCGAGGGCCAGGCCCACGCTGACCACGCGGACGGCACGTGCCGACCAGAAGCGCAGGAGCACCACGACGAGGAGCGGCCAGACAACGTAGAACTGCTCTTCGATCGATAGGCTCCACGTGTGCTCGAGCGGCGAGGGCGCGGCGAAGAGCTCCCAGTAGCTCTTGTGCGAGAAGATCGCGCGCCAGTTGGCGACGTACGCGAGCGTGGCGACGGCGTCGACGCGGAGGCCACGGATCTCGTCGGCCTTGGCGAAGTACCGGCCGTAGACGGCGATGGCCGGCATCAGCGAGATCAGCGCCGGAAAGAGGCGCTTGGCGCGGCGCACCCAGAAGGCGCCGAGCGCGATGCGCCCGGCATCACGGTGCTCGGCGAGCAGCAGCGACGTGATGAGGTACCCGGAGAGGACGAAGAAGAGATCGACGCCGAGGTAGCCGCCTGGAAGTGCTCCGTTGGCGTGGAAGAAGAGAACGCCGAGGAGGGCGATGCCGCGAAGACCGTCGAGGGCAGGAACGTGACGTACGTGGCGAGCCTGACGGGCGTGACGGGCGCCGGTCGGGCTTGCGGGTGATGCGCGCAAAGTCCGCCCACCCTAACAAACGCCACCCACCCATCGAAACTCCCTAATTGTCCCGCACGGTTGGCCTTGGTGCACGTAGACTCGCGCGCACATCATGCCCAAGACCGCGTCCAAGACAGCTTTCGAGACCGTCGACCACTACATCGCCTCGCAGCCGGCTGCGGCGCGCGCCGTTCTCGAGCGCGTCCGCAAGATCATTCGCAAGGCCGTGCCAGGCGCGAAGGAATCGGTCGCCTACAACATCGCCGCCTTCAAACTCGAGGGCACGGCCGTGCTGTATTTCGCGGGCTGGAAGGAGCACTACTCACTCTACCCGGCGACGCCGCGCGTGGTCCGTACGCTCAAGAAGGAGCTCGCGCCGTTCGAAGTCCAGAAGGGCACGATTCGCTTTCCGCTCGCCGGCACGATTCCCACCGCGTTGATCGAGCAGATCGCCAAGATCCGCGCCGAAGAGACCGCCAAGCGCGCGTCGAAGACGAAGAGCGAGCCGAAGGCTGCAGCGAAGAAGCCGGCAGCGAAGAAGCGCGCCGCGAAGGTGGCCGCGCCGAAGGCTGCAGCGAAGAAGGCCGCCGCGAAGAAGTCGGCCGCGAAGGTGGCCGCACCGAAGCCCGTCGCGAAGAAGCTTGCCGCGAAGAAGGCTTCGGCGAAGAAGCCCGTCGCGAAGAAGCCTGCCGCCAAGAAGATGGCGAAGCGTTAAGCGTTCACCGTCTTCGACGCTCTCAGCCAGCGCGTGACGAGCCCCACGGGCACGAGCGGTAGAGCGAGGGCCACCATGACCGAACCCACGATGGCGCCGGCGATGCAGGCCGCTGCGAAAGCGGATTTGTCGGCGCCCGTGGAGGCGTCGGTGGCCTCGCCGACGTGCCGCGCGCGGAGGGCTCCGACCGTTTCGTCGAGAAGGGGCTCGAAGGCCTCGCCGTAGAGCGAACGCGAGCGACGTCCGCGCACGAACGCGGTGAAGGTTCTGCGTGGGGCGGTGACGAGGCCGGAGGCCGTACCTCCCAGGTTCAAGAACCAGGCGGCCGCGAAGTCTTTGCAGCCCGCGCCGATCTCCCACGCCGAGATCTCGAACTCGCCGATCGTGTCCGTATCGTAGCCGGTCAGCACGTGGTGCAGGTCGTGGTACTTCACGGCTCGAATGCGGCCTGCCGTATTCGGAAACGGCATCGGCAGCGGCCCGAGCTCGAAGTTCACCCATGCCTGGTCGTAGCCGCCGTTCGGACCGAAGCCGTTGACGTCGAAGTACCGAGCGCGGGCTTCACGCATCGTGGCGTCGGGCGAGTAAGTGACGAGCATCCAAGTAACCTCTTGCGTTGGGGGTAGCTCGGTTATGGGGTCGACCTCGACGTCGTCAATGGGGCTCTGTGCGTCCCCGTCCTTGGTCCGTGCCGTGCGGCGGCCGGGTGCCAGGTGCGGGCCGACGGGCCGTCCGCGCATTCGACAAACCCCCGTGAAGAAATTTGTCGGATGCTCGGGGGACCGAACGTTAACCGTGCAGAAGGGCGAAAAGAGGCCCTTCCCGCAAACCGAAGCAGCCCAGGACACAGGGCCAACGAGGGAGAACAACGATGAGCGAGTTTGCATACCTCTTCCGTGGCGCGACGCCTTCCACTTCGCCCCAGGAGATGCAGAACCAGCTCGAGAAGTGGATGGCGTGGGCCAAAGAGCTCACGGACAAGGGCCACCTCAAGGCTCGCGGACCTCGCCTCGAGCGTCCGATGCGCATGGTGACCAAGGGCGCGATCAGCGACGGCCCGTACACCGAGGCGAAGGACATCGTCGGGGGACTCATGATCGTCGAAGCCGACGACATCGAGCACGCCGCCAGGCTCGCGCAGGGCTGCCCGCTCATCGAGGTGGGCGGTCAGGTCGAAGTGCGCCCGGTCATGAAGGTCTGAGACGAGAGAGACGAGACGGAGGAAATCATGCAAGCACGTATGAAGCAGCCGGCGATGGTCATTCCCGAAGCCATGAGGGCGCTCCTCGCACTGTCCAAGGCGGCGCACGAGAGCGGCGTGCCGGACAAAACGATCCACCTCGTCCACATCCGGGCGAGCCAGATCAACGGTTGCGCAGTGTGCGTCGAGATGCACGTGAACGACGCGAAGAAGAGCGGCGATACGGATCAGCGCCTGCACCTGGTGGCGGCCTGGCGCGAGGCGCCGTACTTCACGGACGCGGAGCGCGCAGCTCTTGCGCTCACGGAAGCGCTTACTCGCGTGGCGGATCGACCGGAAGCCGTGACGGACGAGATTTGGAACGAGGCCGCCCGCCATTACGACGAGAAGGCGCTCTCGGGGCTCTTGCTCGAGATTGGCGCGATCAACGTGTGGAATCGGCTGAACCTCGCCACGCGACAAGTCGCCGGCAGCTTCCGCTGAGCGAGACCCATGGCCACGCCCGCCAGTCATATCTAGACTGGCGGCGTGAACGAACAGGAGAACCTCTTCCGGCGCGAATTCGGTCGACTCGTTGCCGTGCTGACACGCCTCTTCGGCGTACAGAATCTCGCACTCGCAGAGGACGTGGCGCAGGACACGTTGGTCGCGGCGTTCGAAACGTGGCAGCTCCACGGCGTTCCGGAGCACTACGCGGCCTGGCTCACCACGGCCGCGAAGAATCGCGCGCTCGACGTCCTGCGCCGCCGGCAGACGGTGCGTAAGTTCGAGCCGGAGCTCACCCGGATGATGGAGAGCGAGCAGGAGCTCGCGCCGGTGATCGACGAGATCTTCGAACCGCACGTCATCAACGACCATCAGCTTCGGATGATGTTCTCCTGCTGCCACCCGCGTCTCCCCGAAGAGGCGCAGGTGGCGCTGATTCTGCAAATCCTCTGCGGCTTCACCGTGAACGAGATTGCCAATGCCTTTCTCGTCACTCCCGCCGCGATGGACAAGCGAATATCGAGAGCCAAGAAAGAGCTCGCAGAGTCGAATTCGCTCTTCGATTTGGGAGCCGCCGACTTCACCGCACGACTGTCGGCCGTGCAGCGCGGGCTCTATCTCCTTTTCAGCGAGGGCTATCACGGTGCCAATTCCGAGGGCGCCGTTCGAACCGAGCTTTGCCGCGAGGCCATGCACCTCGTCTCGCTGCTTCTTGCCAATCCGCTCACCGCAACGTCGGAGACGCAGGCGCTCTACGCCCTCATGTGCATCGACGCCGCGAGACTCCCGGAGCGAACGGACGACGCGGGAAACCTGCGGACGCTCTTCGAGCAAGATCGCTCGAAATGGGTGGTTCCGCTGGTCGCCGAAGGCCTTCGCTACCTCGAGCGATCGGCCAAAGGCGATCAGGTCAGCGAGTACCACGTGCAAGCCGCGATTGCTGCGTTGTACGCCGCGGCGCCGTCGGCAGAGCGCACGCGCTGGGCCGACATTCTCTCACTCTACGACCTGCTGATGGCGATTCGCCCGTCACCGGTCGTCGAGCTCAATCGCGCCATCGTGCTCGCTCAACACGAAGGGGCCGAGCGCGGTCTCGAGGCCATTCGCGCCATCGAGGACAGTGATCGATTGAAATCGTATCCCTTCTACGCGGCAACGCTCGGTGAGCTCGAATCGCGTGCGGGACGACCGGCCAAGGCGCGCGAGTACTTTCTCGAGGCGTCGGAGCTCGCGCGAAGTCCGATGGAAAAGCGTTTCCTCGAAGAGCGCGCAGCGGCCTGCGCCTGAGGTCAATGCCGTTCGGATAGGCAGACAATTTTCACAGGAAGGTCGGAAGATCGGAAGATCGGAAGGTTTTTATTATCGCCCCGCGTAGAGCGCCAAACTCCGCTTGCTGGGGAATTGAATTGCACCGATGCCGACGCGGTGTCGCGCGATTTGTCGGCTCTCCGCCCCAAAAACTTCCGCCCTTCCGCCCTTCTGTGAAAAATCTCTGGTCGGCCGAAGGCCCGACGTCGAGCGGCGCCGCAAAGAAAACGGGCAGGAGGGCTCGAGGCCGCTCCTGCCCGTCGGGGCATGACTAGGGAAACCGAATCAGGGCTTCGGCTTCTCGGTCTTGCTCAGGATCTGGAACTGGACGCGGCGGTTCTTGGCGCGGCCTGCTTCCGTCTTGTTCGTGTCGATCGGCTTGTCCGGGCCGTAGCCCTTTGCGGTAAGCCGATCCTTCTCGATGCCGCGCTTTGCGAGGGCCACCACGATGGCGTCCGCGCGCTGCTGCGACAGCTTCTTGTTGAGGGCGGCCGCGCCGCGATCGTCGGTGTGGCCCTGGACCTCGATCTTCGTGATCTCGGGGTGGTCCTTGAGAACGCCGCCGACCTCGTCGAGGAGCGGATCGCTCTCCTTCTTGATCGTCGCCTTGCCGGTGTCGAACTGCACCTGCTGGAGGATGATGATCTCGTTGGCGGTCACGACGACGGCCTTCGGGCAGCCGTTCTTCTTCGGGTCCGGATCGCTCGGGCCCCGCTCGTTCGGGCAGGCGTCTTCCGGATCGAAGATGCCGTCCTTGTCGGTGTCGACCGGCGGCGGACAGCCGTTCTTCTTCGGATCCGCATCGGCGACGCCCTTCGTATCCGGGCACGCGTCGACGGCATCGAGGATTCCGTCGCCGTCGCGATCGGGCGGGCAGCCGTTCTTCTTCGGATCTGCATCGGCAACGCCTGCGACGTCCGGGCACGCGTCGACGGAGTCGATGATTCCGTCGCCGTCGCGATCGGGCGGACAGCCGTTCTTCTTGGGATCGGAGCTCGCGACGCCCTTCGTGTCGGGGCAAGCATCTTCGGAGTCGATGATACCGTCGCCGTCACGATCGGGCGGGGGCGGGGGAGGCGCCGCCTCGGCGCGCTTCTGCTCCGGCGTGTAAGCGATCATGAGCACGCCGCGGAAGTCCGGCGTGCCGATGCCGTTCGTCAGACCCGGACCGGCGCCGGCGCCGATCTCGAGGTCGTCGACGACGCGGTAACGAATGTCGGCGAGGAGCTCGGCGTTCGTATTGCGCTTGGTGACGTCACGGAGCGTGACGCCGCCGTTCGTTTCGACGCCGACCTGGAGGTGGCGATTCTCGAGGAGCAGGACGCCGACGCCGGCTCCCCACTTGAGCATCGTGCCCATCTCCGTGCCGCCGAAGTTCTCGTTCGCACGGAGCTCGGGGCCGACGGCGGCGCTATAGATGAAGCGGTTCGCGACGCGACCACCGACGATCGCCTGCGGGAGGCCGCGGACCTTTCCGTCGCCGACGAACGAGCCGGAGCTGTCCGAGCCCGTGGGGACCCAGACGTAGCCGCCGACCGCGACCTGGAACGGATCGTCGTACTCACCGAAGAGGCGAAGACGCGCGCCGAGCCGGAGGTCGCCGAACTCCGCGCCGCCGGGCGACGCGAAGGTGGTGCCGCCGTTCGTGGGGCTGCCGCCTTCCTGCAAGAGCGCGAGAGGAAGGTCGACGTTGAGATTCAGTCTGTTGAACAGCGAGATGCCGCCGTTCAAGTGCAAGAACAGCTGGCTCGTGACGACCTTGCCTGCACTCTCGTCCGAGCCATTCCAGCGGAGGACGAGCGGGTTGTGGGCGTAGTCGCCGAGCAGCATGACATGCGGCGTCGCTTTGCCTGCCGCGTAGGGCGATTGAACACCGAAGAAGCGGTCGCCGGCGGGGGCGGGATCGAAGCGGTTGAGTGCAAGCGGTGCTTGCTGGGCCGCGGCCTCTTTCGTGAGCGAGGCAAGGAGAAGGGCTGTGGCTACGCCGCCGAGGCGTCGAAGCAGTCGATGGGCATGCAAGATGGAAGCTCCTGGTCAGTCGATGTCGACTTCAGTGGACTCGCGTGCGCGAATCCGGCGGCCCGTGGCCGCGAATGAACGAGAGAAGGGCATCGTCGGCGCCGCCTGCCCCCCGGCGCCGACGCTTGCCTAGGCGATCAGCGCGCGCTCGAACCCGAGCGACGGCGCTTGCGCGCGAGCGAGGCCACGCCGAGAGCGATGCCGAACACGGCGGCGCTGCTCGCTCCGCTGTTCGAGTCGCTGCCCGGCTGGACCGAGCAACCGATGCCATTGCCTTCCGCGACGATCGAATCGCAGATCTGCGCGTTGCACGTGTTGCTCTGGCACATGTTCTCACTCGAGCACGGGTCGCCGTCCGGGAGCTTGCCCGAACACACGCCGTCGCTCGTGCGGCAGAACTGGTTCGCGGCGCAGTCGCCGTCCGTCTTGCAGCCGGAGCCACAGACGTTCTTCGACTCGTTGCAGTTGCCGCTACGGCAGGTCTTGCCGTCCGAGCACGGACCGCTGTCGTCCTGGAGCCCGCACTTGTTGTCCTTCGGATCGCAAGAGCCCGAGCGACAGACCGTGGCCGCGTTCGTCACGCTGCAAGGGCCGTTGCCGTTGCCGAAACCGCACTTGTTGTCCGTCGGGTCGCAAACGCTGCTCTTGCAGACGGCGGCGGCTGCTTCGGTCGTGCACTTGCCGTCGAGGCCCGGGGTGTGACCCGAGACCGTCGGCATGGGCGCGCCGTTGTCGAGCTTCGCAGTGCACTTGTGCGCGCCGGTATCGCAGAACTGGCTCGCGCGGTCGCAATCCGAATCGGTGTTGCACCCCGTCGTCGGCTTGCACACGCCCGTGCTGCTGCACGCGCCCGAGCGGCATACGACGTTGCCGTTGGCCGCGGTGCACGGACCCGTGCCATCGATGTAGCCGCACTTGTTGTCGGACTTGTCGCAAACGCCCGACGCGCAGGTCAGCGTGCCGGCTCCCGGCGAGCACTTGCCGTCGAGCGTGGGACTCGAGTGGTCCTTGTCGTTTCCGACTCCGCTGCCGTTGGGCGCCTTGGCCACGCACGCGTGGCTCGACATGTTGCACCACTTGCCGCTCGGGCAGTCGCTGTCGACGTTGCAGCCGCCGTTCGGCATGCACTTGCCGTCGTCACCGCACGAACCGGAACGGCAGACCGTGCCGGCGTTGGCGGGCGTGCAGCCGCTGGTGCCGTCGGCGTAACCGCACTTGTTGTCAGTATCGCAGACGGCGCTCTCGCAGGTGAGCGTCGCGGCGTCTTGCGTGCACTTGCCGTTCAGCGTCGGGTTCGAGTGCGCGCCGTCGCTCGGAACGTCGTTACCGTTCGGGACCTTCGCGGTGCAGGCGTGGCTCGTGATGTTGCACCACTTGTTGACGCTGCAGTCATCATCGGCGTTGCAGCCCGCGCTGGGCATGCAGGTGCCGTTGGTACTGCAAGCGCCCGAGCGGCAGACAGTGGCGGCGTTGGCGGCGGTGCACGGACCCGTGCCGGTGCCGTAACCGCACTTGCTGTCGTTCACGTCGCAAACGCCGCTCACGCAGGTGAGGGTCGCCGCGGGTGCCGTGCAGGTGCCGTTGAGAGCGGGCGCCGTGTGGGGCGGATCCGTCGGCATCGCCGTGTCGTTCGGAAGCTTCGCCTTGCAGGTGTGCGTCGAGATCGAGCACCAGGTGCCGCCGGTGCAGTCCGTATCGATGTTGCAGCCGCCGGCCGTGACGCACGTGCCGTCGTTGCTGCACTCACCCGAGCGGCAGACTACGGTCTCGTTAGCCTTCGTGCAGGGCCCCTTGGTGTCGGGCAAACCGCACTTGTGGTCGCCGTCGCAGATGTTGCTCCAGCATTTGTCGTTCGTCGTGCAGGTCTCTCCGTTCGGAAGCAGGATCTGCACGTAAGCGCCGACGGAGTTGTTCGACGGATCCGGATCGCTCGCGTTCGCCGGCATGGTCACGCCGGCGATGTTCGCGATCTGACCCGGAGTCGCCGCCGCCGGGTCGACCGTGGCGGTGAGCGTGTAGGTGACCGTCCCGTTCTTCGGGATCGAGATGCTCGCGTCGTTGATGCCGCCCGTTCCGGTGGCCGTGCACGTCGCGCCGCCGGCACCCACGCAGGTCCAGGTGGCGCTGGCGGCCGTGAACTGCGCCGGGAGCACGTCCTTGAAGCCCACGCCAGAGACGTCGTTCGGGCCCGCGTTCGTAACGGTGATCGTATAGGTCACCTTCTGGCCCGGCGCTGTCGTCGCCGTCGAGCTAGTCATCGTGACGCCGACGTTTGCGTACGCGATGTCCTTCGTGACGTCCGTGTAGACCTTCGGCCCGAGTAGCGGCGAGACGCCCGTCGCGTAGATCGAATAGTCACCTGCCGTGATCGTCTTCCCGGAGGTGCCGCTATCGATGTGCGCCGTAATCTGGAAGCTGCCCGTTCCGCCGACGGCAAGGGCTCCGACCGTGCACTTCACGGATCCCGTTGCGCCGGCTGCAGGCGTCACGCAGGTGAGGCCCGGAGCGTTCAAGGACGTGAACGTCGTGTTCGGCGGCGTATTGAATTCGACGATCGTGCCGTTGGTGGTCGAGGCGCCCGCGTTCTTGTAGTTGAGCGTGTACGTGATGTCCGTGTTTTCGTTCGCGGCTGCCGGGCCGGTCGCCGCAACGAACAATCCAGGAATCGACGACCCTCCACCGTCGCTCATTCCGTCGACGTAGACTTGACCCCAGTGGCCGCCAGGCTGGCAGCCAGATGCGATGATCTCGAGCTCGACTTGATCACCAGGAGCGAGCTTCGCGCTCCCGGGCGCAATGTCGACGAGCGCCCAATCGGTATATTTGTACGTATTGGTGTTCGGAGCGGTACCGGTGACGATCTGCTTCCACGGGACGCCGGGCTGACTGGCGAAGTTGTAGTCCTGGTAGAGGATGTTGCCCTGCGTGACGTTAGTGAGCTGAACGAAGAAGTACGGCTGCTTATCGTCGTCGTGCTTCGGATCTTCGAGGACGGGCGCAAGGACGAAGCGCACATGGGCGAGCCCGTCCACGCCGTCGATGTCCGCCGGGCCAACCGTCATCGTCTGCTTCAGCGAGTTGACGTTCGCGTTCTTGCCCTGCTGGTTGACGATGGCGACGGCGTTACCGAACTTCGGCCAGCGCAGTGAGGCCGCGCTTCCGAGGGTGGTGTCGGTTTGCGATTCGGGGCCTGCGTTACCGGGAGCTATCAGTGTCTTCGTGAGCGCTGTTCCGCCCGTCGCGAGGTTCAATCCCGCCCGCGTCTGCGGTGTCTGCCTGGTGACTCCGGCGCTATCGAGGTATGTCGTCACCGTCCAAGATTGGGGCGGCTGGTTGTTGGTCCCAGTCTCGAACCCGCCGTTGGCGAAGAGGGCACTGCTCGCCTGGCCGGTGTGCTCGGCGGGCGGGGGTGCTTTTTCTGCGTTACACGCCGCGGCGATTGCGCCGACGGCAACCAGAAGTCCCTTGCCCAGGGGAGTGTGCGATCTTCGGTGGCCCAAGTTGGTCTCCTTCGAAAAGCTGTCCAAGTTTCGAACTCTTCTTGATCGCGTCTAGAGGGGCTAAGTGTCAACGGGGATAGCCGCTCCGACGCTCGATCGGTCGGTGGCACGAACACATCAGTGACGGACTGCACGGACTGCACGGGCTGCGCGAGCTGCGTGAAGCGCGCGCTCTACAGATGCTGTCGCGTGCGCGCGACAGGTGGGGCTCTGGTCATGCAGACAGGGGCGCGCCTTGGCTCTCGTTGACTAAAGCGAGGAGCGCCGGAAACGAGCTATTGAAGAACGAAATGCACCCCGAGAGCCCCGTGACGAGGGTGCATCAAGCGACGCCGCGCAAATGATGGCCGCGGCCCATTAGGCTGTTACGACGGACGACGAGATTGGCGGTTGGTTCGGCGAGTCGTTCGCTGACTGGGCGCCGACTTCTCCCGCGCTGGTCTCGCGCTATGCACGTCTCGCGCCGTTGCGCCGTCGCGCCGTCGCCGACGAGCACCCGACGGGTGTCATGGATGAGCTTGAGCTCCCGCACCGTCGCCCACGTCCGCGCCGTTCTCGCTCGATGACGTCTGGCTCGACGCCGCCCTGTCGCTACACGCGGTCCGCCGCGACGATCCGCTGATGGCGAAGGGTCTTCGTGCCTTGTTCGACCTCTGCGCCGAGCGATGCGCCGATCTCGTGCATGTCGCGATCGCGCACGACGTCGAAGCCGTACTTGTCGAGCAGCGCCTTCATCTGCGTTGGTGTGAGGGCGGTGCGAAGCGGTTCGCCGATGCGCCGGAGGATGGGCCCGAGGAAGTGCAAGATGAGCGCGGGCTGGTGATAGGCGATGACGAGGCGGCTTCGTTTGGCCGATCGCTCTGCGATGACCGCGAGCGTCTTCTCGATGTCGGCCCGCGCCAGGTACATCACGACGCCTTCCCAGATCCAGGTGGTGGGCTTGGCGGAGTCGTGCCCAGCTTTCTCGAGCGCCTCGTCGAGACTGTCGCGTTCGAAGTCGACGGCGACGAAGCGAATCTCCTTCGCGTGGCGCTCGAGCGTCGGCACGCGTGATCGCTTCACCCGCTGCGTGTCCGGGTGGTCGACCTCGAAGACCGTCACTTCGCGCAGCTCACTCATGCGCCATGCGCGGCCATCGAGACCTGCGCCGAGAATGACGACTTGGGGCGAGGCTGCGGCACGAACCTCGTCGTCGATGGCGACAGTACGGGCGACCATCGACGTCGACTGCCGCTGGAGATATTCGCGGCGCAGGTTCGCGCGGAGGCCTTTGACCGGCGCGCCTGCACGGACCTGTCTGACGCGTTCGCGTGACTCTTCGGCCAAGAGCTCGATCGCGGTGGGATCGTCGAAGCGAGCTACCGGCGAGCGACCATGGGCCACGGCGCGTCCCATGCAAACCAGCTCCGCAGTCCGACTTGCCTGGCCCGCTTTCATGAGCGCACCGTAGCAGGAGTAGGCCGATGGGCTAGCCTTGGGGCTGTCGATGTACGATCGCGAACACGCCGTTCGAACCGCGCATGCTCCGTGGGCTCGGTTCGCCTTTCTGGCGTTGATGCTCGTCATCGCGTTCGGAGCGTTCGTCGGGGGTGTTTCCGCCCGTCACTCCATGTTGCTCACCTTGCTGGCAGGCGCCGTGTTCATCGCTGCGAGCGCCTTGTCGACGGGGTACGTGCCACGTCGCGTGCGGGCCGAAGACGACGAACTCTTCGTGGGTGATCTGCACCTTCCGAAGAAGGCACTCGAACGAGGGTGTTTCGTTCCGGCCGTCGATGGGAACGCCGCGAAGGTCGCACTCAAGACGAAGTACGGCGCGGAGATCGACGTTCGCGTCACCGACGAAGCCGAAGCGCGCGAGCTTCTTTCGGCGCTCGGCCTCGACGTGGGCCAGCAGGCGGCTCGGTTCGCCGTCGCGCGGATGCCGCGGACGTTCGAGCCCGCGGCGTGGGCCATCTCGACGAGCTTCGCGACGTGCGCGGCCGTCGGGGCTTCGCTCCTTGCTCTGGGCTGGCCGATCCCGTTCATCGTCATCGTGATCGCCATCATGGCCAGGGTGCTCGTCCCCATGGCGCGCCGAGGCACCGTGGATGTCGGAGCTGACGGAGTGCTTCTCGCGAACGCCTTTGGGCAGCGTTTCCACTCGTGGACCGACGTCACGGATCTCCGCGCCATCGACGCAGGGGTGGAGCTCGCGCTTCGAGACGGCAAGATGCTTCCTCTGCGCGTGCACGGACGACGGCGCGATCCCGCGAGTCAAGCCGAGCACGTTGCGATGCACGCGCGGATGAGCGCCGCTCGCTCCGCGCGCGAAGAGGCCGACGTCGATCTCGCTCCGCGCCTCGAGCGACGTGATCAAGGTATCCGTGCCTGGTTTGCTTCGCTCACGCGCGTGGCGACCGAGACGGATTATCGGTCCGCGATTCTTCGCACGGAGGATCTCGTGAGGACGCTCGAACGCCATGGCTCTCGCGTCGCACGCGTCGCGGCCGCCATCGTTCTTTCGCAGCGCGGCGAGGTGGAGCGCGAGCGGGTTCGCGTGATCGCCGGCACATGTGCCGATCCGAAGCTCCGGGTGGCTCTCGATGCGGTCGTCGCCGGGGTCGACGAAGCGAGCCTCGAGACTGCCGTCGAGGCGCTCGAGGAGGAAGAGGCGAATTCTTCGCCGGCGCGTCGCGGCCTGATTCCCCGATCCTGACACTCGGCGAGCTCTTCGATCGCGGTCGACGCGACAAGAAGCGGCACGCGAATCGAGTGCGTCTGCTTCCGAGAACGCCGTAGACTCGCGTCCCGCGCAGTTCACACGGCTCCGGCCTCGCTCGGAGGACGATCATGCTCCGGTCGTGCACGATGCACCGCGTTCCGTCTCGTGCGCCGCTCGTTGCGCTCTGCATGCTCGTTGCTAGCACCGCTTCCGGCGCTTCGTTCGCGCAGACGGCCGACCCGGCGCCCGACACTCCGCGAACGATGTTGCCGAGCGAGCCGCCAACGAGCAATGCACCTGCTTCCGAGAGCAGTCCGCCTGCGCCTGAGAAAGAGGAAAACCCGTACGAGCAACGCGAGCCGGCACCGTTTGGGTTCGGGGACTTCTCCTGGGCACCCGCCAACTACGGCTCAGGAGACAGGCCGCTCAAGGCTGGACCGTTCGTCGGCGAGGTACGGCTCGATACGGCTTATCACTATTCCTTCAATCACCCGACCGACAACACCATCTCGGGTTCGAGCGAGGTCTTTCGGCACAACGAGTTCCAAGTTACTCAAATCGGATTCGGCGGGGACTTCTTCTACAAGAACGTGCAGGCGCGTCTGATGACGCAGTTTGGCATGTACTCGACGACGACACCGCGCAACGATGCGAGCACCGGCAAGGGACAATGGACTCTCGCCGACGCCTACCGCTACATCTCCGAAGCGTACGGCGGGTATCACATCAACGCGCTGGCGGGCATCAATGTCCAGGTGGGTATCTTCATGTCCTACGTTGGGCTGTGGAGCTATTACAACTTCGACAACTGGACCTACCAGCCCTCGTACGTCTCTTCGAACACGCCCTGGTTCTTCAACGGAATGCGGGTGCAGATCTTCACCAGTGACAAGCTCAAGATCGAGCCATGGCTCGTCAACGGTTGGCAGTCCTACGGCAAGTTCGAGGCTGCGCCAGGCTTCGGGCTGCAAATTCGGTGGAACCCGACCGAGTACTTTTCAATCCTCGGGAATCAGTATTATGGCACCGACACCCTCGGGCTCGCTGGCCGCCATCGCGTCCACTCCGACGACAGCGCGATGGTGCGTTACTATCAGAAGAAGGGCGCGATCTTCAGCAAGGCCGCTGCCTCGCTCACCGTCGACGCCGGCTGCGAATGGGGCGATGGCGTCGACTGCGGCTCGCAGTATTTTCTGGGCTTCATGACGTACCAGCGGCTCTGGTTCGTCGCCGATCATTTCGGATTCACCGTTGGCGGCGGTGCCATCACGAACCCTGGTCGCTACCTGGTCCTGCTTCCTCCCATCAACGGCGCGACGGCATTCTCGGGAACACCCTATTTCACGGCGGGCCCCGGCGATGGCTTCAAAGCGTGGGACTTGCAAGTGACCGGCGACTACATGCCGCGCGAGTTCGTGACGTTCCGGCTCGAGTACAACCACCGCGCCGCGAACGTCCCGTACTTCTCCGGGCCGGGGGGCATGACCCCTTCCGGGGGGAATCAGGGAGCACCCGGCTCGTTCGTGGAGGGGTTCGCGCCTGATCTCGTCAAGGTCGAGAACCGCATCACCGCAGCCATGATGGTCAAGTACTGACGCGGCGCAGGCCGGTGCCCGCGCCTCGGCGTGACCATGATCGGTCGAGATGCTTCCTCGTCAGTGTTCCTGCGCGATCCAGGAGGTGATGAGTGTCGTGAGTGCGTCGACGGCGGCGGCTTCGGTCGTCCGCCGCTGGAGCATCTCTTGCGCCATGCCCTCCGCGGCGCCGATGATGCCAACACAGCGGAGGTAAAGGGCCCGCTTCGATAGCTTGGAATGCGGGGCGAGGGCGGCGCGGAAGATCTCGGCGTAGTTGGCGAGACACGCCCGGCGCGTTGCCTCCATCTCCTCGGAACCCGCCAGCGCCGCCGAGACGGCGTACCACTCCGGACCGAGCGACGTGTAGCAGCCGATGTACGCCTGGCTCGCGACGCGCGCGATCTCGGGCAGCTTGGAGGTTCGCTCGAGCGCGTCGACCATCTTCGCGCGCGGCAACTCATCCATTCGCTCGTAGAGAGCCACGAGGAGGCCCGATCGCGTCTTGAAGTGCTCGTAAGCGATCGGCTTCGTGACCCCTGCGCGTTCGGCCACGTGCCCGAGCGTGAGCGCGTCTGTGCCCTCCTCGCGGACGATCTCGAGGGCCGTCTCGAGGAGCTGTTCGCGGCGCTCGGCTTTGGGGAGCCGCCTGGCGGAGGTCTCGGTCATCTTCACCGATTCTAGCAGACGGCTTCCGCGCGCGTGGGGCGTCTCCGGCACGGCCGCTCTCGACCGTCGGCCATTTCGTTCCGTGGGTTGACAGGACGCCGGCCCGGGTTATTACGGTTGGTAACTTACCAACAGTAAGTTGTTGGCTGCCGCGTGATTCGCGGCGGAGAGGAGCTCGTCCGTATGACCAAGAGCGTGCAAGAACCGGTTCTCATCGTCGGAGGATCCGGCGTCGTCGGCTCGCGAGCAGCAAAGGCGCTGCGCAAGCTGCATCCCCACCTGCCGGTCGCCATCGGTGGCCGCGATCTCGAGAAGGCTTCGGCAGTCGCGAGCGAGATCGGCAATGCGGACGCCGTGAGAATCGACCTCGACCGAACCGATCTCGGTCAGCCTGAGGCGAAGCGGTTCAGCGCCGTGGTGATGTTCGTGAAAGACACGAGCACGAACGCGCTGCTGTACGCCCAGGACAAAGGCGTTCCGTACGTCGACGTCTCGACCGCCACATTCGAGATCGCACCGGAGGTGGCGCTCTATGCGAGTCGACCGAGCAGGTCGCCGATCGTGCTGGCGAGCCATTGGCTCGCAGGAGCCGCGCTCCTTCCGACGCTCCATTTCGCGGAGGCGTACGCGAAGGTCGACACCATCGCGATCGGCGCGGTTCTCGACGAACAAGACATGGGCGGCCCCGCTGCCTACGCCGACTACGAGCGTATTACACAGGTCATTGCGGAGGCGCAGATCTTCGAAGACGGCAAGTGGGTTTGGGCGAGTGGAGACCGGAGCTCGCGGGTCTTCTCTGCGGTGGATGGTGTGGAGACGCGGGGCCAGGCGTATTCCGTCTTCGACACCATGACGCTCGCTGCCGCCACGGGCGCTCGTTCGGTGCGTGTCGACCTCGTCCTCGGAGAGTCCGCCAGCCGGCGGCGAGGGGAACCTTTCTCGACCGAGTTCGTCATCGAGCTCGCCGGCGTGAAGCACGACGGCTCCTCGGGCCGATCACGGCACGAGCTCGTTCATCGCGAAGGCCAAGCGCCCGTCACCGCCGCCGCCGTTGCCACGATCGTCGAGCGTCTCCTCGGCCTGGTCGGCGAACCCGTTTCGCCGGGCCTCTACCTGCCGAACGCCTTCATCACGCCGGCGCACATGCTCGAGCGCCTCGCCGCCTTCGGGACGCAGATCCGCAGCCTCTGATCACGCGCAAGACCCACAGAAAGACCAGGAGACAACGATGGCATCCACTCTCAAGCCGGTCCTCGTTCTCGGCGGTTCGGGCTTCGTCGGAACGCGCGCAATCGCCGCTCTTCGCCGCCTTCAGCCCGAT
Organism: Labilithrix luteola; assembly: GCF_001263205.1. Taxonomy (GTDB): domain Bacteria; phylum Myxococcota_A; class Polyangia; order Polyangiales; family Polyangiaceae; genus Labilithrix; species Labilithrix luteola. The sequence continues at coordinate 7,585,975 of NZ_CP012333.1, forward strand.
CTTCCCATCACCATCGGGGCGCGCGATCTCGAACGCGCGAGCGTCGTCGCGAAGCAGACGACCCTCACGAATGCCGTGAAGGTGGACCTCGAACGCACGAGCCTCGGACTGCCCGAAGGTGCGGCGTACAGCGGTGTGGTCACCCTGCTCAAGGACGACACGCTGAATTCGATGAAATACGCCCAAACGCATGGCGTGCCCTACGTGGCATTTTCGGATTACCTGTTCGAGATCGCCCCGCAGGTCGCGCTTTACGCTCAGAATCCGGCAAAGGCTCCGATTCTCTTCCTGGGCCACGTCTTCGGAGGCGCGGCGGTTCTCGCGGCGCTCCACTTCGCTCGCCAGTTCCGCACGGTCGAACGGGTGGCTATCGCGGCCATCATCCACGAGGACGACCACGGCGGCCCGACGACCCAGACCGACGTGGAACGAGGCGCGCGCGTCGCCAGGCCGCTTCGACGCGAGAACGGGCAATGGGTTTGGGCCAGTACCGATATCGAACGTCCGCTGACGATGTCGGACGGAACGACCATCCAGGTGCGTGCCTATCCGGTTCTCGACGTCGCGAGCGTTGCCGCGGCGACGGGAGCGCGCTCGGTCCGTTTCGACCTCGGTGTCCGCAGTGCCGTGGGGCTCGGACGCGAGAGAAGCCCGGCGGTCGAGATGATCTTCGAGATCTCAGGCATCGACACTGCAGGAAGCTCACGAAGCGTCCGGCACGAGATCACCGATGATCAGAACCTCTCGACCGTGAGCGCCCACGGTCTCGCGATTGCCGTCGAACGCCTCCTCGGCCTCGATGGCGGTCCCGCGGTCCCTGCAGGCTTGTACAACCCCGACACCCTCCTCGACCCGACGCGGGCCGTCGAAAAGCTCACGCAGTTCGGCTCGCGCATCGCCCTCGACGTCGTGCGCTGACGACGGCGCATTCTGCTCTCACTCCTCGCGGGCCTGCGATCTGAGCGAGTCGTAGGCCCGCGCCGCTCCTTCAGGTGGACCGCTCGATCAAGTCGACGACGTCTTTGACGTACTTCTTCGCCGAGGGGATTCTTGCCTTCTTCACGTACGCCTCGAGGCGCTGCGGTCCCTCGAGGCCAAGCAAGAATTCGATGCTGTACATCAGCAGAATTCCGCGAGAGAAGCCGAGCGCTCGTTCCTTCTGGTCGAACGTCTCGACTTCTTCTCCCTTCGGGAAGTCCTGCTTGGCATCCTGTTTCTCGAAGCGCTGGATCTTCGCGACGCAAAAGTCGATGAACCTGCGGTCGCGCGTCGCCACCAAGCTTTCGATGTCGTGCGGGCTCACCCCGGACGTCACGACTCTGCCCTTGTCGAACCTGAAGATGGCTTCGTCATATTGGGCATGGATGGATATTCCCGTTCGCCGGCAGATCTCGTCGAGACTCTCCTCGTATTGTGGTGAGAACGTAAGGTCGTACAGCTCGTGAGCGTCGTTTGCCATGCGAGAGGTCCGGTGGTTCCGTCGGGAGCGAAGTTTCGCAGAATGGCTGCCCCAACGCGAGGGAGCTCTTGAGACGTGACTGATACGAAGGTCGGGCTAGAGTCCGGCGTGTGAGACGGGGCTCTCGATTCTATTTTGTCGCGTTCGTGGCGGCGGTGATCTCGACCGCGTGCGGGGCGCTGACGGGGGCGGACGATCTGACGATCGTCTCCGATGGCGGCACTCTCGCCTCGAAAGATCCGAGCACCCTGCCGGTGGACGGCGGCCACGATTCGAACGCTCCCGCGCCAGCGGACCTCGATGCCGCCTCCGATGCGTCCGACGACTCCGCGGTGGTCGACGCTGCGCCGGATCACGCGGTCACTTGCACGTCGGTCTCGGCGTATCCCTCGAACATTTCTGAGCTCGGTCTCTTCTCGCAATGGGGCAACCTCCCCACCATCTCGAGTACCGACGGCTTCTACGCCGACTGCGCAATCTCCACGAGCAATTCGCCGACGCCGTCGGTCTTCGCGGCCGATCTGCGCTTCTCGATTCCGAGCAATGCCGTCATCCAAGGTGTCGTGGCGACGATGGTCCGGCGGGCCCGAAACGGCGGAGACGTGGTCGATGCGTCCATGCGTTTGCGGTGGAGCGGCAAGTTGCAGGGAGACGACCGATCGGACCCCTCGGCGTGGAGCGCCCTCAAGAACACCATGACCTACGGCACCGAGACCGACGTCTGGGGCACCGCGTTGACGCCCGCGATCGTGAACGGACCCGACTTCGGTGTCGTCTTCGCGGCCAAGTGGATCGTGGGGAATTCCGGAAACGACACCGTGTACATCGACAGCATCCAGATGACGATCCGCTACTGCCTCTGAATCGGAATCCGCACGAGCAGGTAGGGCGGTTGCCGTAGGTCTTTGCCGTCGTTGAATGCCGGCAATCGATTCCACTGACCGAGCGTCACGTAGACGTGGTCTTGCGTGGCGAAGATGCCATCGGGCCAGACGATGCGTGGATCGCGTGTCAGCACGTCCATGGTTCCGTCGCGACGGCGACGAAGAATCTCGTCGTGTTCGGCGTCCGTGACGTAGATCGTATCGTTTCGATCACTTGCCAGTCCGTCGGCAAAGCCCTTTTCTCCTTCGTCGCGAACGGCCTCGCGCAACTGGGATTCCGAGCTTTCGAAGCGTGCCAGAGCGTCCGTGGGAATGCTGTAGAGGCGACGACTGGTGAGCGGCGAGAAATACAGGCGGGTGCTGTCGGCATTCAACGTGATGCCATCGGCGCCGCCGACGGGGAACGTGGGGTGCTTGGCGTCGTAGCGAAGCGCGCGGCCTTCGAGAATCGCCAAAAAGCCTTCTTCGGGTTCGGTCGAGCGATGGCCTTCCAGGACACGTCGCTGACGACCCGTTGCGATGTCGACGACGACGAGTGCGGGGTGTGTGCCGAACGAGGAATCCGTGACGTACGCCGTGCCTTTGGCGCCATGCGTGAGGTCGACGCGGAGATCGTTCATGTGACTGTCGGGCCGGAGAACCGGCGGCCGGAGCGGGATCGAGGCAATACGAGCGCCAGATACGGGATCGAATCCGACGACCTTGGCCGCGCCGTCTTCGATGGGATGGCCGGCGCGTTTGCCATCGTCGATCACCCAGAGGTGCCCTGCGCTGTCCATGGTCATCCCATGAACCGAGACGAGGCGATCGGCGATCGGACGCGACGAGGGGAGGCTGGTCTCCGCGTCCGGGAAAGGAACGAGCTTGTTGCCCTCGAGCTTGCCGAGCGTCGGGCCCGTGTGATCGTCGGCATGCCTCGGAAATCCTACGAAGAGCGTTCCCGCGGGCGACACGGCGATGCCCGATGGGCCGGGGCCGGCGAAGCGCGCGACGACCTCGAGGTTGCCGCGCGGGGCGAGGCCTCGGTCGGTGGCGTCTGCGGTCTCGACGGCCGCTGAATCCGGCGATTGCGATCGCCCGTTCGCGTGACACGCGAGGACACCGGCGAGGCACGCGACAACGAGCGAACGGCAACCGAATGGCCCACGAGCTGCTTGTCTGCCAGGGCGTCTCCGGGAGCTGTCATGCCGAATCGCTATCATCGCGTGCTCGTGGTTGTGGCGGTGGGCGCCCTCGCCATGGCGACAAGCGCATGCCGTGCCGATCGCGCGAGGAGTGGCGAGAGCTCGTCCGCAGCGGTGGGCTCCTCGCTCGTCGCGCTGCGCGGCGTTCGTGTCGTCGACGGTAGCGGCGGCCCGCCCATCGAGAACGCGACCGTCGTGCTCGAGGGGGAGCGCGTCCGCGAGGTCGGACCGAATGTCACTGTCCCCAAGGGCGCACGCGTCGTCGACCTCGGCGGAACGACGATGGTGCCGGGCCTCGTCTCCGACCATTCGCATCTGGGCATGGTCGACGGCACACGCGCCTCGGTGGCGAACGAGACGCGCGCCAACATTCTCCGCCAGCTCCGTCAATACGAGGCCTACGGCGTGACCACGGTGACGTCACTCGGTCTCAACGGGCCGGTCTTCTACGAATTGCAGCCGGATCTCCATCGCGGGGCGTTGCCCGGCGCCGACGTCTTCGGAGCGGACCGCGGAATCGGCGTTCCTTCCGGCGCGCCGCCCGTCGAAGCGGGAACGGAGAACCTCTATCGCGTCGAGACGCCCGAGCAGGCGGTCGCGGCCGTTCGTGATTCGGCCACGCGTCATCCCGATCTCGTCAAGATCTGGGTCGACGACTTCCATGGTTCGCTGCACCAGAAGATGAGCCCGGAAATCCAGCGTGCGGTCATCGATGAAGCCCATCGGCTCGGACTGCGCGTTGCGGCTCACGTCTACTACCTCGACGACGCACGGCGACTCGTCCAAGAGGGCGTCGATATCCTCGCTCACGGCGTGCGTGATCGCGCGGTCGACGACGCTTTCGTGAAGCTCCTGCGCGACAAGAAGACCTGGTACATCCCGACGCTCGGCCTCGACGAATCGTTCTACTTGTTCGCCGAAGCGCCTCCGTTCACCCGCGAAATGTGGGTTCGTCACGCGCTGCAGCCCGCCCTGGCCGCGCAGTTCGACGATCCCGCGTGGCGTGCGTCGGTCCTCGCGGATGCCAAGAAGCTGAAGGCCGACAAGGACTCGGTGGCCAACAACCTGGCGAACGTGAAGAAGCTCTACGACGGCGGCGTAGCGATCGGTTTCGGCACGGACTCGGGCGCCACGCCGCTCCGCATTCCCGGCTTCGCCGAACTCCACGAGGTTGCACTGATGGTGAAGGCGGGGCTTCCGCCGGTGCAGGCGATTCGCATCGCCACCTCACGTGCGGCCGAGCTCTTGGGCCATCCCGATCGCGGCATGCTCGCGCCGGGCAAGCTCGCCGACTTCGTGATCGTGGAAGGAGATCCGACCAAGGACGTCGACGACCTCACGCGGATCGTCGAGGTCTGGCACCGCGGCCGAAAGGTGTCGGGGGCGCTCTCCTCCTTCCAGCCCTGAGCCAGGAATTTCGCGGGATTTTCGATGTTCTTCGGCTGAGCTCGGGCGATCGACGAAAAACGATCAGCGCGGTGTCGATTCGGGCGAAGGTCGTTCGCCGTAGGGATGGGCCGACAAACTGGCCCAAGAAAGGCAGACGGCCATGCGTTTCGTGATGCTCATTGCAGGCGACGAGAAGACCTCCTTGAAGATGAGCAAGGAGGAGGGCGAACGGATCGTCGCGGCCTACAAGGCCTACATGGAGGACCTGCAGAAGGCCGGCGTGCTTCTGGCGGGCGAAGCCCTCATGCCGAGCGCGACCGGTGCCCGCGTGACGGTGACCGGCGGAAAGCGCAACGTGATCGACGGCCCCTTCAGCGAGGCCAAGGAGGTCATCGGCGGCTACTTCCTGATTCAGGTGAAGTCGAGGGAAGAGGCACTCGAGTGGGCGTCGCGTTGCCCGGCGGCTCAGTATGCGCCGAGGAGCTTCGTCGAGGTGCGTCCGGTCATGGAATTTCCCGCCTGACCAACGCGTGCCGAGGTGGTCTGATGGAGCGCCGTGGCGAGCCCCGAGACGAAGCGAGCAGCCGAAGCCGTCTGGCGAATCGAGTCCGCGAAGCTCATCGCCGTGCTCGCTCGCTTGGTGCGCGATGTCGATCTGGCGGAAGAGATCGCGCAAGACGCGTTTCTCGATGCGCTCGAACGCTGGGAGGAATCGGGGATCCCTCAGAACCCCGGGGCGTGGCTCATGACGGCAGCCAAGCACCGCGCCATCGATGTGCTTCGACGCCTTCGTCGGGGCGAAAAGAAGCACGACGAGCTCGCCCACGAGGCGGAGACATCGGTGCCGGCCGACTTCGACGAGGCGCTCGATGACGTCGTCGGTGACGACCTCCTGCGTCTCGTCTTCGTTGCCTGTCACCCGGTGCTCTCGCGAGAGTCACGCGTTGCGCTCACGCTCCGGTTGCTCGGCGGCCTCACCACCGACGAGATTGCACGGGCATTCCTCGCTCCGGAGCCGACCATCGCGCAGCGGATCACGCGAGCGAAGAAGACGCTGGCCGAAAAGAACGTGCCGTTCGAGCTTCCGAAGCCGGAAGACCTGACGGCTCGTCTCGAATCGGTTCTCGAGGTGATCTATCTCGTCTTCAACGAGGGATATTCGGCCACCGCGGGCGAAGATTGGATTCGACCGTCGCTCTGCGAAGACGCGTTGCGACTCGGCCGAATTCTCGCGCAGCTCCTGCCGGGCGAATCCGAAATTCATGCGCTGGTCTCGCTGATGGAGATTCAGGCTTCACGGATGCGCGCGCGCGTGGGGCCGAAAGGGGAGGCGGTCCTCCTCCTCGATCAGGATCGGTCCCGATGGGATACCCTGTTGGTGCGCCGTGGGCTCGATGCGCTCGTGCGAGCCGAGGAGCTGGTTCGGACCCGTCCAGGGCCGTATTTGCTCCAGGCGGCCATCGCCGCCTGTCATGCGCGCGCACGCACCGCCGCGGATACCGATTGGGCGCGCATCGCAGCACTCTACGATGCGCTTGCCCAAACGAGCCCGTCGCCAATCGTCGAATTGAACCGAGCCGTCGCTCATGCCCTGGCCTTCGGTCCGGCGGCGGGCTTGGCGATCGTCGACGTCGTCGCGAACGACGAAGCCCTTCGCGACTACCCGTTCTTGCCGAGCGTGCGCGCCGACTTCCTCGCGAAGCTCGGTCGCTTTGCCGAGGCGCGCGCGGAGATTGCCCGCGCCCTGTCCCTCACGAAGAACGCTCGCGAGCGGGAGCTCTTGCTCGAACGCGACGCCGCGTACGCTCGTAGCGAGCGCCCTTCCTAGTCACTTCGCTAGCTACTTCGTCTTCGCCTTCGAAGCCGCCTTCGCCAGCGATGCGAGCTCTTCTTTTGCGGTTCGGGCGACGGTCGTGTCCTTGTCCGTCGTGAGCTTGCGGTGGCGACTTCCCAGCTTCCGCACCCGCTTGTCCTAAACGACGCTCGAACGCACGAACTTCATCGGAACCTCCAGGGACTCCGCGGTCTTACGTCGTCACGGGTAGAACCTTCCTCGCCGAGCCGAAGAATTTCGGCCGCGAGGAGCCCCGGGCGATCTCGAAGCTCGGGGCTCGGGGCTCGGGGCAGCCGGCACGCTCACGTCCGAGGCAGGACGAGATCACGCGCGCGATAGACGTGGAACTCGTAGCGCCCGATGTCGTCCAAGCGACGAAACTTGTCGGCAAAGGTCGTGTCGGAGAAGAAGGTCTCCACGTCGCCGGGGCCCGTGATGGCTTCGATGTTCACCACCGTGTCGCCGTCGATGCTCGTGGCCAGCGTGCTCCACAAGAACTCCTTCCGGCGCTCTGCGACGTAGTGGACGATCTCACGAATGACCGCAAGCGCGGCCTCTTGGTGTCCGGGCTTGGCATGAATCACGTTGACGACGAAAACGGTCCCTTCCGGGAGCGAGTGATACGATGCGGACGAGCTCGGGATGGTCATGGCAAATCTCCTGGTTCGCGGTCGCAGCACGAGTCGCTTCGACGAAGAATCTGATAGGTCGCTCTCGTCGCCAGAAAAACGCCCTGAGGTTCCGGTCACTCCGGACGCGTCGTCCGCAATCGGAGAGTGGTTTCGACATCGAGGCAATGGCCCATGGACGGCTTCAACGATCTCAACGCATTCGTGCAGGCGGCGATGACTCGCAGCTTCGTCGAGGCCGGCCGCCGGCTCGGCATCTCGGCGTCCGCGGTCGGGAAGACCATCGCCCGCCTCGAGCAACACTTCGGCGCCCGCTTGTTTCACCGCACGACCCGGAGCATCTCGCTGACCGAGGATGGCGCTCGACTCCTCGTACGGTGCGAGCGCATCCTCGCCGAACTCGAAGGCGCCGAGCATGACTTCGCCCGCGGCGAAGACACGCCACGCGGGCGCCTTCGTATCGCCCTGCCGATGGCGAGCCCCTTCTTCTCACCGCTGCTCGCGGACTTCTCGCGGATCTATCCGCATGTCGAGCTCGATGTCGAATTCAGTGACACGTTGGTCGACGTGGTCCGCGACGGATTCGACGTTGTCATTCGCACCGGCGCCGCTCCGGACTCACGCCTCTCGTCGCGCAAGCTCGCGCCGTTTCGTCACGTCGTCGTGGGAGCGCCTCGCTACTTTGCCGAGCAGCCCGTCCCGTCGAGCCCCTCGGAGCTGAACGCCCATCGTTTGCTGTTCTACCGAAAGCCTCACACTGGCAAGCTCGAACCTTGGCCCTTCGCTTCGGATGTCCTGCCCGCTTCCTTCGGCGCTCGCGGGAGCCTGGTGGTCAACAGCATCGACGCCCTGGTCGTCATGACCATCGAGGGCCGCGGCTTGTCCTCGATCCCCGACTACCTGATCGAGAACGAACTCCGCGACGGCCGTCTCATCCGCACCCTCGATTCCCACATCGTCGGCGCCAACGCCTTCCGACTCTTGTGGCCCCCAACCACGCACCTCCCACCCAAAGTCCGCGCCTTCATCGACTTCTTCACGACGAAGCTATCCCCCAAGCCCACCCGCCGCACCCGAAGGTGACGCCGCGCGTGACGTGTTGAGGCTCCGTTCGAGGCCTTGAAAGGGCAGAAGGAACTTCGCAGTCTTCGGAGCTGAGAGGCCGACAGAGAGCAAGACTCGTCGTACGAAAGACCTACTCCCGTTCGAACGGCTGTGTGAGCCTCCGAAACGGAGAGCTCGAATCACGCTACAAGACCGGGCATCGGGGCGCGCCTTACATGGCCTGCGTCGCGTCGCTCAAATGCAATCGCTTATCAAGGCATTCTTCGACCGGCTTCGCGCCACGAAGCCAGGCAAGGTCGGCCTGACAGCATGCCTGCCAAAGATGCTCAGCATCCTGCGCTCGATGGCTCGCACAGGCCGCAAGTGGTCCCCCGAGCTGCCTAATCCGCTCTTGACGGAGGTTATGGCTACTCCCCGTGAAGATCTCTCCCTATCCGAACGGCATTGACCTTAGGCCCACTCAACCATCCACGAATCGTTCGGGAGCGATGGGGTCCGCCTCGAAAGAGGTTCGGCCAGTCGTGCGGCCCGTCGATTGCGCGCCCTGCGGCTTCCATTCGTTCCTTGGGGGACTTGCGCGTTCCCATGCACCTCTTGGCGTCGCGCGAATCGCCGTTCGAAGAATCGTGCTTCGTCTTTTCGGAGGAGCCGTCACCCTCCGCGGGTCACGTCGGATGAAGGGCCCGCGTCGATAGCCCTGCGCGTGCCCGTGAGCGGACGAGCACGAACGGATGCGTGGCCGCTGCGGGACGTCTGGCTTCGTGTCGAGAGGCGGTTCGAGGGGGCTTCGTCGTCATGAATGAGGCCATAGTGCTTCCACCCCTCGCGTAGGGCCCAAGTACGTGGCGCGGCGACGGGGCATTCGTGGAGATCACGGCGAAGGAGATCGAGTTGGAGCGCCAGCAGCATCCACGCCGCGGATGGATGCCAGCCATCGAGCCAGGCGGCGGAGGAGCACGGGTCGAGCGAGATGGAGGCGAGGAACGCTTCCTTCTCGTCGCACTGGTGCTTGCGCGCATTCATCAACACGTAGACGAGAGCATTGCGTACCTGACGAAGATTCGTGAGGTCGCGTCGCGTGTAGCGATCACGCCAGAGCGAGCCGCTGTGTCGGCGGAGTCGATTGACGTCCCACGTGATTCGCCGAGCGAGATGCTGGACACCTCGTGAAAGTAAGACCTGATTGGTTGCCTCCACGATCAGATGGATGTGCGTCTCCTGCACGCTGAAGTGAATCACGCGGAAGTCGTCACCGCTGCTCTCTTCGATGTGCCGGCGAATGGCGCGAAAGATGTCCTCGTCTCGGAAATTCGGCACGCCTGACTTCGCGCGCAGGATGACGTGGACGGGCGTTCGGGCGTCGAGAGGCGGCCGCTCACGATGCCTCTCGTACCCTTTGCGCGACGCCGCTCGCTTTCTCCCCGTGTTGGCCCTCGCGCCCCCATGTTCGCGAAATACGAATTCCCGTTGTTTCACGCATGCCCTCCCCCGTAGACGTGAGCTCGAAGTTTGGCCTCGCGCGCCCGCCCGGCTCATTCGGCTCGCTCCTACAGCGTCGAGCCCTTGTTCGAACGGATATTCATAAGTCGATTAATCTCAGATTCAAGAGGCCGAAGTCGTTTTGGTCGAAATCGAATGCTCCTAAAGTCGAGAGCAATACTTGCGCGCAGCACGGCCTCGATCGTCGACGGAGCGCCGCCTCGACGTCTCGAGACGAAATTTCCCGAAGGAGATCGGTCGTGGTCGCACACGCCTGCATCCTGAAGCCTTCGCTGCGCGAGCTCACACCCGCACGTCCTGCGCTGGCTCATTCGGCTTGCTGTTACGGCGGCCAGGGCGTGTCTCATAAGTCGCCTGATTCCGGTCTTTCTGCGGGCGCGGACGTTCCGGGGAAAGCGAATAGCGCTGGACGCGCGTGCGGCACGGGCCGACCTCGCGTTCTCGTCATTGACAACGCTTCGGCGGAGCGCCGTCTCTTCGACAAGTTCGTCGTACCGTCGTTCGGTCCGCACCATGGACGGACGAAGACTTGAAAGGGCAGAAGGCATTTTTACGGCGACCGTGCACCGCGACATTCCCAATTCGCAATGCTGAGGACCGCACGCGCTTGCATCATGAAGCCCTCGCTGCGCGAGCGCCGAGCCTCCAGCGATTGTCGAGCGTGCGCTATCGCGGGCCGGCCGGAGGGGGCTCTCCTCCCGGTGCTCCCGTCGCGCTCTCGGTCTGCCCGCTGGCGGGGCTGTTGCTCCCAGAGCTTCGGTGCCCGGCCCGGGGTAGTGCCGGGCACGAAGCTCGCGCTCCCATCGCTCGTACGTTGGAGCCAGCATTACCAATGCCGCGTGACGTCCAACACGTCGGCGATCTCCACAACGCGGCGGCGAGCGATGCCGCCAAGATTCGCCCGATAGCGCCCATCATCTCGTTCGCCTCGTGCCTTCGCGGTGGCGACGAATTTCAGCAGTTTCTTGTGCTGCAGCCGTTCGCCGGTCCGGACCGGTCCTGAGATCCGCGGAGGTCACGGAAGGGAGCCGAGGAGCCTTCCCGCCTTCGACTGAACCTCGTGCCAGGTCCTACGCCGGTCGGAAGCCGTGAGATGGCGTCGTGGACCGAGGGGTCTCGTGTCGGCGTTCGCCTCGCTGGAAACTGGAGTGCTGACTTGATAGGGCAAAAGGTATTTCACGGTTCCACACGCGCGATCTGCGTAGGAGCCGACTCATCACCTGTTGCGCGTCGACGCCTGCGAAGCCCGCCTGTGCGAAGGAGCGAGCGCTTGCGGTCGTGCGGTCTCCCCGACGTATTCGTCGTCTCCAGTGCGCTTCGCGAGTTTCCGGCAGTGAGAAGTTCGAAGGGGCACGCTCACACCGAGAGGCGGCGGCCGTCGAAGCGCGCTAGGTTGGTTACGAGGACGTATCCATCCGAGGTAAGAGCTGAGCCATGGCGGGTGAACGGGAGAACATGAACCGAGTCGGTGCGGTGGAGCAGGCGCGGGTGACTCCGGCTGAGGTCCACGACGTGCTTCGGCATCACATGCTGGTGGACGGGTATCCGCTCGTGGTCGACCTCGATGGGAGTCGGGGCTCGTGGGTTCGTGATGCGCGGACGGGAAAGGAGTACCTCGACTTCTTCTCGTTCTTTGCGTCGAATCCCATCGGGTTCAATCACCCGAAGATGCTCGAGGCCGAAACGCAGGAGCGGCTGGCGAAGGCGTCGACCGTGAAGGTGTCGAGCTCGGACAAGTACACCACGTACATGGCCGAGTTCGTCGCAACGCTCGAGCGAACCGCGGCACCGCCGCATCTGCCGTATTACTTCTTCATCGAAGGTGGGGCGCTCGCGATCGAGAATGCGCTCAAGACGGCGTTCGACTGGAAGGTTCGCAAGAACATCGCCGCGGGGCGAGGGGAGCGCGGCCAGGCCGTTTTGCACCTCGAGAGCGCGTTTCATGGGCGGTCGGGCTACACGCTGAGCCTCACGAATACCGACCCCAACAAGACGCAGTACTTTCCCAAGTTCGATTGGCCGCGCATTCCTGCGCCCAAGGTTCGATTTCCGCTCGATGCCGAGAGCCTCGCCGAGGTGGAGGCGCTCGAGAAGAGAGCGATTGCTGCAGCGGAAGCGGCGTTCGCGCGCGACCCGCACGGCATTGCCGCCATCATCCTCGAGCCGATTCAGGGGGAAGGGGGCGACAACCACTTCCGCTCCGAGTTCTTCCGGGAGCTACGTCGTCTCGCCGACGAACACGACGCACTGCTGATCGTCGACGAAGTGCAGACGGGGCTGGGCCTCACCGGGAAGTGGTGGGCCTATCAGCATCACGGCATCGAGCCGGACATCGTCTGCTTCGCGAAGAAGATGCAGGTCGGCGGCATCATGGTGTCGAAGCGCATCGACGACGTCCCGAACAACGTCTTCCACAAGTCCGGGCGCATCAACTCCACGTGGGGCGGCGCGCTCGTCGACATGGTGCGCTGCACGCGCATCCTCGAGATCATGGTGGAGGAAGATCTCCTCCGGAATGCCCACGATCGCGGTGTGGAGCTGCTGAACGAGCTCCGCACCATCGAAGAGAAATACGAGCAGGTCACGAACTCGCGAGGCGCCGGGCTGATGTGCGCGATCGACTTGCCCGACACCGCGACGCGAGACGCCGTCGTGAAAGCGTGCTTCGAAGACGGCATGATCGTGCTGGGCTGCGGTACGCGCTCGATCCGCTTCCGCCCCACGCTCACGGTGGACGGTGAGATCGTCCGCGAGGGCGCGCGCCGCCTCGATCGCGCGATCCGTCGCACGTTCCTTTAGGCCAATGCCGTTCGGATAAGGGAGCCGGGAGCAGAGTTGCTCTGACCACGAGTGTCGTCCGAAGCAACTTCGTCCAGTGCCGGCCGACGGGAGGGAATGGCACAGGAAGGGCGCAAGGGCGGAAGATTCGAGGAGGGTAAAGAGGAGAGCATCGGCGCACCGCGGACTCATCGAGGTGCATCGTTGCCTTGGCAAAAGGAGTCCCGCAGTCGACCTACGAGGCCGTAGTGCGAACTGCCTTGCGACGGCTCCCCCCTCTAACTCCTTCCGTTCTTCCGCGCTTCCTGTGCCCTCTCTCTCGAGTCAGGCTAACTCGAAACGAGGGCATTCCTGATTCGCGTAAGTCCCTAAAGCACCGCGCGAACGGCGCTCGTGAGATGGATCACGAGCGCTGTCCGTTCGCGCCGTTCGCGGTGTGCGCGTCGATCAGGCGAGGCCGACGTACAGGTTCTGGACGTCGTCGTCCTCGTCGAGGGCTTCGAGGAAGGCTTCGACTTCGGCGCGCTTGGCGTCGTCGACGGTGACGGGGTTCTTCGCCTTCCAGATCAGCTGGGCGGAGGTGACGTTCCACTTCCGCTCGGTGAGGGCCTTGCTGACGATGTCGACGTCACCGCTCTCGGTGAAGAAGCGCGTCGAGCCATCCTCGCCAGCCTCGAGGTCCTGCGCACCGCACTCGATGGCCGCCTCTTCCGGATCGACGCCGGGGCCCGGTGGGGTGGCTTCGACCTGGCCGAGACGGTTGAAGTCCCACGACACCGAACCGGCCGCGCCGATCTGGCCCTTGCGGAACAGCAGGCGGACGTTGGCCGAGGTGCGGTTGCGGTTGTCGGTGAGGCACTCGACGATGACGGGCACCTGGTTCGGTGCGAAGCCTTCGTAGGTCACCGTCTCGTACGTGACGGCCTCGTCGAGGAGACCGGCGCCCTTCTTGATGGCGCGCTCGAGCGTGTCCTTCGTCATCGAGGCCTTCTTCGCCGCGTCGACCGCCATGCGCAGGCGCGGGTTCATGCTCGGATCCGCTCCGTTTCGAGCGGCGACCATGATCTCCTTCGCGAGCTTGGTGAAAACGCGGCCCTTGGCGGCCGCGGAGGCTTCACGACCCTTCTGCTTCCATTGTGCGCCCATCGCCCCTCCGCATAGCTCAACTCCGGCCCGACGGCAGCCCCCGTCGCGAGGGGGACTTTTCGATTTTCCGGGGAGCTCGAGTCTCCGGGCGCCCTAGCGCGGGCGCAGATCAGGCAAGGAATCCGCCGATTGCCTCGGCGATCGGGCCGGCATCCTCTTCGAGCGCGAAGTGCCCGGTGTCGAAGAACCGTAGCTCGGCGGCCGGCACGTCGCGCTCGTAGGCGTCGCGTCGCTTGCCGGTGTTCGACGGACGTGACTCAGGGCACGCGTCCGAGGATCTCGAGGGCCTGCGCGTGGACGCGCGGATCCCCGGCCGCGATCACGCGCCCGCCGTTCTGCGCGTCGCCGCCCGTCCACGAGGTGAAGAGGCCGCCCGCGCCTTCGACGATCGGGATGAGCGCCTGCACGTCCCACGGCTTGAGGGCCGACTCGATCACCAGGTCGACGAACCCCATGGCGAGAAGCCCGTACGCGTAGCAGTCACCTCCGTAACGCGTCATCTTCGCGGCGGCGGCGATCTCCTGGAATGCATCCGACTCGGGCTTGGTGAAGTAGCCCGTCGGGTGCGTGGTCGTCACGATCGCCGAGGCGATATCGGCGCACGCGCGCGTCGAGATCTGCGTGGTGCGACCTTCGCTCACGAAGTCGGTTCGCCCCGTTCGACCAACCCATCGCTCGCGCGTCACCGGCTGATCGAGCACGCCGAGGATGGGGCTCGTGCCGTCGTTGAGGGCGATGAGCGTTCCCCACTGAGGCATGCCGCAGATGAAGGCGCGCGTGCCGTCGATCGGATCGAGAACCCACGTGTGGTAGTCCTCGCCGGGCTCGGGGCCATGCTCTTCGCCGAGGATGCCGTGGCGCGGGTAGGTCTCCTTGATGAGCTGACGCTGGACGAGCTCGGCCTGACGGTCGGCCTCGGTCACGGGGTCGAAGCCAGCCCGACCGGTGCCCTTGTCGGTGACGTCGAGCTTGATGCGGAACCACGGGCGGATGGCTTCGCCCGATGCGTCGGCGAGGCGATTGGCGAAGAGGACGAACTCATCCATCGAAGGTTCCATCGAAGCGATCCTACTCGACGCGAGCGTGTTGTTGGCTTCGAGATCGAAGTGTACAGAAATGCTCATGCGATGGCCGTCGAGCTCGAGCGTGACGTTTGCAACCCTGACGACGTTCGCATGCCTCACAGGCGTCGTCGTTGCCGCATGCTCCTCGTCGAGCGAAGCAACGAACGACGCTGCGTCGGCGGAGTTAGGCGCGGCCAATTACGACAAGACGTGTGCGCTCTGCCACGGCAAGAACGGTGAGGGGTACGCCGCCGACAACGCCACCGCCCTGAACAACCCGACCTTCCTCGCGACCGCGAGCGACGTCTTTCTCCGCCGAAGCATCGCGCGTGGTCGGCCGGGAACCACGATGTCCGCGTGGGATCGGCCGCACGGCGGTCCATACGACGACAACGCCATCGCCGGCATCGCTTCGTACATTCGTAGTTGGCAGACGGCGCCGAGCGTGACGTTGCCCACCTCGAGCATCGTCGGTGACGCCACGCACGGAGCAACGGTCTATGCATCGACCTGCGCGTCGTGCCACGGCGGGACCGGAACCGAGGGGCCGAACGTTCGGCTGGCCAATGCCGAATTCCTCGCCATCGCGAGCGACGCGTTCCTCGAGTACGCGATCGTGCACGGTCGTCCGGGGACGGCGATGAAGGCATTCGAAGGTCAGCTCTCGGCGCAAGACATTCACGACGTCGTGGCGCTTCTCCGGAGCTGGGCCAAACCCGTCGTCAACGGTGATGTGCCCATTCCTGGTTCGCTCGGTCCGATCGTTTTGAATGCCGACGGGCCCGATCCGAACTTCGTCGTGGGCAATCGCTTCACGCCCGCCGACACCATCAAAGCGGAGTTCGACCGCGGTGCGGCCATGGGATTCCTCGATGCGCGCGCGCCGTCCGATTACGTGACGAGCCACATCGCAGGGGCCAACGACGTTCCGTTCTACGAGGCGAGCGACTACGTGTTCGCCTTGCCGAAGGACAAGTGGCTCGTGGCCTATTGCGGTTGTCCGCATGCCGAATCGGGGCAACTCCTCGATACGCTGGTTGCCAATGGCTTCACCAAAGTGACGATTCTCGACGAGGGCTTCTTCACGTGGGTGAGCCGCGGCTATCCGGTGCGCTCGGGTCCGAATCCGTGACGGCTTGACGGCCACGCGCGCGCCGGGCAGGAAAGGGAACATGCGTTTCACGCCACAAAGGGCTCTCGGTAAAACGGGGTTCGTCGCCAGCACGCTCGGCATCGGCGATCTTGCCGATGCGGCGCTCGGCATCGAGGCGTGCGCGACCGTCCTGCAGCGCGCGCTCGACGTCGGACTCAACGTCGTCGACACCGCGCCGGCCTACGAAGACGGCTTGAGCGAACGCGTCGTCGGTCGTGCGCTCGTGGGGCGTCGCGAGGGTGTGTTCGTCGTCGACAAGGTCGACCACCTCGATCGCCCCGTGTGCGAGCAGATGAAAGGCAGTCTCGAGCGCCTCGGTTTCACCCCCGACGCGTTCGTCTTCCACGGCGTCTCACGCATGGAGGACTGGACGTCGCTCGTCTCGCCCGGCGGGGGATTCGAGCAGCTCGAGGCCGAGCGCCGCGCCGGCCATTGCCGCTTTCGAGGTGTGTCGAGCCATCATCCCGACGTCGTACGCGAGGCCATCCTGTCGGGCCTCTGCGACCTCGTGATGTTCGCCATCGGGCCTCACGTCGATCGGCGCTACACCGACGAGCTTCTCCCGCTCGCCAAGGAGCGCGGCGTTGGCACGATCGGCTTCAAGACGTTCGGTGCAGGAAAGCTCGTTGCTCGAACCACCGGCTACGGTCGCCCGATTCCGGACGACGTCGACGTCGAGACGCTCGCTCCGCTTCTCACCATCGACGACTGCGTTCGCACCACGCTCACGCTCGACCCCGACGTGGCCCTGCTCGGCCTGAGCACGCCCGAAGAGCAAGACGCCGCCTTCGCCGCTGCCGAACGCTTCGTTCCCTTCGGCCTGGAGGAGCTCGCCGACGTTCGACGCCGAGCGGCGGAGGCCGTGCGGAACAAGGGCGCCATCTGGTGGGATCCCTCCACGCCCTGAGGCGGTCGTTCCGCCGGATTCCGGCCGGTGGTCAGGCAGTTGCCTTGGTTCCACCGTCGTTGCCGTCGTCACGTGCGGCGTCGTTCGCATTCGCGTCTCCGCTCGGACGCGTCTCGGGTTTGGCCGCCTCAGCCTAGGTATTTCGGCGCCTTATGGCGACGTTGGTGTGGTGTCGAGTCCACACCGAGTCCTCGTTGCGCGGCCAATCTTCGTGCCCGGCGACGATTTCCTGCGACCTCGGCAGAGGCGGCCTGTCGGGGGGGCGGCAAGTGACGGAGCGAGGTGCTTCGGCCTGCCGTCCACCACCATCGACCCGCGTCCTCTCTCGAAGGCTGCGGTGACTTCTCTGAGGGAGGCACCCCGTGCAATACCTGGGATTCGTACTCGTCTTCGTTTCGCTCCTCGCGCTCCTCGTCGGCCTGCTCCAGCACCTGAAGGGGAAGAAGATCCTCGCCGCACCGTTCCGACGAACCGGTGAGATCGCCGCCAATCCGAGCGTTGCCGATCCCAAGGGCATCGTCAGCTGCGAAGGCGCCATGCGGGTGCAGCAGCCGGCGATCGCTCCGTGCTCGGGCAAGCCCTGTGTCTACTTCGAAATCGAGGTCGTGCAGGAATGGGAGAAGAGCGTCGTCACCGAGGATGGCGTCAAGACCGAGAAGGGGACCGACAAGGTCAACTCCACGAAGAACGGCGCGGTCTTCTTCCTCGACGACGGCTCGGGCCCGATGGCCATCGATCCGCGCGAGGGCATGGATGTCGAGCTCGACAAGAGCTTCGAGCAGGCCCAGAACGTCTCCGGTGGCGACGTCGTCTTCGGACAGTTCAGCGCGCGCGTTCCGTTCCTCACGGGCGACAAGCGTGGTCGTGGCGTGCGCGTCGTCGAGAAGATCGTTCCGGTCGACGGATCGATGTTCGTCAAAGGCCAGCTCGTCAACCAGGCCATCTCGAAGCCGAAGGGCATGCTCGGTTCGCTCCTCGCTTCTCGCAAGGGCCGTGCGGCGCTCCTCGGCGCGACGAAGCGCAACGCGATGATCGGTTTCATCGCTGGCGCCGTTGCATTCGTCCCCGGTCTTGGCCTGTCGATCTTCGCCGATCCTCCCGCGCCGTCCGCGCCGGGGGTGAGTGCGTGCAACATCGCCGATGAATCGCAGCCGGATCAGCCGTGCACGGGGCGCATCACGAGCGACGACGGTTACGACGTGCCTTTCACGGTCACGCAAGCCGGCACGTTCGAGGTGAATGCCCACGCGCCCGCCGGCAAGAAGATCCCGCTCCTCGCGAAGATCAACATCAAGGCCGAAGACGGTACGGCCGTCGCTTCCGACGAGCTCGAGTCCGCCACGGTCGACCTCAAGCCGGGCAAGTACACCATCAACTTGCGTGACGGCGTGAAGGGCGCTGCCGCCGCGTTCAAGGGCGGCTTCAGCTTCGAGCTCCTCGTGAAGCGGACAGCGCTCGCGGCCGACGCCAGCGTTGCCACCACCTCCGCGTCGGTGGCTCACTCGTCCGTCGCTCCTGCGGCCGTTGCGGCCAAGCCCATCGCCAAGGGCGCGGCGTCGGGGGTGAAGCCGAACGGGATCGCCGCGAACGCCAGCGCCGCTCCGAGCGCTGCGGCACCTGCGGCACCTGCGGCATCGTCGGCATCTTCGGCGAAGCCTGCTGCCTCGGCGTCGTCACCGGCCAAACCCGCTGCCTCGGCATCGGCGAAGCCCCCGGCCTCCGCCGCGAAGAAGTGAGTCGCAGGCAACGAGCTCATCTTTCGCGCGCCGAACGCCCGTAGTGTCCAGCCCTTAGCGCCGAGCCCGAAACATCGAAACGTGAGCGTGCTCTTCGGGGCGCGTCTCACGTTTCCTGTTCTCGGCGGCAAGCGGCGCAACCACTGCGGCGACCACTCGCACGGACCGTGAATTTCGGGGCCCACGATGGGCGAGGGCCCCGAAATCCACGGTCCTTTGCACAAGTCTGTTGCATGCTCCGTTTGACTTCTCAATCAGCGCAATTGTATTGCGCTGTAGCGTTTATCGAGCGGCCTCTCTCCGGTTGGGGGACTCGGCGCAGGAGCCAGGTTCGATGAGCAAATGGTGGTTGTACGCCGGGATAGCGCTTCTCTCGCTCGTCGTGGGGTGCGTCGGGGAGAACGCTTCTCCGAACGCCGAGCGCGCGGCGAACGTGGGCCGCGTCGCGAGCGCCCTCGAAGATCTCGTGGCCACCACGACCTCGCTGACCTCCTCCGTGAATCCGTCGGCATTCGGTCAGGCGACGACGCTCACGGCCAGCGTGACGAGCGCGAACGGCACCCCCGACGGCACGGTCACGTTCTCGGACGGAGCCGCCACTCTCGGTACGGTCGCTCTCGACGTCACGGGCACGGCGACTTTGGCTGTGTCGTCCCTTGGTGCCGGAACGCATGCTCTCACGGCGGCCTATGCGCCGGGCGGCGCGTTCCTCCCGAGCACTTCGGATCCCGTCTCGCACATGGTCAGCAAGGCCTCGACGATGACCATGCTCGCGACGGCCGCGAGCCCTACGGCCATCGGCGCGACGGCCACGTTCACCGCGACCGTGACGGCCGTGGCGCCGGGCGGAGGCATTCCGACCGGCACCGTGACGTTCCGTGAGGGCCCGACGTCGCTCGGCACGGCGTCGCTCGATCCCTCGGGGACGGCCACCTTCTCCACGAAGGCGCTGTCCGTCGGAAGTCACTCGCTGGTTGCGGACTACGGTGCAGACGCGAACTTCGTGGCCAGCACGTCGGCTGCGATTGCACACGTCGTCAGCCAAGACGCGTCGAGCGTGGCGGTGACGATTACGCCGAACCCGTCCACGTTGCCGGCCCAGGTGACCGTGATTGCCGTCGTGTCCTCGGCGGGTACCGGCGGTGTCCCCACGGGAACGGTCACGTTCAAAGACGGCACGACGTTCCTCGGGACCGGCTCGCTCGACGTGACGGGGACAGCGACGTATTCGACCAGCGCGCTGTCGCCTGGCGCTCACACGATCTTCGCGGAGTACGGCGGCGATGCGAAGCACACGGCGGCATCTTCTTCACAGTCGCTCTCGGTCCTCGCCGGTGTGTCCACGACGACCAGCGCGTCGATGACGAATCCGTCGGTCTTCGGTCAATCGGTGACCTTCACTGCGAAGGTGGCTGGCGCAGGCGTCACCCCGACGGGGAACGTCTCCTTCTTCGACGGTACCAATCTGCTTTCGACTCGGCCGCTCGATGCGAGCGGGCAGGCGAGCTTCTCGGCTTCGGCGTTGTCCGTCGGCGCGCACGCAATCGGCGTGGTCTACGCGGGTGACGCGAACTTCGCCACCAGCTCGGCGGCGGCCATTTCACAGCAGGTCAACGCAGCGGCGACCACCACGGTCGTGAGCGCGTCGAACAATCCGTCGATCGTCGGGGTGGGCGTGACCTTCCGCGCGACCGTGAGCGCATCGGCGCCGGGAGCGGGGCTGCCCACGGGGACGGTCACCTTCAAAGACGGTACTGACACCATCGGCACGGGCACGCTCGACGCCTCGGGCCAGGCGTCACTCGCGATCACCACGCTTGCCCCCGGCTCGCACTCCATCACCGCCGTCTACGGCGCAGATGGCAACTTCGCGGCGAGCACCTCGGCAGCGCTCGCGCACACCGTGAATCAGGACGGCGTTTCGGCGTCGCTCGCATCGTCGCTGAACCCCTCGACCTTCGGCTCGAGCGTCACGTTCTCGGCGAAAGTGTCGGCGTCGGGCTCGGGCATTCCGACGGGCACGGTCACCTTCAAGGACGGTGACACGATCCTCGGCACGGCAACGATCGACGCCACGGGCGCGACGTCGTTCTCCACGACGGCGCTGACGGGCGGCACGCACACGATCACGGCCGTCTACGGTGGTGATGCCACACACGGCACGGGAACGGCGAGCGTCAGTCAGATCGTCAAGGCGGCCACGACGACGACCGCGCTGACGTCGTCGGCGAATCCTTCGGTCTTCGGTCAGCCCACCAAGCTTTCTGCGAGCGTGACGTCGACCGTGACGGGAACGCGAACGGGTAACGTGACGTTCATGGACGGAACGACGGTGCTCGGAACGACGGCGCTCGACGTCTCCGGCGTGGCCACGCTCACCAGCTCCACGTTGGTCGTAGGAACGCATCCGCTGAGCGCGGTTTACGCTGGGGATTCGAACTTCGCGATGAGCACGTCATCGGCGCTCTCACAGACCGTCGACCGCGCAAAGACGACGACGGTGCTCGCGTCGTCGTCGAATCCGTCGCTCGTCGACGCGAGCGTCACGTTCACGGCGACGGTTGCGGCCAAGGCCCCCGGCGCAGGCACGCGTACCGGCACGGTGGCCTTCAAAGAAGGCGCGACCACGCTCGGCACGGCATCGCTCGACGTGTCGGGGGTGGCCACCTTCGCCACGAGCGCGCTCGCGTCGGGCAATCATGCGATCGCTGCGGAGTACGTGGGCGACGGGCACTTCGAAGGAAGCGCCTCGAACACGCTCGCGCAGGTCGTCAACACCGCGGCGCCGACGATTGCCGTCACGTCCACGCCGAGTCCGTCGATGTTTACGCAGTCGGTGACGTTCACGATCATGGTGACGGGCGCGCGCGGCGTGCCGTCGGGAACGGTCGCCCTCGAGGAGGAAGAGGCCTCGCTCGGAACGGGAACGCTGGATCCCTCGGGCGTCGCGACCATCAAGTCGAGCAAGCTCGCGGTGGGAACGCATACGCTGACGGCTTCGTACCGCGGCGATGCGGTCTACGCGACCGGCTCTGGCTCGCTCACCCACGTCGTACAGAAGGCGGTCACGACGACCACGATCGCCTCGGCCGCCAATCCTTCGAAGCTCGGAGCCACGGTGACGTTCACGGCCACCGTGCTTTCGAACATCGCGGGGGCCAGTGGCTCCATCGAGTTCTTCGACGGCACTGTCTCGCTCGGTTCGGCTCCGCTGGCCGACGGGAGCGCGGCGCTCTCCACGTCGGCGCTCGCCGAAGGTGGTCATGCGATCAAGGCAACGTATGCCGGCACCGAGTCGTTCGCCGGAAGCTCGTCGGCCGTGGTGAATCAGGTCGTCGAGGCCGACGTCGTCGCTCCCATCGGCGATCCCGGAACGAGCCCCGAAGGTGGCGCGTCGCCCACGACTCCGGCCGCCTCCGGCGACAGCGGTGGAGGCTGCCAGACGACCTCACGCACGGGCAGCGCTTCGTCCGCTGCGGTGTTCGTCATGGGCGCGCTCGGCGTCTTGGTGCTCGCTCGCCGCCGCCGTCGCACGTGACGGCGCGGCAGCCGAGCTTCGACTCATTCCAAGTAGGCGGGGAACTTCGGCATCGCGTCGAAGTCCTCTTTCGAGTGTTGCACGATGAAGCGCGCGTGATCGGATTTGAGAATCCCCTCGATGCGCTTCATCGAGGCAATCGTGTTGTCGTGACTCGCGTTGAAGGCGGGCACTACGTGTTTTTCCCAATTCTCGCGTGAGTGCGCGAGGTCTCCCGAGAGAACGACCGGGCCGGACTTGGCGAGCTTCACGTAGAGCGATTGATGACCGGCCGTGTGACCGGGCGTCTGCAGGATGCGCACGGTGCCGTCCCCGAAGACGTCTTCGTCGCCGTCGAGGAGCTTGGATTTTACCTTGGGAACCTCGGCGGCCACCTCGGCCTTCACGCCGATCGGGGGAGGGGACTTCGCAGCCGCGGCAACCTCCGCGCGATTCACGAGCCACGTGGACGCTTCGAACATCTTGGCATTGCCGGCGTGGTCGCCATGCATGTGAGAAAAGCTCACGTACGTGATGTCCGCCGGCTTGAGCGAGAGTGCTGCGAGCTGTTCGCGAAGGGAGGCATCGACGAACTCCCGTCCGACCGGGTTCGCCACGCCTTCCTTGGATTGCGAAATCGATTCTTCGAGGCCGGTATCCCAAAGGAGCGTGCCCTTCGGATGTTTGATCAAGTAGCAGGGATCGGCGAGCGTCTTTCCCTTTCCGACCGGCTTGCCCGAATCCGTGAAGGAGCCGAAGTCGGTAATCTCGATACGGCCGCAATCGAGTGTGTAGAGCTGGACGGGCGCGGTTGCCGTGGTCGCCACGCTGCCGCTCTCGGGCGTGCTCGGCGAGGCTGGAGTGGAACCTCCACAGGCCGTGCCGAGCATGGCCAGCGAGAGGGCGAGGGACGCTACTACAGACATCGATCGAGTCATCGGTTCTCCCACTCTCAGAGCACGTTCATGGCCGTGTCGACGATGCGACGAAGCCGTTTGTCGTCTTTCTCGACTTTGCCGAGGACGCGCATTCCAATCATCGAGTTCAAGAGAAAGCTCGCGAGGGTCGACGCGTCTTGCGCAGTATCGATCTCGCCCGTGCGCTGGCCTTCTTCGATGGCAGCCTTCAGGTGACGCGTGGTTTGCGCGAAGAGCGCCGTGACGAGCTCCCTGGCGGCCTCGTCCTGAGCGGACATCTCGACGGCGACGTTCACCCCGAAGCACCCGCGTCGCTCGGGATCACCGAGGTCGGTCTCGACGATGGTGAGAAGCAGCTTTCGGATGCGCTTCTTGACTGGACCCGGCTCGGCCAAGATCGCGAGCAAGGGAGCACACTCACGGTCGCGATAGCGTTCGAGCGCACGATCGAAGAGGGCCCGTTTGCTGTCGAACGCGTTGTACAGGCTTCCTCGCCCGATCCCCATGCAGGTTCCGAGCGCTTGTGGCGTGCTCCCCGCGAAGCCCTTCGCCCAGAACAGCGCCATCGCTTGTCCGAGCGCCTCGTCGGGGTCGAACTTCTTGGGCCTCGCCACGGCAGAAGAC
Organism: Labilithrix luteola; assembly: GCF_001263205.1. Classification (GTDB taxonomy): domain Bacteria; phylum Myxococcota_A; class Polyangia; order Polyangiales; family Polyangiaceae; genus Labilithrix; species Labilithrix luteola. The sequence continues at coordinate 7,609,761 of NZ_CP012333.1, forward strand.
GCTAGATGTTTTGTACCCATGGGTCAATAACTGGGACGAGGCCTCTTCACGACGCGAGCGAGCCAAGGAAGAGCTCGGATCGGGAGCTGCGCGATCGCACGGCAACAGCGTGCTTTACGAGGGACCATCGGAGGCTGTACGGCTTCCCCGTGACCAAGATCCGATCCGCCGCGCTCGTGATGATGCTGGCCGCTTTGGGCGGCTTCTCTGTTGGATGCGCAACGCCGAAATGCCCGCCGGCGGCGCCCGCATCGCGAGAGGCTCAGACTCCCTCGTCCAGATCCACGCAGCCTGCCGCAGCGACGACGCCTGGTCGTGCCCGGCGCGATCCCGAGCAGGTGCTGCGCGACTTCGCCAAGGCCAATCCGCTCAGTCCGGCAGACGAGCCGCTTCGCAAGCCGAAGAGCCTCGCTGACGTCGACGCCATTCTCCATCTCGATCAGCTCGATCTCTTCGGCGGCGCTGCGGCCTTCGCGGAGAAGCAGAGCGGAACGGATGCTCTCGTCCTGGGAGCGCAAGTCGAGCTTTCGTGGAGCGAAGCGCAGCTCATCGTCGCCGAGGTGCTCGATGGCGCGGTCGAGAACGTCTCGGAGGCCACGAGGACGCTGCGCTTCCGTCATCTGAGCGGCGCCACCAGCGACGCGGAACAAGCCAAGCTCGCCGAGCTCGAGAACGCCGAGCGCGAAGCCAAAGAAACCTCGCTGGCGCTCCGTGAGCTCGCGGGCGAACACGCACGACGCGGCGCCGAGCTGACGCGCAAGCTGATCTCCGCATCGCCGGAGAGCTTCAAAGGCTATCGCATCGCGGCCGACTATCATCGCCTCCGCGGTGACTGGGGCGCGTTCAACGAGGCCCTGACGATTCTCGAACAGAAGAATCCGACCAGCACGGGGCTCCTCTTCCTGCGTGCTCTCCAGGCGCAGAGCGAGGGCGACCCCATCGGCGCAACGCAGCTTCTGCGGAAGGCGCTCCAGAAGGATCCCAAGTTCGTGCGCGCGCAGGCCCATCTCGTGCTCCTGCAGCGGAGCCCCGAAGGCGCTCACCAGGAGCTGGAGAAGCTCCGCGCGCTCAACCCGCGCCACCAGATCATCGCCTTCACCGGCCCCCTCATCGACGCGGCATACGAACAATGGCGCGCCCGCCGCGTGCCGCCGTCCGGCCCTCGCGGCGCGAATTCGATCTGATCCCAGCGCGCGCCTGAGTCGCGCCGGACGCTCACTTCGGCGCGTTGTGGAGGCGCGAGGCTTTCACGAGGAGGTAGTTTCGCTCGGGGACGCTCGTGGCGAGACGGGCGGCGTGCTCGTAGTCGGCGCGTGCGGAAGCGAGGTCGCTGGCGCGTTCGTGCAGATGCGCGCGCACCGCGTAGAGACGATGATGGTCACGAAGGTGTGGATTGTCGGCGAGCTGCTCGAGTGTGGCGAGGCCGGCCTGGGCCCCGTAGACCATCGCCGTGGCGATGGCGTGGTTGAGCGAGACCATCGGGTTGTCGGTCATGCGCTGCAGCACGCCGTAGAGGCCGAGGATGTCCTGCCAATCGGTCTCTTCCGTGCTCGGCGCTTCGTCGTGCACGGCGGCGATGGCGGCTTGGAGCTGGTAGGGGCCCACCTTGCCACGGGCGAGCGTCTCGCTGACGAGGGCCACGCCTTCGACGATCGCGCGTCGATCCCAGAGTGAACGGTCCTGCTCGTCGAGCGGAATCAGCTCCCCATCCGGGCCACTGCGCGCGTCGCGCCGAGCGTCGGTGAGGAGCATGAGGGCGAGCAGACCCGCTACCTCGGCATCGTCCGGCGCGAGCCGGTGAAGCAGGCGGGCGAGCCTCATGGCTTCGCTCGAGAGGTCGGTTCGCTGCAGATCGGTGCCGGCGCTGGCCGTGTAGCCTTCGCTGAAGATCAGATAGAGAACGTGCATCACCGCGCCCAGGCGCTGCGTACGTTCCTCCGACGACGGCATCTCGAGCGGAACGCCGGATGTCTTGATGGTCTGCTTGGCGCGGCTGATCCGCTGGGCCATCGTCGCCTCGGGCACCATGAAGGCTTTGGCGATCTCGGCCGTGGTGAGGCCGCCCACGGCGCGAAGGGTGAGCGCGATGGCGGAGGCGCTCGTCAGTGACGGGTGGCAGCACATGAAGAGCAGATCGAGCGTGTCGTCGCGTTCGACGGTGCCCTCTTCGGTGGGCGCGAGCGCGAGCTGCTCTTCGGGGGGAACGAGGCTGACGACGATGGCCTCGCGATGACGGCGCGCGGCTTCGGCGCGAACGTGGTCGACGAGCCGGCGCGATGCGACGCGAATCAGCCACGCGCGCGGATCGTCCGGCATGCCGTCGCGAGGCCAGTTGGTCGACGCGGCGACGAGAGCTTCCTGCACGGCATCCTCCGACGCCGCGAAGTCGCGAAACCGCCGAACGACGGCGCCCAACACCACCGGCGCCAGCTCGCGCAGGAGGTGCTGGGTCTTCGCGTCGAGCTTCGGCAGTTTCTCGCTCTCGGACATCAGACGAATTCTTTGGCCGGCACGCTGATGATCTGACGAACCTCGATGCCCAGGTGAAGCGGCTTGCCGCCGATGCCGGGCGCCATGGAGGCTTCGGCGGCAATCGCGTAGGCACGCTCGGCGTTCTCCACGTCGATCATCCAGTACCCGGCGAGGAACTCCTTGGTCTCGGGGAACACGCCGTCGGTGATCGGCTTGCCGTCCTTGTCGCCACGTACGAGCTTGGCCTGGTCGGGCCCCGAGAGGCCCTCGGCGCCGATGAGCTCGCCGGACTCCTTCAGCTTCTTGGCGAAGTCGCGCATGAAGCCGATGTGGGCCTTGATGTCGTGCTCGGGCCAGCTCGCGATCTGGTACGGGCCGCCGGAGGGGGTGTTCATCATCAGCATGTATTTCATGGGTGAGTCCTTCGAGATGGGCGCCGCTCGCTCTCGAGAGACGCTTCGATCCTTCGTCGGAGCTGGCCCCGGCTTTTCGACATGCTCGTCGTGGACCAGGTGCTTTTTTCGAGGCCCCGAAATTCGCGGCATTCTGGGCCCGTTGGGCTCCACGGTCGAGCCCCAGAATCGGGCGATGCCTACATCTTCCCAGGGTGCGGGTTCGGATCGCGACCTTCAACCTCGAGAACTTCGACATGCCTCATGGTCACGGCATTCCGCTCGAGGCTCGCGTCGCGGTGCTGCGCCCGCAACTGCTCCGCCTACGCGCAGACATTCTGTGCCTCCAGGAGGTGAGCGCTCACGTGCCTCACCACGGCGTGCACGAGCTTCAGGCCCTCGAACGCTTGCTCGAAGAAACTCCGTACGCCGGGTTCGAGCGCCGGACGACGCGAGGACGGTCGGGAGGCCCGAATGACAAGCACAACCTGGTCGTGCTCTCGCGCCTTCCGATTCGGGCGTTCGAGCAGCACTGGCACGATCTCGTGGCGCCGCCCGTGATCACGATTGCGACGAGTCCTTCCCCGCACGACGTGCGCGTGGTCTGGGATCGACCCTTTCTCGAGGTGCGCGTCGAGCTGCCCGGCGGCGAATCGCTCTGGGTCTTCGACGCGCATCTTCGCGCCCCTCTCGCGGCGCCCATCGAAGCGCAGAAGCTCGCCGCCACGTCGTGGCGCACGACCGAGGGCTGGTCGGAGGGATATTTTCTCGCGTCGATCAAGCGGTCGGGACAGGCGCTCGAGCTCCGGCGTCGGATCGATGCCGTGTTCGACGACGACCTTCGTGCCAACGTGCTCGTCGCCGGAGATCTCAACGCCGACGCTTCGAGCAGCGCCGTGCGCATCCTGCGGGCCGACGTCGAGGACACGGGCAATCCCGATCTCGCCCCACGCGCTCTCGAGGCCCTGGAAGAGCGAGTGCCGACGGAGAAGCGTTATTCCGTTCTCCACCATGGGCGCGGCCAGATGCTCGACCACCTCCTCGCGTCGCAGTCTCTCGCGCGAAGGCACGTCGCGACCGACATCTTGAACGCCGACCTCGACGACGAGTTCTTCACGCCCCATCCCGTGGGCTCGCTCCACGCGCCGGTCGTCGTCGAGCTCGAGGTGTGAAAACCGGCGGGGCCCTTGACGGTCATCGTTCGCGGTCGTATGGAACTAATCAGTTCCGGAACCGAATGGTTCCAAACAAAGACGGAGAGCTCGACGATGTCCACCGATGCCCTGAGCGCCACGTTCGCCGCCCTCGCCGATCCGACGCGACGCGCGATCCTCGCGCGGCTCGCGAAAGGGGAGGCGAGCGTGAACGAGCTGGCCGAGCCGTTCGACATGAGCGTGCGCGCGGTCTCGAAGCACCTTCGCGTGCTCGAAGATGCCGGGCTCGTGACATCGAACCGCGACGCGCAGCGGCGGCCGCGACAGCTTACGGCCGCACCGCTCGAACACGCGGTCAGCTGGCTCGAACAGTACCGCCTCTTCTGGGAAGGCAGCCTCGATCGCATGGAGCATTACGTGCGCGAGGTCCAGAAGGAGCGTGAGACCAAACCCGAGAAACCCCGAAAGCCGAAGAAGGAGAATGGCCATGGAAGCAGGAACTGACGTGCAGTCGCGTGGAGCGAAGAAGGAGCTCGTGCTCACGCGTGTCATCGACGCACCGGCGGAGACCGTCTTCGAGGTGTGGACGAAACCCGAGCACCTCGCCCGATGGTGGGGCCCGCAGGGCTTCACGTTGCCCAGTTGCGATGTGGACTTCCGCGTCGGCGGCGCGCTTCGCTACCAGATGCGCTCGCCGTCCGGTGAAGATCACTGGCTACGCGGCGTGGTCCTCGAGATCGTGGCGCCGAAGCGCATCGTGTTTTCGTTCGCGTGGGGGGACGAGGAGAGATCCACCCAGCCGGAGACGCGCGTGACGGTGACGTTCGAAGAGCGCGACGGCAAGACGACGTTCACCTTGCGCCATAGCGGCTTCGATTCGGTCGACGCCGTTCGAGACCACGAAGACGGCTGGGCGCAGGCGCTCGACCGAATGGCCGCTCACGCCGCTTCGTCTTCGCGCAAGGCCTGAGGCGGCGCGTGCGTCACCACGCGTAGCTCGGGGCCGGGGCCGCTCGTCTCCTTCGCGCGATCGAGCGCCAGCTTGAAGACGATCGGCCCCACGATCTCGTTGAGGGCGACGGTGGCGATGGCCAGGGCTCGGAAGCCGGCTCCGAAGCTCGGAAACTCGCGCGCGATGACGGCGCTGAGGCCCAAGGTCAGACCGGCCTGCGAGACGAGCGGAGCCCAGCTCCACGACTTGATCGTGGGAGCGTCACCCGCAATGCGACTCGACACCTTGGCCGCGACGATCGTGGTGAAGGCGCGCGAGCCGGCGAGGAGCAGGGCGACGGGCCAGAGCTCCTTCAAGAGTGGCAAGTCGAGGTGGGCGCCGGCGTTGGCGAAGAACACGACGTAGACGACGCCGCCCATCTGCTCGGTGGCGTGCAAGAACTTCTCGCCTTGCTGCGAGAGATTGCGAACGACGAAGCCCGCCACCAGGAACGTGAGGAGCGGCTCGTAGTTCAGATAGTGGAGTGTCTCGGTGGCGCCGAAACCGAGCGCGACGAGCACCACGATGAGCTGCCGTCCGACGAGCTTCAGATAGAGCGCGAGGACGACGCCCAACGTGGTGCCGATCGCGACGCTGCCGAGGATCTCGTGGCCAAGGACGTGGAAGGCGGCGAGCGAGAGGTTCGCCGCCGGATCGACGAGCGGCTTCGCGATGGCCATCATGGCGGCGAGCAGCACGACGACGACGACGTCGGACGTCATCACGAACGCTAGCGAAAAGCTCGTGAGCGGTCCCTTGGCGCGCGTCTGCGAGACCACGGCAAGCGTGGCTGCAGGACTACGGCTCACCGCGATGACGCCCCAGAGAAGGGCGACGCCGACGACACCGCTGAAGCGGAGCGAGTACGTGAACGGAATCAGCGTGGGCGCCGCGACCACGAACACGAGCGCGACGACGGCCAGGACCGATCCGCACTGCACGATCATCGCCACGGCGAGGCTGCGCAAGCTGCGTCGTATGGCTCCGAGCTCGATCTCCGCTCCGCCTGCGAGAGCGATCAGGGCGAGCGCGAGCGTATTGACGGGCTGGAGGCGCGTGACCGCGTCGTGATCGACGAGGTGCAGGACGTGCGGACCGGCCACGACGCCTGCGAGCAAGTAGCCCGTGAGGTGCGGGACGCCGAGCACCTCGATCACCTTGCTCGTCAGGCTTCCGGCGAGGAGCAAGAAGCCGAGCGCGCCGATCAAGGCGGCATCGCCATGCAGGGCAGGTGCGCCGCGCACACCCGCCCACGCGATGGCAAAGACGACGGCAAGCGCGAGCGCATCGAGCCCGAAGCTGCCGAGCGATCGGGAACGGACGGCGCTCACGCTCGTCCTCCGTGAGCCGACGTTCGAAAGAGCACGAGCGCGTGCCCTTCCACGAGTCGTGCCGCTCGCGTTCTCCGCCGATAAACGTCGGATCGAAGGCCTCGTTGTCGGCCCGTACCGACGCCCGGCGGTCAGGCGTCGGTCAGGACCGACAATCTCAGGACGCGAGGGCCTTCGCGATCGCCGCGCCGAGCCAGCGGCCGTCGTCGAACTGCGGGGAGAGCGGCTCGTCCTTCATGATCGCAACGAGCTCCCAATAGCGCTGGGTGCGCGGATCTTGGGTCTTTCGGATCTCTTCCTTGTAGGCGTCATCGACGGACCGGCCACTCGCGGCGGCGCTCGCCTGGAGAAAGCGGTCGGCGATGGCGAGGCCCTCGGGCGACTCCGGAAGGAGCCCCTGCGCGCGCGCGGCCTTGGCGGCGGCGACGGCCTCGCGGGTGGCGGCGAACAAGGCGGCCTGGTCGAGCGTTTCGTTCCATGTCTGCTTGGCCATCAGGCGGACGTTCTCGATGAACGTCGGCTCAGAAAGCATCTCGGCGAGCTCGATCCAAGCATCGAGCTGTGCCGGTGATGCGTCCTCGGGGAGTTGCGGACACGATGCATCGATCATGCCCTGCATCCACCGCGGGTTCATGGGCACGCCTTCGGCGACCTTGTCGTAGAAGCGTGCGATGACGGCCTTGCGTTCCTCATTGGACAGTCGGGTCATGGTGGAGAGCCTCCTCAAGTCCTCTTCGTTTGGCTCCTTGCGGAGCGCGGCACGAAGCGCAGCGGCAACGCGCGAGAGCGATGCCACGTGCGCTTCGACGGCCGCGAGCCGCAGGCGGAGCGCGTCTTCGAGTGACATGTCCTGACCGAGCACCTTGCGGATCGTCGCGAGGTCGAGCCCCGCTTCCCGAAGGGTGCGTACCAGATCGAGCCGAACGACCTGCTCTTCGTCATAGAGCCGATAGTTCGAACGCGATCGGCGGGCAGGCGGAAGGAGCCCCTCGTCGGAGTAGAAGCGAAGCGTCTTGACGGGGATCCCCGTACGCTTCGACAGCTCACCGATGGTGAGAGGTTGCCTTTCGCGCTTGTCACTCATGCGAGCGACTCTGAGGCTTCCACCAACTGGAGGGTCAAGGCCCCGAATGCATTTTTCGACGCCTGCGCGACTCTCCGTTCACGAGGAGCGTGCAGGATGGAGGCGAGGTGCGCTCGTGCGGCCGATGCGAGCATCGAGCGTGAAGCGTGCGTGTCGAGCGCCGGCGAGCAGTGCGGCATAGGCCAGACCGTAGATCAGCTGCAGGCCGACGACCTCCCATTGTTGGCGGAGCGTCATGCCCAGCGTGAGCGCAGCGATGATGGCACCGCCGGCGAGCAGCGCCTCCCGGAGGCGTAGGCCGAGCAGAACGAGCAGGCCCACGGCGAACTCCAGGAAGGGGAGCGTGAGAGCGAAGAGCCGGACCGACCAACTCGGCAGCGGTGTCGAGGCGAAGTCGTGCGTGAGTGCATCGGCGAAGGCGCCGGGCGATCCGATGCGAGCGAGCCCGTGACCGAGGATGTTGACTCCGACGACGACGCGGAGGACCAGGTGACCGAGCTCGTAGTCCTTGTTGCGCGTCGCTTCGGTGTCGTTCGTTCGAGGTTCGCCGAGCTCCGCGGGGCGACTGGACATGGATGAGGCCTTTCTCCTTCGTACGATGTCGCCGGCGTCTGCTCAGAGCATGTTCTTCAGCAGGCCACCTTCGGCGCGGATGGCGCCTCCGTTCATGATCGAGGCGAGCGGGCTGGCGACGAAAGCCACCACGTTGGCAACCTCGTCGGGCGTGGCGAAGCGATGGATGAGCGAGCCGGGGCGCGCGAGCGTGAAGAACTCCTTCTCCACGTCGCTCTCGGTGAGGTTCCGCTGCTTGGCGAGGCCGCGAACGAATTCCTCGACACCCTCGGACTTGGTCGGTCCGGCGAGGACGCTGTTGACCGTCACCGCCGTTCCGCGCGTGCGCTCGGCGAGGCCTCGGGCGAGCGCCGATTGCGCGGCCTTGCTGACGCCGTAGTGGATCATTTCCACCGGGATGTTCGAGGCCGACTCGCTGGAGATGAAGATGATGCGCCCGGAGTTGCGCTCCAGCATGCGCGGGAGGTGCTGCTGCGCGAGCGTGGCGCCCGAATAGACGTTGACCTGCATGATGCGCGTCCAGTCTTCGTGGGTGAGCTCCTCGAAGTCTTTGGCGCCGTAGATGCCCGCGTTGTTGACGAGGATGTCCACGTCGGGGACCTCCGCCGAGAGACGCCTCGCGCCGGCGTCGGTGGCGAGATCGGCGGTGACGCCGCGAACGCGCGCGCCAGGGATCTCGGAGGTGATGCTCTTCACGGCATCGTCGACGCGCCCTTGGCTGCGTCCGTGGAGGACGACTTCCGCGCCCTCGCGCGCGAGCCGCAGGGCAATGGCGTAGCCGATGCCCACCGTCGAGCCGGTCACGAGTGCACGCTTGTTCTGGAGGTTCAGGTCCATGGGGTCCTCTTCGGTTCTTCGAGCCGTGGGGGACGGCTCGAGGGGGAGTCTGGGCTTCGTGAGTCTTGCGCTCAAGGCATGAATGGGAACTACACTCGGTCCCGCATGGCACGAATCGTCGAACGGGACGCACTCTGGGAAATGAATGTGGTCGCGAGCGTGATCGATGGTGGAAGCGTGGCCGCCGCGGCTCGGGCGCTGCGGCTCACGCCCTCGGCAGTGAGCAAACAGCTTGCCCGCGTCGAGCAGCGCCTTGGTGTCCGCCTCATCGAGCGGACCACGCGGCGTCTGAGGCCGACGGCGGCTGGGCTTCGCTACCGAGAGCACGCCGTTCGGCTCCTACGCAACCTGTCGGACGCGGAGGACGACGTGCGGGCCGACAGTCGCGTTCCGCGCGGGCTCGTCCGCGTGACGGCTCCGACGTTGTTCGGGCAGGAGGTCGTGGCGCCTGTGCTCGCGCGATTCCTTCTGCGTTTTCCCGAGGTCGAGGTCGAGCTGATTCTCGACGACGCGTTCGTCGACCTCGTGAAGGAGCGCATCGACGTCGCGGTGCGCGTCGCCTCGCAGCTGCCTCCGAGCGGGCTCTTGGCTCGAAAGGTCGGCGACATCGAGTATTGGCTGGTGGCGAGTCCGGCTTATCTCGAGCGGCGCGCCGTACCCGCGCGTCCGAGCGACCTCTCTGTGCACGCGTGTCTGGATCTCGCGCATGCTCCCGATCGCGGGCACTGGCGCATGACGGAGGGTGGGCGCGCGCAGGTGGTCGACGTCTCCGGGCCGCTCGTGTCGACGAGCTTGCCGGCTCTGCACAACGCCGCACTCGAAGGGCTCGGCATCGCGCAGATCCCTCGCTATCTCGCACAACGTCCGATTGACGAGGGGCGTCTCGTGCGCGTCTTACCGAACGCCGTGCTCCCCGGGCGCTTTGCGTTCGCCCTTCACGCAGCAGGAGCTCTGGCTCCTGCGCGCGTTCGCGAACTATCGCGATTCCTGCTCGCGGAACTGCCCGAACGAACCTCGCCGGGGGCGCGAGGTCGTGCCCGTTCCAAGCGAAAGACCTAGCGAGGCGTCGACGAGGGCTGCGTCACGCGATCAGGACTTCTTCCAGGCGAGGTCGAAGACGGCGTCGTTCGACGTGAAGCGGACGAGCTCGCAGAGCGACGTCTTGGCGCCGGCGAACTCGAAGAGGACCTCGAGCCGACCGGCGACCGAGAGCCAGATGCCTTCGTTGAGGCCTTGCACGTCGGTGACGATGCCCGAGGCGCGCGTGTCACCGTAACGCTTCCACGTCACCACGCCTTGCGATTGGTACTGTCGCCAGGCGCGTTCGACGCGCTCGAAAATCGTGTCGTAGGAGAAGGCGCGGAGGAAGATGCGGTGCACGCCCTTCCAGTCGACGCGGCCTGCTTCGCGTCCGATGTCACGGCTGTAACGCCACGAGCCGTTGCCGACGGTCTCTTTGACCGCCACGTGAATCGCTGCGGGCACGGTGACGTCGTACCAGTCGGCCGAGAGGACCAGCGGCTCGATCTGCGAACGAATCTCCGGTGCGAGCGCGTCTTTCACGCGTTCGAGCCCGCTTGGACCCCAGAGCGTCTCCACGCCGAGGAGAATGCTCCGGACGGCAACTCCCTTCGTCCTCACGCAACGTGAAGCCTAGCCGATGGCGTCCAGCGGGGCACGCCGTGGATCGTGACGTTTCGCGAGGATGGGCTTCATCCATTGATGGAATGCGCCACGTTCGGCGTCGGCGGTCAGGTGCGCAGGTGCGCGTGCAGCGCCATTCGGCGCCACGACATGCGGTGCCGACCGCTCGTCAGGTCGGTCAATCTTTGAGACCGACGGCCTGACGAACGCGCTGCGCGTAGGGCGATTGCGGACGCGAGGCGAGGAAGCGATCCGCCTTCTGGCGCGCCTCGTCGGTTCGGCCCAGTGCGGCGAGCGCCTGAATTTCGAGGGCGTCGGCTTCGCCCGCGAAGTGAGGCGCGGGGAACGACCGACGGTAGCTCTGCACCTTGGAGAGGGCTTCGCTCGAGCGTCCGGCGGCGAGCGATGCGCGTGCCGCGTCGATGGCCGCGATCTCTCCATCGATAGTGGCGGTGGCGTCTTGGGCGGCGCTGGTCGACGGTTTGGGGGCGGCCGATGCGGATGCGGCGGGCGCGCGCTTGGCCTTGTTCTCCGCATTCGGGAGATCCTCGACGCGCAGGCTCGACGCCGGCGATGCGGACGCGGGCGACGAGAACGTGGGCGAGGGCTCGGGCAGCGTGGTGGTCTTGGCAGGCTCGTTGGCCGCGACGACGGGCGGCGGCGCGGTGTCGGCGGAGGGCGAGGCTTCGTGCGTGCGCGCTCCGGTCGAGCTCATGACCACCACGCTCGTGGCGATCGCGAGACCTGCGAGCGGAAGGCTCCACTTCCATGCGCGGAGAAGCCCCGCCAGACCAGCGTTGCCGAGGAGGGCGGGCCGTGCAGGTGCGAGCACGGTGGTCGTTCCTCGACCGGCCACGATCGACGAGATGATCTCGTCCTGCAGTTTGCTCGGAGCGCGAGGAGCGTCAGCGTCGGCGGAACGAAGCAGATCGGCGAGCTCGGGCGCCATGGGCGCGATGGGATCGTCGAGGAGGCGTTTGATGTCGCTCATCGGGCTTCCCCTTCGCTATGCACGGCGGTGGCCTGGGTCATGAAAATCTCACGGGCCCTACGGAGGCGAGAGGCCACGGTTCCTTGGGGCACGCCCAGCATCTCGGCGATGTCGATCATCGTCACGCGTTCGAGCTCGAAGAGGACGAACACGACCCGGAAGTCTTCGGGCATGGCGTCGAGGATGGCTTGGAGGCGCTCGCGTGCTTGGGATTCGGCGGCGCTCTGTTCGGGGGTCGCGCGCTGATCGACCTCGGCACCGACGCGGATTTCGTCGACGACCTCGCGGCGGCGCTGCACGGAGCGACGAGCGTGGGCGGAGGCGAAGACGCAGGTGCGGAAGAGGTAGCCTCGCTCGCGCCCGGGTTCGATGGAGTCGATGTTCTTCGACGCGGCCAGGAACACTTCCTGGACCACATCGTCGACGTCCGCCTCACGAACGCCGAGCCGCCGGGCGCAACGCCAGACGAACTCGTGATTGTCCCTCACGAAGCGTTCGACGAGCTCGCGGCGTTCGCTGACGTCGCGGAGGTCCGTCGCGGCGTCAGGCGTGCTCGCCTCCGCTCGCGTGGTCACGCGCAGCGGGCCGGGCAGTGCGCTTGCCAAGCTGTGTCCGGACATCGTTCCGAAAGAATCCCGGCTGGCGGCGAAGTGATCGCCACCTCGGTCGATTTTTCGTATCGGACGGTGCGCATGTGGGGCCCGGTAGCCTCGAGGCTAGTGAAAGCGGCCGCTTAGGCAAGCACCCGCGCCGGCCTCGAACAGCACGGCAGGAGGGCGGTAGACGGTGCGAAGCGGCTCGTCGACCTCGAACCTCGGCCGTTGGAAGGGCACAAGGAGGCTTCCCTCGAGCTCGAGGGACAGCCAGGGAGTGAGTGCGAAGCTCCCGCGGAGGGTAGCGGTGGCCGCCGACCAGAATGCGCTCGAGGAGCTGGCGCGCCGGAGCTCGGGCGTGTCGCCGGTGAGACTTCCGAGGTCGATGCCCGCGCACGGCGACAGGCCGAACCGGCCATCGGTGAAGCGTGCGCATCCCTCGACGCGCGCCGTGCGAAGGCGAAACGTCACGTCGCCGGTGCGCGCGGGGTGCTCGGAGAAGTCGACCCATCCCCACGAGAGACGCGCCGCAATGCCCGCGCCGCCTCGCGCGGGCGTGCGTGTCAGATCGACGAAGGCGCGTCCGCCCCAGGCGGCCCCTGGCGCATTCAGGTACGTGGCGCGAAAACCCGAACCGAGCGTCCAGTGCGCGCTCGGCCGATGCGCGATCGATGGACGTGGTGGAGCTTGCGGAGCGGGCGGCGAGGAAGACGGTTCGACGGGTGAAGTGGGGAGCTCCGGCTCCGGCGATGGTGGCGACACGCTCGGTGACGGAGGAGCGGAGGGCGCGGGCTCGGCGCCGGACGGAGCGAGCGCGATGGCCATGAACACCGCGAGCGACGTGCTCACGGCCTTGCACGTCGATGCGCGTATCTCGCGTTCGTTCGGCTCTCGACCTGCACCGCGCACCGTGAGCGTGCCGACGAAGACACCGCGTGCATCGCGCACGATGCGGACGTCGAACTGGCGCGTGTCGCCGCCGGCGGCCCATCCCGGGGAGACGCGCGCGCGAACCTGCTCTTCGAACTCGGCGCGTGAAGGACACGCGGCGGGGGCTTCGTAGTGGAGCTTGTCGCTCGGCTCTCCGTCGTCGGCGTGGGCGACGCCAGCGAATCCGACGGCGAGTGCGGATGAGCAGCCGAACATGAGGGCGGCAAGTCGACGTAGGCGGCTTCGGCGGGCGCGTTCTCTCGAGGAGATGCTCGACGGAATCCGCGCCATGGTCGACCTGGACACTAGAGCACCGAACAGTTTGCGGACCGAGTCTTTCCGCCTAGTTCCGAGCCGCGCGAGGAGCGACGACGAGGGATACTGGGGTATCTCGAGGAGGAGCGACGAAGCGCGGCGACGGAAATCGGCGGAAAGACGACGGGAGCAGGCTGTTCGGTGCTCTTGCGCATGTGGGCTCGAGCAAGGCGCTCGACGTGCGTCAGGCGCGTGCGACGAGCGTCCGGAGATCGCGCGCGTCGAAGGGCTTTTCGACGAGGCCGTTCGGAACGCGCAGGAGGAAGGCACGCACGTTCTCGTCGAAGCTGCCGCCGGTGAGGAAGACGAAACGGCGTGCGAGCTCGGGGCGCTGCTCGATGGCGCGCGTGTAGACCTCGACGCCCGTCATCTCGGGCATCATCAGGTCGCAGAGCACGATGTCCCATTCGCGCTCGGCGAGGAGCGGAAGGGCTTCGCGGCCACGGGCGACCGCGACCACCTCGTGCTCGCGGCCGAGGATGCGAAGGAGCGTGTGGCCGACTTCGACTTCGTCGTCGACGATGAGAACGCGCTTGCGACGCGCGGGCGGAGACGAAGGACGCGGGACGCGGGCATCGGCGCTCGAGGCGCCGCCCCCTCCCGGCGGTAGCAGCACGCGGAACGTGGTTCCTCCACCGACTTCGCTCTCGACCTCGATCGTTCCCCCGAAACCGGTGACGATCTTGTGCGAGATCGAGAGTCCGAGGCCGGTGCCGCTGCCGACCGCTTTCGTCGTGAAGAACGCGTCGAAGATGCGCGGCAAGTCCTTGGGCGCGATACCCGAGCCGGTGTCCTGCACGGCGGCGAACGCGCGTCCGTCGGGCAGGGTGCCGGTCATCAGGCGAATGCGATTGTCGTCGGCGCGTCCTGCGGGGATGGCCTGCGCGGCGTTCTGAATCAGGTTGAGGAAGACCTGGAGCAGGCGCGCTTCGTTCGCGTCGACGAGGGGAACCTCGCCGTAGTTCTTTTCGAGAACCGCGCGATGCCGGATCTCGTGGCGAACCATGTGGACGGCGGCGTCGAGAATGCGCGCCAGCGAGACCTGCGCGACCTCTTCTTCGTCGACACGCGAGAAGGCTTTGAGGTCTTTGACGATCTGCCGGACGCGCTCGGCGCCGTCGCGCGCGGCCTTGAGCGCCTTGTCGATTTCGAGGCGCGGCTCCTCGGGAAGGGCATCGGCGAGGGCCTCCGTCTCCTCCATCACGAAGTCGATGTTGCCGGCGATGAAGGCGAGGGGATTGTTGATCTCGTGGGCCACGCCCGCCGCGAGACTGCCCATCGTGGCAAGCCGATCGCTCAGCTGGAGCTGCGCCTGCGCCTTCTTCAGATCACGATCGTCGCGTGCGACGAGCACCAAGCCGACCGCTTCGCCATCGTCGCCGACACGCTGGGGCGAGGCGTTGACCGTGAGCGAGAGCGGATCGCCGGAGGCCGTTCGGAAGACGAGCGTTCGGCCTCGGACGGCGCCGTGCATCGCTTCGTCGGCCAGGCGCGTGGCGACCATCTGCTCGGAGGCGACGAGGAGCGAGCCGAGTCGCGCACCGACGACGGCCGAGCGATCGAGGCCGAGCATTCGGCAGAAGGCGCTGTTCGGGCGCTGGACGACGCTGCGGTAGTCGAGGAGCAAAACCCCGTCGACCATCGACTCGATCGTGGCTTCGAGGACCTCGCGTTGCTTGTGGAGCTCGGCGGCGGCATCGCCGAGCTCGGCGGCCATGTTATTGAAGAGGAAGGCGAGGACGTCGAGCGGATCGCCGCGTTCACTCCGCGGCACGCGCGCGGTGAAGTTGCCCGACGCGAGCTGGACGAACGCCTCGCTCAGCTGCGAGACGCCATGCTCCAGAGCCGCGCGGGACGCATCGCGCTCGTCGAGCAAGCGGCCGAGCTCTTCGGCGATCTGGTTGACGAACATCGCCAGCAGATCGGCCGTATCGCGCTTGTGATTCCGCGGGAGCCTGACCGTGAAGTCGGCGCGCGAAAGGCGGAGAAACGCCTCGATGAGCTCTTCGGTGATCTCCTTCGGAGGAATCGTCGCCTGGCTCATTCGAAACTCACACGCGCTTCTTGGACGCGAGAAATGCCCGCGAGCGGGGATTCTACACTTTGCCGCCGCGCGTGCGGTTCATCTCTTCGATCCACGGCATCGCTTCGGCGAGCGAACGGAACACGTTGGTCTCGATGCCCGGCTTGGCGAGGCCCGTGAACACGGACGCGCTCGCCATCGCGAAGAACGACTCGCCCACGAGCGCGTAGCAATTGGTGGGAACGCCGCGGGTTTCGTTCGCGTAGACGCTGCGTGCGCCGCTGTCCTGGACCACGATGGGGTCCATCCACACGATGACCGAGCCGCGCCGCCCCGTCTCCGTCCAGTGCTTCTTCTGGAAGGCCAAGCTCTCCCGCGCGGTCTGCTCGTTGTCCGTCGAGTCGACGTTGGGAACGATGACGAGGATGTCCTCGCGCATTTCGTAGAAGTCGGCGTTGCTGGTCGAGCCGAGCTTGCGCCACTCGGGGGCCGGAATCGTCATGTCGTTTGCTCCTGACGGTTGGCCGCGATGAGCTCGCTCGCCCACGCCCTGGCTTCGTCGAGGTTCTTGAACATCTTCACGGGGACCTTCGGCTTGCTGAGGCCGAGAAAGAACGAGCCCATCGCGCGCGAGAGCAAACTCCCTCCGACGAGGGCCGTGCCGAGCAGCACGTTCGGATCCGGTCGAGTTTGGTACACCCGGCGGGCATCCTTGTCTTGCGAGGCGAGGTTGTCGAAGAAGATGACGACGACCCCCGGCTTCGAAGTTCGAAAGTAACCGTTCTGGAAGACGACATTTTCCTCGGCCGTCGCGCCGTCGTCCTTCGAGCCGGGCAGGGGAACGCCTCCCAGGATGCGTTCTGCAACGGCGAAGTACCGCGTATTCGACGAATCCCCGATGTGCTTCCACCCCGCGGTGTTCGGGACATTCATGGCCCGCTCCTTCTCGTGACGTGCTCGCGCGGTCCGAACGTCGCCTCGACGTCGAACAGGTCGCGCAGCGGCTCCTCCATCAGGGAGGAGAGAATCTTGGTGATGCGCTCGGTGTCGAGGACGTACGCGCCCTCGTCGCGTTCCACCGTCCAGATGCCCGGGTGCTCGCGCTCGAGCGCCGAAACGAGCGCCTTGTGCGCGGCGACGGCGTGAGAAGCGCGGCTCGCGCGACGGAGCTCGTCGAGTCGTTCGAGGGCCGTGCGCAGCGTCTCTCGGAGCTCCTCTTTCTGCCACGGCTTGACGAGGTAGCGATGGACCTCACCGAGGTTGATGGCGGTCATCGCCGATTCGAGCGAGGCGTCGCCCGTGAGGAGGATGCGCACGACGTCAGGGCATTGCGCGCGGATCTTCGAGACGAGCGAGAGGCCGTTCATCTCGGGCATGTCGATGTCGGCGATGACGAGATCGACCCCGCCCTGCAGCACGATGCCGAGCGCCTCGAGCGGGCTCGTGGTGCCGACGAACTTGAACTTCTCGTGGCGCAGCGTGCGGCGCAGGCTTTCGACGACCTCGGGCTCGTCGTCGACGACCAGGATGGTGTGTTTCGCGTCGGTGCTCATCGCGGCAAGAACCTCGCGAAACCATCGCGCGCGAGCACACGTTCGACGCGTCGCAAATCGAAGAGCATTTCCTCGGCGGACTGGTAGCGCTCCGCGGGACGCTTGGCGAGGGCACGGAGGACGACGCCCTCGAGCGCGGCAGGCAGCGGGCCGTGTGGGCTCGTCATCGGCGGAGGATCGTCGTGGACGTGCTTCGCGAGGATGGCGACGAGGGAGCCGCCGGCGAAGGGGACCTTGCCCGTGAGCATGCGGTACATCACGCAGCCGAGCGCATAGATGTCCGTGCGCGCATCGACCGGCTCGCCGAGCCCTTGCTCGGGAGACATGTACGCGGCGGTGCCGACGACGCGCGAGGCGACGCCCTCGAGATCCTCGGCGTCCTTGTCGACGATCTTCGCCACGCCGAAGTCGCAGATCTTCGGCTGATCGCCGTCGCACACGAAGATGTTCGCCGGGGTGAGGTCGCGATGGACGACGCCCTGCGCGCTCGCGGCTTGGAGCGCCTCGGCGATGTGGACGGCGAGCGTGACGACGCGCGCGTGAGGCAGTGGCCCTTCGCGATCGAGCACGGTGGAGAGCGTGGGGCTATCGACGAGCTCCATGACGAGGTAGGCGCGCCCGTCGGGCATGGTGCCAAAATCGGTCACGTCGACGATGCCGGGATGACGCGCGCGGCACGCGGCGCGGGCCTCGATCACGAACTGCGACGTGAGCATCGGGTTGTCGCTCGCCAACGGGTGAAGGACCTTCACGGCGACGGGCTTGTCGAGGACCACGTGCTTGGCGAGGTAGACGACCCCCATGCCTCCGCGACCGAGCTCGCGATCGAGGCGGTACTTGCCGAAGTCGGCATCGGGGACGGCGACAGAATCGACCGGGGCCGGGGAGAACGTACCGGCGATCGTCGCGACGCGATGGACCTCGGCGGCGAGTCCGTGGTCGACCACACGCACGGCGACGAGCAGCTCGACGATAGGAGGCGCCGAGCCGGAATCGGGGCGCCGGAGGGAGACGCGCAGACGCCCGAGTTGGGAGGTCGAGGCACCGGGCGTGAGCTCGGCGAGGATCGCGAGGCGAGCAACGACGGCGTCACCGAGCGAGGCGGTGAGTCGCGTGCGCTCGCGATAGCCCTCGCCATCGTCGACGTGGACGACGTGGCCGGACGTACTCGGCTCGAGCGCGACGGCCCGCGGCTTCCCGCGGGTGACGAGGTGGATCAGCAGGTCCGCGGCCTCCACGGCGGTAAGCCGTGACGACGGCCCCGTCTCCCGGACCCCCGAATCGCCGCTCGTATCCACGTCTATCATTGGGAAACGGACCATCGGACCATGGAGGCGCGCCGGCGTCCATGCGGCCGTGACCGAAGCCGTTCAGCCTCGGCGTTTTCCGCGCAACCGCTTCCGAGTCCGCCCCGTCTGTCCCGTCTGTCCCGTCTGTCCCGTCTGCCTCGTCTCGCTCGCACCGAGCCGTTTCGACCACGTGGGCTTGGAGGCGCGCACGATGTCGAGAAACGCGCGAAGCGTCGCCGATGGATCGCGGTGCGAAGGGTAGTAGAACGCCAGGCCCGGGTACGGCGGCGTCCAATCCTCGAGCACCCGAATCAAACGGCCCTCGTGGACGAGCTCGCCCACGGACTCCTCGGTCACGAAGGCGAGTCCCCTTCCCGCGAGCGCGGCCTCCACCATCGACTCCGTCCCGTCGACCGTCAGCCGGCCGGTGACGTCCACGATGACCTCCTCCCCACGCCGCTCGAATTCCCACCGGAACGGAGCTCCGCTCGGCAGTCGTCCTCGAATGCACTCGTGCGCCAGCAGCTCCGATGGCGCCCGCGGCACCGGATGCGTCTCGAAGTAGCGCGGCGACCCCACGACGGCGAAGCGAAGCGCTGGTCCGAACGGAACGGCGACCATGTCGCGCGGTACGAACTCGGCGAGCCGCATGCCTGCGTCGAAGCCCTCGGCCACGATATCGACGAGTCGCCCTTCACTCACGATGTCGACCTGAACGTCGGGGTAGCGCTCGAGAAAGACGAGCACGATGGGCCCCAGGAAACGTCGCACGGCTCCCTCCGACGTGTTGATGCGGAGCGTCCCTCGAGGCGTGTCGGCGAGCGCATGCACGTCGTCCATCGCGTCGGCGATCTCGCGAAGCGCCGGCCGTACCCGCGCCAGGAATCGCTCCCCCACTTCGGACAAACGCACGCTGCGTGTGGTGCGATGGAGCAAGCGCACCCCCATCCGCTGCTCGAGCGCCGCGACGGCATGACTGAGCGCCGACGGCGACATCCCGAGCTCGACGGCGGCCAGGCGGAAGTTGCCGTGCGTGGCGATGGCCGCGATGGCGTTGAGCTCCAGCAGGCGCGCGGGCGTGCGCGATTGTACGAAATTCTTCACCATCACATGCGAGATTAGCGTGATTCTCGCAGCGTCGTTGCGTCGCTAGGTTGCCTTCATGAGCAACCCCAAGACCCTTCTCGTGACCGGTGCCTCTTCGGGGATCGGCAAAGCAACGGCCAGGCTCTTCGCGGAGCACGGCTGGAACGTGGTGGCCACTATGCGCAAGCCCGAGGCCTCCGAACCGCTCGGCCCTCCCGAACGCGTGTGGACCACGCGCCTCGACGTGCAGGATCGTGACAGCATCGCCGCCGCCGTCTCGGGTGGCCTCGAGCGCTTCGGATCCATCGATGCCCTCGTCAACAACGCCGGCTACGGCCTTTACGGCCTCTTCGAGACAATCCCGCGCGAGAAGATCCTCGAGCAGTTCGAGGTGAACGTCTTCGGCGTGATGGAGCTCACGCGGGCGCTTCTCCCGCACTTCCGTCAGAGCGGCGGCGGCACCATCGTCAACGTGAGCTCGGGCGCCGGCATGTTCACGCTCCCGATGCTCTCGCTGTATTGCGCGAGCAAGTTCGCGCTCGAGGGCTTCACCGAGGCGCTCGCCTACGAGGCCGCCTCGCAGAACGTCGCCGTGAAGCTCGTCATCCCGCACGGCGGAGTCTCGAGCACGCGGTTCGGCGAGCGCTCGGCGCAGGAGGCGCAGGAGCAGGTCGGCGAGCAGGACTCCTCGAACGAGGCCATCCAACGGGACTATGCCGCGTTCGTCGACGCGACGAACGCCAGCTTTGCCGCGATGCGTTCGGAGATCTCGATGAGCTCGCTCGACGTCGCGCGCGTCATTTTCGAGGCGGTGACGGACGGCAAGGATCAGCTTCGCTACCTCGTCGGCGGCGACGAGCGCGGATTCGTCAAGGCGCGTCGCGAGTTTACCGAGCGGGATTACGTCGCCTTCATGCGTTCGAGATTCCCGACGCCGAAGCGCGAGCGCAGTTGAGCTCCGACGCGCTGCAGCTGCGCTTTGTTCTTCGCGTTGCCGGCGTTCCCGGCATCGTGGTAGCCGTCTCGCGACGTGCCCAACTCCTACGCCCCCACCGCGGTCGATCCTGCTTCGGCTCTCATTCGTCTTCGTGAGGGCAACCGTCGGTTCGTGATGGGAGAAGGGCGAGCGACGCGGAGCTGGCATCCCGGGCTCGCCGACGGCCAATCCCCGTTCGCGGTGATTCTCGGTTGTGCCGATTCTCGCGCACCGGCCGAGTACGTGTTCGACCAAGGGCTCGGTGACCTGTTCGTCATTCGCGTGGCGGGCAACATCGTCGCGCCCTCGCTGATCGGCTCCGTCGAGTTCGCAGCAGGCAAGTTCGGCACACGCCTCGTGGTCGTCATGGGTCACACGAAGTGCGGTGCGGTCGGCGCCACGGTCGAAGCGCTCGAGGGCGGCAAGCCGAACTCGCCCAACATCCAGTCGATCGTCAAACGAATCACTCCGCACCTCGAAGCCATGCCGCCCACGCCGGGCGGCGATCGCGAGGCGCGCATGAACGAAGCGGTTCGCGTGAACGCGCTCGCCTCGGCGGCCGAGCTTCGTCGTTCGAGTCCGATTCTGCGCGAATTCGTCGAGTGCGGTCGCGTCGTCATCGTCGCCGCGGTCTTCGATCTCGCGACCGGCGTGGTGACGTTCCTCGACCAGGAATGACGAAGGCGCGCGGCGCACGGTCGTTCGCGCTGGCGCTCTTCTCGCATC
Organism: Labilithrix luteola; assembly: GCF_001263205.1. Lineage (GTDB taxonomy): Bacteria > Myxococcota_A > Polyangia > Polyangiales > Polyangiaceae > Labilithrix > Labilithrix luteola. The sequence continues at coordinate 7,630,721 of NZ_CP012333.1, forward strand.
GTCTCCCGACGGAACGATGCGACCCGCGAACTCCCTCAAGTCCTCCACGCGCTCGAGCTCGAAACGGCTCGTGACGCTTTCGGCGATGGCCCTGGTCGCGTGCTACGCGCGGTCCGCATCGGCGCAGTCGACCATGGCCACCACCACGCAGACGGCTCAGGTCTGGACGACGGATTCGGCACACACGCCCGTCGCGCCACTGTGGGGCGATCCGACGTACGCGCCGTTCCCCACCGGCTTCCGACGTCCGAGCGTGGCGGCCACCACGACCACGACGAGCGCGACCGCGCCCGGCGCTCAGGCCGCTCCCGGCGCCGAGCCCACGCAGATCGCGCGCGACTGGGCCGTCTACGGGAACCTCGGCGGCCAAACGAGCGTCACGCCCGGCATCGTGTTCGTCAGCGGCAACGTCGGCGGTTCGCTCAACGCGCGCCTCGGCTGGGGATTCGACACCGGACGCATCCTCTTCGTGCCGAACCTTCAGTTCGCGAGCTACTTCTACGAGACGACGGCCGTGGTCGCCATGGTGGCGACGAAGTTCGTGCTGCCCCTTCGAACCTGGTCGACGTTCGTCGAAGCGGGGATCGGCATGGGACACGTGGACAATCCGCAGAACACCGGTGCGGCCTACGTGGGCGGCGGTGGAGTCGTCTATCACCTGAGCCCGGTCCTCGCGGTGGGCGGCGAGATCCACTACCAGGGCATCTCGAGCGCGAGCTTCAATGCGCTCTCGCTCGGCCCCATGTTGTCGGCCGCTCTCTGAGCCGGCGTCACGCGCGGACGTTCGCGCGGTAGCGTATCGGCGTCGTCTTCTCCCAGACGTGGAAGGCGCGGGAGAACGAGTTGACCTCTTCGAAGCCGAGGAGAAACGCGATCTCTCCGGCGTCGAGCTCGGTCGTCTGGAGGAGCCTCCGCGCCGTCGCGCGGCGTACGTGGTCGAGCACTTCCTGGAAGTTCGTTCCGCTCTCCTCGAGCCGGCGCTGGAGCGTGCGTGCACTCATGCGCAGGTCGCGTGCGACGACTTGCAGTGTGGGACGACGCCCTCGCATGTTGCGCCCCACGACGTCGGCCACGCGGCTGGCGAGCGTGCCTCCGGACGGCTCCTCGTCGAGCCGCGCTTCGAGGCCCGGAAGCATGACGGCGAACAGATCGCCGTTCTCCGTGAGCATCGATTCGTCGAGCACCGAGGCCTCGAACGTCATCGCATTGCGCGTGCAGCCGAACTGGGGAAGGCAGCCGAAGTGCTCTTGCAGGAGAGCTCGTACCGCTGGCGGAGGCTCGGGCCTCGTGAGCTCGAGCCGCTTGGCGACGAGCCGCTTGCCCGTACCGTGTCGACCCAAGGCGAGCGTCGAGGCGAACGTTCCGTCGATCAAGAAAGGTGGCGGCGGCTCGTCGGCGAGCAGCCAATCCACGACGAGCGAGGCTTCGCTTCCCTTCGTTTCGAGCGCGAGATCCTCGGGGCAGATGAGCCGCTTGTAACGACCGAGAACCCGGATGGCCTCGCCATACGAGGGAGCGCAGAGCGCCGCGGCCGAGGCGATGTTCCAGCGCTCGGGAACGGAATCGCTGCCCACACGCAGCGCGAAGCCGGGCTCGCCTGCGATCTCTTCGACGGCTCGCCAGAGCGCGAAGAACTGCTTCGTCGTCAGGCGAGCCTTGGTGCTTTCGAAGAGCTCGTGAGGAACGTCGGGATGGCGTTCGAGCCGACGCAGATCCAGGCCGAGCGCCGAAAGGCGATGCAAAACGGCGCTCGCAACCGGAATGACGTCGGCCGTCATGTCATCCTCCGTTCGCTCGCGCGCCGTTGCCCCTGAGGGCGTCGACGAGCGCATCGAGCTTGCCTTGCTCCGGGGGCTCGGCGTCGGTCGTGAGGCTCAGCGACTTCCACTTCGCGTCTTCCTCGGCGCGTTTCGTCGCCATCAGGCCCGCGAAGTGAACCGCGTCGCTTCCGAGCAGAATGCGGAAGGGAGGAGAGTCCATTCCCGCGATCTCGAGAATCACCTTGGCGGCCTTCGCCGGATCGCCCACGGGAACGGTGGCCCCGTTGCGAACACGCTCGATGACGCGGCCGACGCTGGGCCGGTAGTCCTCGCGGACCTCGTCGATCGACATCGAGGAGCCTGCCCAGTCGGTGCGGAAGCCGCCCGGCTCGACGATGGTGACCTTGATGCCGAGCGGCATCACTTCGGTGTTCAAGACCTCCGAGAAGCCTTCCACGGCCCACTTGGCCGACTGATACGCGCCGAGGCCGGGCGTGCCCATGCGCCCGCCGATCGACGAGATCTGAATGATATGTCCCGAGCGCTGCGCGCGCAGGACCGGCAAGGCCGCGCGCGTGACGTTCACGACACCGAAGAAGTTCGTCTCGAACTGCGCGCGGAAGTCGTCTTCGCGCACGTCTTCGATCGAACCCATGTTGCCGTAGCCGGCGTTGTTGACCACGACGTCGAGCTTGCCGAACGTATCGACGGCAATGCGCACCGCCGCACGAGCTGCCTCGGCATTGGTGACGTCGAGCGCGTACGCGCGGATGCGGTCGCCGTACTTTTGCACGAGGTCGTCGAGCTGCTCGGGCTTGCGCGCCGTGGCAAAGACGCGGTGGCCGGCTTCGAGCGCGGCCGTGGCGATGTTGCGGCCGAGGCCGCGCGAGCTTCCGGTGACGAGCCATACCTTCGACATGGCGTTCTCCCTTTCGTGCGCCGACCATCCTCGGGGCGCAACGAAGAACCTAGGTCGCCCCGGAAAGCCGCGAAAATCCGATCGCGCCAAAGGGCTCATCGGATCGCGCCAACGTCGAAGAAGAGCTTCCTGAGGCCTCACGCGCTCCGTCGCGCTCGAACGTCGTGCTCGGGCACCGCGCCGCGAAAGGCATTCCGGTAGGCCCGCGGGCTCGTGCCCACCACCCGCTGGAAGCGCAGGCGAAATGTCGTGGCCGAGCCGAAGCCGGCGCTGGTGGCGATGCGTTCGATCGACGAAGGCGTAGTCTCGAGGAGCTGCTGCGCATGTCGAACGCGCGCGCGCAGCAGCCAGCCGAGGGGCGTCGTCCCCGTCTGCTCGCGAAAGCGACGGCTCAAGGTCCGCAGACTCATGCCCGCGCGTCGAGCGATGTCGTCGAGGGACACCTTCTCTTGGAGATTCTCGGCGAGCCAGCGCAGGACGGGCTCGAGCGACGCGCCCTCCTCGGCTGAGGGAGGCTCGTGCACGATGAACTGGGACTGACCGCCGGCTCGTTCGAGCGGCATCACGGCGAGCTTCGCCACCGCAGCGGCCACCGAGGCGCCGTGATCCGTGCGCACGATGTGCAGGCACAGGTCGAGGCCGGCGGCGGCGCCTGCCGAGGTCAGCACGTTGCCCTCGTCCACGTAGAGCACGTGGGGATCGACGTGGATCGCCGGATAGCGCCGTGCGAGCTCGCTTGCCGCGAGCCAGTGCGTGGTCGCACGGCGGCCGTCGAGGAGACCCGCCGCGGCGAGGATGAACGCGCCCGAACAGATCGACGCGATGCGCGCGCCTCGCGCCGAGGCCTTCTGCAACGCCTCGAGCACGGCGCGAGGAACCGGCTTCGAAACATCCGCCACGCCGGGCACGACGATCGTGTCGGCACGCCCGAGCTCGTCGAGGTCGTAAGGCGCGCGAAGCTCGAAGAGGCCCGTCTCGGCACGTCGTTTCGGCGCGCAGATGCGAACGTCGTACGCCGCTCGAGCGCGCGCCGGATCGCGCCCGATGCGAGCTCGTCCGAACACCTCGCCCGGAGTCGCCAGGTCGAAGGGGACGACGCCGTCCATGGCGAGAACTGCGAGAACCGCCGCTCGATGCATGGCCACAACGTAGCTCATCGGTTGGATTCTGCCGTTGGCCGAAAGTGGTCGAAGATTGTCGATCTTGCCACTCGTTCGCCGCGCCGGGCCGTGGCACTGTGCGCGCCGATGGTAGCCGGCGTGCTCTATCGGATCGTTCTCGTTCTGAAGCTCGTCTCCGTGCTCGCGTACGGCGGCGGTCTCGTCGCGGCGTTCGTGGCGTCGGCCCCGGAAGAGCGACGTCGCGCAGTCCACAAGGTTGCGTCGCCCGCGCTCCTCGCCATCTGGGTGACGGGCTACGGCCTCGCGTCGATGCTCCGCATCTCGCTGATGGAGCTCTGGCTCCTCGGGTCGCTCGTCTTGTCGCTCGCCTCGCAGATTGCGCTCGTGCGCGCCGTGGCGAAGCCGGAGCGGTCGCGGGCCGACTTCTGGGCGGCTACGGTGCCGCTCGTTCTCGTGGTCATGCTGATGGTTTTCCGCCCCACCTGGGATCTCTTGAGGTCACGATGACTGTCATTCGTCAGCTGAGGCTCGTTGCGTTGCTCGAAGGGCTCTCGCTCGGCCTTCTCGTCTTCGTGGGCATGCCGCTCAAGTACGCGCTCGGCATGCCGCTGTTCGTGCGGATCATGGGCAGCGTCCACGGCATTCTGTTCGTTACGTTCGTCGCCACGCTCTACCGCACCGCCCTCGAACACGCATGGCCGCGCCGCCGTTCGCTGGCCGCGCTCGGCTGGTCGTTCGTACCGTTCGGCGCATTCGTGCTCGATCGCTCGCTGCGAAACGAGCCGAGCGCCGCCGAGGCCAAGCGCGACTGAGCAGCCTTCCGATGTGGAATCTCTCGCCCGCGTGGGACGACGAAGAGGCGCTGGCGCGAGTCTTTCGTGCGGCCGCGCCGTTTCCACATCTCGTGTTCGACGACTTCGTCGACCAGGCCGCCCTCGATGATCTCTTGGCAGCCCTCGAAGAGGAGCCCGTCGACGATTGCCAAGGCGACATCTTCTGGTTCGAGGGCTCCTCGCCCGAACCACGCACGGATGCGTTCCGCCGCTTGCGCGATTCGTTCGCCGAGGCTCTCGCGCCGCGTCTTTCGCGCATCTCCGGCAAGGCCCTCTCCCGCGCCGACATGCGCGCGTACGCCTATCGACCGGGCCATTACCTGCTTCCGCACAACGACCATCAGCAGCACGTCGGCCGCGTGCTCGCGTATGCCTACTACCTGCCGTCGCCCGAGCCGCCCGAGGGCGGTGAGCTCGAGCTCTTTCGATGCACGATGGACGGGCGCGACGTCGTGCGCACGGAGAGCGCGAAGATCATCGCACCGGTGCCGAATCGTCTCGTCGTCTTCGAAGTGAGCGACGCCTCGCTCCACCAGGTGAGGGAAGTGATGGCGGGGCTCCGGGCCTCGCTCGCCGGATGGTTCTATCCGTGAGCACTCGCGAAGCGTGGTCGTCGACGCCGCTGCCGGCGGTGATCGTCCCCGACGTCATCGGCGCTTCGCTCGCCGCGTCGGTCCGTCGTTCGCTCGAAGAGCTCGGCTACGAACGCTACGCGCTTGTCGATCGGGGGAGCTACGACCACGTTTCGTCTCCACCGCTCGCCGAGCTCCTCGAAGCGCTGCGCGGAGTGGCGAGTGAGATCACCGGGCGCTCGCTCGCCGTCTCCGAGGCTCGCGCCCTTCGCCTCTTGCCCGGTGACTATGTCCTCGTGCGCCACGACCGCGTCTACGACGATCGCCCGGTGGAGCTCGTGCTCGATCTCTCGGCCGAGGTGGTGCCGCGTGCCGAGGTCCATTATCGGCATCGCGGCCAGGTGTTCTTCACGGCTCCCTCGTCACCGGGCTCGATGTCGCTCGTCGAACGTGGCCCCACGGTGATGAGCAACCACACCTACGTGAGCAAGCGCTTTGCCTCGGCCTCCGTCGTGCGCCTGATGGCTCTCCTCCGGGGGGCCTAGAGCCAATGCCGTTCGGATAATCAGAATTTTCACAGGAAGGTCGGAAGATCGGAAGGTTTTATTATCGCCCCGCGTAAAGCGCCAAACTGCGGTTGCGAGGGAATTGAATGCCCCGATGCCGACGCGGCGTGGCGCGATTTGCCGGCTCACCGCCCCAAAAACTTCCGCCCTTCCGCCCTTCCTGTGAAAAATCTCGGGGTGAATCCATCGGTATTTGACGGAAGTCTGTTTGTCCGAACGGCATTGGGCGTAGAGCTCACATCACTCGCCCTTGCGACGTTGCTGCCTCGCGCTCGACTGCGCCATTTCTGACGGCCGGAGGTTCCGACGCGTCCGGAGGGCTTCCGACGCGCCTTGGAAGATCGGAATTGCGGCCGGAGAGCCCTTCGACGCGAAGAAAACGCGCTCCGGTGCGGCGTTGGACGTCAGAGGGCGCATCCCCGAAGGCCTCAACTGCGTGAAATCACATCTCCGGCGGGCGCGTCGGAGCCCTGGGAGCGCGTCGGAAGCTTCGAGGATGGGCCCCCTGGCCCTCGGGCCCGCGCCGGAAGGGATCGCGGACGCGTCGAGAGGCCGGCGCGACGCGAAGGGAGCACTGCGCGCCGCGATTGGGGGCTTCATGGGCGCGTCGAAGCGTCGGTACGGACGCCGCTGCGGTCGGCCGCCGCCGCATTGCAGCGCAACTCCGTTGCGCTGATTGAATCGTCAAAACGGAGTCCGCGACAAACTTGTGCAACGGACCGAGGATTTCGGGGCCCTCGCCCATCGTGGGCCCCGGAATTCTCGGTCCATGCAAGTGGTCGCCGCAGGAGGTCTGCTCAGGTCTCGCGTTCGAACCGTCCTCGGCGACCTCTCCCGAGCGCGAGGAAGGCGAGGGCGGTGACGCCCATGAAGATCCCGAGGGGCAAGAGCGCGGGGGCGACCCAACTCGCCAAGGCCCCGAGGCCGAAGAGCGAGAGGTAGGCCGCGAGGCACATCGGGCACTTCGGGGCGAGAATGGCGAGGACGCTCGCGAGCAGGCCCAAGAGCGAACCGGCTCGACCCGCGACGCGTCGCTTCGTCTGGACGCTCTCGTCTCGCGGACGATCCGAGGAGCTCTGCGAGCAAGGGCATTCAGGGCTCATAGCGATCCCAGTGACGGAGCCAGAACGCGCGCTTTCCGTTCTCGTCGCGTCCTTTCGGAACCAAATCGAGATACTGGTACGTGGCGTTCATGCCTTCGATGCCACGGCCGAAGGTCGAGTACGTGTGGAAGATGGCGCCGCTCGGATCTTTGTAGAAGACGCTGATGCCCGGCATGTCCGAGATCGGCGGCTTCATGAGACCGTAGTTGTACGTGCCCGTTCCTTTTTCGACCTCCTCGGGCGTGAACGACACGGAGAAGTCATGGTTGAAGCTGCTTCCCGCGGTCGAATACCAGGGAAACGTCCAGCCCATGCGCTTCTCGAACGCCGCGAGCTTCTCGGAGGGCGCGCGCGAGATCGCGACGAACGTGATGTCGCGTTGCTTCAAATGGACGACGGAGCGCTCGAAGTTGTCCGCCCAGAAGGAGCAGCTCTTGCAGCCCTCCTCCCATTCGGGCGCGAACATGAAATGATAGACTAGGAGCTGGCTACGGCCCTCGAAGAGGTCCGCGAGCTTCGCCTTCCCCCGAGGTCCCTCGAAACGGTAATCCTCTTCCACCCGAACCCACGGCAAGTTCCGGCGCTTCTCGCTCAGACGATCGCGCAAATGCGTCATCTCTTTCTCTTCGTTCAAGAACTCCTTTCGTGCTCGGAGCCATTCGGATCGCGTTACGACCGGGTGATTGTTCGTGTTCGTCGTCATGCGGACAAGATGACGCCCCTCGCGCGAGCGCGGGAGTTACAACGGTGACGGGATTCCGATGGACTCGCTGATCACCGCTGCCGCGCACGCGCTCGCTGCAGGCGATCCGCTCGGCGCGCTCAAGCGCGTCGCCTTGCGCGAAGACCCTCCGGCGCTCGCGCTGCGAGGCATCGCGATGGCGCAGCTCGGCGATCTGAGCCGTGCGCGCGAGCTCCTGAAGCGTGCGGCGCGGGCCTTCGGGCCGAGGGAAGCGATGGCCCGTGCGCGCTGCACGTTGGCCGAATGCGAGGTGGCTCTCGCTTCGCGAGATCTCGATTGGCCGAGCAAGGAGCTGGCGGCGGCGAGGCAGATCCTCGAGACGCATGACGATCGGCACAACGTGGCGCTCGCCCGCTCGCTCGAAAGCCGGTGGTTCCTTCTCTTGGGCCGACTCGACGAAGCCCAAGCGGCGCTCGCGGCACTCGACGGGTACGATCTCGCGCCTCCGCTGCGCGTCACGTGCGAGCTCGTGGTCGCCACGATTGCGATGCGCCGCTTGGAGACCAGGCCTGCGAGCCAAGCGATTGCCCGTGCGCGGTCGGCGGCGGGTCGCACGGGCATTCCGGCGCTCGCGGCCGAGGTCGAGACCATGGCTCGCGCCCTCGAGATTCCCGCGGCGCGTCTGCTCTCGAAGGGGGAGGAGCGCGCCCTGGTCCTAGCCGACGTAGAGTCCCTCCTCGGCTCTGACGCGCTCGTCGTCGACGCGTGCCGTCACGTCGTGCGCGAGGACGAACGCATCCTGTCGCTCGCCGGTCGGCCCGTGCTCTTCGCTCTCGCGCGCACGCTCGCCGAGGCGTGGCCGTCGGACGTCTCGCGCGACGAGCTGGTTCGTCGAGGATTCGGAGGCCGTCGCGTGGACGAGTCGCATCGCGCGCGGCTTCGCGTGGAGATGGGGCGCCTGCGCAAGATCCTCTCGCCCGTGGCCGACGTGCGGGCCACGGCACGCGGGTTCGTGCTCGAAGCGAAGCGAGCGAACGACGTGGTGGTTCTCGCGCGCCCCGTCGAGGAAGAGCATTCGACGGTCCTCGCCTTGCTCGCGGACGGCGAGGCCTGGTCGAGCTCGGCGCTCGCCCTGGCCATGGGATCGAGCCAGCGAACCGTTCAGCGTGCGCTCGATACGCTCCTAGCCGCGGGCAAGGTCCAGGCGTGGGGGCATGGTCGAGCTCGACGTTGGACCGCTCCGCTCGTGCCGCCGTTCACGGCCCCGACGACGAACGCATTCACGACGATGTTGTTACTCCCGTCCCATCTACCGATTGATTAGGTGTTCGATATGGCCAACCGCCCCGCCGAAGTCGTTCGTGAATATGGTCCGTTCCCTGGTGTCGAGCAGGTCAATGGCGTGAGCTATGACGGGAAAGACGTGTGGTTCGCCACCGGCGATCAGCTCGTCGCGCTCGAGCCCAAGGACGGAACGCTCGGTCGTTCGCTCGCGGTCCCCAGCCACGCCGGAACCGCTTTCGATGGTCGCCACTTCTTCCAGATTGCCGAAGCGCACATCCAGAAGATCGACCCTGCGACCGGTCGTGTCGTCTCCACCATCCCCGCGCCTGGTGGAGGGGGAGATGCCGGGCTCACGTGGGCCGAGGGAACGCTTTGGGTGGGCCAGTACCGCGATCGGAAGATTCATCAAATCGATCCGGAGACTGGCAAGGTCCTTCGTACGATCGAATCGAACCGCTTCGTCACGGGCGTCACCTGGGTCGACGGCGAGCTCTGGCACGCCACGTGGGAAGGTGACGAGAGCGAGCTGAGACACGTGGACCCGCGTACGGGCGAAGTGATCGACACGCTCGAAATGCCCACCGGCGCCCACGTCTCCGGGCTCGAGTCGAACGGCAACGATCTGTTCTATTGCGGGGGCGGCAAGAGCGGCAAAGTGCGCGCCGTCCGCCGCCCCCGACGCTGATCTCAGGGGCGGAGCGGCGGCGACGTGAACGACCGTCGCTTGTCCGCGATGCACTGCAGGAGCTTCGTGAAGGAGTCGACGAACGACGCGACCCCTTCCGTCTCGAGCTGCGCCGCGACCTCTTCGAAGTCGATGCCGTGGCGCGCGAGCAGCTCCATCTGCGCATGCGCCTGGCCGAGGTCGCGACGAATGCGCGGCTCCGGCTGCCCCTGCTCGGTGTACGTGCGGAACGTCTCGGGCGTCACGGTGTCGACCGTGCGCGGGCCGATCAGGGCCTCGACGTACAGGAGCGGCGGATAAGCGGGATTCTTCGTCGAGGTGGAGGCCCAGAGCAGCCGCGCGGGGCGAGCGCCCTTGTCGGCCAGGGTCTTCCAGCGTTGACTCGCCAGGATCGTCTCGTACTCCTCGAAGGCGAGCTTGGCGTTCGCGATGGCGATCTTGCCCTTGAGCGAGAGTGCGTCGCCCGGCACGGTAAGTCCGTCGAGCGCCTTGTCGACCTTGGTGTCCACGCGCGAGACGAAGAAGCTCGCGACGGAAGCGATGCGGTCGATCGGCTCGCCACGCGAAACTCGATGCTCGAGCGCGCGAAGATGCGCTTCGATGATCTCGCGATAGCGCGACACCGAGAACAGCAAGGTCACGTTGATGTTGATGCCGTGCGTGAGGCAGCTCTCGATGGCGCGTAGCCCCGCGCGCGTCCCCGGAATCTTCACCATGAGATTCGGTCGATTCACCGCGCCCCACAGGCGGGATGCCGCCTCGATGCTCGCCGCGGTCTCTCCGGCGAGCGTGGGCGCCACCTCGATCGACGCGAACCCGTCGGCGCCGTCTGAACCGTCGTAGACCGGGCGGAGCTTGTCGCACGCCAGGGTCAGGTCACGAACCATCAGCCGCTCGAGCACGCTCGCGTCGGACTCGGAAGCCGCGGCCGATCGGATCGCGGTGTCGTAGTCGCTGGAGCCCGAGATCGCTTTCTGGAAAATGGTGGGGTTCGAGGTCATGCCTCGTAGGCCCTCGCTGATCAACTGCTCGAGCTCACCGGAAGTCAGCAGCTTCCGATCGAGGAAATCGAGCCAAACGCTTTGTCCCAGGTCCTCGAGACGATGGATTCGGCTCTTCATGGTCTTCTCTCCTCGATGAGTTGCGCAGTTGAGCGTGCGTGAGCGTACGAAGGCGACGAGCCACCGGCGCGTACGTTTCTTTCGACGTGCACCGAGCGTGCCGCGGCGCGCATCGTGCAGGGCCGTGGATGAACGTAGGCCATTCGGAGGAAACACCTGACCGGAGGAGAACCATGCCGGAGAAGAAGACGCGCGCACGCGCCCGGCGCGACAAGGCCGAGGGAAAGTCCCCATCGACGCTGGCCGGCGAGTTCGTGCGTGAGGAGATCGAGCACGTCCGCGAGGGCAAGCACGGAGCGGCGTCGGCGAAGCAAGCAATTGCGATCGGCTTGTCGAAGGCACGTCGCGCGGGCGTCGAGCTTCCTGTTCCCAAGGAGGGGAAGACGTCCGAGACGACACGACGTCGCGCATCCCGCGACTACGCAAGAGGTCACGGAGCGCCTCCGAAGCGCCAGGCGACGCGCAAGCGCGCCAAGGCTTCGCTCGATGCTCTCGAACGTGAGGGAAAGGCCGCGGCGACGCCGCGTGCGCTGGCACGTCAGGCGAAGTCGGCCGCTTCGCGCCGGACGACCGCCGAGCGCTCGGCGGCGGCGAAAAAGGCGGTCCGAACCAAGGGCCCGGCACGTCGCTCGGCCGCGGCCAAGAAGGCCGTCCGAAGCAAGGGCGCGGCCGGACGGTCCGCGTCTGCCAAGAAGGCCGCGCGAACCCGAGCCAAGCGCGCTGCCGACGAATGAGGTCGCGACCTCTCGGCAGGGCGGCCGCGGCGAATCACGTTTCGTCGCGGCCGTGCACCGCGGACGGCGGAGACGTGGCCTCGATGACCGTGAACGGCGCGATGACGTGGTAGTGATGGCGTGCGTGGCGCGGCACGACGTAGGAATCGCCGGGGTCGAGGCGGACGACTTGTCCCTCGATGTGGAGCTCGGCACGTCCGCTGAGCACGTAACCGACGACCTCGTAGTCGCGCTCGGACACGGGCGAGTCGCCCGGGGCCTCGTGCTCCCACAGGCGCATTGCGACGCGGACGCCGCCGGCTAGGTACTTTTGTCCCTGGGTTCCTCGGGGGAATGCGACGAGTCGACCTTGATGACCGTGCTGTCGTGCGGTGAAGGCCGCTCTCGCGGCGGTTGGGGTTTGTTCGAAGGGGCGTGGGTTGTTTCCTGACGGGCCGACATGGCCAAGGTGAAAGCATCGCGCGATCCACGATCCGCGCTGGGCTCACCGGGCTTTCGTGGCCAGAGCCCGCAGTTCGGCGTGCGACATGCACGTGCGGCGGTTCATGGCCCGCATCAACCGCGGCGGGCGCGGACTCTCGAAGGAGCGCCTTCGTGTGCTCGAGAAGGCGAAAGACGAGCTTCGTGAACTCTATGGTCGTCCACTTGCGACGAAGAAGGCTGCCGCATGATGAAGAAGATCACGCCCGAGGTTACCGAACTTGCCGCGCAGCTCCGTGTCGACAGCGTTCGCTCGTCGACGGCGGCGGGATCCGGCCATCCGACGTCGAGCTTGTCGGCGGCGGACCTGATGGCGGTCCTGATGCAGGACTTCTTGCGCTGGGACGTTCGCAACCCGAAGAACCCGAACAACGACCACCTGATTTTCTCGAAGGGGCACGCTTCGCCGCTGCTCTACGCGATGCTCAAGGCGGTCGGTGTCGTGTCGAATGCGGAGCTTCTCACGTTCCGCCGATTCGGTAGTCGTCTGCAGGGGCATCCCGTGCCACCGCTGCCGATGGTCGACGTCGCCACCGGTTCGCTCGGGCAGGGGTTACCCGTCGGCGTGGGCATCGCGCTGTCGGGCAAGTACCTCGAGAACGCGCCGTATCGGGTTTGGGTGCTCCTCGGCGACAGCGAGATGTCCGAAGGATCCGTCTGGGAAGCCTTCGATCACGCGCGTTACTACAGGCTCGGCAACCTGATCGCCATTCTCGACATGAATCGGCTCGGCCAACGCGGGCAGACGCCGCTCGGTTGGGATGCGCCTGCCTACGCCGAGCGCGCGCGTGCGTTCGGATGGCGCGCGATCACCATCGACGGGCACGATCCGATCGCGATTGACGAGGCCTATGCCGAAGCGGTGCACGAGACGGAGCAACCGACGCTCATCGTTGCGCAGACGGTGAAGGGCAAGGGCGTCTCCCTGGTCGCGAACAAAGAGGGATGGCACGGCAAGGCGCTCGATCAGGAACAGTGCGCGGCTGCCATCGCCGAGCTCGGCGGCCTGCGCAATGCCGTCATCGAGCTCCACGCGCCTCCACCGATTTCGACCGAGCCGCCCGGCATCACTCCATCGGCGAAGCCGCTGAAGCTTCCGCTCGAGGAGGTCGGCGCGAAGGTGGCCACGCGCAAAGCCTACGGTGACGCGCTGGCCGCTCTCGGAGCCGCTCGCTCGGACGTCGTCGTGCTCGACGGCGAGGTGAGCAACTCGACGTACGCGGAGATCTTCAAGAAGGCGTTTCCCGAGCGCTTCTTCGAGATGTTCATCGCCGAACAGCAGATGGTCGCGGCCGCGGTGGGAATGAACGTTCGCGGGCGCGTAGCCTTCGCGTCGACCTTCGCCGCCTTCCTCTCGCGCGCATACGACTTCATTCGCATGGCCGCCGTCTCGCGCGCGAACGTGCGTCTCTGCGGTTCGCACGCGGGCGTGTCGATCGGCGAAGACGGTCCTTCGCAAATGGGCCTCGAAGATCTGGCGATGATGCGTGCCGTCGAAGGCAGCACCGTGCTCTATCCTTCCTGCGCGAACCAGACCGCGAAACTCGTCGCCACCATGGCCGACATCCCGGGCATCTCGTACCTCCGCACGACGCGTGAGAAGACGCCGGTGCTCTACGCGGCGAACGAAGATTTCCCCGTCGGCGGGAGCAAGGTGCTGCGTCAATCACCGCGCGACCGCGTCACCATCATCGGCGCCGGCATCACCCTCCACGAAGCGCTGGCGGCGAGCGATCGGCTCGCGAAGGAAGGCGTACCCGCGCGTGTCATCGACGCCTACTCGGTCAAGCCCATCGACGACGAAGGAATTCGAGCGGCGGTCGAGGCGACGGCCGGCGCGGTGGTCGTGGTCGAAGATCACTGGGCCGAAGGCGGCCTCGGCGACGCGGTGCGTGAGTGCCTCGGCGGCGAAGATCCCGTGTTCGCGCGCGTGATCCATCTGGCGGTGCGCGCCATGCCGAGCTCCGGCACTCCGCAGGAAACGCTCCGAGCCGCGGGGATCGATGCGGACGCCATCGTTCACGCCGTGCAACGCGTCCTCGAGACCGGAGCCGAGGAACGCCTCTGCTACCTGTGCGGAGCGCCGGCGTCGTGGCAGATCGCGGTGGCCGGCGAAGACGAGCCCTCGACCGAGGAAGACGCGTGCGAGGTCCACGCGCGAGGGCATCGCCACCTCGCGCACGTCCACGCGCACGAGGCGCACCAGCATGGCCGGCACCCGAATTGAGCGCGAAGGTTCAGGGCCACTTGTCGCGATTCGGCGAGACGAGCGTGGGAGGGCGCTCGTCCGACGGCTCGTGGCGAGCCATGCGCCTCGCGTTCTCGGCCCCCGCATCGAGCACGCGGAGGAGATCGCTCCGCGTGACGATGCCGACGAGCCGATGATGATCGACGACGGGGAGACACCCGATGCGCCGCTCGCGCACGAGATGGACTGCATCGCCGAGGCTCATGTCGGGCTTCACCACGACGGCGTCGGCGTGCATGAGCTCGCCGACCGTGCGCCTCAGTCGAACGAGGCCACCGTCCGTGCCGCCGAGATCGCGGTCCGAGATCACACCGACGATGTCCGCGCCGAGAAGCACGACGGCGTGACGCACGCCCGCATCGAGCATCTCCGCCAGGGCATCGCTCGCGGGCTGGGCCGTGGTGAGCGTGAGCACCGGCGTCGTCATGACGTCACGAAGCGAAACGCTCGAGGCCTTCTTTGGGCGACGAGCGGACTTGCGTGCGCGGGGAAGGGCGTGCTTGCCGCTGCTGGCGAGCGTCATGATCGTTCGCCGAGCAACCCTCGTGCCCATTCGTGAAGTCGAGCATCGCGCAGCTGCTCCGTTCCGCCTGGCATGCGAACGGCGTATCGTGCGCTCACGATGAGTGATCCCGCGCCGCTGACTGGTCCCGATCTCGACAAGGGCGTTCCTGCGAGCTCGCTCGCCGAGGGCAAGCCCTTGCTTGGCCACGCCGGCGGTGAAGCCGTCATGCTCGTGAAGGCCGAGGGCAAGGTCTACGCGACCGCCGCCACGTGTTCGCACTACGGAGGCCCGCTTGCCGAAGGACTCGTCGTGGGCGGCAAGGTGCATTGCCCCTGGCACCACGCGTGTTTCGACCTCGAGACAGGCCTCGGCCTGGGGCCTGGCCTCACGCCCATCGCGTGCTTCGACGTGGTGGATCAGGGCGGCCTCGTGAGCGTGCGCAAAAAGCGCGACCCGTACCAGGCCAAGCCCGCGCCCGGGCCGAGCTCCGTCGTGATCGTCGGTGGCGGCGCGGCCGGAGCCGCCTGCGCCGAGACGCTTCGACGGCACGGCTACCAAGGCCCGATCACGCTCCTCGCCAACGAGCCGCCGGGGCCGGTCGATCGACCGAACCTCTCGAAGGACTACCTCGCGGGCAACGCGCCTGAAGAATGGATCCCGCTCCGCGACGCCGCGTTCTACCAGGAGATCAAGGTCGACTTCGTCCTCGGCGATGCCGTGACGAGCATCGACACGAAGGCCCGCTCGGTGACGCTCGCGAACGGCAAGACCGTCTCGTACGGCGCGCTCCTTCTCGCCACGGGCTCCGAAGCGCGGAGGCTTCCGATTGCGGGGGCCGACGGCCCGCACGTCTACACGCTCCGCACGTTGGCGGACTCGCGCGCGATCATCGCGAACGCCAAGGAAGGCACGCAGGCCGTCGTCATCGGATCGAGCTTCATCGGTCTCGAGGTCGCCGCCTCGCTTCGCGCAAGGAACGTCCGTGTCGAGGTGGTGAGCACCGACGCGGCTCCGCTCGCGCGCATCGTCGGCGACAAGATCGGCACGTTCGTGCGTTCGCTCCACGAGGCGAAGGGCGTGAAGTTCCATCTCGGTCGTAAGCCCGTGAAGATTGGTCAGGGCGTCGTCGAGCTCGACGACGGCACTTCGTTGGCGGCCGACCTCGTCGTTCTCGGTGTCGGCGTGCATCCGCGAACGGCCCTTGCCGAAGCGGCGGGCCTCGACGTCGCGCACGGCGTCGTGGTCGACCAGCACCTGCGCACGAGCGCCTCCGACGTCTACGCGGCGGGCGACATCGCCTCGTATCCGGATCCGTGGTCGGGCGCGCGCGTGCGCATCGAGCACTGGATGGTGGCCGAAAGGCAGGGCCAGGGCGTGGCGCGCGCGATGCTCGGAATCGGTGGCCCGTATCGCGACGTACCGTTCTTCTGGAGCGCGCACTACGAGACGACCCTCAACTACGTGGGGCACGCCGAGGGTTGGGACAACATCCTCGAGGGCGGAAGCCTGGAGAGCGGCCGGTACGTGGCCGGATTCGAGCGCCGAGGGAAGGTTCTCGCCGCCGTCACCGTGGGCGACGATCACCGTTCGCTCGAAATCGAAGCGGCCATGCAGGCCGGTGACGCGGCGAAGGTCGCGTCGCTCATTCGCTGAGCGTTCGTTTCACACGTAGGGCGTGTCGGCGAAGCCCGCCGCCACGCTCCTGAAGCACCGCTCGAGGAGCGCCACGAAGGCTTTCCTGGCGCGTGCGCTACTCTCGCCGGCGCGGACGCGGCGCAATCCTTCGGCATAGGCGACGGTCCCTGCCGACGCGATCATGCCGGCGAGGAGTTTGGCTCGCGGGTCGGGCTTGCGCCCACCCGCGCTCGCCACGAGGAGCTCGGCGAGATCGCGCTCGAGCTCGCCGCGCATCTCCCGCGCACGCATCGTGAGCGCGGCGCTGTCGGTCACGGTTTTCCAGAAGCCTGCGATGCCGGCGTCGAACTTCGCGAACGGATGCCTCTCTTCGACGAGGCGGCGCACGAGGCTCCGCAGGGCCGAAAGCGGGGAGGTGCCTTTGCGACGCTCGAGCAGAGCCTGTCGAATGAGCTCCCGACTCTCCTCGTCGCGGTCGAAGAACATGTCTTCCTTCCGCGGGAAGTAGTTGAACACGGTCATCTTCGAGACGTTCGCCGCCTCGGCGACCTCGAGGACCGTGACCGCGTCGAAGCCACGCATCATGAACAGAGCGGTGGCGACGTCGGAGATCCTCTTACGGGTTTCGCGCTTCTTCCGCTCGCGGAGGCCGCCTTCGTCCTGCACACCAAAACTTTAGACCAAACTTAAAGTTGTACCAGGTCAAAATTTAAGTCAGGCTCTCGTCCATGAACGAAGTGGACGTGGTGGTCGTGGGCGCGGGGCCGACCGGGCTCATGCTGGCGATCGAACTCGTGCTGGCGGGGGCCAAGGTCGTGGTGCTCGAGCGCCTCTCGGCGATCGACGAGACCATCAAGGCTGGAACGATCGGCGCACTCGCCGGCGAAGCCCTGGAACGCCGCGGCTTCGAGCCCGCGATGAAGGCCGTGGAGAGCGCGATGCTCGAGGCGATGCTCAAGCACGTCGAGCAGACCGGTGCGCCGTCCAAGACGTTCATGGGCGGGCTGAAGAAGGTGGGCGGGCACTTTGCCGGCCTGTTCCTCATCGATCCCACCAAGCAGCGTGAGCCGGAGCGTCGCTTCCGCGGCGTCCAGCAGGCGGCTCTCGAGCACATCCTCGGCGCGCGAGCGAGCGCGCTCTTGATGGACGTCCGGCGCGGTGTCGAGCTCGAATCGTTCCACGACGACGGCGAGGGCATCGACATCGAAGCGCGCGGGCCGGAGGGCAGGTTCCACCTTCGATGCGCGTATCTCGTCGGGTGCGACGGCGGCCGAAGCCGCGTTCGCAAGCGGGCCGGGTTCGACTTCCCCGGCACCGATCCGACCATCACGGGGCACCAGGCCATCGTCGAGCTCGATCATCCAGAGAAGCTCTTGCCAATCGGCTGGCGTCGAATGCCGGCCGGCATGATGGCGTTCGGTCCCGTCCCTGGACGCATCTTCTTGACGGAGTTCGACGGACCGCCGGCCGACCGCGACGCGCCCGTGACCATCGAGGAGCTGCAGCGCAGCCTGCGCCGCGTGAGCGAGACCGACGTGACGATCCGCGCGATCATGAGCGCGACGCGCTTCACTGACAACGCGCGCCAGGCGACGACGTATCGCAAAGGTCGCGTTCTGCTCGCCGGCGACGCCGCGCACGTCCATTCGCCGTTCGGAGGGCAGGGGATCAATCTCAGCCTGCTGGACGCCGTCAACCTGGGGTGGAAGCTCGCCGCCACGCTGCAGGGAAGGGCCCCCGAAGGTCTGCTCGACACCTATACGAGCGAGCGGCATCCGGTCGCGGCGCGCGCCCTCGCCAACACGCGGGCGCAGGTGGCGCTCATGCGTCCCGACCCCCTCACCTCGGCCCTTCGCGACGTGGTGACCGACATCATGAACCTCGACGAGGGCAATCGCTTCTTCGGAGAGATGATGAGCGGCCTGGCGACGCGCTACGACGTGGGCGATGCGCACCCGCTTGCCGGCAAGTTCGTTGCCAATCGGAGCCTCACGCCGGAGCGCGATGGTCAATCGGGGCCCACGCTCTACGACGCGATGCAGGAGGGCAACGCCGTCCTGCTCGACACGGGCGATGGCTCGCTGTCCGAGGTCGTGCGGCCCTGGGCGTCGCGGGTGACGGCCGTCCGCGCGGAAGGGGATACGTCGATGCTCGTCCGCCCCGACGGCATCATCGCCTGGGCCTCTGCCGATGGAGGCCGGGACGGCCTACAGCCTGCGCTCGAGCGCTGGTTCGGCCCGCACGCGTGAGGTTGCCGCGCCGCATGGACGGCGCATGGCGGCTCGGGATACGGTCGACGCCATGAAAGTCGACGACCGCGTTGATCTCTCGAATCCCTGCCAACACGTAACGGAGGAGACGCCGCGCCACGTCCACCGGCCAACGAAGGGCTGCGAGGAGTGCCTCAAGATCGGCAGCGGTTGGGTTCACCTCCGCGTCTGCTTGACCTGCGGTCACGTCGGCTGTTGCGACGACTCGCCGAATCGCCACGCGACCGCGCACAATCGCGCTACGCATCACCCGATGATCACGTCGGGCGAGATCGGCGAAACCTGGGCTTACTGCTACCCCGACGACCAATTCCTGTCGGAGGGGTAAGCGCATGGGAAACGGACTTCCGTCTCTCGACGAGCTCGAGACGCGCCGCGCGCAGATGTTCCCGTCGCTCTCGCCTTCGCAAGTCGCGAAGGTCGCGACGTTCGGAACGGAGCAGCAGTTCAAGGCCGGGGACATCGTCTTCGAGCAGGGAGACACGAACGTCCCGTTCTTCGTCGTCGTCGAGGGAGCGATGGAGATCGTCCATCCCCACGGCATAGGCCTCGAAGATCACATCACGACGCACCACCCGCGCGAGTTCACCGGCGAGGTGACGCTCCTCACCGACCGCCGGAGCCTCGTCCGTGCCCGCGCCAACACGGACTTGCGCGTCATCCGCGTCGAGCAGTCGAAGCTCCGGGCGATCATCCAGACGGAAGCCGAGCTCAGCGAGCTCATCATGCGCGCCTTCATCCTCCGGCGCGTGGGCCTGCTGTCGACGGGCTACGGGGACATCGTGGTCATCGGCTCGCGTGACTCGGCGGCGACCCTGCGTTTGCAGGAGTTTCTCGTCCGCAACGGGCACCCCTGCAAGTACCTCGACGTCGATCGCGACGCGGACGTCCAGCAGCTGCTCGACCAGTTCCACGTCGGCGTGAAGGACATTCCGATCCTCATCTGTCGTGGTGACGTGGTCCTCCGCAATCCGACCGAAGCGGAGGTCGCCGAGTGCCTCGGCTTCAACGCGGCGGTGTCGATGGGCGTCGTGCGCGACGTCATCGTGTGCGGGGCCGGCCCGGGGGGACTCGCCGCCGCCGTCTACGGCGCCTCCGAAGGGCTCGACGTCCTCGTGATCGAAACGAGCTCGCCGGGCGGACAGGCCGCTTCGAGCTCGAAGATCGAGAACTACCTCGGCTTCCCCACCGGCGTTTCGGGCCAGGCCCTCACGGGGCGCGCCCTCACGCAGGCGGAGAAGTTCGGCGCCCAACTCGCCGTCGCGCGCGGCGCCGTTCGCCTTCATTGCGACGAGACTCCGATGCGCATCGAGCTTGCCAACGGCGAGTCCGTGCGTGCTCGCTCGATCGTCTTGGCCACGGGCGCGCAGTACAACAAGCTCGACGTTCCCGAGCTTCACCGCTTCGAGGGCGTGGGCATCTACTACGCCGCCACCTACGTCGAATCGCAGCGCTGCGGAGAGAACGAAGTCATCGTCGTCGGCGGAGGGAACTCGGCCGGCCAGGCGGCCACCTTCCTCGCGCGCTCGTGCACGCACGTGCACATGCTCATTCGCGGACCTGACCTCGCGGCGAGCATGTCGCGCTACTTGATCCGTCGCATCGAGGAGACGCCGAACATCACGCTTCGACGCCGGACGAAGATCATCGCGCTCGATGGCGACGAGCACCTCGAATACGTGACCTGGCGCGACGAAGCTACGGGGGAGGTGTCGAAACGCCCCATCCGTCACGTCTTCTCGATGGCCGGCGCGAGTCCCAACACGGAATGGCTGCGTGGCTGCGTGGCGATGGATCCGAAGGGCTTCGTCTACGCCGGCACCGACGTCACCCACGCGATGCTCGACGAGGCCAAGTGGCCCCTCGAGCGGCAGCCCATGCTCTTCGAGACGAGCCAGCCGCGCGTCTTCGCCGTCGGCGATGTACGGGCGAACAGCGTCAAACGCGTGGCCTCGGCCGTCGGTGAGGGCTCGGTGTGCATCCAGCTCGTGCACAAGGTCCTCGGCGAGTAGCAAAGCCGGGCGAGCGAGCACAGAAACGAGACAGCGCTCGTGATCGACGACCACGAGCGCTGTTCTTTTTGGTGATTCGCGATTCGGATCAGGCCGAGAGCGTCGCGGTGTCGATCACGAAGCGGTAGCGCACGTCGTTCTTGAGAACGCGCTCGTAGGCCTCGTTGATCTTCTGGGCCGGGATGACCTCGACGTCCGAGACGATCTTGTGCTCGGCGCAGAAGTCGAGCATCTCCTGCGTTTCGCGGATGCCGCCGATGCTCGACCCCGCGAAGCGATAGTTGCCTCCGATGAGCGCGAAGGGGTGCACGGAGAGGGCCTCGGGCGGCGCGCCGACGAGTGCGAGCGTGCCGTGCGGGCGGAGGAGCGAGAGGTAGCTGTTGATGTCGTGCGGCGCGGAGACCGTGTCGATGATGATGTCGAAGCTGCGCGCGAGCTTCGTGAAGGTCGCCGGATCCTTGGTGAGTGCGAACGCGTGCGCACCGAGGCGCGCCGCATCGGCCTCCTTGGAGGGCGACGTGCTGAGCATCGTCACGTTCGCGCCCATCGCGGCGGCGAGCTTGACGGCCATGTGGCCGAGGCCGCCGAGACCGACGACGCCGACGCGGTCGCCCTTCTTGCAGCCGAACTGACGGAGCGGCGAATACGTCGTGATGCCCGCGCAGAGGAGGGGAGCGGCGCCGGCCGGGTCGAGCGACTCGGGCACGCGCAAGACGAAGTCCTGCGTCGCCACGAGCTGCTGCGAGTAGCCGCCGTGGGTGGGCGTTTTGCGGTCCATCTCCGTGCTGTTGTAGGTGAACGCGCAGCCCTTCTCGCAGAACTGCTCGAAGCCCGCACGGCACGACTCGCACTCGCGGCACGAGTCGACCATGCAGCCGATGCCGACGCGATCGCCGGCCTTGAACTTGGTAACGTTGGAACCGACGCGCGCCACGCGGCCGATGACCTCGTGGCCGGGAACCATGGGGAACGTGGAGTTGCCCCACTCACCGCGCGCCTGGTGAATGTCGGAGTGACAGATGCCGCAATGGGAGACGTCGATGAGGACGTCGTCGTCGCGGAGCTCGCGGCGTTCGATCGAGAGCGGCGCAAGGGGCTTGTCTGCGGCCGTAGCGGCGTAAGCACGAGTCTGCATGGTCTTCTCCTGAAGCGCTCGGGGAGCCTTATGGACGTGGCAACTTCGCAGCCTGGGCTCCCCATGAAAAGCAGCAAAATCGACACACTCCATGAAGAAAATCTTCAGAGTCCGAACGGCCCCGTCCGGCATCGGAGACAGACTCATGGCTTCGCTCTGTGCCCAAGGTTGCGCTTGCTCGGCGCGTTCACGTGCACGCTGCGGCGTTGTTTCTTGCGGTGACACGCGGTTGCCACCAAGGTGTGCGGCTCGATGAGAGCGGCCGCCTCCGATACGCCTTCGTCTTCTTCGGAGGGCCCTACAGGGAGCGGCGCCGTACAGAAGGCCTCGCCGGAGGCCTCGCGCCAGAGCCTGATCGTCGCCGGCGCGCTCCTCGCGGTTTACGTGGTCTGGGGCTCGACCTACTACGCGATGCGGGTCGCCCTCGAGGACCTTCCCCCGTTCCTCATGGCCGGGCCGAGGTTCCTGTTCGCCGGCGGCGCGCTGATGCTCTGGCAGCGTTTCCGTGGCGCGCCGTTTCCGACTGCGCGTCAGTGGCTCGCGGCGACGGCGGTCGGCTTTCTGCTCCTCGTCTGTGGCAACGGCTTCGTGGCCATCGCCGAACGCTCGGTCGATACCGGCGTTGCGGCCACGGTGGTGGCGACGATGCCCCTCTGGGCGGCCGCCGTCGGTCTCTTCTGGGGCGAGAAGCCGTCGGCGCGTGAGTTCGTCGGCCTCGTCGCCGGATTCGCCGGCGTAGCGATCCTCAATCGGGGAGGCAACCTCTCGTTCTCGAGCACCGACGCCATCGCGCTCGTGATCGCCCCGATCACGTGGGCCTTCGGTTCGGTATGGAGCCGTCGCCTCCCCATGCCTGCCGGCACCATGGGGCCGGCTGCGCAGATGGTCTCCGGCGGCGTCATGATGATCGGCATCGCGCTCGTGCGTGGCGAGCACCCGCATGGGCCGCTCTCCGTATCCGGCATCCTCGCGCTCGCCTATCTCGTCACGTTCGGCTCGATGCTCGGCTTTTCGGCGTACGGCTACTTGCTGCGCACCACGCGACCGTCGATCGCGACGAGCTACGCCTACGTCAACCCGCTCGTGGCACTTGGCATCGGTGCGGTGCTTGCCGGCGAGCGCTTCACGATGACGAAGCTCGCGGCTTGTCTCCTGACCATCGTGGGCGTACTCGTCGTCAGCTATCGGAAGAGCGCGCGCCGCTGACGCGTTCGAGAGAACACAACTTCATGGTCGACGTTCGAATGTCCGCTCGAGTGTGCGCGCTCCTTTCGGTTGCCTCCCTGATTGCGTGCGGAGGTCCCGCGGCGGACGTGCCGCCTTCTTCGTCGCCCGCCGCGCCTTCGTCTACGGTGGAGGTCACGGCGCCGTCGTCTTCGGCATCCGTTGCGGAGCCCGTCGCCGATGCCGGCGTCGAGGCTGCCCGCCCGTCGAGCAAACCCGAGCCCTCGGCCGTGGCAGAGACGGAACAGAAGCTGGCCATTGGGCGTACGGCGCCGCGGCACCACGCGAAGGTGCTCGACGGCGCCCCGCGCCCCTCCAAGCTCGCGCCCGGCAACTACATGTGCCGGATCGATGCGATGTACAAGCTTCGGCCCTGCACGGTGACGCGAGACGAGCGTGGTTTCACCTGGCTCGAGACGCCCGATTCGCTGCTCGGCCTCAAGGGCGTGATCTACGACGAAGGCGGCGGACTCGTGTTCGACGGCACGACCGCCGAGGAGCGCCCGTTCGGCTGCTTCTCCTGCCAGGAGCACTGCACGACGGACCCGGCGAGCTGCGCTTGCGTCGAGCTCTTGCCGGACGCGAGCCGTGAATGCCTCGCGCGGCCCATCGTCGCGCGGCTCACGAAGAAGGGCTCGAGCTGGGTCGGAAGCCTCCCGTACAAGACGTACTACAACCATTACGAAGGCGAGGGCGCTGCTCGCCACGTGACGAGTTGGGACACCAAAGACCATACGTTCCTGGTCGAGGTTGCGCCCGCGCCGGCCGCGAAGAAGCCCGCTCGGCCCTGACGCGAGCGAATCTCTCACGCGCCGGTGGCGCGGAACCGGCATCCCTTCGAGGCGATGACGACGGAGGTCGCTCCCTCGATGCCGCAATCAGCGCTCTCGCCGCATCGGTCGGTCGGGCGCTTCTTCATCGCGCTCGTGCTCGCGCTCTTCGCGGTCGGGCTCTTCACGCCGATCGGCTCGAAGTGGTGGGCGAGCCTCGTCATCGGCTGGGATGCGTTCTCGATCACCTTCCTCCTCCTCAAGTGGAGGGTCATCGCTGGCTCTGACATCACCGAAACGCGCGCTAAGGCCGGCACGGAGGATCCGGGGGGCACCGCCGTCTTCGTCATCTCGCTCGTGGCGAGCCTCTTCAGCCTCTTCGCGGCGGCCTTCGTGCTCAGCCAGGTTCGACACCTGACGCACGTGCAGACGATCGTCTGGACGACGATGACGCTCCTCGGCGTCGTGTTCGCTTGGACCGTGGTGCACACGGCCTCCACGCTCCGCTACGCGCATCTCTACTACGAGGCGGAGCCCGAAGGAGGGCTCGACTTCCCCGCTCACGCCGACCCGGACGCGATGGACTTTGCCTACTTCGCGTTCACGATCGCCATGTGTTACCAGGTCTCCGACGTCGCGGTGACGTCGGCCCACGTACGCAAGGTGGTGCTTCTCCACTCGGTCGTGTCGTTCGTCTTCAACACGACGATCCTCGCGCTGGCGGTGAACCTCGTGATCAATTTCATGTCCTGACGTCAGGCGCGGGCGCGGCTCGCTGCGCTGCAGGCGGCGGCGAGCCCCTGGCGGAGCGCGCGGTCCCACGTGGCGATCTGGTTCTCCGCGAGATCGCCTTTGCGTGCGAGCTCGCCGCAGAGAGCGGCGGTGAATGCGTCGCCCGCCCCGCGCGGAAGAATCGTGTCGAGCGACTTTGGCGCGCACGTGAGCTCGCCGAATGGTCCGGTCACCCACGTGATGCCGCTCGGGTTGCTCGTGAGGAGGATGGCGTTCGGTCTGAGCTTCGAGCGGACCTCGTGGATCTCCATGCCGAGGACGGCGAGGTCTGCGGTGCTGAACCGAACGACGTCGGCTTCGCGAAGCACCATGTGCACGGCCCTCGGATCGCGTCCGGCCCAGACATGGAGCTTGGCGTTCACGTCGATGACCACCATCGTCCCCATTCGGCGGGCCGCGCGTGCGGACTTGCACAGCGCCGCGGCCCTCGACACGACGGGCGACAGACCGGAGAGGAGGAGCACCTCGGCCGACCAGTTCTCGGGGATGGCGAAGGCCTGGTCCTCGTCGCGGAAGTTGACGACCTGTCCGCTCGTGCCGTCGTAGAAGACGATGCTGTCTGTGGGGACGGCGAGGCTGACGCCGCCGACGTCGACGCCCAGAGACGCCACGCGTTCGAGGAGGAGACGGCCGAACGTGTCGTCAATGAGGGTGGTGGCGAGTCCGACTCGGCGTCCTTCCCTGGCAAGGGCTACGGCCGCGTTCACGGCGCCCCCGCCCGGTTGGAAGCGCATGGCGGCAGCCGTCGCCGCCGATGCGCTCGACGCGGTCGGGGCCGACGCGTTCCACAGCGCTTCGCCCGCGCAGATCACGTCGAAGCGATCGGGTTTGGATGCGTTCAGGAGTCCCCCAGCTTCCGCGCGCATGGCGCAATTTTATCGTCACCTCGGATCGACGTCACGTTCGGCCTCGGCTTGGCCCAACGCATCCCCCTCGGGGCATAATGTGGCCGTGCGGCTTTTTCATCTCGTCGCGGGCGTCGCGGTGGTCGGGGGGGTGGTGGGGGCACTCGGCGGTTGCATGCGAAGTCGCGGGGTTGGCGATGCACCCAACGCGTCGTCCGCCAGCTCCACGGTCGCCGCGCTGCCGGTCGCCGCAGCCGGTACGAGCGGACCTACCGGTCCGACGATCGCCAGTGCGTCGCCAGCGGCGACCGCCGATCCGTCGCCACCTGCGCCGGCCCCACCACGCCTCGAGTTGCCGCGCGGTGGTCGAGAGATCTTTCCGGACCATCGCCTCGTCGGATTCTGTGGAACGCCCGGTGCCCCCGCGCTCGGCAAACTCGCGGGCAAGCTCTCCGCGCGGGCCGCCGAGATCGACGGCTACGCCAAGAAGTACGCGCAAAACCGCAAGGTTCTGCCTCTCTTCGAGCTCATCGCCGTGGTCGTCCAGGGAGCTCCCGGGGCGGACGGCAAATACCGCCGCCGCGTGTCGGAAGCGGTGGTCGACGAGTACCTCGCGGCGGCGCGGGCCGCGAAGGCGCTACTGCTCCTCAACGTCCAGCCTGGCCACTCGGATTTCATGACCGAAGTAAAGTACTTCGAGAAGTACCTGCGCGAGCCGGACGTCGGAGTTGCGCTCGACCCTGAATGGGCGATGAAGCCCAAACAGAAGCCTGGGGTCTATTATGGCCAGACCACCGGAGCGACCGTGAACGAGGTCGCCGAATACCTGGCTGGCATCGTCAAAGAAAACGACCTGCCGGAGAAGGTGCTCGTTTTCCACCAGGTGAATTCGTATGTCCTGAAGGACGAGTCGGTCGTGAAGCCCGCGCCCGGGGTGGTCGTGATCAAGAGCGTCGATGGCCTCGGACCGAAGGGGCCGAAGATTGCCACCTACAATCACCTTTTGAAGAGCATGACCGTTGGAGTCCACGCCGGCTTCAAGCTGTTCTTCGAGGAAGACACGAGCAATGGCGGGCGTTTGATGACGCCGAAGGAAGTGCTCTCGCTCAAACCGGAGCCGGAGTACGTCATGTACGAATAGCGAGTACGGTGCGCGTCGGTGCGCGTCGGTGCCAGTGCTGGTCGAGCGATGGGCCGGTCATCGTTCGAGCCGGTCGACGTGCCAGTCCGGCCGACGGCCATTTGGAAATCAGCATCGTCGTACGGGACAGTTGGTTCGTGACGGCATAAGATCATCGTTCGATGACGGGAAATGGTCGCCCGGTGGGGTCGGGGAGCGACAAGGCCGTGCGGGATCTTCGTAGTGATCCCGCGATAGCCGTCGTTGCGCCGTGCGAGTTGAGCGGAGCGCTGCGCAGGGGGCGTGTTCTCGTCGTCGACGACGAGCCCATGATCGCCCAAGCGGTGCGCCGCCTGCTCTTGCCTGAACACGACGTCGAAGCTCCAGCGTCGGCCGCGCAGGCTCTCGCGATGCTCGCCGACGGCGCGCGCTTCGACGTCATCGTGCTCGACGTGATCATGCCCCGGCTCAGCGGGCCGGAGTTCTACGAGCGGCTCGTGCACGTCGACGCGGACCAAGCCAACCGTGTGGTGTTCGTGTCGGGCGGGGCGGTCGAGCCGAAGACCGTGGCCTTCCTCGCGTCGGTCGACAATCCGAAGCTCGACAAGCCTGTCTCGCTCGACGCCCTGCGCGACGTGGTCAACGGGTTCGTCGCGCGCGGCAACTCCGCACCAGCCAGCTGACCGAGCACCCTCGCGTCCTCGCCTGGCCGAGGGCGCTCAGCCGATTCGCGCGACGATGCGCGACCAGGTTTCGGGCGAAACCGCGCTCCGCGGGAGGACCGATTCGAACGGCGACTTCGCGTCTTCCGCGTGCACCTGGTGAACGCCGCTCGCGACGTCCGACAGGTCGATGTACTCGTCACCTTCGATCAGGTCTTCACCCTCGGCACGCGCGACGCGGGCGTTCTCCTCGTCGGAGAGAAGCTCGAGGATGGACTCGCGGATCAGGTTCTTGTTGATCGGATCGGTTCCCATGAGGCGCCCTGGTGCAATTCCCTTGCCCCATGGCACCTCGACTGCCTGCGCGCGCGGTCTCCGAGTGCCGAGGTCGGGCCTGCACGGGCAGCGGCGGAGGTACGATCGCGCGAGGCGGCACGCTCGGGACGATCTCGTATTCGCCCTCGAACACCTCGATGGTCGAGTCGGGAACGTCGTCTCGTTCGTCGGCCTGCTCCACGTCTCTCGGAACGGCTGCCGAGGCTCGACCTGAAGGAAGAATCGTCAGGCTTCGGGACGTCGGCCTTCGAGCCAATAGACGGAGCGGGGACCTCGCCGCACGACGAGAGCGCGCTCCGCCGCGAACGCGTCGACGGCGGCGCAAAGCTCCGCGTGTTTGTCGTCGTAGTCGTGACCGGCGAGGATGCCCTCGGGCTTCAAGCGGTCCATCCAGACGACGAGATCGTCGGTCACGCTCGGCCCGTCGTGACTCCCATCGAGGAACACGCGATCGACCGACGCCGGCTCGAAACGAGAGGCCGCGACGGTCGAGGGCTCGGCGAGGACCTCGACGGTGATGCCGAGGTCGGCCATGTTGCGTCGGAAGGTCGCCTGCACGTCTTCGACGGCGAGCGTTGCCGCGTAGCGCGCAGCAAGCATGTCGTTCGATCCGAGCCAGTGATCGATGCACACGAGGCGCGTGCCATTGGCGTTGCAGATGGCGCCGATGAACGACGTGCTACGGCCCTTCCACGAGCCAACCTCGACGAAGGTGCCGCCGCGCAGCCCGCGTGCGAACCGCGCGTACCAGCGACCCTCGTATTCGGAGAAGAATCCGTCGATGCCCTTCACAGGGCCTGAACTTAGCGGACGATGCTGACGCAGCCGAAGAGGACTTCGACCTTCGGCGCGTTCTGGCCGCCCTTCGACTGCGCGTTTTCGCAGGAGGTCGGGCAGAGCAGGACCTTCTTCGGGGCCGCCGGGTCGTCGTAGTACCAGCCATCGGCGCTGGCGCAGTCGGCGGCAGAGCTCACGCGCGGGGGCGTCACCGGGGCGCCCGTCCCGTCGTCCATGCGGACGTTGACGGAGTTGGGGTCGAGTGTGCCCCCGTCGGGCGCCGGAATGTCGAGCTCGCAGGCGACGCGCGACGTCGAGACGACCGATTGCGCGACGGCGTCGAAGAACGGCTTCCAGGCGGTAGCGGTGTCGCAGATCTTCGCGCGCACGCCGCCGGTCTTGGTCACGAGCGTGGTGTAGGTTGGGCCGGAAGACGCGGGCTTCGTCGTGCCGCCCGTATACGTGCACGTGACGCCGGGGTCGGTGGCCGAGCCCCAGCCATAGATCGCGTCGAAGGTGTAGCCGGCGAACTGGTTGCCGCGGGACGGATCGAGGATACCTGGCGGAAGCATCCTCGAGCTGGCGCTGGGGTTCGCTCCGCCGGGGAAGGTCTCGAAGTCCGTGGCCGAGAAGCGCGAGTTGTCATCGGTGACGACCACGATCGTCTTCGTGGCCCCTGCACGGAGCTCCTGGGACCACGGTTCGCTCCCATAGGAGTCGGTGGTCGTATAACCTTTGGTCTGGTCGAGCGTGCCGAGGAATTGCTCGAGCGGCTGGGTGCTCTTGACGTTCAGCGAGGCGTGGAAGAACGTCGGCGAGTTTCCGCAATTGGCGGTGCCGAGCGGGGGCGGGATGCAGACCGGATAGAGGCTGCTGGTGGCCGTCGCGCCCTTCTTAGAGAGCATGATGACCTTGTAGTCGATGCCCTTGCTCGCGATGAGGGTCGCGAAGTCGTTGAGGCCCGCCTGCACGGCGGCGACGGCCGGCGCCATGCTCGACGAGTTGTCGACGACCCAGATGATGTCGACCGGCAGGCGTTCGCGGGTTGCCTCGACGGCGGTGGCCGCGCAGGTCTCGAACGAGGAGTCCGTGTTGCCCGCGTCGAGCGGCGCGGCATCGGGGTCACCGAAGCCGCCGTTGCTCAGGTCGGGGTCGGGGCCATTGACCTCCGACTCACCCGTCTGGACGTTCGGGTCGTCGGGCATCGACCGATCGATCTTGGTGCCGCACGCGGTCGCCGCAGAGGCGAGCAGGGCAATGCACACGGCGGCGCTTGCGCCTCGCCGCCAGGCCGAGGGGCCCCAAACGGCGTTACGAACTGTGCTGGCAATCGCGGATCCGGTGGAGGCTGAAACAACGCGCATCGGCCCAATCCTCTTGCCCAGATCGTGTGACCTGCGGGTGACGAAGCTGCGGAGCTTCGGGAGCTTCTACGGAAACTCACCAAGGTCTACGACCGGGCGTGGCCGACTCTAGCATTGCAGTCCCTTTATGCTCGTGGTGTTCTGCTGAGCTGAGCCTTGGACCAGGCTTGGGACACGAATGAGATGTAGCGAGGGGGCGGGGGTTCACGGGGACCCACTTGACCCGCCCCGCACCCGCACCCGCCCCGCTCGCATCACGTCATCAAGCACCCTTCGGCGGAGGAGGCGGTTCGGACGGCATTTGCGGACGCGGTGTCTTCGCGTCGTGCGCCGCCTTCTTCTCGCTCTTCATGCGCACGTCTTGCTTCTTCATGCGCTGCTTGGCCTTCGGAGATTTGTCGCCCATGAGACACTTCCTTCGTTGGGGTTGAGTTCGCGGTCGTCCGACGACGTCAACGTCGAGCCGCGTGGTTGCTCGATCGTTAAGTCGTGCCTGACGTCTCGCACGTGAACCGTGGGCGATCGTGGGGGGCGTCGCAGAGGCTCGTCGTCTCGGGCGCTCTACTGCGGCGACCACTTGCATGGCCCGTGGACTTCGGGGCCCACGACAGGGCGAGGGCCCCGAAATCCACGGTCCTTTGCGCAAGTCTGTCGCGAACTCCGTTTGACTGAGCCATCAGCGCAACTGAGTTGCGCTGTAGTGCGGTACCGTGGAGCCGTGCTCCGTCGCTTCGTCTTCGTATTCAGCTTGATGGCTTCGCTGCTCGCGGGACGCACGTTCGCGAGCGCGGCCGACGACGCAGGCTTCGCAGAGCCCGGCGATCGCCCCGCTCGCGGCCCGGCGATCCGCGAACACGGCGGCCGTCGTTCGCGCGGCGCATCGACGGCGTCGGGCGCGATGATGATCGTGATCCTCGTCGGCGCGATGGGCTACTACGTGGTGAACCGGCTTCGCCGATGACGTTCTCGATGTCCGACGGCGGCCTCAAGATCCACGAGTTCACCAAGCCCTCGGGCGAGCTTGGTGGCGTGTTCCTGCGTTCGGATGGCGCGAACGTGGTGCTCGTCGACGACGAAGGGGAGCTCGCGCTTCCGAGCGGTGCCGTGGCGGCCGTGATGCAGCGCTTCGGCGGACCGCTCGAGGCCTCGGAGCGCGTCGTCGACGTCGGCGCGCTCACTCTCGACGACGGCGCTTCGCTGAGGCACGTGCGTCACCTCGCGCGCTACGACGTCATCGCGAAGGACTTCCTCGTCTACGAGACGAGCGACGCCGAGGCCCTCTGCGCGCTCGCGACCACCGTGGCCGGAGCGCTCGCCCACCTGGGGCGGGCCTTCAAGCGATCGCGGGGAGAACCCAGTTCTCCGTGAGCCAGTCGAGCGACGCCTCGTGGGCGCGAAGAGTCTTGTCGACCGTGCGAACGCGCGCGTCGTCGCCCTGGTTGCCGGCATAGGCCCGCGCGTAGAGAACCCAGTTCGAGAGCTCGTAGCGGTGGAGCAACGCGGCGAAGCGGTGCCCGTCGAACGAGGTGAGCGCGGCGTAGCCTTCCTCGGCCGTGCGGCAGGCGAAGAGCTTCGTGGTCGCGTCGACGAGGAGCTGCCGCAGATCTTCGAAGGCGCGATCGGGATCGTCGGCAATGCTCTGCAGCATGGCCTCGAAGTCCTCTTCGCTCATCCCCGCCGCGTCGGTCGCGTCGGCCATGGCCGGCACCTGCGTCTCGAGGAAGCTGGCGTCCGGCGAGTGGCCGAGGAGGCGGCCGACGAGGTACACGTCGAATGCGCTCGCGATCGCTTCGCCGAGGAAGAGCGAATCGACCGAAGGCTTCTCGCCCGTACCGCCGAACGCGCGCGCTGCGAGATGATGCCAAGCAGCGTGGCAGACCACGTCGGCATCGATCTCGTCTCTCGTGAGAATGTCTCCGCCGCTGTCCGCGCTCCAGAACGTGAGGTTCAGGAGCAGCGCGCGGTCCAGGCGCCCCTCGGAAGCCTCGGGCAGGACGCGGAACGGATACTTGGCGCGCGCGAGGACGTCCTTCAGATCGGCGTAGAGGCCGACGTGCCGGAACGACTTTTCGCCCTCGATCGTGAGCTGGTCGACGGTCCGAATCGTGAAGGTCGCACGCGGGTCTTTCGCCATCGCGCGCGACTCTACCTCGTTTCGACTTTGCCGTCGGCGTGCTTCGCGAAACGCCCTGCTTCCTTGGGGTGAACGGGGCCGTCGCTCGGCCACGGCCAGCCGCCGAACTGCGTGCGCCGGTAATCGGCGAAGGCTTCCTCGACCTGCGCGCGGGAGTTCATGACGAACGGCCCGTACTGGACCACCTGTTCGGAGATGGGCTTGCCCTGGAGCATCAAGAGCTCGACCTCGTCGTCTCCGGCTTCGAGCGGCACGTCGGCGTCGCTGACGACCTTCACCGCCGCACGCTGATCGAGCAGACCGTCGGCAATCGCGACCGACGAGCCGCGGAAGAAGTAGAGCGTGCGGTTCACGTCCTTCGGGCCGGCGGGCAGCGTCCACTTCGCGCCGGGCTCCATCTTGATGGTCCAGATCGCGACGTGGGCCTCCGGACGAGCCGCCCACGACTTCGGGGGCGGGGAAGGGGGCGTCATCCCATCGAAAGGCCCAGCCACAATCGCGAGCTCGGTCTTCTTGCCGCTTGCGTCCTCGAAGGTGCGCCGCGGGATGTCTTCGCCCCAAAGCATGGCGAAGTGCGGCTCGGCCATCTTGTCGGCGCTCGGAAGGTTGAGCCAGATCTGGAAGAGCTCGAGCGGATTCGGGGCCGCCGCGTTCACGAGCGGGAACATCTCGGAGTGCACGACGCCCGCGCCGGCGGTGAGCCATTGCACGTCGCCGTGGCCGAAGCGCGCGGTTGCTCCGAGCGAGTCCGAATGGTCGATGAAGCCGCGACGCACGACGGTCACGGTCTCGAAGCCGCGGTGAGGATGCTGCGGAAACCCAGGCACCACGTCGCCGTGGTACATGCGCCAGCCGTCTTTGCCCTCGAAATCCTGGCCGATGCGTCGGCCGGCAAGCGACGCGGCAGGGCCGAGCTTTTCGTTGCCGGCTGGATACGCGTCGTCGTGGTGGACGCAAAAGAGGAAGGGATCTTCCGTCTCCCAGGGGAACCCGAGCTGCCGGACGCTGAGCACGACGTCGTTCGCCATCCCCCTTCGATAGCATCGATTGCGATCTTCGGCGCGGGGCCCGGGCAAACGTGCGCGCGGTGCGCTTCGCCACATGCGCGACGCGTCGAAAACGGGGCAGGGGTCCGATGCTGCCGAGGCTCGTCGGTTGCAATGGTCGCGTTTCCATGAACCCGCTCATCTCGTCGCCGCGCGTGCCGGCCTGGGTGCGTCCGAGGCCCGTCGACACGCGCCGTGCGCTCGAGCGCCACGACGACAAGATCGCGCGCGTCGTGCGACAGCTTCGCGCCCACACGAGCGGCCGCCCGGTGTCCTTCCTCAAGAAGGCCGTTTCGCATCAGGTCCCGAAGAGGGACGACAAGCGCTACACCGACGACAAGATCGACCTGCGTGACCTCGACGAGATCATCGAGATCGATCCGCACGGCCGCACGTGCACGGCCGAACCCGGCGTCACCTTCACCGAGCTCGTTCGACGAACGTTGCCTTGGGGGCTCGTGCCCATCGTGGTGCCCGAGCTGCGGACGATCACCGTCGGCGGCGCCGTCTCCGGCTGTTCCCTCGAGTCGATGTCGTTCCGCTACGGCGGTTTCCACGACACCTGCGTGGAGTACGAAGTCATCACGGCGAAGGGTGACGTTCTGAAGTGCACTCCGGACAACGAGAACTGGCTCGTGTTCCAGATGATGCACGGGTCGTTCGGCACGCTCGGCGTGCTCTCGAAGCTGAAGTTCAAGCTCGTGCCCGCGAAGCCCTACGTGCGTATGACGTACGATCACTTCCGCTCGCTCTCGCAATACAAGGCCGCGATCCACCGGCACTTCGTGGCCAAGGACGTGGACTTCATGGACGGCATCATCCACTCGCCGACGCACTACGTGCTGAGCCTCGGCCGGTTCATCGACGAGGTGCCGTACACGAACCGCTACGACTGGATGAAGATCTACTTCAAGAGCACGGCGGAGCGACGCGAGGACTATTTGCGGACGCCGGACTACTTCTTCCGCTACGACAACGGCGTCACGAACGTTCATCCGAAGTCGGCGGTCGGGCGCCTCTTGTTCGGGCGATTCATGCACTCGAACGAGCTGCTGCGGCTGGCGTCGACGCTTCGCCACTTGCTCCCGGCGAACAAACCCGAAGTGACCGTCGACCTCTTCATCCCGTTCTCGAAGGTCGACGACTTCATGGGCTGGTACGAAAAGACGCTCGGCCACTATCCGCTCTGGTGCGTGCCCTACCGGCGCGTGCGCGACTACGAGTGGATCGCCGACGGCTACTTCCGAGGTCTGAAGGACGAGCTCTTCCTCGACATCGCCATCTACGGGATGAAGCAGCAGGGGGGCCGCAACCACTACAAGGAGCTCGAGGCGGAGCTTCTCGAGGTACAGGGGCTCAAGACCCTGATCTCGTACAACTACTACGACGAAGACGTCTTCTGGCGGATCTGGAACAAACCGAACTACGACGCCGTCAAACGCGTCGTCGACCCGGACAACGTATTCCGCGATCTCTACGTGAAGATGTGTCGCGTCTCGCGCGGCCTCGACAGCTAGCGCCGAGAGCGCGACCGTGACCGCGACGCTGACCGCGACCACGACGGGCGCGACGGTCTCCGACGGAGTAGACTCGATTGCGCCGTCATGCCGCTCACGCCCTTCCATCCGGCCGTTCGCCGTTGGTTCTCCGAGTCCGTCGGTGAGCCCACCCGTGCGCAGCGCGAGGGCTGGGCGAACATCCGCGAGGGGCGCCATACGCTGATCGCCGCGCCGACCGGCTCCGGCAAGACGCTCGCGGCGTTCCTCTCGGCCATCGATTCGCTGCTGTCGAGCGGGCCGCTGCCCGACGAGACGCGCGTGCTCTACGTCTCGCCGCTGAAGGCCCTCGCCAGCGACATCCAGAAGAACCTCGACAAGCCTCTCGAGGAGATCCGCCGGCTCGATCCGTCGCTGCCCGACGTCGAGGTCGTCGTGCGTACGGGCGACACGAACGCCAAGACGCGCGCCTCGACCTCGAAGAAGCCGCCCCACATCCTCGTCACCACGCCCGAGTCGCTCTACATCATGCTGACGAGCGACGGCGGGCGACGCGTGCTCTCCACCGTGCGGACGGTGATCATCGACGAGATCCATGCGCTCGCCCGCGACAAGCGTGGTTCGCATCTCGCGCTTTCGCTCGAGCGGCTCGTGGCGCTCGTCCAGAGCCCCTTCCAGCGCATCGGTCTGTCGGCGACCCAAAAGCCGCTCGAGGACATGGCGCGCTTTCTGGTCGGCAAGGATCGCCCGTGTGCGCTCGTCGACACCGGGCACCTCCGGACGATCGACCTCGCGATCGAAGTGCCGCCGTCGCCGCTCTCGGCCGTGTGCTCGCACGAGGTCTGGGAAGAGATCTACACGCGCGCGGCCGATCTCGTTCGCGAACATCGGACTACGCTTCTCTTCGTCAACACGCGCCGCATGGCCGAGCGCATCGCCGCACGCCTCGCGCCGCTTCTCGGTGAAGACGCCGTCACCTGCCACCACGGAAGCCTCTCTGCCGAACGACGTCTCGATGCCGAGACGCGCCTCAAGAAAGGTCAGCTTCGAGCGCTCGTGGCCACGGCGTCGCTCGAGCTCGGCATCGACATCGGCGACGTCGACCTCGTTCTCCAGTTCGGCGCCTCGCGTTCGATCGCC
Organism: Labilithrix luteola; assembly: GCF_001263205.1. Lineage (GTDB taxonomy): Bacteria > Myxococcota_A > Polyangia > Polyangiales > Polyangiaceae > Labilithrix > Labilithrix luteola. The sequence continues at coordinate 7,666,092 of NZ_CP012333.1, forward strand.
ACCCTGCTCCAGCGCATCGGTCGCGCCGGTCACGGCGTGGGGCGCGTTCCGAAAGGACGCATTTTCCCGCTCACGCGCGACGAGCTCGTCGAAGCGCAGGCGCTGGTCGAAGCCGTCCGCGAGGGCATTCTCGATCGGACGCCCCAACCCGGCGCGCCGCTCGACATTCTCGCGCAGCAAGTGGTGGCCGCGTGCGTGACCGAGACGTGGAGCGAACGCGAGCTCTACGAGCGGCTCACGAAGGCGTGGCCGTACCGGGACGTGACGCGTGCCGAATTCGACGAGGTGGTGAAGCTCCACGCCCAGGGGCGGGCGGCGCTCTTGCACCGTGACGGCGTCGGAGGAAAGGTCCGCGCCACCAAGCGCGCGCGCCTGACGGCCATCACCGGTGGCGGTGCGATTCCCGACACCGCGGACTACCGCGTCTTGCTCGAGCCCGAGAGCACGTTCATCGGCACGCTCAACGAGGACTTCGCGATCGAGTCCGCCCAAGGCGACATCTTCCAGCTCGGCACCACGTCGTGGCGCATCCTCAAGGTGGAGCCCGGCATCGTGCGCGTGGCCGACGCGAATGGCGCGCCGCCCACCATTCCGTTCTGGCTCGGCGAAGCCCCGGCGCGAACGCAGGAGCTGTCCGATGCGATCGGTCGCGTCCGCGAACGCGTCGCTCTGGAGACGACGCCCAAGTCCCTCGTGCCCACCTCCACCGAAGAGGCCGTCGCGGTCCAGCTCCGCGAGTACATCGAGGCTGGGCGGAAGGGCCTCGGCGTGGTGCCCACGCAGAAGCACGTCGTCATCGAGCGCTTCTTCGACGAGAGCGGCGGCATGCAGGTGGTGCTGCACGCGCCCTTCGGCGGCCGCATCAACCGCGCGTGGGGCCTCACGCTGCGAAAGCGCTTCTGCCGAGGATTCGGCTTCGAGCTCCAGGCGGCGGCGAACGACGAGGCCATCGTCTTCTCGCTCGGGCTGCAGCACAGCTTCCCACTCGAAGAGGTCTTCGACTACCTGCATCCCAACACGGCGCGCGACCTGCTCGTGCAGGCGCTGCTCGATGCCCCGATGTTCGCGACGCGATGGCGCTGGAACGCTTCGCGCTCGCTCATGCTCGAGCGCGCCCGAGGCGGCAAGCGCGTTCCTCCCCAGCTTCTGCGCATGCGCGCAGAAGATCTCCTCGCCTCGAGCTTTCCTGCTGCCATCGCCTGTCCCGAGACGCTTCCGCCCGGCGACATCGACGTGCCGATGGACCACCCCATCGTTCGTCAGACCGTCGAAGACTGCCTCAACGAAGCGATGGACATCGAAGGCTTCCTCGACGTCCTCCGCGGCCTCCGCGACGGACGTATCGCCAGGCACGCCATCGACACGGTCGAGCCTTCCGTTTTCGCGCACGGCATCCTGGCGGCGCAGCCCTACACGTTCCTCGACGACGCTCCGCTCGAGGAGCGCCGCACGCAGGCCGTCATCACGCGTCGGACCTTCAACGCCGACAAGGCTGACGACCTCGGTGCGCTCGACCCCGAGGCGATCGCACGCGTGCGCGCCGAGGCGTGGCCCGAGCCGACGAACGCCGAAGAGGTGCACGAGGCCCTCGGTTGGATGGGTTACGTGACCCGCGAAGAGGCTGCTCCATGGCAGCCGTGGATCGACGAGCTGCGGGCCGCCGGTCGCGTAGTGCTCGAAGGCGATCGATGGTTCTCGGTCGAAGCCACGCGCGATCCGAAGGAGATCATGCGCGGCCGTCTCGAGGCCCTCGGCCCGATTTTCAGCGACGATCCGACGCTGCTCGCCCTCGAAGCGGAGGGCGTTGCCGTGCGTGGCCGCTTCGAGGGCCGAGCCGGGTGGTGCAGCCGTCGTCTGCTCGCACGCATTCATCGCTATACGCTCGATCGCCTGCGCAAGGAGATCGAACCCGTGTCGGCCGCGGAGTTCGTGCGCTTCCTCGCGGCGTTCCAGCACGTGGACGAAGAGCATCGTCTCGAAGGTCCGCGGGGTGTGGCCGAGGTGGTGCAGCAGCTCGCGGGCTTCGAAGTTCCGGCCGTGGCCTGGGAGCAGACCGTCCTTCCGCGACGCGTGCGCGGATACAAGCGTGAGTGGCTCGATCTGCTCACACTCTCGGGGGAGGTGGCGTGGGGCAGGCTCTGGGGCAGTGGAGCCACCGCGATTCGCACCACGCCGATGTGCCTCGTGCCGCGCGAGGACCTCGAGACGTGGACGCGCCTCGCTCAGCCTTACGACGCCGCGGGCCTCGACCCTCCTGCCGTACGTATTCGCGACGCGATCGCGATGCGCGGCGCCATGTTCCCCCACGAGATCACCCGAGCGACCGGGCTCCCCGCGAGCGAGATCGACGTTGGGCTAGCCGAGCTCGCGGCCACGGGCGCCGCCACGTGTGATGCCTTCGGCGCGCTCCGAGCGCTCGTGCTGCCGGCGGCGAAGAAGAAAATGGCCGGTGCAGCGGCCGGGCGCTGGAGCCTGTTGAGGCCAGCGTCCGACGCGGGCGTCACGACGGCTCAGTACTCCTCCGAGGCCCTCGAAGCCGTCGCCAGACAGCTTCTGCGGCGGACCGGCGTGGTCTTTCGAAAGACCACCGCGCGCGAGAAAATGCCGGTGATGTGGCGCGACCTCCTCCGTGTTTACCGCACCCTCGAGGCACGTGGAGAGATTCGCGGCGGTCGTTTCGTGGCGGGTTTCGACGGCGAGCAGTACGCGCTTCCCGAAGCGATTCCGCTCTTGCGATCGATTCGGCGGCGTGGCGTCTCGGCGCCGGTCGAGGTGTCGGCCGGAGACCCGCTGAACTTCCGCGGGATCCTCACGCCCGAACCCCGCGTCGCTCCGACCACACGTGGCGTCGTTCTGGTGGCGTGAGCGTGGACCGTAGCTAGCGTCGGCTTTGGTCGCCGGCACGGTCTCGTTTCGTGATCGCGCTCCATCGCGCTCGACCGCGACTGACGCGACGGTGCGCCACCTTGAACCGGAGCGCGGCCGTATCAAGCTTTCGAAGAACATGAGCCTAACCGGGCGATCCGCATTCCACCTGCTTGCGAAGCCGACCGGCGCCATCTGCAATTTGAATTGCCGCTATTGCTTCTTTCTCTCCAAAGAAGATCTCTATCCGGGCTCTTCCTTCCGAATGAGCGACGAGCTGCTCGAGACGTACCTCGCGCAGTATCTCGATTCGCAGATGGGGCCCGAGATCAACATCGCGTGGCAGGGCGGGGAGCCCACGCTGATGGGGCTCGACTTTTTCCGTCGTGCCGCCTCCCGCGCGAACGCGCTGAAGCGTCAGGGCACACGCGTTCTCCACACGATGCAGACCAACGGCGTGCTCCTCGACGACGAGTGGTGCACGTTCTTCGCCGAGAACGACTTCCTCGTGGGCCTCAGCATCGACGGGCCGCGCGAGATGCACGACGCCTATCGCGTCGACAAAGGTGACAAGCCCACGTTCGACAAAGTGATGCGCGGCCTCTCGCTTCTCCAGAAGCATCGCGTCGAAGTCAACGTGCTCACCACGGTTCACGCGGCCAACGCCGGGCACCCCGCGCAGGTCTATCGCTTCTTGCGCGACCAGGCGAACGCGCGCTTCATCCAATTCATTCCGATCGTCGAGCGCAAGAACACGACGGGCTTCCAGGAGGGCAGCGAGGTCACCGAGCGCTCGGTGACGGGCGCCCAGTTCGGCGCCTTTCTGAACGGCGTCTTCGACGAGTGGATCCTGCACGACGTGGGGACGGTATTCGTGCAGATGTTCGACGTCGCGCTCGCGGCGTGGGCCAAACAGCCAACCGGACTTTGCGTGTTCTCCGAGACGTGTGGAAATGCCCTGGCACTCGAGCACAACGGAGACTTGTATTCGTGCGATCACTTCGTCGAGCCGAAGCACCGCCTCGGCAACATCAAGAAGCGGCACATGGCGCTTCTCGCGAACGGTGATCAGCAGCGGAAGTTCGGTCGCCACAAGCTCGACTCGCTGCCCAAGCAGTGCCGCGAGTGCGACGTGCGCTTCGCCTGTCACGGCGGCTGTCCGAAAGATCGATTCATCGAGACGTCGGACGGCGAGCCTGGGCTCAACTACCTCTGCGACGGCTACAAGGCATTCTTCCGCCACGTCGACGGTCCGATGAAGGAGATGACCGAGCTCCTCACGCGCGGACGTCCTCCGGCCGAGGTCATGAGGGCGCGGCGAGCGACCCGACCCGACGATGTGCCGCCGTAATCGTGTCGCACGCACGAGGCATGTCGCATTGACTCGATTGGAGAGGGACTCACTCTCCCGGCGTGGCTGCATTTCATCGATTGGCCTCCGCCCCGCACAAGCGTCCGGCGGAACCGCGTGGCGCCGATCCCGTCACGCCGGGAGGGAGTGGCAGGTGCACGTGGCCTCCGCTGCCGAGCTCGCTTTCGCAGAAGCGGCCGGAGCGGAGCTGCGGCTGTGACCGGAGTCAGGCACGCTGGTGCCCGTGTCGTCGCTGACGCGCCGTCATGGAATGGGCGTGCCGCGCGAAGCGGCGAACCGTGTCCGATCATGCTCGAGGTCGAAGAAGCCGGTCTCGTAGAGCCTCTTGATCCGAACGAGCACGTGGGGCGTCGGTCGCCTCAGTTGCGAGAGCTTCGCCCAGAGTCCGTCGAACTGCATCGCCTGTTCGACGAACGACGCCGGATCCATCGCCGCGAGGACGTCCTTGCCGGCCGCCTGCAGCACGAGGCCTCGCACGCCTTCGGGCGCCACGAACGCTGCGCAGCGATCGCGTGAGTACGTTCGTACCAGGGAGACCGGGTTGCGCAGGAACGGCACGTGGACGATGTATGCGGTGAGCACGTCGGAGAGGAAGCGCGTGTGGCCCAGGCGGATCGCCCCGAGACCCCAACCGATGGCGAAGGACATCGCGTCGAGGTTCTTCCGCCATTCCGGATCGAAGAACTCCTCGGAGAGGAGGACGCACGAGGGGGAGCCCACGGCGGAGTAGACGGAGACCATCGCGTCGGCCGTGACGCTCACGTAGAGCTCGGGGCGTTCGTTCATCTCGAGGCGACGGCAGTGCTCGGCCACGATGGCGTGGAGCTCAGGGAATTGGTCGCCCGAGATCCGGACGGCGTTTCCACGCGCGGTAAAGAGTGAGAGATGCCTCGTGAGCGGGGCCAGGGGCAGGCCGATCATCGCCGCGATCACGAGGTACTTGAGGTGACCCACCAGCCTGCCGAGACCGGGATGGGCTTCGAGGACGTCCGCCGTGATGACGACCGTGAGGATGCCGAGCCCGAGCAGCACGAAGTTGAGGATGACGCATCCGACGTAGATTCGTCGTTCGAGCGGATGCCGTAGCATGTTGGCAAGCGCGTCGCGGCCACTGGCGCGCGATTCGGCTCCGGTCCGCAGTCGCGCGAATGTCCCGGTGCTCATGCGCGTGTTGCAAGCTCCGCATCTCGGACTGCTCCGTCAATGCGCGAATGCGCGGGACGTGCGATCGAGCGTCGTGCTCTTCCGGCCCCGGTTGCCGACGATCCTCGCGTGCGCAGGTTTTGCTTGGTCGTTCTTCTGCCACAGGGGTGATCCATGTCGACGCTCGCGCTCATCTCCTTCGCGACGTTCATCATCACCATGATGTTCCAGACCGGGCTGCAGACGACGAGGGGCGACCTCGACGCGATGGCCCATCGCGGCCACGACATCTGGCGTGGCGTGGTCCTCATGCTGGTCGTGAGCCCGCTCGTGGCATTTCTGCTGGTCCATCTGGCTGGCCTGAAGGGCCCCATGGCCACCTCGCTCTTGGTGCTCTCCGTCGTGGGCGTGATGCCGATCTTTCCGCGCGCGGCGTGCAAGGTCGACGGCGATCTGGCTCTCGCCATCGTGCTCATGTTCCTTCTCGGTGGCATCACGGTGGTGACGGCCGCGCCGACGGCATCGTGGCTGATCTCGTACACCGGCCCGCGTAACGCGGTGCCGGTCGCGAGGCTGGTCGCTCAGCTCGTTCTCCTGCAGGCCGCGCCGCTCATCCTCGGAAGGCTGGTGCGCGCTCGGACGAGCTGGGGGCTGAAGGTCCGCAAGGTCGTCCAGGTCGTGAACATCGTCGCGCTCGCCGCGCTGGTGGCGTTCCTGCTGCTGCCGCACCTGCGCGACGTCTTGGCCGTGAGTGGGACGGTCGCCGTCCTCGCGGTCGTTCAGTCGCTCATCCTCGCGGCGGCGGGGTGGCTCATCGGAGGACGCTCGCACGCCGTGCGGCGGACGCTGGCCGTCATGGTCAACCCGCCGAACGTGGGCCTCGCGACGATCCTCGTGTCTTCGGTCCCCGGTGCGCCTCGGCTTCTCCCGGTCGTCGTCATCGGGCTCTTTCTGGTACGCGCCGTCGTTTCGATAGGAGTGCAATTGGGCATCACTGCATCCCTGAGGCGGGCAGACCGCAGGGGCGATACGGACGCGGGGATTCCTGCCTCGCGTCGTCGAACCGTCCACAGCAGCTGACGCGACTCGTCGACAGACGATCGAGCGGCGCGATGGTAGAGTTGCGCCCGCATGCGCCGGGCCTTTGCTCTCTTGGCATCGCTCTCGTTCTCGCTCTCGTTGTCGGGGTGCGGCTTGTCGGTGAGCGGTGAATTCGCGCCCTCCACGCAGCAAGCGCCGTCCGCCGAAGCCGGTGCGTCACTCCCGCCTTCCAGCACGGCGCAGCCTGACGGGAGCATGCCGGACGTCGATGCGAACGACGCGAACGACGCTGGCACGGACGACGCGATGGCGCCGGCGCCGGTCATGTACGCCGTCGGCGAACGATTCTTCAGCTACGTCCCCACCACCTTCGTGTGGACGTGGACCGAAGCGTTGCCCTTCACGTCCTGCCCGACCACGCTCGACGAGCTCGCCGCGAACGAATCGGGAGCGCTCTTCGGCGTCGGCAATGGTCGTCGCGCTCTCTACGTCGTGAAGCCGCACCCGACCGACCCTGTCTGCACCAAGGTCAACACTGTCGACCAAGCGAGCGGCACGTATCCCCGTTCGCTAGCCTTCGCTCCCAAGGGAACGCTCGACGTCGCCGCCGAGGTGCTCGTCGGTTACGACGACGACGGCAACTACGTTCGGATCGACACCGCGCTCGGCACGATGGTCACCATCACCAACACCGCCGCGAGCGGTCTCGCCATCGGTGACGTCGTGAGCGTCGGTTCGAAGGGCTACATCATCGCGACCGGCAGTGGTTGCGACCACGGTGACTGTCTCTTCGAGATCGATTTCTCGACCGGCCTCCGCACGAGCAGCACGCCCACCGCCGTGATCCAAGACGCGGACGAGGCGATCACGGGCCTTGCCCACTGGGCCGGGAAGATCGTGGCCTTTTCGGGAGGCGACGAGGTCTATCAGTTCGCCTCGCCGAACTTCTCGACCGTCACCAAACTGAACGGACCGCCGGGGGTGAAGAACCTGGCGTTCCACGGCGCGGCCTCGTCGACGGCGGCCCCTACGAACTGACGCCCGGAAAGGCGGGGCGGCGCGGGGATCGATGCGTTCCTGCGGGGTTTTACCGGCGGTCCGAAATTTTATCGGGCTCGAGCGAAATTGGCGGTACCTCGGTGGCTACCGTGCGAAGGTGCTGCCCCTCGGAGGTCCGACGATGAATCGCGCCCGAATCAGCTTTCTCCCCATTCTCGTGCTCGTCTCGCTCGCCGGTTCGACGGTCGGCTGCAGCAAGAAGCAGAACGAGACCGCGACGGACGCCGGCGCAGCGCCGAGCGCGAACGTCGCGGCCTCTGCCGCGCCGGATGCGGGGAATCCTCTTGCGCGCCGCGGCTTGAATCTCGGCGGTGGGCCGGCGGGGATGCTGATCCACGAAGCGAAGATGCTCGAGCTGAACGACACGCAGAAGGCGGCCGTCACGAAGCTCGAAGAGCAGCTCCAGACCATCCCCCAGCCGCGCAAGGAAGCGCGCGAGATCCACGTGGAGGTCGCGAACGAGGTCAAGGCGGGCAAGATCGAGCAGGCGAAGCTCGCGCCCACCTATACGGCCATGGACAAGGCCGTGACGGCGCAGAAGGAGCAGGAAGCTGCGGCGCTGAACACGCTCTACGCGACGCTCGAACCGGCGCAGCGCAAGGCGCTCGTCGACGACGTGCGCGGCAAGCTTGCCGAAATGGACAAGCACATGCCGCCGCCGAAGGACGACGCGCAGAGGCGCGAGATGGTCACGAAGCAGAAGGTGGAGCGCTACTCGCGCGACGCGGAGCTCGACGACACGCAGAAGAAGAGCCTCGAAGCGATCTTCACGAAAGACGCCGCAAAGGACGGCGGGCTCGCCACGATGCCGGACATGGCGGCGGAGATGCGCGCCACGAACGAAGCCGTGGTGGACGCCTTCGAGAAGGATCCGTTCGACGCGACGAAGCTTCCGCAGTTCGATGGCGCTGCCGCCGCGAAGAAGGCCCGCGTCCCCATCGAGCAGGAGGTGACGCTCCTCACGCAGCTCCTACCGATCCTCAAGCCCGATCAGCGCGAGAAGCTCTCCGTCAAATTGAGCCGACAGGCGGCGATGGGCGGCCCGCAGGGACTGATGGGGCCGGGCATGATGCGGCCTGGAATGCCGAACATGCGCATGCCGCAGCGTCCGGGCGAAGGCCCCCAGCCGACGCCGCCGCCGGGAGCACCTCCGGCGCCGCAAGCGCACTGATCGCTCCTCTCTCGCCGAGGGCCTGAAGACGCCCCGGTGAGTTTCACCTCAGGCGATGCGTTCGCGCACGCGCTGGGCGCTGCGTCCTTCGGGGCCCGTTCGTCCGGTTGCGTGCGCGCCGCCTTTTGTTTCCGGATGATCCGCTTGCTCGAGGCAGGGCACGCGGGGTGCACGGGGCTCTCCACGCGTTCGCGCGAAGGAGCACACGATGAAGCCTGCCTCGCTCGCTCTGTCTGCCGCTGCGGCCCTCGCAGTCCTCTGTGTCGTGCGAGAAGCTTCCGCGCAGACGCCCCCGACGCCCGTGGAAGGCACCCCGGCCGCGCCGCCTGCCCAGGCAGCCGCGCCGAAGCCGCCAGTGCCGGCCGTGAGCTTCGGCCGGAAGAACGAGCTCGCGATTTCCAGCGACGCGGGCCTCCTGATCGCAAATACGACGACGCAGGGCTTTCATGGATCGACGACCACGATCACCGTGCTGCCGTCGGTCGACTACTTCCTCGTCGATCACTTCTCGATCGGCGGCTTCGTGGGCCTCAATTACACGCGTCGCGAAGGTGGTCACACGACTCAGTTCCTGACCGGCCCGCGTGTGGGTTACGACATTCCCGTGGGCCGCTACCTGTCCGTGTGGCCCAAGCTCGGCTTGTCGGTGTCGTCGACGAGCCAGTCGGTCGACATCGTCGATCTGACGACGAACACCACGTCGAAGCAGAGCACCAGCCACACGAACATGGCGGTCAACGTCTTCGTGCCCGTGCTCGTTCATCCGGTGGAGCACTTCTTCGTCGGCTTCGGTCCTGCGCTCGATGCCGACATCACGGGCGACACGAAGACGACGACCATCTCTGGACGACTCACGATCGGCGGCTACCTCGGATTCTGAGCGACGGGGTTGCCTCGCGGCGCCTCCGTCTGCGATGAAGAAGGAGCGTGGATCGACGCTCCCTCTCGCCCGAGATCCTCACGCTGGCTTTCGGTCTGGCGTGCGCGCTCGCGCTGCTCGTCCTGCTCGTCCTGCTCGGCAGGGCCTTTTCGGCGTGGAGACGAAGCCGTCGTGCACGCTGGCGCGCGCGTCGTGCCGTGGAAGGCGAGGCCCGGGCCGCGCGCTGGCTGGCGGACCAGGGCTATCGCGTGCTGGGCGCCCAGGTCGAGGCCGAGCACGCCGTGCACGTCGACGGTGAGCCGGTGCTCGTCGGGCTTCGCGCCGACTACGTGGTCGAGCGCGACGGCCATCGCTTCGTGGTCGACGTCAAGACGGGGAGTCAGGCCCCGCGCATCGAGACGCCGGCCACGCGACGTCAGCTCCTCGAGTATCGCGTGGCGTTCGATGTCGACGGCGTGCTTTTGGTAGATGCCGAGGAAGGACGCATCCACACCGTGACGTTCCCGCGCGTCGAGCGTGCCGAGAGCTCGTCGTCGTCACCGATCTGGTTGCTGGCCGCGGCGGCGTTGGCCGTGGCGGTCTTCGTCCTCACGCGCTGATCGGTTCAGTTCGACGAAGGGTCATTCGGAGTGCTGCCGGCATCGTCGATGGCGCCGGCGTCGGGCGTGGATTCGGGCTCCGGCGCCGTCTTTGGCGCAGGGTCGTTCTCCACGACCGCCGCATCGACCTCGGAGCGCTTGGGCGCGCGCGTGGAGAGCGGCGGATCGAGAGGAACCTTCTCGCTCCGCGAGCGCACGAAGAAGGTGAGGGCCATCTCGATGTCCCAATCCGGGAGCGAGTGGCCACCCTCGCGCGCGACGATCTGAGCGGGCCACTTCTCGCGGGCGAGCTCACCCGACAGCCGGATCATCTCGTCGTTCGAGGCGTCTTCGTCGGCGGTGATGAGGAGCATCGGCACCTTGTTGCCGACCGCGCGCGTGGGTTGCACGGGACCTGCGTGCGCCACCGTCACGGCGTCGAACGGGAAGAGCGCACGCGTGGCGATGAGCGTGGCGAAGTACCCGCCGTTCGAGAAGCCGAGGAGGTAACGCGGTCCACTACCAAGCTGCTCGTTCACGACGTCGAGGGCGGGCTGCCAGCGTTCCACGAACGCGGGCCCGGTGTCGGCGTTGCGTTCGTTGCTCGGCCAGCACCACCAACTGGCGAGCAGCGGATCGGAGCACTGATTCTGCGCGCCGCGGAGCGCGAGGACGGCGAAGCCTCGTGACGTTCCGAGCTTGGCCACGCGCTGCTGTCGGTCGAGCTCGTCGGCCGACGCATTGGGCGCGTACCGTCCGTGCAGATAGATCAGGAGGGGCGTGCCCTGGCCTGCCGCGGAGGGCAGGGCGAGGCAGCCGCCCCCGGAGATCGGATCGAGGCCCGTCGCGCACCAGGCGATGACGTCGCTCGTTCCTTCGCGTCCAGGTGCCGCGTGCGAAAACTTCGGTCGTCGGATCAGGATTGCGATGACCACCGCGCCGACGCACAGCGCGACGGCGGCGTAGAACTTCGTGGCGCTCGAGTGGCCGTAAGCCCGTGCCATAGGATCTGTTTTACCGCACAAAAGCGGCCCGCGAGAGGGTTATGCTGCCCGCCATGGCGAACGACATTGTCGTGCTGGAAACGAACCTGGGAACCATCGAGATCGAACTCGACGCGGAGCGCGCGCCGAAGTCGGCGGCAAACTTCTTGCGCTACGTCGACGACGGTCACTACGGCGGGACAATTTTTCACCGCGTGATTCGCGGTTTCATGGCGCAGGGTGGCGGCTTCGACGAAGGCTACGAAAAGAAGTCCGTTCGTGAGCCGGTGCCGAACGAGGCCGACAACGGCCTGAAGAACGCCCGTGGCACGGTCGCGATGGCCCGCACGAACGATCCCCACTCGGCCACGGCTCAGTTCTTCATCAACCTCGTCGACAACGGCTTCCTCGATCACACGGCGAAGACCGCCAGTGGTTGGGGCTACACCGTGTTCGGCAAGGTGATCTCGGGCATGGATGTCGTCGATCAGATGGCGGCCGTCCCCACGGGCTCTGGGGGCCCTTTCCCCAAGGACGCCCCGCAGAAGCCGATCGTCATCAAGGCTGCACGTCGCCGCTGAAAGGCCGCGCCGTCGCCGCGGCCGTAACGGCCCACTGGGAAGCCCAACGTCCGGCGAGGCGTTGGGCTTTCGCAACGCTAGAATGAGAACGATGAGCTGGGCCGCGAACGGCGAAGTGCGAGCGCGCCGACACGGCCCCCTGCGAGCCTGGGCAGCGGGGCTGCTGCTTTTTGCATCGTCGTTCCTCTCGTGTGGAATCGGTCGTCATGCCTCGCGCCCCCTCGCCCCCAACGTGGGTGATGCGGGGCAGGTCGCGCAGGCGGCCGTCGATGCGGGCGTGGCCCCGAAGCTCGCCGCGTCGGCGCACGCGGGAAGCGCGAGCGTTCCGGAGTTCGAGAACGACCCGCGCTTCTCGGTGATCGATGCTCCGATCGAGGCGGCCATCGCCGAAGGCAAGATGCCCGGTTGCGTGGTCGTGATCGGCCGCCACGACGAGGTGCTCTACCGGCGTGCGTACGGCTCGCGATCGATCCTACCCGAGCGCTCGGCGATGACCTTGGACACTGTGTTCGACCTCGCGTCGCTCACGAAGCCCGTGGCGACCGCGACGAGCGTGATGATCCTCGTCGAGCGCGGCGCCATCGACCTCGACGCCTACGCATCGAAGTACGTCTCCGAGCTCGCCAAGCTTCCGCCGTTCACCGTTCGACAGCTCTTGCTGCACACGAGTGGGCTGCCGGCGGCGAATCCGATGGGCGACTACGGCGAAGGGCGCGCCGGGCTCATGCGCCACATCGGCGAGGCCGTGCTGAAGACCAGGCCGGGCGAGCGCTTCGTCTACTCCGACGTCGGTTTCATCGTCCTCGACGAGATCGTGCGGCGTGTGAGCGGCTCGGACCTCGCGGCCTTCACGGCGAACGAGATCTTCGAGCCGCTCGGCATGACCGACACGGGCTATCTCCCGACGACGGCCTTGCGCGCGCGGGCAGCGCCGACCGAGGTGCGCGACGGCGCGTTCATCCAGGGCGACGTGCACGATCCGCGCGCCTGGGCGCTCGGCGGTGTGGCCGGCAATGCAGGCGTATTCTCGACGGGCGACGACCTCGCGCGCTTCGCCCGCGCCATGCTCAACCGAGGCGAGCTCGACGGGCATCGCATCTTCGCCGAGAAGACCTTCGAGACACTGACCACCAGGCGCGACACGTCGAGCGGCGGTCGCGGTCTCGGATGGGACATCGACAGCAAATACGCATCGCACAAGGGCACGCGGATGTCGCCGCATGCTTTCGGTCACGGTGGCTTCACCGGCACGGCGATGTGGATCGATCCCGATCGCGACCTCTTCGTCGTGTTCCTGAGCAACCGGGTGCATCCCGACGGCAAGGGGGCGGTCAATCCGGTCATCGGCGAGATTGCGACCTCTTTGGTTCGCGCCACCGAGGTCAACACGGGCATCGACGTGCTCAAGGAGACCGCGTTCGCGAGGCTTGCCGGCGCGAAGGTGGGGCTCGTGACCAACGCGAGCGCCAAGACGCGCGACGGCATGACCACGATCGACGCGTTGCGAACTGCGCACGGCGTGACGTTGAAAGCCATCTTCTCCCCCGAGCACGGCTTGCGTGCCGAGAAAGAGGGGGCGATCTCGGACACCTCCTATGCCGGCGTACCGGTGTACAGCCTATACGGCGAGCGCTCGGCGCCTTCGTCATCGACGCTCGACGGCATCGACACGCTGGTCTTCGATCTGCAGGACGTCGGCGTTCGCTTCTACACGTACGCCTCGACGATGAAGCGCGCGATGAAGGTCGCCTCGGATCGCGGCATGCGCTTCGTCGTCCTCGATCGACCGGACCCACTCGACGGCGTGGACGTCGAGGGCCCGATGCTGACGCCGCCCGCGACCGGCGCCTTCGTGAACCACCATGCGCTGCCCGTGCGCCACGGCATGACGATGGGCGAGCTCGCGCGTCTCTTCGCCGACGACGAACGGATGTCGGTCAAGCTCGAGATCGTTGCGCTCCAGAACTGGCGACGACGCGACTACTTCGACCGCACGGGGCTTTCGTGGGGCAGTCCGTCACCGAACCTGCGTAACGTGCGCGGTACCGTGCTGTATCCGATGCTGGGGCTGCTCGAAGGCACCAATCTCTCGGTGGGGCGCGGTACCGACGAGCCCTTCGAAATCTTCGGAGCGCCGTGGCTCGACGAGGGGGCTCTCGCCGCGCGCCTCGATGTCCTCGGCATCCCCGGCGTGAGCTTCGAGCCCACGACCTTCACGCCGACGGCGAACCCTTACGCGCGCCAGAAGTGCCATGGCCTCCGGGTCAAAGTCACCGACCGCACGAAGTACAAGCCTGTTCGCGCCGCCCTCGGCATCGCCCTGGGCATCCAGGCCCTTCATCCTCGCGAGTGGGAGGTCGATCACGTCGACCGCCTCCTCCAGAGCGAGAAAGCGATGGCGGCGCTGAAAGCGGGCAAAGACGTGTCCGAGATCGAGTCGACCTGGGAAGCCGAGCTCGCCGCGTTCAGGGAGAAGCGCGAGACGTTCCTGCTGTATCGATAGCGCGTCTCAGCGCCGCCGACGGCGGCTGGGAGAGCGGGGAGACGACCCTAGCCGCCGGGCAATCCAGGTCATCGCCGCCGCGCCGATCGCGTAACAGATCACGTCGTGCCAGGCGAAGGCGGTCCCGAGCACGAAGTGGAAGATACGCGGCAGCTTCGCGGGAATGCCGGTGAGCTGGAAGAGCTCGATGAACGTCGAGACGAAGAAGGCGACGATGCCGAGTTCGACGGGGCGAAGGCCGGGGCGCGCGAGCGCGACGAGGAACCCGATCATGATCGCATAGACGACGTCGCCGAGGCTCTTGTCGACGAGCGATATGCCGACGTGGGCTTGCCGCGAGAGGAGGCCCACGATGATGGTTCCGAGGACTCCGATCAATGCTTCCCGGCGCTGCACGCGCGAACATTACAGCAAGTCGGCGCCGCCTCGCGCGGCTGTCGACATGGGATTCCGAGGGACGAGCGCCTGCGATGAGTGGTCAGCGCGAACGCTTCGTACGGCTCGTCTTGCCGCTTGCGGCACGAGGCATCTCGAAGGTGTCGAGCAACCGTTCCGCCATTTGGCGTGCCTCGCGCGGCACCTTCGGATCGCGTTCCATCGATGCGCCCACGACGGCGCCGTCGTAGAGCACGCCGAGCTGGCGTGCGAGGACCTCGCCGTCGCGGGCGCTGATCTGCTTGGCGAGGTCGAGAAAGATTGCCAGCAGCCAGGTGCGCGTCGAGGCCGCGACTTGCCGAACTTGCGTGTCGCCCTCGGGCTCCTCGGCGGTCGCATTCACGAAGGCGCAGCCTCGGTATCCGGGCTCTGCCGCGATCTCGGCCAGGAGATCGAAGATCGCGAGGATCTTGTCGCGCGCCTCTTCGTGCTGGGCGATGCGCTCGGCGATGCGCGCCTGACGTCGCTGCGCACGAGCTTCGAGGTAAGCGCGAACGAGCGCTTCTTTGCTCCCGAAGGTCGAATAGAGCGACGCTTTGGCGACGCCCGCCTTCTCGAGCACGCGCTCGATGCCAACCGTGTGGACTCCCTCGCGATAGAAGAGCTCGTTGGCCGCGGCGAGCAGGCGGTCCCGTGCGGAGCCTTCAGCTTTCGTGGCGCCCATCCCTTGACCATACAGACCGGTCTGTTTAGAGTCAAGGCGACCAGACAGACTGGTCTGTCTACTTCTTGAACGAACAAGCACTGCACGCGCCGTTCTTTGGGAACACGTCCTGCGAGGCCAGCCGTCGTCGATGGCCGCGCCGCGCGCAGCAGATTTTCGAGGCCCCTCATGCGCCTTTCCAGGACTGCAGCCTTCGTCCTGCAGGCTTCGCTCATCCTTCTTTTCCTCGCGGGCTCCAGTGCGCCGTCGCCGCTGTATGCGGTCTACCAATCGGCCTGGGGCTTCAGCCCGATCATGATCACGATCATCTTCGGGACGTACGCGCTCGCCGTGCTGGCGACGCTGCTCGTTGCCGGCTCGCTGTCGGATTACACGGGGCGCCGTCCCGTTCTGCTCGTTGCCACACTGCTGCAGGTGATCACGATGGCGATCTTCGCGACGGCGCATGGCGTCGGAGCGCTTCTCGTCGGGCGCGTCGTGCAGGGCATTTCGGTCGGCATGGCCGGCGGTGCGGTCGGCGCCGGCATGATCGACATCGATCGTGAGAAGGGCACCCTCGCGAACTCCGCTCTTCCGCCTCTCGGAACCGCGACCGGCGGCCTGCTCGCCGGACTTCTCGCGCAATACCTGCCGGCGCCGACAGTGCTCGTTTACGTCGTCCTCGGTGTCGTCTTCGTCGGGCAGCTCGTCGCGCTCTTGTTCATGCCCGAGTCGATCAGCCCGCAGCCGGGCGCGCTCGCATCGCTTCGCCCCCGCATCGGACTGCCGCCGAACCTGAGGCGCCCCACGCTGCTTGTCGCGCCGGCGCTCGTCGGGGCGTGGGCTCTGGCGGGCTTCTATCTCTCGCTCGGCCCCACGCTCGCGCGGCGGCTTCTCGGGTCGCACTCGCTCGCTCTCGGCGGTCTCGTCGTCTTCGTGCTTGCCGCAAGTGGGTCGATCACCGTGATGCTCACGAGGCTGCGGCCAGCTGCGTCGCTCGTCACGTTCGGCGCTGCGGGGCTCATCGTCGGCGTGGGCCTCACGCTCTTGGCAATGGCGAGTATGTCGAGCGTCGTCTTCTTCCTGGGAGCCACGATTGCGGGAATGGGCTTCGGCGCTGCTTTCCAAGGAAGCATGCGCATGGTTTTGCCTCTCGCGGCGCCCCACGAGCGCGCGGGCGTCCTCTCCGTGCTCTACGTGATTGCCTATCTCGCCATGGGACTACCGGCCGTGTTGGCGGGAATTGGAGTTGTCTATGGCGGCGGTGTGATCGCTACGGCTCGCGAATACGGCATGGGCGTCATGGCGCTCTCCTCGCTCGCCTTGGTCGGGACGCTGGCACGCCGGCGATCGGTATCGACCGTCGCAGCACCTGCTAAATCCTGAATTCCTCCCTTCGTGGCTGACAACGAAGTTCGTGAAACCCGTTATCGGGACGCCTCGTCCGAAGAGAGCCGCCGAGCGCGAGGAGGAGGGCGAGAGGAACGCATCCGCTCTCGCCCCCTTCTCCGCAACGTCAGTGCTTCTTCGCCGGCGTGGTGGCCGGTGTCTTTGCCTTCGTCGGGGGTGATGCCTTGGCCGCCGGTGCCGAGTTGCTCGGCGCAGCGGAGGCCGCGTTCGCTGTGGTGGGGGGCGTGGTCGCCGTGGCGGTGGCCGTGGCCGTGGCGCTCGGGCTCGTGT
This sequence comes from Labilithrix luteola, assembly GCF_001263205.1. Lineage (GTDB taxonomy): Bacteria > Myxococcota_A > Polyangia > Polyangiales > Polyangiaceae > Labilithrix > Labilithrix luteola. The sequence continues at coordinate 7,683,026 of NZ_CP012333.1, forward strand.
TGAGAAGCGGGCTTTGCCCGATGCCATGGGTGCGGGTGGCGAAGAAGACGCTGCCCGCGACGGCGAGCACGATGGGAATCGCAATCCACTTCGGGGGGCCGCCGCTCGAGCGAGCCGGAGCAGCCATCGCCCCGTGCCGTGTGGCCGGGACCGAGGAGCCTTGGTAGTCCTCGAACGCGGGCCGCGAGTTCCAATTCTCGTTTGCGTATTCGGTCATCGTCGAGACGAGCGAGCGGTGATCCCGAATCTTCGATTGGAGGAAGATGCGCTCGGGAATCGCCTGGTTCTGGATGGGCGCGAAGGCCGCCTCGAGCGATTGGAGCTTCTCGCGTGTGCGATTGAGGCAGCGCTGGATGGCGCCGCGGAAATCGTCGCTTCGATTACCGAGGTCCCACAGGCTGCGCGTGGCGCTCTCTGCGTCGTTGGTCGTCTGGTCATCGTGGTTCTCGATCATCTCGAGAAGGATGGGGGTGACGGTCGCGATGGCCGCCGCCTTGTCCGGCACGTTGCCGAGGTCGGCCATGTGCGCGTAGTCACGCGCGGCGCGCCAGCGTTCCTTGCGCGACGACGACTTCATCTTGCGGAGGCATGACTCCGGAGTGAGCTGCTCCCCGGGCTCGTCGACGTAGTCGCGCGGCCTGTTCGCGGCGGCGAGGGTCTCGGCGACCTTGTTCTGCATCTCCTCCTGGAAGGCCGGCCCCGCGTGCTTCTGGTAGAGTTGGCCGTACTGCACGCTCAGCTTGAACGTCGCGTCGGCGGCCATCTTTTTGGTCCACGCTTCGTTCGCGCGATGCCACTGATCGGGACCGCTGAGGCCGAACTCGCGCACGACCGCATCGAGGTCCTTGCTCTTGCGGCTGAGGGCAACGGCGACTTGCGCATACTTGTCGAGGGTGAGGCCCTCCTCGACGTCCTGACTCATGTCGCGGACGTCGCCGAAGTTCGCCTGCATCGACGCCTGCTGCAGCTGCATGTGGAACTTGGCCTGCAGCTGCCCCGTCGGATCGGCCTGGAAGCGCTCGTACCAGGCGTTGTACGCCATGGCGTACGTGTGGGGATCGAGGCCACGTGCGGCAAGCCAGTTTTGCCAGTGGGCGTCACCCTGGGGCTCACCGAACTGCGTGCGGAGCGCGCTCTGTTTGCTCGTGATCTCTGCCAGGGCTTCCAACGTCACGCCATAGATCGCTTCCATCGTGCCTCACCCTATACGCGGCCGCCGCTCTGGCGTGCTCGTCGGATCGACACATGCCGGCGTTCGCGAGTAACAGCACGCCAACGAATTTGGGCACACCTTGTGTGTTCGTCGGCGTGTCAGGCGGGATGTCCCAATAGGTCGTTGACTTTATCGATTAGAACTGACGTGCCGTCGTTGGCCGACGCGATGGGTCGGTCGTGACCGGAGAAGCGATCTCCGTAGCGGCAAGCGCGTACGCGGCCAGCCGTGCATGCCGTTGCGCGAGTTCGGAGGGAGATTCAGCCACCATCGAGGCTCGTTGACGGCATCCGCATGGGATTCCTGACGCAACGAACTCTGATACATCCAGCACCAAGCCCCATGAGCGTTTGGGTGGAGACGTCATGCGAAGAGTGAATTGGTCGGCAGCTCGGTGCCTATTGGCCGCGTGTGCCTTGCTGCTCACAGTCATCGGGTGTCAAAACGACAACGTTGCTCTCCAAGGAAGCGACGGCCACGAAGCTCGCTCCGATGCGGGAGCAGGCACCCTCGGCATCGCGGTGTCTCCTTCGCTCGTCGAGTTCGACGTTGGCTGGTCAGTCGTCGTGGACGTCACGGTCGCCAACGTGTCGTCGGTCCCCGCGGAGATTTCGGTCGACGGGCTTCCCACCGGCATGAGCGTCATCGCGACGCCGCCGGAGACAATGGCTGTGAGCAGTCTTCACCTGGCCTCGGACGCGTCGATCTCTCCGGGAGAGTATCCGCTCACGGTCCGTGCGCGTGCCGGCGAGGCGACTGCGAGTGCGACGGTCGTCGTACGCGTTCGCCCGCCGGTCGCGCCATTCGTGCTCACGGTGACGCCGAACCATCTGACGGTCGCCCAGGGGGACCGATTCGAAGTCGCCGTCAACGTGACGCGAAACGCAGGCTTCTCGGGCCCTCTCGAAGTCGCCCTCGCCCCTGAATCTCGAGCGCTTGGATTCACGGCGACCGGCTTCACGTTGCCGCCGGGGGTGACGGCGGGGGTTCTCTCCGTCCGAACGAGCCTCGACGCACCGCCGGGGGAGACGACACATCTCCTCGTTCGTGCGGATTCGAGTGACACGTGGAGCGGAGATACCCTCGAAGTCGACGTCGAAGGTCGTCATGGCGGTATCGACACGAGCTTTGGCGCGGCCGGCTATCGCGTCGTCACGGGCTCGGCGTTCGCTGGGTTGGAGAATACCCGTGCCGCCGTACAGGCCGACGGGAAGATCGCGGTGGCGTTCTCGCGGTCCGATTCCGTTTCGGCGCTTGCGCGATTGAATCCGGATGGGGCGCTCGACACGACCTTCGGCATCGGCGGTACGACGGAGTTTGCGAACGCTTGGGACTTCGTCCCATCGGCCATCCTCGTCACCGACGACGGCAAGGTCGTCGTGGGAGGAGCCAAGGGCGACGCCTTCGTCATCGCCCGATTCTTGCCGTCTGGCGCCCCCGATTCGTCGTTTGCCACGACGGGCGCAGTGAGCACGACGCTCGGTGCTGGGACCTATCTCGGCGGGCTCGCAATGTTCGGCAAGGATGTCGTGGCCGCGGCGGTGGCAGCGTTTTCACCAAAACTTTTCCGCTTTCGCACGGACGGTACGCTCGATACGTCATTCAGCGGTACCGGAGGTCGCGCCGTCCCTTGCGGAAGCGCTCCGCGTGCACACGGAGTCATGGCTGCCGGCGATAGGGTGACGGTCGGCTGTTCGACGTACTTCGGCTACGTCGCGACGCGCCTTCTCGGTGACGGTTCGCTCGACACGTCGTTTGGAGCTGCGGGATCCGCGCAAGTTGCGATTCCCGAGTTCGGCAGCATCCTGTCGATGCGAATCGCGCCGCAAGCCGACGGCAAGATCCTCCTCGCTGGGAACGCGGGTATTGCTCGTTTGACGGCGAGTGGTGCTGCGGACCCGACGTTTGCAGCTGGAGGGCGTGTGACGCTGAAAGCGACCGGCGATGTCGCCCTCCAATCCGACGGCAAGATCCTCGTCGCCGGTGAGCCCGAGGTAAGTGCTCCCAGCTACCTCTTTCGGCTGACGACGACCGGCGCCTCCGACGTCACGTTCAACGAGACGGGACGTCTCTCACTCGCATACGGGGACTACACGGCGTTCGATTCGATGGTCGTCGGTAAGGACGGTCGAATTTACGTCATCGGCAATACCACTCGTCCGAATCCTGGTCTTGCCATCGCGCGGTACTGGCCATGAGGAAGCCAATGACATTGCGGAGTACTCTCGCCGAGACGTCGTCGGTCGCGCGGTCGATCGGACCGCGTGTCGTCGGCATTGGCGCTGCAGTCCTCCTTCTCGCCTTCGCAGCTTGTAACGGCGCTGTCGAGGAGCCGTCCGCACCGGACCTTGGTGCGGGCGAGGGAAGCGTTGGCGATCCCGACGCTGGTGCCCTCCTTCGGTTGAGTCTCGATCCGCCGGTGATCCGCCTCGACCCGGGCTCGGAGGGCACGACGACCGTGCTCGTTGCGAACGCCACCGGCGAACCCGTCGATCTCTCGGTGATGAACTTGCCGCTCGGGATGAGCGCCGTCTTCGACGGCAGCACGGGGGCTTCGAGCACGCTGACGATTCGCGTCGCGAACAATTTGATCGGTGACTTTCCGCTCTCCGTCCGTGCACGCGTCGGAGCAACGTCGGCGAGTGCGATGCTGACGGTCGGAGTGAACAACGTGGCGGCGCCGTTCACGTTCACGCTTGCGACCGATGGCGCCAAGCTCTCCAGGGGAGAAACGTTTCCGCTCCGCGTGCATGTCGAGCGCGGAGGAGGAATCGCTCTGCCCATCACCGTCTCGCTCCTCACGCCCCCGCCGGGGTTCGATGCGTCGACGTTCAACATCTCCGCGACCGCGAACGACGGCGTCTTGAACCTTCGCACGAACGGGCTCGTCCCTCGCGGAACGTCCACCGCATTGAGCATTCGGGCCACCACTGGAAGCCAGTCCGTCGACCGTACGTTCACCGCGTCGCTCGACGCTCCTTCGGGGAGCCTCGACGAGACGTTCGGCGGGGGCTCGGTCATCACGCCCGTCATCGACGTTGCCCCGACTCCGTCGGTCATCCATTCCGCCGTCCAGGCGGATGGCAAGCTCGTCGTCGGTACGACCCTCAACAACGGCTCATCGATCCAGATGGGCGTCGTTCGTTTCAACGAGGATGGGTCTCTCGACGAGACATTCGGTCCAAATGGGACGAGGAGGACGAGCTTCGCGCAATCGGCGCAGCTCGCAGGGCTCGTCATCCAGCCCGATGGCAAGCTGGTCGTCGCCGGCTCGGATTCTGGCTCGACCAGTCGCGTAGTGCTCGCTCGCTTCTTGCCCAACGGCGACTTGGACCCCTCGTTCGACGGCGACGGGATGCTGACCGTCAATCTGGGATTCGGTATCGGGGCCAATGCGACAGGGCTCGCCCTCGCAGGCGACAAGCTCGTCGTCTTGGCGAATGGCGGTGGTTCGGACTTCGTTCTCCTTCGCTTCGCTGCCGACGGCTCGTTGGACTCGAGCTTCGGTGGAAGTGGGATTCGACCGGTCGACATCGGCGGAACAGCCACCGCTCGCGGCGAAGCCCTCGCCGTCGTCGCCGGCAAGATCACGATCGCCGGCTCCTTGAACAACGACTTTCTCGTCGCGCGCTTCGCGGAGGATGGTTCGTTCGATCCGTCGTTCAATGCCGTGGGATGGCGAAACATCCCGATGGGAGTGTCGTACGCCATAGCGACGCGTCTCCTCGTGCAGGCGGACGGGAAGCTTGTCCTCGCGGGGCACAACGACGCCATCGTTCGGTTGACCAGCGCGGGCGAGCTCGATGCGACGTTCGGCGCCGGAGGAATCACGACCTCCGCCACCTTGGGGTCACGCCCCTTCGTGGGGTGGTTCGCGCCTGCTTTGGCGGAGCTGCCCGGAGGGAAGCTCATCGCGGCGGGGACGGCCGATTCCACGTCGAGTGGTCCGTTGGACTTCTATCTGCTTCGCCTCACGGAAGCAGGTGCCCTCGACACGTCATTCAACGACTCCGGCGACGTTCTACTGCCGGCCGGCGGAGCGGAGCTCGGCTCGGTGTCGGTCGCGCCCGATGGGCGGATCTATGCGGTCGGTCGGAGAGCGACGCTTCCGCGGCGATTGTTCGTCGCACGCTTTTGGCCCTGATTGGGTCGGGCGCTTCAGCGGCGGCGGAGCGTCAGGCCGACGAGTGAGGCGAACGTCACGGCGAAGACGAGGCCGCCCGTCACCGAGAGGATGAAGGCCATCGGCTTCACCTCGTCCACGATGCCGGCCATCGCGCTTCGTGCTGCACGTCGCGTGCAGTTTGCGACGGCGACACCGAGCGGGCCGTCGCCGTCGCGACCGAGGCGTGACTCGAGCTCGTCCACCACGCCTCGGGCGACGTTCCGGGCGGCGTGCTTCGAGCCGTCACCGAAACGTTCGCGGACGCTCGCGTCGTCGAGCTCCTCCAAGACGCCTCTCATCGTGCCGCGCGCCATCTGCTCGGCGCGTGCGCCGGGAGGCTGCTCGGGGAGGGCGTCGGTCATTCCGCGGGCGATCTGGCGCCCGGTTGCGCGCACGACGGTCGCGGCTTCGTCGGCGGCGCTGAGAATCGCGGAACGGCCACGCTTGATGGGACCCATACCTCTCGAAGAGGCAGGTTCCGTTCCGCGTTCCGTTCCGCGTTCGCGTCAGCTCGGCCGAGTCAGAGACAGCCGACGAGCGAGTCGTAGATCGACGTCGTCTTGCCGGGCAGGCGTGCGTGCAGCGGATCGTCGCCGGCGAGCGCGCTGACGAGCGTGCTCGGGTTCGCGTAGAGCTTGACCGAGCAGCTCTTCAGGATGGCATCCGAAACGACGCTGCCCTTCGAGTCGACTTCGGTGTTGGCGAGCGCGAAGGTCCAGGTGCAGGAGCGCACCTTGTTGGCCGCGCCGTCGACGGCGCAGGCGAAGCCGAGCGCTTCGATGTCCGAGTAGTCACCCTCGCAGAAGGTGTCGCCGCAGACGTCGTCGAAGCCTTTGGCGAGCTTGCGCGTCGTGTCCATCCACGCCGAGCCGTCGCCGCCGCCGTTCCAGAGGAAGTCCTTCATCTCGACGAACGGGCCTTCCGTCGACGTGGGCGGGAGGTTGCCCACGACGCCGTCGAAGCAGTCGACGAGCGCGTCGTAGAACGACTTGTCCGTGCCGGGGAGGGCGCGGTGAATGACGTCGTCACCGGGGGCCGCGAGTGTGTCGAGGAACTTCTTCGAGGTCGTGTTGACCGGGATCTTGCAAGACCACGTGTGCGCGTCGCTCGTGATCGCGCCGCTCGCGGGGGCGACGTACTCGATGCTTCCGCCGAAGACCCACGTGCAGTCCTTCATCTTCTTGGCCTTCGTCGTGGCCGAGCAGGCGAGGCGAACGCTCGTGAGGTTGCTGAAGTCACCTTCGCAGAAGGTGTCGCCGCAGACGTTGTCGAAGCCCTTCACGAGGGCGTGCTTCACATCGATCCAGCGCGTGTAGTCACCTTCCGACAGCGCCTCGGAGAGATCGGAATAGCTGGTCTTGAGAGCGTCTTCCGACGAGACGGCGTCGTCCGAAGAGTCAGTCGTTCCCGCGCAGCCTGTACCGGCAATGGCGAGAGCGAGGGGGAGGACTGCGGAATAGCCCAGTGATCGCGAGAAGGTCATCATGGCGAACGGCTCCTTTCTTAGAGCCGGTCGGCCGAAGTGCAAGGAAATGTGCGGCAACGCTCGAAATTGTTCACCGACCTGCCGCATCCGAGGCAAGCGCGCGAACTTCTTCGGCAAATGCCACCGCACTTGGTGTCCTGGGCACGTCACGACGGAAAAGAAGCGCCGTCAGCTGGGAGGGAGGCGTGGGGCTCAGCGCCAGGACGGGCAGTCTGTCGGGATCGGCGAACCGCGGCTCGGGCAGGAGCGTGACCGCGAGTCCGGCCCGCACGATCGCCAGCAGCGACCCGACCGCGCTCGACTCCAGCACGATGCGCGGAGAGAACTTCGTGCTCGCGAGATACGTGTCGACGGAGGAGCGGGCGCGCAGCCCTCGCGCGAGAAGCGCGAAGGGTTCGTCGTCGAGCGCGCGCAGCTCCACGTGCGTCTCGCCGGCGAGGCGATGGCGCTTGCCGACCACCAAGCCGAGTCGGCTCTCGAAGACGGGCTCGGCCTCCACTTCCGCAAGGCGTGTCGAGCCGAGCGCGAGTCCCACGTCGAGCTTTCCCTCCGCGAGTCGTCCTTCCACGCGGCTCACGACGATCTCCTGCGCGTGGATGCGAACGCCCGGATACTTCCGCAGCACCGCCGAGAGCGCCGGCACCGCGAGGCCTCGAAGGCTCGGCAAGTACCCCACGCGGAGCGTGCCCATCGTCAGCCCGCGCAGCGCCTCGACGGCCAAGGTGCCCGCGCGCACGTCTTCGATCACGCGCGAGGCATGCGTGCGGAAGATCTCTCCGGCTTGCGTCAGACGCGCACCGCTTCGCCCGCGCTCGAAGAGCGGAGAGCCGAGCTCGTCCTCGAGTTGCTTGATCTGCTGCGACAACGTCGGCTGCGAGACGTGCAGCCGGCGCGCGGCCTTGCCAAAGTGCGCCGCGTCGGCGACGGCGAGGAAATAGCGGAGGTGCCTTAGCTCCATCGATAGGTGGTACCTATCAATATCATCCGAACAAACGCATGGACCAATGGAGAAAGAGACTCCATCTTAGGTGCCATGAACGGAGCATCGCTCTTCGTCAAAGCGCTCGAGGCAGAAGGCGTCCGCGTCGTGTTCGGACTGCCCGGAGAAGAAAACCTGGACTTCGTCGAGGCCCTGCGGACCTCGTCCATTCGGCTCGTCGTCACCCGCCACGAGCAGGCGGCTGGGTTCATGGCCGCGACGTGGGGCCGCCTCACCGGCCACACCGGCGTCTCGCTCTCCACGCTCGGGCCCGGCGCCACGAACCTCGTCACGGCCGCGGCGTACGCGCAGCTCGGCGGCATGCCCATGCTCATGATCACCGGCCAGAAGCCGATCAAGACGAGCAAGCAGGGCCACTTCCAGATCATCGACGTGGTCGACATGATGCGGCCGCTCACCAAGACCACGCGGTCGCTCATCTCGGCCGAGAACATCCCGGCGCGCGTCCGCGAGGCTTTCCGCATCGCCGAAGAAGAGCGCCCCGGCGCCGCGCACCTCGAGCTTCCCGAAGACATCGCGCGCGAGCTCTCGAGTGCCGAGCCCATCCCGAAGGTGCAGTCGCGAAGGCCCGTCGCCGATGAACGTTCGATCGCGCGCGCCATCGACGTCTTGCAAGGGGCCAAGCGCCCGCTGCTGATGATCGGCGCCGGCGCCAACCGCAAGGACACCGCGCCCATGCTGCGCGCGTTCGTGGAACGCACGGGTATCCCGTTTTTCAGCACGCAGATGGGCAAGGGCGTCATCGACGAGACGAACCCCGGCTGGATGGGCACCGCTTCGCACTCGGCCGGCGACTACGTCCACCGCGCGATCGAGGCGTCGGACTGCATCGTCAACGTCGGCCACGACGTCATCGAGAAGCCGCCGTTCCTCATGCAGAAGGGGCGCACCATCATCCACGTCGACTTCTCGTCCGCCGAGGTCGACCCCGTCTACTACCCGACGCTCGAAGTCACGGGCGACATCGCCAACGCCGCTTGGCGCCTCGCCGAAGGCGTCACGCCCCAAGCCCACTGGAACTTCTCCGAGTTCGACGGCATGCGCCGCGCGCTCTACGAGCAGCTCGAACGCGAAGGCAAGGACGAACGGTTCCCGATTCACCCGGCGCGCTTCGTCGCCGAAGTTCGGAAGGCCATGCCCGACGACGGCATCGTCTGCCTCGACAACGGCATGTTCAAGCTCTGGTTCGCGCGGTACTACCGCTCGAAGAAGCCGAACACGCTCCTTCTCGACAACGCGCTCGCCACCATGGGCGCGGGACTGCCCTCCGCCATCGCCGCCAAGCTCGTGCACCCCGGACGCAAGGTGCTCGCGGTCGCCGGCGACGGCGGCTTCATGATGAACTCGCAGGAGCTCGAGACCGCCGTGCGCCTCAAGCTCGATCTCACCGTGGTGGTCGTCCGCGACGATGGCTACGGCATGATCCGGTGGAAGCAGTCGGAGATGGGCCTTCCCGACTACGGCATGGAGTTCGGCAATCCGGACTTCGTGAAATACGCCGAGTCCTACGGTGCGAAGGGCCACCGCCCGACGTCCGCCGCCGAGCTCGCATCGACGCTCGAACACTGCCTGTCGACCGGAGGCGTGCACCTCGTCGACCTCCCCATCGATTACCAAGCCAACGCGCACCTGCTCGGTGACGTCGCCGAAGCGTGAAACTCTGCCACGCGCCAAACCGTTCGAGGAGATTCCCCCCATGACCGCCAAGACCGATCGTCTCGCGCCGCGCTACCCGATCTACGTAGCCAACCGCGCCGAACAGCCGAACGAATCGCTCGAGGTCCACGACAAGTACTCCGGCGAGCTCGCCACGCGCACGGCCCTCGCCGATCGCGCGGCCATCGAGCGCGCGATCGCCGCCGCGGTGAAGGCCACGCCCGCGATGCGCAAGTTCGCGCCCTTCGAGCGCCAGAAGGTTCTCGAACACTGCGTGAAGCGCTTCACCGAGCGCCAAGAGGAGCTTGCCGTCGCGCTCTGCATCGAGGCCGGCAAGCCGATCAAGGATTCGCGCGGGGAAGTCTCACGCCTCATCGACACCTTCAAGGTTGCTGCCGAAGAGGCCGTCCGCATGCCCGGCGAGGTGATGAACCTCGAGATCTCCGCGCGCGCCAAGGGCTATCGCGGGTTCACCAAGCGCGTGCCGATCGGACCTGTCTCGCTCATCACACCCTTCAATTTCCCTCTCAACCTCGTCGCGCACAAGGTCGCGCCGGCCATCGCCGCCGGCTGCCCCTTCGTGCTCAAGCCTTCCGAGCGCACCCCGATCGGCGCGCTCGTGATGGGCGAGATTCTCGCGGAGACGTCGCTCCCCGAGGGCGCCTTCAGCATCGTGCCTTGCGACATCAAGGACGTCGCGCCCTTCATCGAAGATCCGCGCTTCAAGCTGCTCTCCTTTACCGGGTCGGGCAAAGTGGGCTGGGATCTCAAGGCGCGCGCGGGTGCAAAGAAGGTGGTGCTCGAGCTCGGTGGCAACGCGGCGTGCATCGTCGACGCCGATCAGGGGGGCCGCCTCGACCACGTCGTCGAGCGGATCGCGTTCGGTGGTTTCTACCAGTCCGGTCAGAGCTGCATCTCGGTTCAGCGCATCCTCGTGCACGAGTCGCTGCTCGGTGCGCTGCGCGAAAAGCTCGTTGCACGTGTTCGCTCGTTCGTCGCCGGAGATCCCAAGGACGAGGCGACGTTCATCGGCCCGATGATCGACGAGGCCGCGGCGAAGCGTCTGCAGGGCTGGATCGACAGTGCCAAGGCCAACGGCGCGAAGGTGCTCGTCGGCGGAGGCCGCAAGGGCGCGATGCTCGAGCCGACGGTGCTCGAGAACGTTCCTCACGGCGAGCCGGTCTACGCGGAAGAGGCGTTCGGGCCCGTCGTCCTCCTCGAGCCGTTCTCGAGCTTCGATGCTGCGCTCGCGACGGTGAACGAGAGCCACTACGGCCTACAGGCCGGCGTGTTCTCGAACGATCTAACGCACACGATGCGCGCGTGGGACGAGCTCGACGTGGGCGGGGTCATCATCAACGACGTCCCGAGCTTCCGCGTCGACAACATGCCTTACGGCGGTGTGAAGGGCTCCGGCCTCGGTCGCGAAGGCATTCGCTGGGCGATGGAGGACATGACGGAGGTTCGCCTCATGGTCGTTCGCGACGCGACCTAATCCAAGTCAGCGAGCACGAGTCATCGATCGCTCGCGAAGACGACCTTTCCAAGACGCGCCTCGGCCTCGCTGGCCTGGGCGCGTTCTTCTTCGAGGGCCTCGGCTTCGGCCTCGAGATCGGCGAAGCGGTAGCGAACTTCGCCTTCGGGGCCGACGTCGACGTCGCCGCCGAGGTCCACGACGCGCGCGGTGATCTCCTTCGAGGTGGGCTCGTGGCCCGTTGCCACGCGGTAGACCGTGCGAAGCGTTTCGTCCGTCACCGGCTCACCCTTGGGGGCCCGCGCGAGGACCTCACGAAGAATGGCGAGCCGCGCGTTTTCCTCGGCGACCTTCTTCTCGGTACGCCCTCGGAGCGCGGCCCTCACGGCCGGCAACACGAAGAGGCCGAGCGAGAAGAGGAATGGTACGAGGCCGAGCGCGAGCGGCAGTCCGTCGTTCGGCAGAACGAGCGGCGGGTGCCTCGAGAAGAGCAGCTGGATGTTGGCGATCGTCAGTCCGTTGGCCATCACCCATCCGCTCGCGAACAGGTTGAAGCCGTTGAGGAGCGCGATGCCCAGGTTCGCGGCGCCCGAGTTTCCCGTGAGCGGAGCGAGCTTCGGGGGCGTGGCCCATGCGGGCGGAGGCATGACCGCCTGCGCTTCGCCTGCCGTCCGACGGAGGCCTTCGAAGCGATAGTAGATGCCGCCTTCCTCGCTGACTTCGACCGTGCCGTCGTGGTCGAGCATCAGCTTCGCCATGAGGGGATCGGCCTCGTGGCGAGGAAGCCCGGTGACACGCATCACGTCGGCGAGGCCGATGCGGCCTTTGTTGGCGCGAATGCTCTCGAGGATGCGCGCTCGCATCGCGTGCGGATCCTCGGGCGGCTTCGTCGGTCCGAAGACGAAGCGGTTCACCTTCTCGTAGAAGGGAACGTCCGGCTGCTCGTCGCGCCGACCGCGACGTCGGGGATCACGCCACTCGCGCTCGTCGCGGTAGCCGTACCCATAGCCGTATCCGTAACCATGACCGACGTAGAGCGGCGAGAACGGGTGGAATGTCCAGAAGAGAGCATCGCCGATCATCCGGAAGAGCCCGCCGGCGATGGACAGAGCGGGGGAGTGGTCGTCGCGGTCGTTCGATTGCCTCGCGAAGGTCAGACCGACGAGGAGCGCGACGAACAGCAGCGCATAGCTCACCATCACGACGAGGAGCCAGGCGCGCACGAGAAAGCGCCCTGCGCCGAGCAATCCGCGGCCGATGCTGGTGCCGATCTTGGCGAGGGTCTCGCGCGTCTCCCATGGCTTGGTGAAGCCGGTCGGAAAGAGATGGACCAGATCGCCTTCTTCCGTCACGCGCAGATGCCCGCGGTATTCGCTCGTCAGCCAGTTGAGGCCCGCCTCGGTGTCCCGTTGGGACAGGCCGCTCACAACCTGGGCGTCCGCAACCGTCATGGGCTTCGTCGGATCCTTCAAGGCGCGCTGAAGCACCGTCGCGGCGGCGGTCGGCTCCATCGATCGAACGTGCTCGGTCACCCTGGGAACGTAGGGCGGCAAACTGGCGCGCGCCAATCGAGGTCCGGCTCGAGCCGCCGTTCGGGAGTCTTCTCGAGGCCCGGCTCGAACCCGGCGTGCACCCCGGGCGGAAACGTGGACCGGATCTTAGCTCGACCTTCGGGTATAAGCGCTCTAGCGAGCGGTGCCGCTCGGCCGGTCCCGTTCGTGAAGGTCAGCGTGCGAGAGCCAGAGGACATGTCTTCCCAGCCGAACCAGCCCACACCGCCCGAGCCGCCGAAGTCGTCGGCGTCGTCCGGCGCCCTTCCTCCCGAAGGTCCGAAGAAGCCTTTCTCGATGCTCCGGACCTTCGCGCTCGCCGACCTCATCACGCTCGGCAACGCGGCTTGCGGCACCGGCGCGGTCCTCGCGTGCATGAGCTACGTCTCGGCAGTCGACCGCAAGCCCATCTGGACGGCGCTCGTCCTCCTCCCGCTCGCGCTCATCTGTGACGCGCTCGACGGCACCGTGGCTCGCTGGCGCCGAAAATCCTCCCCGCTCGGCGCCGATCTCGACTCGCTTGCCGACATCGTCTCCTTCGGCGTCGCTCCGGCCGCCCTCGGCTTCGCGCTCGGCATGCGTGGCGGCTGGGATGCCGTTGTCTTCTGCTACTTCGTGGCCTGCGGGATCAGTCGTCTCGCGCGTTACAACGTGACCGCAGCCGCGCTCTCGGACGAGAGCGGCAAGGTCAAGTACTACGAAGGAACGCCCATCCCCACGAGCCTCGCCATCGTGCTCATGCTCGGCGTAGCGTTCAGCCGGGACCGCGTGGGCGAGGCCCTGTGGTTCGGGGCCATGAACCTCGGCCCCTTCGTGCTCCACCCGCTGTCGCTCGTCTACGTCTTCAGCGGCTCGATGATGATCAGCACGATCCGCATCCCGAAGCCCTAGTTTGGTGCTTTCGGAAAGCTCGACCTAGGGGTTGGTTCCGGCGTCGCGCTCGAGCTCCTTGCGGAGGCGCAGTCCGTCGCGGAGCGTCCATCGGCCGCCCGCCGCGAAGATGACGAACCCGAGCGCGACGAGGGGCTTCGATCCTTCGCGCATCGTTCCGAGGATGGCGATGGCGGCCGCCAGGCAGAGGCTCACGCTTCCCGTCACGATGCGCTTGTAAGCGATCATCTTGGCGATGGATCGGTCGACGGTGCGGGTGGGGGCCGGCATGACGGCGGGAACCTAGCAGGCTCCCAACGCGAGGGCACGCGCTACGCGGAGCGCGGACGAGCTGTGGCCTAAGCCGTGCAGCTTCTGGTGCGTGTGACCCCTCCCGTTGACTCGAAGTCTCGGGCCTCGCGGCCCCCTCGGCCCGGGGCCCCGTTCTGGCGGCACCGGGTATTTCGTGTCGCGGCCGTGGCGCTCTTGTCGCTCGCGCTCGTCTACGTCGTCGGCATCAACGTGTTCCTCTCCACGCCGCTCTTCCATGCGGTGATGAAGGGCGCAGAGGACGACGTTGCCATCCGCTACGAGCGCGGCTGGTCCATCCTCCCGGGGAGGGTCCACGCCAAGCAGCTCTCGATTCGCGGACGCGACAGCAACGTCGAGTGGATCCTCCGGATCGACGACGCCAACTTCGACGTGTCGCTGTTCAACCTCGCGCGGCAACGCTTTCTCGTGTCGCGCGTGCACGGCAAGGGCGTCACGTTCCGCGTGCGCCAGCGTCTCGAGCATCCACCGACGTCGCCCGCCGAGGTCGCGCATCTGCCGCCCATCGAAGGTCTTCCGCCGTGGTCGCTCCGTCCGCCCGATGCAGGCAAGAGCCCCGAGCGTTGGTCCGATGAGGCCTACCACCTCTGGACGGTCGGCCTGGAGAACGTCACCGCCGAAGACGTTCGTGAGATCTGGTTCGACCGCGAGCGCTTCGAAGGCCTCGCGGACATCCGTGGTCGCTTCTACTTGAAGCCGCTCCGTCAGGTGAACGTGGGCCCCGTGAACATTGACGTGCACGAGGGCAGCATCGCCACGGGCGGTCCCTCCCTCATCACACCCCTCGTCGGCACGGCGGAGGTCGCGATCGCGACGTTCGACCCGCGTATCGCCAGTGGTGCCGACATCGCCGGAGGCATGACGCTGCGGACCGATCTTCACGGCGTCTGCGGCGACATGAACGATCTGGCATTCATGCTCCCGCCTGGCCTGCAGTTCCACGGCCGGCTCGATATCGAGCGACTGGCCTTGAACGTCACCGAGGGCGTCATGCGCGAGGGCACCACGATCGACATTCGCACTCCCGACGCCGTCGTCGTGCAGAAGGATTCTCGCTATTCGGGCGCCGCCGTGCTGCATGCCGCCGTCGCGCGCGTCGGTCCGACGCCGAAGCTCGGCTTCGTGCTCGATGCGAAGAACCTCGATGTGAAGCGCCATGGCGGCTCGGGACAGCTCGTCGTTCGGGCGCCCTCGGTGACAGTGAACGGAGACGCGGCCGATCTCGAGGTCGCGCACTTCGCGCACGATCTGCACCTGAAACTCGTCGCGCCCGACCTCCAAATCCCGGATGCGCGCGCGCTCGGTGAGTTCATTCCTCGAGACACGCCCGTGGCCATCGCCAACGGCCGTGCGCGCGCGTCCGTGAACCTGGAGTCTTGGTTCGATCAGAAGCGGACGGCAGGCAGCGCGAAGCTCCGCGCCGACGAGCTCGACGTGTCGCTCGCCAAGGTGCGGATGCGCGGCAGCTTCGATGCGGAGATCGCCTCGGCCTCGCATCACTGGCACTCGTCGCGGCTCGACGACGTCGCGCTGACCGTCATGCTCGACGAAGGCTCGCTCGCAGCGCCCGTTGCCACAGGGAAGGCAAAGCCGATCATCGAAGCCCGCGACCTCCGCGCGTCGGTCAAGGCCAAGACGCTCGATCTCGAGGACCCGCTCGCCGAGCTCGAGGCCGACCTGCAGACCAAGAACGCGATGATTCTCGATCGCGGCCTCCTGCATGCGTACATGCTCGGCGGCCCGGAGACGACGATTTCCTCGGGTCGAGGACGCTTTGCCCTCCAGTTCCATGTCTCGCTCCACGAGCATCGTGCGAAGGGCGAGCTCGATCTGCTCGCCGAGGAGCTCGGCCTCACCCATCACGACGTGCAGATCTTGGCCGGCGTCCACGCGCATGCGCGTGTGAGCAACTGGGTTTGGGAGCGAGGCGACCTCACGCTCGATGATGCGCGGATCGACGTCACCGACATCCGCGTGAGCAAGCCGAATCAGCGCTCGACGTTGCTCGGCTACGTCTCGCTTCGTGCGAAGAGCCCGCGCTTCACCTTTGCGTCGCCTCTCGAAGATCTGTCCGTGGTCGCGCGCGCGCAGTTCCCCGACGTCCACGCGCTCGCAGCCTTCCTGCCCCCTGACAGCGTCGTCTCGATCGATGGCGGCGCTGCCAGCCTCGCGGCCGATCTCACGCTGTCGACGGCACGGAAGATCGGTCGAGGCACCTTCGAGCTCGCCGTCGCGCAAGGTGACGTCACCGTTCGGGGGCGCACGCGCGTGGCTGGCAACGTGCAGGTGTGCGGGCAGGTGAACGGCTACGACGCCGAGGCCGATCGGTTCGACGTCTCCGGCTCTCGCATCTCGTTCGATGAGGTCTCCGTCGCGCGCAAAGGGAAGGTCGACACCGCGCATTGGCATGCGAGCGTCGTGCTTCGCGACGCCGGGTTCGAACTCGCGCCCGCCGAGCTGTCGGGCGACGTCGACATGGGCGCCCGAGACGCGAGCGCCATTCTCGGTCTCCTGCTCAAGGGCATACCGAAGATCGTGGCGAATCTCGGAGGCACGCCCAACCTCGAGGCCCAGGCGCGACTTACTGCCGGCCCGTCGCGATTCGTATTGGACGATCTTTGGGCCAATGGCGGAAATCTGACCGTCCGCGGTCTCATGGGCGTTCGAGGGGCGCGTAGCGAAGGCGCCTTCATCGTCCGGAAGGGCCCCTTTTCGGCGGGCGTCAGACTCGACGACGAAGGCACGCGCCTTCGGTTTTTCGGCCTCGATCGGTGGCTCGCCGAACAGGCCAGGGAGGTCCGTGCGCATGCCGCCGTTCCTCCTCCAGCGCCTTGAGTCCGATCAGGCAAATGAAGCGTTAAGATATGTGAAGAGACGACGACGACCGCGGCAATCGGTAGAGCTTTACGCGGCCCGCGAACGGTGAGACAGCTTCGCTGTCACCATGATGTCACGTTCGCTCAAGGGCCTCTCGCTCGGACTGTTGTTCTTTTGGGCTGCGCTCGGCTGTAGCTCGTCGGACAAGAAGACGAGTCCGCCCGTCACCCCCGCGACGAGCGCGCCGTCGTTCGACACGTTCGTCGCGCATCGCGATGCTCGTCTCGCGGCTCCGAACTTCGTCTGGATCGGGCGCTCGAACCTTCCGAAGTTCACGAGCGCGCGGGAGGCGGCCCAGACCAGCATTCGAAGCGTCGCGAGTGCGTTCCGCCTCGACGTGCGCGATGCGCGCGCGCTCGACTCCCTCGCCGACGTCGAGATTCACGACGTGGCTGCCGGCCCCATCGTCGCGCGCGTCAAGCAGCGCTTGGGCGGCGTCGAAGTCTTCCGCGGCGGACTGAACGTCCTCATGAGCCGCGCGTTCGAGCCCATCGCGGCGACGGGCATCGTGGCTTCGTCCTTCGAAGGCGCTGACCACGCGTTCGTGTTCGAGCACGGCGTCGCACTCGAGAAGGCGTGGGCGGAGATGTCCTCGCAGAACGCGGCTTTCTCCCATCTCGACGCCGCCGGCGAATACGAGCGCTTCCGCGGCCCCGGGCTCGCCCAGCCGGCGCGCGTGAAGAAGGTTCTCTTCCCATCCAAGCAGGACGGAAAGGTGGTCACGCAGCCCGCCTACTACGTCGAGATCATGCTCACGAGCGGCCCCGCGCGCTCGTTCGTGGTCTCTGCGGTCGATGGCGAGGTGCTCTTCGACAACGACCTCGTGCGCCACGACGCGTTTTCGTATCGCGTCTACGCGAGCGCCACGACGCTCCTGCCGGCCGATGGCCCGCAGGGCAACACGGCGGCTCCGCATCCCACGGGTCGTCCTGACGGCTTCAAGCCCACGTGGGGGCCGAGCACGCTCGTCACGCTCGCCAACTACCCGTTCTCGAAGAACGATCCCTGGCTGGGCGCGGGGGCGACCACGACCGAGGGCAACAACGTCGTCGCCTACGCCGACCTCGCCGCGCCCGACGGGTTCACGAGCGGCACCGATCGGATGCCCACCACGACGAGCCCGAACACGTTCGACCGCGCCTACGACACGACCCAGCAACCGCTCGCGTCCGTCGATGCGGCTTCGACGCATCTCTTCTACGTCACGAACTTCCTGCACGACTGGTACTACGATTCCGGCTTCGACGAGCAGTCGGGTAACCACCAGCTGCACAACTTCGGGCGCGGTGGCAAAGAGAACGATCCGCTTCTCGCCGAGGCCCAAGACTACAGCGGTCGTAACAACGCCAACGCGACAACGCCCGCCGACGGCGCCTCACCGCGCCTCCAGATGTTCGTCTTCTCCGGCTCGAGCGCCGCGTCGCTCGAAGTCGCCGCGCCCGAGTCGGTGGCCGGCACGAAGAACGTCGGCATCGCCGGCTTCGGCAAGGACTCGTTCGAGATCTCCGGCTCGGTGATTCTCGCCGACGACGGGCAGGGCACCGACGTCCGCGATGGCTGTGAGCCGCTCACGAACGACGTGGCGGGCAAGATCGTGCTCGTCCACCGCGGCCTGTGCTCCTTCGTGCAGAAGGTCACGAACGTGCAGGGCGCGGGCGGCATCGGCGTGCTCGTAGCGAACGTCGCGAGCTCTGCGTCGCCGGATCAGCCGCCGTACATGGGCGGCACCAGCTCGGCCGTGACCATTCCCGTGTTGTCGCTCGCTCTGGCGGACGGCACCGCGCTCGAGGCGGCGACCGCGAGCGGGCTCACCGTCACCCTGAAGCGTGCGCTCCAGACCGATCTCGACGGAGCGCTCGACACCACCGTCGTCGCGCACGAGTGGGGCCACGTCCTCTCGAACCGCCTCATCGGCGACGGGAGCGGACTCACCACGAACCAGGCCGGTGGTCTTGGCGAAGGGTGGGGCGACTTCTCCGGCTTGCTCGTGATGGCGCGCGAAGACGACGTCGAATCGCCGGCCGGAGCGAACTGGGCGGGCGCGTATCCGAACGGCGCGTACGCGACGAGCGGCGGTGGCGCGGACTTCTACTTCGGCATTCGTCGCGTGCCGTACTCCGTCGACTTCACGAAGGACCCGCTGACCTTCAAACACATTCAGAACGGCGTCGCGCTTCCGGCTGGCGTGCCGATCAGCTTCGGCGAAGACGGCAGCTTCAACGCCGAAGTCCACAGCACCGGCGAGGTTTGGGCGACCATGCTTTGGGAGTGCTATGTCGCGCTCCTTCGCAAGCACGGTTTCGCCGAGGGGCAGGCGCGCATGAAGCGCTACTTCCTCGCGAGCCTCAAGCTCACCCCCGTCGATCCCACGCTTCTCGCGGCACGTGACGCCGTTCTCGCCGCGGCACTGGCGGCCGATCCCGGAGACTTCCAGCTCTTCTGGGAGGCCTTCGCGCGCCGCGGCGCAGGTGTCGGCGCCGAGGGGCCGCCCGCGGACAGCGCGGACAACGTCGGCGTCGTCGAGAGCACGTTCGTCGGCAACGACGTCGAGATCGACGAGGCGACGATCGCCGACGACGTCGTGTCGTGCGATCACGACGGCATCCTCGACGAGGGCGAGACTGGAAGCATCACGCTGAAGCTTCGCAACGCGGGCGTCGGCACGCTCGAAGCGCCTGTCGCGAAGATCACGTCGAAGCAGGTCGAGCTCGTCTTCCCCGACGGCGACGAGACCAAGCTGCCTGCGCTGAAGCCCTTCGAGGTCACGACGGTCAAGGCGAAGGTCCGCATGCGGAAGGGCGAGCCCACCAAGGCGATCGAGCTCGACGTGGCGGTCACCGACCCGACGATTCCCGCCGAGCGCACCGTCCACAAGACGATCCCGACGCGCTACCAGACCGACGAAGTCGCCGAAGGATCGGCGGTGGACAACGTCGATACGCGCCAGACGGCGTGGAAGGCAAGCGCGTCGAAAGGCAACTCGTTCGCGACGCCTTGGACGCGTTCGTTCGACGGGGTGAACGGTTGGTGGAGCGTCGTGGACGTCCCCGAGAAGGGCAACCAGACGCTCACGTCTCCGCCGTTCACGATTGACGGCACCACGTTCGGGCTCGCGTTCAAGCACCGCTGGTCGTTCCGCTTCTCGACGCGTCGCAACGTCGACATCGACGGCGGCGTAGTCGAGATCTCGGTCGACGGTGGCACGACCTGGAAGGACGCGTCGGAGTACGGCACCGTCGACTACAACACGACGCTCGACAACAGCGATCGCTCCGACAACCCGTACAAGGGCCGCCGTGCGTATGGCAACAAGAGCGCGGGCTACCCGGCCAAGTGGGTGAACTCGCGCATGGACGTTACGCTGCCCGAGCACCCGGAGACCGTTCGCATCCGGTTCCGCACCGGTACGGGCACCGGCTTCGCGGGCGCCCAGGGCTGGGACGTCGACGACATCGAGCTCTCCGGCATCTCGAGCACGCCGTTCTGGGCGTTCGTCCCGCATCAGGACCTGTGTGACGAGAACGGTCCTGTCGCCTCGGCCGGCGCTCCCCAGAGCGTGGCGCCGAAGACGCACGTGACGCTGAACGGCAGTGGCTCTTCGCCGTCGGGCGCGCCGCTCGCGTTCGAGTGGATGCAGGTGACCGGGCCTTCGGTTTCGCTCACGGGCGGCGACACCGCCACGGCCGCATTCGATGCTCCGGACACGACCGACCCCGTGGTTCTGACGTTCCAGCTTCGCGCGAACGACGGTGCGCTTCTGAGCCCGGCGTCGGGCACCGAGGTCACGGTGGCAATCGGCGCGGCGAGCGGCGACTCGGGAGACGACGGCGGATGTTCGTCCTCGCCCGCGAAGAGCACGAAGAACGGCTTCGGCGCAGCGCTCCTGGCGCTCGTCGGTCTCGTGCTGCGCAAGCGTCGTTCGCGCTGAGCGGTCTCGAAGCGCGGTCGGAACCTGGAAAGCCGGAAAAGTAGAAGGGCCGAGAATCCTCCGCCCGCCCCTTCGATGGGTGCGGTCGTGGAGGAGGCTCGGCCCTCGTCGTTCGTGAAGGGGTCTAACGCTTCGGCGACGTGAACGTCGGGGCGTCGGTGCCGAACTTCGAGACGTCACCCTCGGCGAGCTGGCGAAGCATCTCGTCGTAGAGGTAGTCGAAGCGCTCGCGGACATCGACCGGAACGCGCTTTTCGTAGGTCTGGATGCACATATTGATGTCGGCCTGCAGGCGCTTCCAGAGGTCCTTCGCGGCGCGACCGTCCAGTACGTCGTTCTCGCGATAGAGCTTGATCTCGCTCACGGCGACGCGCGCGAAGCGACGTGCCGACTGGTGCCGCGGGTCGGCCTTCTCGAGCTCCGCCGTCGGCGAGGTGGGCTTGGCGGGCTCGGGCTTCGGGGCCACGGCCGGTGCGGGGACGGACTCGTCGAGCGCGGCGAGCGAGAGATCGAACTCGTCCGGGATGGCGGCCGCTTCGACCTTGGGGGCGATCTTGGCTTCGGGCCGGGGGCCGGTGCTCGCGAGCGGCGAGGGGGCCGGAGCGGCGGGCGGCGGCGCAATGGGCGTGGGGGCCGGCGCGGGAGCAGGGGCCGCGACCGCCGCAAACTTCGGCTGCGACGCGAGTTTTGCCGGAGCGATCTTTGGAGTCGACCCAGGCATCGGCGAAACGCGGGCGGCGGGTGCGACCTTCGGCGCGGATGCCGGAACGACGCGAGGCGAGGACGTCGGAGCGATCTTCGGAGCCGACGTGGGGGCCGGCGGAACTCGCGGCGCGGCGGTACGCTCGGGAGCGGCCGCGCGGGCGGCGGGGGCCGGGGCGGGCGCAGGCGTGATGCGGGCCGGCGGCGGCGGGGTGGGCACTTCGTGTCGCGGATCTGGTCGCGCGGAGGAGGCGGGAATCGGCGTCTTGATGTCGTGGGAGGGCTCGACAGGCGACGGCGTGAAACGCGCGATCGGCTCGGTGATCGGCGTTGGCGGCGGGGGCTCGGAGATGTGCGCAGGAGCCGGAGGAGGCGCCGATGCCACCGGAACGGGCGTCACGCGTTCGGCGACGGGGGGCTCCGCTTGGGCCGCGATCGGCTCGGGAGCAGGCGCGACAAAAGGAGCGGGCGCCGGGGCGGCGACGGGAGCCGGCACGGGCGCGGGGAATTCGGCTGGCTTCGGCTCGGCCGCCTTCGGAGGGTCGAGCTTCGCGGGCGCGGGTTGCGGGGTGAGCGCCGGGGGAGCGACGCTCGGTTTTGCTGAAGTTTGCGGCGCGGAGGCACCACCGCGACGACGCAACAACATCAGCAACACCGCAAGAAGGCCAACGGCGACGATGCCGACCACGATCTGCGTGTTGTTCATTCGACCTAGCAGTCTACGAGACCCGACCGGGGGTCGGTCGAGTTTCGCGTAGGGCCGTCAAATCACTGCCTGGTCAACCGCCTGACGAGCTCGATGCGGGAACAGCCGGGCTGGTTCGCCAGGATCACGAAGTCGCCGATGTCGGCGAAGCGGGGTCCCATGTCGGATGGTCTTCGTCGGATACCTGGACTCAGGGATCCGCGCCGGCCGCGAGGTTCTGCGCGATCTCGGTGTCCTTGAGGGCGTGGTCGTAGATGGCGAGGAGGTGGATCTCGCCGCGCCAACCTTTGCCTCCGGTCGCCACGTTCCCGACGACCAAGGAGTAGGGTTTCCAGTCGTCGAAGCTGGCGGTGTTGGCCAGTGAGCCGATCATCGTGCCGTCGACGTAAAGGCGGAGCGTCCCGTCGCTCGTGCGGGTGCTCACCACGTGGGCCAGCTTGTCTTGCACCGTGAACTTCGGCTTGAGGTCCTCGCCGCCGTGGATCGAGGCCCAGAAGTTCTTGTCCTTGAAGGAGCCGAGCGCGAAATTCCGGTTCACGTCGTTGTCGGCCATGGTCACGAGTCGGCCGTAGTCGTCCTGGCTCGCCATCGCCGGGTGCACCCACGCTTCGACGGTCAGCTCCTTGGTGGCCTGGCACCGCGTGACGGCCTTTTCGAACTTCGAGGTCGAGACGATCTTCGTGAAGTCCTTGATGTTCAGCGCGTGGGCGTTCCACTCGACGAGCGACGAGTCGGCGATCGTGAGGTCGACCGGGTCGGGCGTGCCATCGTGGACGGTGACACCCGTGCCTTCCTCGAACTCGTAGAGCGCCACGAGGCCGCTCGTGAGGCGCGTGGAGTAAGGGGAGGGCGGCGAAGCGTCCGCGTCCGTTCCGGCATCGTCGTTGCCCGCTTCGGTGGGCGCGGTGGCATCGTTCGTAGGGGGTGCCCCGTCGCGGCCGCTGCTCGGGTCGCTGGGATCGCGTCCGGCGGTGGCCCCGGGATCGGTCTGGTCGATCGCGGAGGTGCCACGCTCTCCGACGGCGTCGAGGCCGCACGCCGCCGAGGCCGCGACCATCGCCAACACCGCGATCCATCCAAGACGTCCAGCCACGACGCTATTCTACGACATCCGTCGACGTGAGGCCAACGAGCCCGGCCGGAAGCCCCCTACTCGTCACAGAGTCGTGCTCGCATCGCGCCCGCAGAGCGTTCCGACGACCCGGTTTGCGTCCTGCATGAGGAGAAACGGGCACGACTCCTGGTAGTCGGCTGGCGGCTCGTAGATCGTTCCGGCGAAGGAGAACGCGTCGCTCTTGATCGAGAGTGCGGTCGTCGCCGAGGGCTGAACGGCGAGCTTGCCCTGCTGGACGACCGTTCCGGTGAGGGCGAGGCGGTAGTTGTCCTTTGGCGTGTCGTCCTTCTCGAGCGTCACGCACCCGTCGAACACGTAGGTGAGGTCGACGTCCGTCGTTCCTTGGTCGGCGTTCGAGGTGGCGACGCCGAAGATGCGGGCCGAGCCGCCGAGTGGACAGCTCACGGTCTGGTCGTGCGCGCCGACCGGCTCTCCCTGGAGCGTGAGGTTGTAGGCGAGCTTCATCGTCAGGCGCATGGCACGGATCGCACTGCCGTCGCGGCACGCCTGATCGCACGGCGGAGGCGGAGGCGGCGAGGGCCCTGCACTGTCTCCACACGCTCCGAGCAGCGAGATCAAGAGCGCTGCGGCGGCCAGCATGACGAAGGGGGTGCGCATGGTGCTCATCAGAATCCGCCCTCGACCCCGATGCTCGGAATCGTCACTGGTCCCACGGTTTGTGCCTCACATCCCTGGAGCGTGCACGTCGTGGAGACTTCTTCCTTGTTCATCGTCACGTTCATCCATTCGGCGACGACCGACAGCCACGTCTTTTTGCCGAGCTGCCAGCGCTTCTCGATGCGCAAATCGAGCCTGAAGAAGGGCGCAAGGCGCGTCGACTCGGGATCGGTCGGGTCCGATTTGGGCAGGCCGGTGTAGAAGGTGACGCGGCTGCCCGCGCGCCAGTTCCTGCCGAGATCGAATGCGAGCGCCGCGTTGAGGACGTGCGTGCGATCGAACGTGGCGATGTACTCGCGTCCGTTCGCGGTGCGGGTCGATCGCGAGAGCGTGTAGGAGAGGAAGCCGCCGACGCGGCTCGTGAGCTTGCGCTTGAGAAAGAGCTCGAGGCCGTAGGCCGTGCCGCGGCTCCGCACCTCGAACGCGTTCGCCGTGCGCTGGGCGCCGGTGCTGTCGGCGGCTTGTCCGCCACCGCCGCTTCGATCGGGGCCGATGGTGCCGGGCGTGAAGCGCGCCTTGCACGGAGGCGAGTTCGTCACCTGGTTGGCGCGGTCGCCGGCGAGTGATCCGGTCGGAAAAGTGCCCGGCGGGCAGCCGTTCACTTCTTGCGGCGTCGCGCCGAGCGGGTCGCTCATGTCGAAGAACCCGTTGTGATAGACGGTGGCCGTCGCGGTGGTGTTCTGCCCGAGGTCGAACTCGAGCCCCATGCTCTCCTGCACGGCCTTCTGCAAGCCTCCACGCAGACCGCCCGGCTGGAAGCCCGGGACGGGTACGACGAACGAAGGCGCCTGGTGCGCGATGCCCATCGCCGAAAGCAAGCGAAGGCGATCGGTGATGGTGGTGCGCATCGCGAGGCGTGGATCGAAGCCGAGTGCCGTCGCGCCCTGCGACGAGTAGAGATCGAGGCGTGCGCCCGGTGTGAACTCGAACCCCGGTACGAACGTCAGCACGGCGTCGGCGCGGGCGCCGAGGGCGAGATCGTTTCGTGAGGGGAAGTTGGCGGCGACCTGGGCGGTCGAGGGAGCGAGCGTCCCGTCGGAGAGAACGATGTCGTAGCTGTCGAGCTGCGCGTCCGTCCCCGCGCGCAACAGTGCCTTCGGCGCGACCAGGTAGTTCCATTCCGCGCGGGCACCGACCAGGCGATCACGCGTATAGCGGTCGTCGGGGAGGCGCGAGCGATCGAGGCCCACGGTCACCGCCGTGCGAACGGAGCCGCGCGCATCGAGGCGGTGGTCGTAGCGGAGATCGATGCGATGGAACTCGGTGCCGAACACCGTCAGCGTTTCGGTGGGCGTCTTCTGGCCGAGATAGTCGTAGGATCCGAATGCGAAGACGCCGATGCGATCGTCCGGCGTCAGCTCGTAGCTCGCGCGACCCTGGTAGTCCCAGTAGTCGAGGACGGCGTCGGACTGGAGCTGCGTGAGCAGCGCGCCGGTATACGAGTAGCGCCCGCCGACGAGCGCGGCTCCCTTGCCGTCGGCGAAGGGGGTCTCGACCATGCCACCGGCGTCGAAGAGGCGAACGTTGAACTCACCATGCGCCTCGCCGAAGGGCGGGGCACTCTCGCCGGATACGATGCCGCCGCTGAACCGTCCGAAGCGTGCCGGATAGCCGCCGGGGTAGAGGTCGACGCGATCGACGAGGGCCGGATGGATGACGGAGGGGCCCACGCCGACGTGGAAGAGCAGGGGCACGCGTACGCCATCGAGGAAGTAACCGACGTTGCCGGGCGGCGCGCCGCGCACGAAGAAGAAGGGCAGGCCCGACACGACGGGCGTGACGCCGGGCATGATCTCGAGGGCCCGGAAGGGATCGCCGAAGGTGCCGGGGATCTGCCGGACTTCGTTTCGCGAGAGGCTGACCGTGCGCGAAGGCTCGACGCGCGCCCCTTTGACCGTGACTTCTTCGGGCCCCGAAGGTGGCGCCTTGGCAACGCCGCTCGGGGCCTGCACTTTCGGCACCTCCGCGCCGGTTGCGACGCGTTCGGGCACGACGATCGGCGGTCGGAACACGACCTCGAACTTGATCTTCGCCGCGACGGGCTTGCCGTCGCGCGTGGCCGGCTCGAATCTCCATCCTAGCGCGTGCTCGCGCGCGAGCGTCGAAAACGGCTCGTTTTGCGCATCGGGAACGGCGTCGCGGACGCCTCCGTCTTCGCCGATCGTGAGGACGAGCGTCACCGTCGCCTCGTCGGTTTGGCCCTCCGGATAGGGAACTTCCGCGTCCGACAGGAGCTTCGGAAGCACGATGCTCGCGGCCGGTTTCGGTGGCGGCGGAGACTCTTCCGGCGTGGGGGCAGGCTGCGCAAACGCCTCGCCGGGCGCTACGAGCTGCGCGACGAGTGCCGCGCAACACACCACAATCGGCGCAGCCCGGCGGAGCATGGCCCGCCATTGTCACTCAAGTTGGTTCGCACAGCTCGTGGTGACTTGCGACGGTCACCTACACGCGACTCCGACGCGCTTCGGTAACCGATTCGGTGAGATCGCCTTGCCCATGCATTGCGTAGTTCACCGACTTGTTCCAGGAGCCATGAAGAATTGAGACGATCGGCCGTCAACATGCAGCCATGTCTGATTCTCTTCTCGCCTCCGCCCTGACCGAGACGCGTCGCATCCTGGTCGACCTCGAACCCAATTCCAAGGCCCGCAGCCTCGGAACGCGCCTCTCCGTCCTCGAAGGCGCCGCGGCGATGCTCGAACTCCAGACGGCGTCGGCCAATCAGGTCATCCAGCTCGTCAAGCTCGCCCTCGACGCTCGCGACGAAGCCGTCGCGCTCAAGCAGGTCCACGCGGTTCGCGGCGTCCTCGCGGAGTTCATGGACTGAGAGGAAGCCCCGAACCCGCGGCCGATGCGGCAGTCGGTCCACCTGTGCCCGCGTCTTCTGCGGACGCGCTTGAAAGACCCGCCTTTCGCTGGGCATAGTCGGGTCGATGTCCAAAGTTCTCGACGACCTCGTCCATCTCCTCGCCCTCGAACGTATCGAGGAGAACCTTTTCCGGGGGCAAAGCCAGGATCTGGGGTGGGGAACCGTCTTCGGGGGACAGGTTCTCGGGCAGGCGCTTTCGGCAGCGGTTCAGACCGTTCCCGAAGATCGCCACCCGCACTCGTTGCATGCCTATTTCTTGCGTCCTGGCGACGTGAGCAAGCCGATCGTCTACGATGTCGATCGCATTCGTGACGGTGGTTCGTTCACGACCCGTCGCGTGGTGGCCATCCAGAACGGTCATCCGATCTTCAACCTCGCCGCCTCGTTCCAGACGATCGAGCCGGGGTTCGAGCATCAGGACGCGATGCCCGACGTGCCGCCCCCGGATTCGCTCGAGAACGAGCTGCAACGCATGGCGAAGTTCGCGTCGCGATTTCCGCCCTTCGTCCGCGATCGCATGATGGAGGAGCGCCCCTTCGAGCTGCGCCCCGTCGATCCCGCCGACGATCCGTTCGCGCCCGCCAAAGGACCGGCCTCGCGCAAGGTCTGGCTCAAGACCGTCGGTCGCTTGCCCGATGACCCGCGACTCCACGCGTATCTGCTCGCCTGGGCATCCGACCACGCGTTCATCACGACGTCGCTCATTCCTCACGGCGTCACGTGGCTCACGCCCGGCATGCAGGTGGCCAGCCTCGATCACGTGATGTGGTTCCATCAGCCGTTCCGCGCGGACGAGTGGCTCTTGCACGAGATGGACAGCCCCGCGGCGCACGGATCGCGCGGGCTCGTTCGCGGACGCGTCTTCACGCAGGATGGCCGCCTCGTTGCCTCGACCGCACAAGAAGGCCTCATTCGTCAGCGGCGTCCGAAGACCTGACGCGTCCGTCGCTAGAGCAGCGCTCGAGGACCCTGGAGGCCGGGTCGTCGGCCACGTCTATGTCACCTAACGGATGCGGATGCACCGACCCCAACCGTCGGGCCGGTGCATCTGCAGGTCCGAATCTTTGAATCCGTACGCGGCCATAGATGAAGAGATCCGCAACGTGCTCGAAGTCACGGCGACTTGCCCTTCCGTCAGGAGCCACACGGTCGGCGGGGGCGGCGGGGTGACGGAAGTTCGACGAAGTGTGCGAGGTCAAATCGAGCAGCACCAGCGAGCTTCCTTCTGCCATCTCGACCAACGATGAGACGCTCGATTTCCTCGGACGGAGCCACGCGCGTCGATAAGAGCGCAGGACGCCAGAGCCCCTCGTGCTCCTGCAATCGGTTCTGGAGCCAACCTGCACGACCACAGAGTCCGCGTTCCGCCCTGCTGAAATTTCGTAGAAAGAGGGATTACGTCCACTCTGGCGCGGGCGTTTCTTGCCCCGTCACGAGCGTTTCCTTTTCCTTCTCGCCGCCCGCCACCAGCACGACGAGCGGCAGGATCCCGTGAGCCACGCAGCCGCGCGCGAGCTCGGCGGCCACGTCGCGCTCGCGCTGCCCGGGGCGAGCCTCGGTGCACGCCTCTCCAGCGCTGCTGCAGCGTCTTGTCCGAGTTGGCGGTAGCGCTCGATCTCGGGCGGAAGCAACGTGTAGCGCAGCGTGGCGAAGGACGCCGCCGCGCGCGAAAGCCCGAGCTGCCCGAGATCCGACACGACTGGTCCTGGTGCGCCGAGGCGCTCTACGTGCGCTCGGGCCGCGGCCGGCTGGTACCACGGCCACGTCACAGGCTCGAACGGCAGCGGCGCCA
The DNA here is from genome assembly GCF_001263205.1 of Labilithrix luteola. Taxonomy (GTDB): domain Bacteria; phylum Myxococcota_A; class Polyangia; order Polyangiales; family Polyangiaceae; genus Labilithrix; species Labilithrix luteola. The sequence continues at coordinate 7,711,436 of NZ_CP012333.1, forward strand.
CTTCCTCGTCGAGGATCCGACGCAGCTCGTTGTTCGCAGCGAGAAGGAAGGCGTGCTCCAGTGTCACGAGCACCGAGGCGGTGCCCTCCGCTTGGCCGAGCGAGGCGTGACTGTCGCCTCCGCACGTGAGCCACGCGAACGCGCCCTGGTCCGTGACGAGCACCGCGCGAGCGCCGGTCTGCTCGAGCCAGCGCCGAACCCGCGCGAGCTTGACCTCGAGCTCTTCGCGGCGATCCGTGTCTGGAACCTGAAGACGCGGTTTCTGCATCGCAAGCTACGAAATCGGACCGGAGCGTCGTTCCGAAAGCGACCGGCGCAGCTGCGTGCGTACGACGTTTGCATCGCTGAAAATGCGCTCCGGCGCGAACAGGCTCCCTGGTGACCTGCGAGGCTCATCGTGACGACTCGAGCGATCCCATATGCCGAGGGCGCGACTGCCGCGCCCAGTACCACCGAGCCTCGGGCTGAGGCGCATCGAGCCACGCTGCGTGGCGTCGTCTGGCTGATCGTTTATCTGTTCTTCATTCTCGCGCCGCTGTTCGCGTTGCTGCTGGGGTCGTTGCCACCCGCGCGCTCGTTCTGGACCGAATTCTCGGTCGCGATCGGCTACGCCGGCCTGGCGATGATGGGCCTGCAGTTCGGCCTTACCGCGCGCTTCCGACACGTCACCGAACCGTGGGGTGAGGACGTCATCTATCACTTTCACCGCCAGATCTCGCTGGTCGCGGTCGCCCTGGTCGTCGCGCACCCGATCATCTTGTTCGTCACGCGCCCGGAATTGCTCGTGCTGCTCAACTCGTTCACCGCGCCGTGGCGCGCCCGGTTTGCGGCGCTCTCGACGTACTCGCTGATCGCGCTGGTAGTCATGGCTCTCTGGAGGGCGAAGCTGAAGATCCGTTACGAGACCTGGCACCTCACGCACATCGTGCTCGCGGTGGTCGCCGTCACCGCGGGCATCCTGCACATGGTCGGATGGAGCTTCTATCTCGGCGATCCATGGAAGCGGGGCTTGTGGATCGCCCTGACGGTGTCCTGGATCGGCCTCCTCGCGTACGTGCGCATCGTCAAGCCGTTGGTCGTCCTCCGCCGGCCGTACCGCGTCTCGGAGGTGCGCAAGGAGCGCGGCAACACCTGGACTCTGGTGATGCAGCCGGATGGGCACGACGGCTTCCGCTTTCGCCCGGGCCAATTCGGCTGGCTGACGGTCTGGGGGAGCCCATTCAAGATCACCGCGCATCCGTTCTCGTTCTCGTCGAGCGCGGCGGCTTCGGATGGCCGCGTCGAGATGTCGATCAGGGAGCTGGGCGACTTCACCGACGAGATCGGGAAGGTGCCGGTAGGTCGGCGGGTCTACATCGATGGCCCGTATGGCGCGTTCACCTTGGGCCATCCCGCGGACATGCACGTGTTGATCGCCGGCGGCGTCGGCATCACGCCGATGATGAGCATGATCCGCACGCTCGCCGACCAGGGTGACGAGCGGCCGGTGCTCCTGCTGTACGGCAGCAAGGACTGGGACGCGATCACGTTCCGCGAGGAGCTCGAGGTGCTGAAGACGCGGCTCGACCTCACGGTCGTCCACGTGCTGGAGCGTCCTCCGGCCGACTGGAAAGGCGAGAGCGGGTTCATCACCGTCGAGGTGCTAGAGCGTCACATGCCGGCGCCGTTTGCGGACCACGAGTATTTCATCTGCGGGCCGGACATCATGATGGATGCGATCGAGGGCGCGCTCGGGAAGTTGAACGTGCCGATCTCGAAGTACCACTCCGAGCGCTACAGCTTTGTCTAAGGAGGTTCTCGATGCGCCGTTTGCTCGCTGATAGGTTGGTCCTGGCCTCCGCAGGTATCGTGATCGTGATGGCCGCGTTGTTCGCGTACCTGCGCGCGGGCGCGTAGGCCGACCTACGCTCGACCTCGACAGAGTCAAGCGCGCGTGGTGGGTTTCCGCACATGCTTGCTGGACCCACCAATGCTACCGCTTCACAAATAGCTTCGCTTCAGCTCGACGCAGGGGTCGTGTTGGACACGAGCCTCGTGAATGCGGCCTTTCGCCGGACGCCCAACGGGGTCGTTTTGGTCGATGCCAGGGGGGTCGTCGTTCTCGTCAACGACGCCGCGCGAATGATCCTCGGTCGCGCGGACATTGGTGGTCACCTATCGCGTTGTGTCCCGGCGACGTATGGCATCGATCGGGACGATGGGACGACGCTGCCGCTCGAGGAGACGGCCATCGCGCGCGCTCTCTTCAGGCGCGAGCGTGTTGTCGACGAGCCTTATCGGGTACGGCGCCAGAACGGTCGCATCGTTCACGTGCGCGCGACGGCGACGCCGCTCGATGATGCGGATGGTCGCTCGGTCGGCGCGATGGTCGTTCTGCGTGTCGTCGACGAGGAGAGCCCGCGCCGTGAAGAGCGCACCCGTGTGGTTGCGGAACGGCGCTTCGAGGCGCTCATCAAGGCGACGGCCCAGGTCGTGTGGACGACGAATGCCACGGGGCTGGTCGTCGTCGATTCGCTTCCGTGGCGCGCCTATACCGGACAGACGTTCGAAGACTATCGCGGTTATGGCTGGCTGCCGCGCCGTCCACGAGGAGGATCGGGAGCAGGCGCGCGCGGCGTGGCTCGCGGAGGTAGCGGCACGCGCGCACTACACGACGGAGTACCGAATACGGCGGTACGACGGTGAGTACCGGTGGACGATCGCACGTGGCACGCCTGTTCTCGACGAGGGTGGGGAGCTCGTCGAGTGGGTCGGCTGCAATTGGGACGTGCATGCAATCAAGGATGCGCAGCGAGAGCTCGCGCGCATGGTGAAGTTTCAGAAGCTCCTCCTTGCGGTCGTCGGTCACGATCTGCGCACTCCGCTCTCCGCTATCCTGACGGGACGACGCTTCTCGAGGCGAGCGCATCTCCTTCGATGCGTCGACTGACCCAGCGAATCGCTCGGTCTGCCGAGCGCGCGAACGAGATCATCAAAGCCCTTCTCGATCTGGCTCAAACCGACCGTGGCAAGGGCGCGACACTTCAACGCGAGCCGACCGATCTCGTCGACGTGGTGAAGGAGCTCATTCAAGAGCAAGAGAGCGTTGCGTCCGGACGCACGTTCGCCTTGGAGGTGTCCGGTGATACGCGTGCGGTCGTCGACTCGGCGCGCATCGGTCAGGTTCTCTCGAACTTGCTCGGAAACGCGGTTCATCACAGCGAGCCGAGGAGTGAGATCCGGGTTCGGGTGAACGGCAGGGACGACGCGGTGGAACTCGCGGTCGAGAACGAAGCCGAGCCGATCCCCCAGGAACGGATCGAGCGAATGTTCGCTCCCTTCAGCACATCCACGCCTGTGCCGTCGTGCCGTCGTGCCGTCGGAACCTCGGCCTCGGGCTCTACATCGTGAAGCTGATCCTGAACGCACACGGAGGAACCGTCGGCGCGGAGTCGAAGGACGGCTGGGCCGAATTCCGCGTATTGTTGCGTCGCTCGTGAGGCCGTCATCGCCGCGTTCCGCCCCTGCTGAATTTTCGTAGAAAGAGGGATTACGTCCACTCGGGCGCGGGCGTTTCTTGCCCCGTCACGAGCGTTTCCTTTTCCTTCTCCCTCGGCTCTTCGGTCAGAACCACCTCGATCTCGCGATCCTCCGTCGCGTGATGGCGGTCTGGATCTTGTCGCCGCCCGCGGCGGTGATCCCGTGGGCGTCGAACTCGTCCTCACCGTTGAGCTCACCGGTGACGATGAGGGGTGAGGGCAGATCTTTTTCGCCGGTGTGAAGTCTTTGCGGCATGCGGACACACCTCCGTTGAGAGTCCTCAGAAAAGAAGAAATGTGCGGGCGAGAGTGATCTCGAGCGCGGCCTTGCGGCCATTGCCCATGTTGAATTGAAGCGACCGCTGGGCGCTTCAATGATCAGGCCGTCGGTGATGAACATCCTTCGTGGCTCTCCTCGCACGCACGAACGGTACGTCCTCACGGCCCGTCTTCGTCGCCCCGCATCGCTCACGCAGCAATCGATGAAAGCGAAGAATCTGCGAATTGGCTTTGGTACCGGCGCCGTGCTGCTTGCCAGCGCGTCGTACGCCGCCGCTTCACCCGTCGACAACCCGGGTAACTTCACGCTCACGCCAAGCGACGGTGCACCTCTGATTGATTTTGCCGGTCCCGGTGGGAAAGTGTTGAGTGCCGGCTGGTCGCCGAACTCGGGGTTCATTTCGATCGACGTGGACTCTCCGGGGACGATCGATTCGTCGACGGCCATCTCCTCGTTTCCGGCATCGGATATAGGTCCCATTCCGGGGCTCACATCAACGGTCACCGCGCAGTTCGTCGTGTCCGGAAACGGCATATCCGGCAGCATCAACGCCGCTTTGAAGACGGTAAACATCGTATTGACTGGTCGCGTGCGCTTCACTGGTTCGCTCGGAACCTGCCTGACCGCTCCCTTTAGCGTGTCGATGCATGAGGTCCCCGACGTGCCAGGCGCCGGAACGTTTCATTCGTTTACTGCCTACGGTGACGTGGCAATCCCGCCCGTCGCGGTCACTGGAAGCTGCCCGGCCGGGAGCGCAGCGCCGCTCAACACGGCTCTCGGCTTGAACGGAACGGACAAGAGCCGCGTATTTCTCTACAAGACGTTCTTCGATACGGACGTGAAGGGAAGCTGAAGGGGTCGCCATGGGCGCGGTCTCGTACTTCATGCTCGGTCGCGTTCGGTTGGGGAGTCTCCTTGGGGGGGTCATCCTGCTCGGCTGGATTGGAGCGAGCTGCGCCCATGGCGATGACCTTGCCCAGTGTCCGGGTGGCAATGCGGGGATGTGCGAGCCCGTCGACGGAGGGGCGGATTCTTCCCAGCCTGCCGGCGAGTTCGGAGAAGCGGACTCGATGGCGGTGACGGGCTGCACTGCCGACCTTCGAGCAACGACGGACGCGCAAGGCCGACGCGTCGCCGACTGCCCTCCCTCGCTCGCATGCAACCAAGGAAAATGCGTGGATGCCTGCGCCGCGCATGCCGCCACGCAAGGCAGCCTCGGGTGCGACTTCGTCGTAAGTACGCCGTCGTCCGATAACATGTATCTGCCCCCCTGCTTTACCGTGTTCCTCGCCAACGGTTGGACGACTGAGGCGCACATCACCGTGTCGCGTGCCGGTACGGCCTACGACGTGACGGAGTTCGGCCGCATGCCGGTGCCGGGGGAGCCTCCACAAGTTTGGCCCCCGGTGCCAACTTCCGGCCTTCCCGCTGGGCAGGTCGCCGTGCTCTTTCTCTCGAGCGACCCCAATTCTCAAGAAAGTTTCAGTGGTTCTATGATGACGTGCCCAATCAGGCCGGCGATCAATGCATCGACGGCCGTTGAGGGCGCAGGCAAATGGATGTCTGTGATGGGGCGCGGCGCAGCGTTTCACATTCAAACCGACGCCCCCGTGACGGCCTATGACATCTTGCCCTTCGGCGGTCGAAGCAGCTATCTGGCCGGCGCCTCTCTGCTCTACCCAACGAGCGCGTGGGGAACGAACTACCTGGCCGCTGTTCCGCAACGCGGACTGGGCGGCACATTTTCCGGCCTGGAGGACCAATGGGCGCAGGTCGTAGCTTCGTCGGACGGAACGACGGTGACGCTGCTTCCGACCGTGGATCTCCCTTCGGGGCCAGGAGTCATTGGCGCGCCGCGCGGAGTCGCGACGACATATTCGCTGAACGCGGGCGAGTTCGTTCAGTGGCAAGACACGCGCGAGATGTCGGGCACCATCGTGTCGGCGGACAAGCCCATTGCGTTCATTGGTGGGTATGCGACGGCCCATTACGGGGGGCCGATCGACTCGATTCACCAGCAGATTCCACCGATCCGAGCGTGGGGACACGAGTACGCGGTAGCGGCGTTCCCGACGCGAAACAAAGATCACAGCCTAGAACCGATTTCATATCGGTTGGTCGGGGCGGTGGACGGGACGCGCTTGACCTACGACTGGCCCACCGCCGGCCCGGACATCATCAATGCCGGTCAGGTCGCGGACTTCGCGAAGGAGACGAGCTTCGTCGTTCGTAGTCAAGACGCCGACCACCCGTTTTTCATCGGTCAACACATGAGCTCGTGTGCCCAAAAGGACTGCGTCTGGTCCGAGGACGGCGGGGGGGGACCTAATTGTGTGACGTTGGGCGATCCGGAGTTCGTGGCGCAAATGCCGGTGGCGCAGCAAGTCTCGAACTATTTGTTCTTCACCGATCCGACCTACGGCACGACGTACTTGGTTTTCACGCGGCGTCGAGACGTCGGCGGCTACTTCCACGACGTGACATTGGACTGCGTTGGAACGGTCTCCGGCTGGACGAAGATTGGCGGCGGGGCAGGAGAGTTCGAAACGGCCTCGGTGGCGCTGTTCGAAGGCGGCGTTCGGAATGGCAGTTGTGACAACGGCCAACACATGGCGTCGAGCGACGCGCCTTTCGGCCTGACCGTGTGGGGGCTCGATGAGGCGGTTTCCTACGCCTATTCCGCCGGAGGTCACGCCGCCCCGCTGAACGCGGTCGAGATCGCGCCTGTCGTTCCGAAGTAACCGCGCCCAAGCCGGGAGCTCGCGCAGGTGCTCTCGATGGATTCTCCGGACGAAGAGGACACAATCCTGTGTGCACCACCGAGGCGTATTACTCGGACCGTCGAGCCGCTTTCGACGCCCCGGCGAAACGGTTGGCTTCGCTGAGAAGCGCTGCGCTCCGCGTTGGCCGTTCCAGACTCGAGCTCCTGCCGAATGTCGCGAAGCTCGTTCGTGAGAGACTTCAGCTTCGCGGCGCGCTCTTGGCGGACGGACAGTTCGACGCGCTTTACCACAGTGTCCGCGTTCCGCCCCTGCGATTAGGTCCACTCTGCCGCGGGCGTTTCTTGCCCCGTCACGAGCGTTTTCCTTTTCCTTCTCCCCTGAACGACGAAACGCACGTCTACTTCACGGAGACCACAATCCTCTCCGATTCACATCTCGTCCGCTACAGCATCACGTCGGTGGAGCGCGCGCGCGTGTGTGACCGGGACACGGCGTCGCGTGCGTGGTGAGCTTCGAACCGACTACGCCATCCCGCGACGCTTGCGGGCCCACGTCTCGAAGCTGATCGGAGCGAGGCCGTAACCGCGCGCGATCTCGGGGCGGGCGAGAAGTCGGGCCGCGTTCATGAAGGCCAGGCCGCTCGCCAGACCGGGGTGTACGCCCGCGGCGATCGCCCTTTCGACGGTGGTCGACTCCACGACGTACGCCTTGCCGTCGAGACGCGCCAGGATCGCGGTGGCCTCGCGCAATGACAGGACGTCTCCCGCGAGCTGCAGCGTCACGCCGTCGAACCGCGTCGGCTCGAGGATCGCGGCGGCGGCGGCCGCGCCGACGTCGTCGGGTGCGATGAAGCCGAGCGGACGATCGGCGTCAACCACGGTCACGAGGCGAAGGCCGCCGATGAAGCCTGCGGGCTCGAGCATCACGTGATCCATGAACGTGCTGGGCAGGATGATGGCCGAGTGACGGAAGCCCGTGTTCCGCACCAGCTCGCACGTGGCGAGCTTGTTCTCCCAGTAAATCTCTTGCGACTTCCATCGTCCCTCCGCCCAGCCCTCGACTTGGCGGTGGTCGCCGACGCCCGAGGTGGCGGTGTGCACGAAGGTGTCGACGCCCGCGGCATGAGCGGCCTCGACGAGGTTCACGCCTTGTGCGCGCTCCTTGCTGAAGTCGACGCCCGTCGCTGTCATGATCGGCGACTGCATCGAGAAGACCGCACGCACGCCCTTGCATGCAGCGCGCAGCGATGCCGGCTGATCGAGATCCCCCACGACGATCTCGGCGCCGGACGCAGCGAGCGCTCGGGCGTTCGGCGCGTCCCGGTCACGCACCAGCACGCGCACCAGCGCTCGGCCGTCGGCGAGTAGCGCTCGCGCTGTGGCTCCCCCCTGACGACCCGTGGCTGCGGTGACGAGGACCGTCTCTTTATCGCTCATTTCTGGCTCCCTTCGCAGCGGGCGCACCAAAATGGGGTGGCCCTCCGGTTGTTGACTCGGGTTATACGGAGGGGCACCCCACTTGTCGAGACGTAAACGGGGGGGTATTCCATCTCGGCAACGAGGCGTATGAGTGACCGGGTGCGAGCAGCAAACAAGAACGCGGAGAAGGCGCTGCGCGCCGACGGGCGTCGCAATCGCGAGCGCATCCTCGCCGCGGCGGAGGAGCTGATCGCCAGCGACGGCGCCCAAGCTTCGCTCGAGGCGATCGCTCGGAATGCTGGTGTGGGATCGGCCACGCTCCACCGCCACTTCGCCTCGCGAGGAGCGCTGCTCGAGGCGGTCTTCCGCGATGGCGTCGCGCAGCTCTGCGCTCGCGCTGCCGACAACCCCGGCACCGACCCCGGCGCGGAGCTCGCAGCCTGGCTCGAGGAGCTCACCGTTTACGCGGCGACCCACCGTGGTCTCGCCGCCGCGCTGCTTGCGGCGCCTGACGTCGTGCCCGAGCAGGTCTGCTGCACTGCGATGGTGCGCGAGGCGCTCGATGGCCTCGTTGCGCGAGCGGCGGCGGCGGGAGCGCTAAACACAGGGGTGAGCACGGGAGACCTGCTGCTCCTGGCCAACGCGATCGGCGTCGCGACAGAAGCCGACCCTGCGACGGCGGTCAGGCTCTTGCGCCTCGCGATGGCGGGCATGGGCCGCCCGCGCCGAGGTCCGTGAGGGAGCCTCGCGACCCGGCGCACCTCATTCGGCGTCGCGCGTCGTCAGGTGAGCATCTGGTTGCCGGACGGCCTCGCGCCGCTCGCCGCGGGGACGTAGAAGAACGATTAGGTCCACTCTGGCGCGGGCGTTTCTAGCCCGTCACGAGCGTTTCCTTTTCCTTCTCCCCTGCATTTGGTGTCAGCTTCCGCCGCGTCGATCGCCAGCGTCGTCGGCGTTCGACGGCGGCGGGATCTCGGCTTCGAGCGGCCCAGGCGGGTTTGTCGTGGGATGAGCCGCTTGCCCCGGATAGGCAACTTGCCCCGGATAGGCTGCTTGGCCCGGATAAGCCGCTTGCGGATAAGCCGCTTGCGGATAGGCCGCGCCAGCCACGGGCGCGTTGCCCGCGTACGGCACGTTCGGTCCTTGCGGACCGGCTCCCGGCGGAGGCGCTTGCGGAGGCGGAGGCGGAGGCGGGACCGGCGGCGGCACCCGTCGCCAGAACCCGCCCGTGCCGAACGCCACGAAGGCCCAGCGCAACCAGGCGACGATCGAAAGCGCGAGCCAGAGCGCCCACGCGAGCATGGCGCCACGATAGACGAGCATCGGGGCGCTGATGACCAACGACCGACCGAGCATCGCGTCGCTCCGATCTTGGAACCAACGAAGCTGACCGACGCTCGAGCCGTTGCCACGAACCTGCATGTCCGGATGACCGAGCAGTCCCTGATGCACGGTCACGAGCAGCAGGACGAGCGCAATCGCCGTGACGATCGGAATGAGAAACTGCCTGAAGTTGAAGAGCAGCGGCGAGACCTGAGGGGTCCGCTCGCGCCACGCGAGAAGGTGCAACCAAAAGACGATGAAAGCCGCCGCGACGACGTGAACCTGCGATAGACCAACGGCCAACAAGACCCACTGCCACTTGGCAAGCGGCGTCTTGCGCATGGCTCCGATCGCGAAGGCCACGACGGAGAGCACGGCGAGCAAGCTCCAGAAGAGGACGACTGGACCGACGCGCGGCCCCGCCAATCCGACGATCCAACGATCTTCGGCGACGACGATCGTGGTCGTCGCGTTGACGCTCTCCGTGCCGAGTTCGACCTCCGGTGCGTGGTAGAGAAACGAGATTCCCGTCGGCGTACGCCACTTGAGAATGACCGTCTGCGAGCCTGGAGAGACGGTCAACGTGACCTTTCGCCCATCCTGACGGGTCGGAGAAACCACGCCGTTGATCGACGTCGATTCGAGAACGGCCCCGTCGGGAAGCGTGAGGACGTGCTGCCCACCACGGCTCGAGCGAACGGACATCGTCAGCGTCGCATCGGTGGCGCGGAGGCCGGGACGAATCTCGTACGAGCTCTCGTCGATCGTGAACGTCCGACCGGCGACGCCGTCGGGGCGCGTGACATGGAGCGTCGCCGATTCGCCGGGCCACGGGCGCCACTCGGGCAACGTCGCCGTTGGGGCGGCGTGCACGACGGGAATGCCCCCGAGCTCCACGTGCCAGATCGGACTCATGTCGAGCCGCCAGAGTTCGGTCCACGCGACCGACTTCGGCGCCGTGAGAACGACGGGCGAGCGTTGATCGAGGACCGACCGCCACGTGAGCTCCGTCACCTGCGGAGGCATGTTCAGCTGCGCCTTACCCGCCGCCACACGCACGTCCGCCGTGGTGACGGACTCACCTTTCAACAGCGGGACTTCGAGGACGACCGCCGTGCCGGGCGGCGACAGACGAACGACGCGTGTGGAGACCTGCCAATCGAGTCCGATCAGCAGCGTTCGTTCGACGCGGACGAAGGGAGGCAGAACGCCCGGCTCGAGCGCGCCGTCTTTGCCGTCCTTCGCGCGAATGCGTGTGAGTTGCACATTATCGTCCGCGAGGCCGTCCTCGTGGATGCCTTCGACACGCCAACCGTCGGCCTGCGCCTCGACGCGGTGCGGTCGGAGTGGAAGCGCGAGCTGAACGAGCTCGCGGTCGGGCAGTGGACCGGCGAGCGTCGCTTGGTGCCAGCCCTTGTCGACCGCGAGCCACACGCGCCCGTCGTCGGTACGCAGGAGACTGCGCGCCGGCTTTCCGTCGAGGAGGATCGTATCGGGCGCCCACTGCGCGCTCGTCGGCAGCGGAACGGCAGTCTTCGCGCTGGCCTCGACCTCGAAGCGAAGCTGTAGCGCCGAGGGCCGCGCCTCGACGAGCATGCGCGGGCTCGAAGCGCAGTTTGGCGTGCACGACGGCTTTTCGAGGAGCCGCCCGGCGAGTTCGTCGAGCACCTCCTTCGTAGGCACGGTCTGGGCGCTCGCGGTTTGCGCGTGTCCGAGCATGACGAGCACGACGACCGACGACGCGACGAAGGAGAGAACGCTGCCTCCTCCGGGCCCCGTCGAGCGCCGCGGCCGCACGGGTACGAATCGAAGCACGAGCGCGACGACGAGCACCGCGCGAAGAATGGCCAAGATGGCATTCTGGACCGGCGAGAGTACGTAGAGGTGCAAGCGCTGATCGCGCTGGACCGGTCCACTCCAACGGAGCGGCACCTGCGTGAACGACCACCGCGGACGTCCCGGACCGGTCTGCACCATCGACGTCGGGTCGTAGACGTTGGCGTTGAACTGCCGGTAGTCGCTCGACGACGAGACGCCTCCGAGGATCGTCCGACCACCACGAGACTTGCTGATCTGCTCGGGTTTGGACTCGTCGAGATCCCCCTTGCTCTTCTCTTGCACGGGCGGCATCGAGGCCGTCGCTCCGGGCGGCGGGACAGGAGCCGATTCGGAAATCGCCTCAGGAGCAACCGCCTGAGGAGCAGCGGCAACAGCGCCTCCGCCCCCTTCCTTCGAGCGGAGAGCGATGGCGTCGGCAGCCTCGAAAGGCTCTTGCCGTTCGACCGATAGCGCGGGGAAAAGGCCGCCTCGCACGTGATCCACGAGGAACGGAACCGTGATGAGGACGAACACGACGGCAATGGCGGCGCGTCCGCCGACGAGCGCTTTGCGCGCGAAGACCAGACCGCGATTCGGCGTTTCGCCGGCGCCACGAAGCACGCGATCGAGGCCGCGCACGAGCGCCTCGGCGAGCAGCACGAACACGAGCACGTACTTCGGCGCGTCGTCCTCTGGGAACGTCAGCGCAAACGTCACGAGAGAGATGACTCCCCACGCCGGGCCGTACATTCGGAACACGGCGATCGCCAGCACGAGGACCAGGAACAGCTCGAGCAGCGTCCAATGTTTGATCCACGTCGACGGCACGTCGTCGACGCCCGTGGCGTGGACGAGACGAAAGCCCGGCGGCAAATGCAGCATCGCCGACACTTCGTGGAAGTCGTGATTCCAACCGACGGCGGGCAGATCACTCGGCTCGGCGACGACACGGCTGTCGGCGCTCACGTTGAGATCTCCTTGCCGAACCTCGACGCCCGTCTTCGCGGCGTCGCCGGGGAGGTGTGTGATGAATTGGTCTTTGCCAGCGATGGCCACACGACCGAGGACGGTGGGGCCGAGCATCTCGAGACGCGAAGCACGCCTCAAATTGCCGGTGAGCGTGTCGCTCGCCGTGAAGCCGCGACCGTCGAAGTCGAGCCAGAGCGTACGATTGAGCGTGAGATGATCCGGCGGAGGCTCGCCGTTGCCGCGCTGCTTTTCGACGAGTTGGAGCTTCGTGCCGAGATCGAGGGGATATGCGGGCAATCGCTTCCAGTCGTCGGGAAGCGACGTCTGCTGAGGATCGATCGCCGCGGCGCCCTGCACGTCGACGACACGCAGTGCCGGTCGAGCATCGAAGACCCAGACCTCCTCACCTTCGCGCCACGGGCCATCGGGCTTGGGACGCTTCAACTCGGTGATGGGCCCTTCGCTCCGCGCGACGAGCTCGATCGTCCACGTTCCGGGGCGCGCCTGAACACGAAGTCGTGAGTCGGGTTCGACACGCGCAGGCAGTTGGCTATCGATCGAGATCGGAACGAAGCCCTCGGGCAACGCCTTGCCGAGCAAAATCTCACGATTTCGTCCGGCGACGTTGAGCACGATACGGGTCGTGAGAAGCAGCGGGACTTCATCGACGATGCGACGGTGCACGACGAAGTCGAGGCGCTCACCTTCCTCGGCGGCAAGCGTCTTCTGCAGCCAGACCGTTCCCTTCGCGTCGCGGTTCGGCTGGCCGACCAGCTTGCCTCGGAGGACGAGCGACAGGAGCGCCGTCTCCTTCGGCACTTGAAGCGACTCGGGGAGCGAGTCCCACGCGAACGAGCCGGTGATGACATGATCGCCCGCTTCGAGTTCGACGCTCGGTACACCATCGTGAACGACGACGACCGCCTTCGTCGCCCCGACCTTCACGTCGAGTGGCCAGCGCTTCTCGTCGCCAGGAACGGGCACCCAACGCTGCCCATCGGTGTGCCACGATTGCGTGAAGGTTCCACGCTTCTCGTCGAGGACGAGGTCGAGGCGCGAGGGCCACGCACACTGAGGCGTGCCGCCGGCAATGCCGTGGAACGTCGGACAGAGCGCACTCTCTTTGCCGTAGAGCGCCCAGGAGGTCCAAGGCCGAAGCGGCTCGGGAACCGCCTTCCGGTCGAGTGGACCGTCGGCCCACGCGGCGTGAACGCGGCTGCCGAAGCCGAAGAGGAACGTCGCGACGAACACCGAGAAGGTAGCGAGCCGCGCGGCGAACGACACGATGCGCGCGGCGCGCGCTTCTACAAGGACGGTCCGGGACGTCCGAACCGAGCGACGAAGTGTATCGAGCATGGGACCCCGCAAGAGCTGCAGCGTACCATTGCCCGTCGTCAGCGCGACGACTCGACGAGGCTCGTGGGTGGCTCTTCGGATCCTTCGTCGGCGTCGAGTCCGAGCGCGTTGCGCACCATGTCGACGAGAACCTCGCCGTCGGGTGTTTTGGGGACGGCCGCGAACGCACGGCAGGCTCGACGTGGGCAGCGAGCTCGGCCGTCGGACGATCCACAGAGTCCGCGTTCCACCCTGCTGAAACTTCGTAGAAGTACGATTACGTCCACTCTGGCGCGGGCGTTTCTTGCCCCGTCACGAGCATTTCCTTTTCGCCGCCTGCCACGCGCTCCTCAGAACTTCGCGACGGTGAGGCACGCCTGAGCGTTGGCGCACGCGTTCGTGCCGTCGAGGCAGCTCTGCACCTCGCTCTTGTTCGTCGCCGTGTCGAACTGGTCCGCCTTGCACTCGTAGACGCCGGCATTGCCAGCCCCGTCGGGGCGGGGGCACTTCGCGTAGTACGAGTCGCAGAGAGTCTGGCCTGTGGCCGTCTTGGAGCTGGCCGCCGGCTGCGCGGCGTCATCGCCACAAGCGATTGCGAGCACGCCAAGAATCGAGAGAAGAGACAAGGATTTGAGCATCGCGCCGAACTAGACGCTTTCGCTCGCGATGACAACGGGCCTTTTGGAGATCCTGACGACGAGGTCCACCGCGCGCGGGAATCGCTGCCTATCGGTCCGCCGGACGCCGGCTCTGCTCACGCTTGCGTACATCGACTTTCGTTGGAGCAAAAACTGGCGCGAGATCCGCCTGCGGTTCCCGATGCTCGGCTACCCGCTCAGCCGCCAGCTCCCGCGCTTCGACGACGAAGGCAGGCCATTCGGGCAACAGCCAGCGGACGTGGTGGAGCGCAACCAGCGCATCGTGATCGGCGCGTTCACGCACTGCGCAAGCGCCCTCGGTTTCGAGCCGGCGCAAGTGTCCTGGTCGGTGGAAACCGAAGAAGGCACGCCCGCGGCCGTGCACGAAGCGATCGCCGCGTTACTGCAAGAAGCAACCGGGAGGATGTAGATGGCCTCCAGCTACCAGAACTACGCGAACATCTCGTCGGCGATCATCTCGGACGGCATCGTGCCGATTCCGATCTGGGTCGTCATGACGATGAATCTCACGGAGACCTATACGCGTGATCGGAGAGGGTGACGAGCGAGTGGCCATTCGCGCACCTGCGGCCGCGCCGATGGTAGAAGACGCATCGATGTCCTCGAAACATGCCTCGATCTGGCTGGTCGCGATTGTCTGCTTCGTGCTCGGCTGCGGAGTTGGACTCGTGGCGGGCGTGCTCGTCGTGAAGGAAGGACGCGAGTTCGTCGCAAACACATTTCGAAGTGAGCGAACGGCAGCAGTCGATAACCCGATCGCAGTGGAGCGTCCGGCTTTCCGCTTTCAGCACGCCGGCAACTGGAAGGTCGATGTTGGCGCCTCCGACTACGATCCGGATCACTCCTTTTCGATCGATACACCTGGCCAGAGCTTCATGTTGTTCGAGATCGCGGACGCCCAGCTCACGCCGAGGAGTGTTCTCGAACAGCACATCGAAGCTCAGACGTCGAAGGTGATGAAGAGCGCGACGAGAACGTCCTTCACGAAATGGGGAGCGCACGAGGGTGAAGGCGCCGTCCTCGAAGGAAAGCTGCTCGGCCTTACGCCAGGCAGCATCCGCATCTTCTGCTTTCGGTCGCACGAGCAGACATTCACGGTCATCGAGCAGTCTTATGACGAAGACCGCGCTCAGGTGGAGCCAGGGTTCGCTCTCGTCGAACGGACGTTCCAGCTGAAGGAGCCCTGACGGAGCGCGCGCGGCTGAGGCGTGAGCCGAACGTGCGTGGACGGCCCAGCCGAGAAGGTTGGCGATCGCGCTTCAATCGCCGTCGGAGAAATCCGGATGCGTAACTCGCGACGAACGCGAATGGTGGAGTGGAGCGCTGGGGGGCGTCTTTTGGGGCGGACGATGTTCGGCGGCTTTGCGGCTCCGGCGAAAGCGGGTAGAGGGATTGTGTGATTACCTCTGATGAAGCGCGGCACGCGGGTGTCGCCGATCGAATCGAGCGCAATCTTGCGTCGGTAGTGCGGAGGTGCGTGATGTCGAGATCGACGGTGACAAGATCTACGTCGGCGAGGTGAGATATGCCGCTGGGCAGATCTCGGGGCGAATCCATCCGTGTTTCACGGATGTCTGTTTATCCGAACCGCGATTGCCCCTAATCGCCTCCTAATCGCGCATGTGCTTGCGGATCTTGCCGAGCGCCTGCTCTTGCAGCTGACGAATGCGTTCGCGAGAACGAAAAGGAAACACCCTTGACGGGGCAAGGAGCGAGAAGGAAAAGGCGAGAAGGAAAAGGAAACGCTCGTGACTGGGCAAGAAACGCCCGCGCCAGAGTGGACGTAATCGGTCTTCTACGAAATCTCAGCAGGGCGGAACGCGGACTCTGTGAGCGAAGCCTTACGTCGACTCGAAGGCTCCGAAGGGCAACGACACGGGCCTGAACGGGGTCGATCGGGAGGGAATCGGCCCAGCGATTGGCCCGGTCGACCCAGTCTAGGCGGCGCTCGAGCGGGCGCTCGAGGCTGCTGCTGCTGCGGGTCGGTTCGATGTTGTGGCGCAGCCCGCGCGGGAGATCGAAGCGCGGCGGGTCGCGCGTGAGCCCAACGTCGCGACGTTCACGGGGCGCGCGACGAATCGCTAGACATGGCGCGCCACGAAGCGGACGGCTGACGGATCCGGACTGTTCACGAGCGCGAGTGATATCGTTGCGCTCCCTTGAGCGCACCAAACAAGCACGGTCTGAGCCGGCACATCGACGAGGCCGTCAAACGTCAGCTCCGGCAGGAAGCCGGATTCGGCTGCATCAAGTGCGGGCATATACGAGGCCAATACGAGCACATCGATCCCGAGTTCTCGGACGCGAAAAGCCACGACCCCATGAAGATGGCTTTTCTTTGCGGCAGATGTCACGGCGAAGTTACTGCCCGCGCGGGTCTCAAGGCGAGAGTATGGGAGTGGAAGCGCAACCCGTATTCACGGCAAAGAAGAGAGACGAAGCCTTTCGAGATCGAACCCGACGCAGTCGGTTGCCTGGTCCAACTCGGGTTGCTGGAATTTCGTGACTGTTCCGCGCTACTGACCGTCAATGGCGAGTGCTTGCTGTCCGTTGCTGCCCCCGGCCCCGGAGAGAGCATGCTCCGTATCGGTGGTCGGTTCTTTGACGATTCAGGGAAGCCCGTCCTCGTCATCGAGAACAGTGCCATTCAGTTGAACGTCGAGAACTGGGATGTGACGCTCGAGGGTGAGCATCTGCGCATCTGGTCTGCTCTCCGCAAACCTGTCCTGGACCTCGAACTCGGTCCTCCGGCACTCCGAGTGCATCTGCTCCGCACCGTCTACCAAGGCGTCGACGTGAAGATTGCCCCCGATATCGTACAGCTTGGCGCAAATCAACTTCGAGTTGCGTCGGGAAGTGGCCTCTTCATCGGCTGCGTCTCGTGTGTTTCCGGAAGCAGCGAGGCGATCATTCTTGGTGACCCTCCCGGCGGGAGAGACAAGGTCGTGCTCAAAGAGAACGCGCAAGCGGAGTTCATTCGAAGCACGATCATGGGCGGACTGCGCGCCGTGGGGCACGGCGAAATCAAGTTCGACAGTTGTACGTTCCACGGAAGCCGGAGCCTGGAGGCGAAGCGGATGCGCTTGAGCCCCGGATGGGCGTTCGACGCGGTGACGGTAGCGGGCGGTGGAAAGACGGCACGTATCCGCAGGAGTAGCGTGCAGGCGCTCTGGTCATCGAGCTCCTGGCCTGGCGTACTCGAACGCCACCCTTCTCTCTTCATCACGACGCACGTGCTGATGTTCGGACATGCCTTCCCCTCGGAGGTACCCCAGGTCGCGGTAGAACTCCGCGACATCCTCCTCGAGATCAAGCGACTGCGCGTCGAGCTTCCGAAGATCGTAGATGCGGCAGAGCGTGAAGGCGTCGACGCAAGAGAGCGGGCGACGCTCAGAGCAACGGCGACCACGTTCGAAGCCCTCCTTCACGACGACGATGTGGCCGCGCTCATCTACGTCGCCGAACAGGCGGCGCACGCGGGTACCGAGCTGACGATTACCTAGGCTCCGGTCCTGATTTCGCAGCGCAGGGACGCCCCCATTTATCGGGCCAAATGCGCCGCGCGTGCAGGAAGTTGCTGCGCTCAACTCGAAGCGCGGTGGCTTGCGCCCTCGCAACAAGCCGCCAAACATCAAGGGACCACTACTAGTGGAAGTGCGGTGTGGCCCCGGCCGCCAAGCTGGGGGAGAAGGAAAAGGAAACGCTCGTGACGCGGCAAGAAACGCCCGCGCCAGAGTGGACGTAATCGTTCTTCTACGAAATTTCGGCAGGGGCGGAACGCGGACTCTGTGAGCCGGGAGCGTACGGCGTTCGAGGCGGTGTGGGAGCGGAAACGCCGACCCATTGGCAGGCGTACGAGCGCTCGTAAAGCTCGAGCGCAGCAAGGGAACACGGAGCGATGCGCGTGCATCGCTGGGGAGGGTTGCCGTTCGACGGAGCGGCGAAGCGTCGGCGAGCGCTGGCGAACCTAGCGTCAGTTTTGTGTACCATCGCAGCCGAGGTCCTCGGATTTGCGGCTGGGACGGCGCGGCGCGCGCGCTCGAACATGGGGAGTGATGGTCGCGGTCGCGGTCCTCCTTGCAGCGGGCTCAGCGCGTGCCACTCCAGCGCCCACCTTCGACCTCGCGTGGTCCGCGCCGGAGGGGTGCACGTCCCGCGAGCGTATCGTCGACGCGACTCGTGCACGCCTCGCGCAAAGCGCTCTCGACGTGCCGTCGGAGCTCGTCGTGCGCGGCGTGGTGACGAAAGAACGCGGTGGCTTTTCCGTCGCCATCGAGCTGAAGGACGTGACGGGCAAGGGCGTCGGCGAGCGCGAGGTGCACGTCGAAGGCGTGAGCTGCACGGGCGTCGAAGAAGCTACTGCGCTCGTCCTGGCGATGATGATCGCGGCGAGCCCGCGGCCCGAGCCCGCACCTTCGACGGAGCGGTTGGAGCGGCTTCCGGAGACCGACGGTGGCGACGGCACGCCCGCTCCCTCGCAACCACAGGAGCCCACGCCGGCGAAGGCTCCTGAGCGGGCGAGGACGAGCCGGCGTCTTTCGCTGGGAATCGCGGGGACAGCCTCGCTCGGTGTGCTTCCCGGCGCAGGTCTCGGGCTCACTCTCCGGGCGGCGTACTCGCCAGGCGCGATCTTGTGGCTCGGCCTCGAGGCGACCTTCGAGTCCGGCGGATCGATCCGCGCCGCGGAGCGAGACGTGGGCTTCCAGTTCCTTCACGCGTCGGCGTTCGCTGGTGTGCGGGTAGTACGATTCGCAGCCGTCGAGGTCATCGTCGCGGCCGCGTTGCGTGCTGGAGTGATTCGCGTCCTCCCGGACGGGTTCGCCGTGGTCGAGAGCGAAGCGCGCGCAGCGGTGGTCGGCGGTCCGGGCGCGCTCGTGAGGACAAGGCTGGCCCCACATCTCTTCCTGGAGGCGTTCCCGGGGCTGGATGCCGTGTTCGTCCGCGACTCCTTCGAGATCCGTGACGGAGCGCAGGTGCCGATCCACCGACCGGAGCCGTTCGCCACCCGGCTGTCGCTTGGCCTCAGCTACGAGCTCCAGTAACCCTCGGTGTGCCGAAGGGTCGGCTCATGCTTGAGCTATTGCCTCCTGTCCTGCGGGTGGCTGCGCGCGTTTCGTTCGAAATACGCCGTCGGCCCTTAACGATTTCCTGCGGGCCGAGCATTCCTCCTGCGTGAACGGTTCGATCTTTCGTCTGGCCGGCCGGGCCATGCCCGGAGCGTCCGCCTCTGCGCCCGCGGCGCGGACGACGATCGAACAGCTCGTCACGACGCATCTACCCTTCGTCTGGCGGAGCCTCCGCCATCTGGGGGTCCACCCGACCGACGTTGACGACCAGACGCAGGAGGTCTTCCTCGTTGCGCATCGTCGCCTGCCGCAATGGGATGGGGAGAACCCTCGGCCATGGCTCTATGCCATTGCTCGCCGGTGCGCGGCGGCTTATCGACGGAGGAGCCATCGACGGCACGAACGCTCGGTCGCGAACGTGCCCGAGAGCACCGATACGCGTGACCCGTCCGCGCGTACGGAGATCGATCTGTTGAACCGCGTTGTGGACTCGCTCGACGAGGACAAGCGGGCAGTCTTCCTCCTCTACGAGGTCGAGGAGATGTCGATGCGTGAGGTCGCAAAGGCGGTGGGGTGCTCGATCCCCACGGCCTACGCCCGTTTCCAAGCGGCACGCCGAGAGCTCACACACGCTCTCGAGCTCGAGGAGAAGAAATGACGTTCGAGCGCTTCAATCCGCCTCGCGCCGACGAACAAGGCCCCGACGCGCTGCGCGCTCTCGTGCGCGAGCGCCGGCGCGGCCCGAGCCCCGATGCCGCAAACGAGATCTCGGCCCGGATTGCGGCGCGCGTGGCAGAGGCGGCTTCGAGCACGGCGGCGCGTTCCAGCAGCGCGCTCGCCTATTCGAAGCTCGGCGCCATCGCCGTCGTCGTGGCTGGAGGATTTCTCCTCGCCCCGTTCGTCTCGCGTTCTGTCGCGCATCGGCCGCCGGTCGCGCCGCCGCCCGTCACGGCTCCGGAGCCCGTCCCCGCCGCGGTCGTTGAAGAACGCGCAGAAACCCCTCCGAAGGTCGATCCTGTCGGGACGATCTCCGTCGACGAGCTGCCCAGCGCGGCGCCCGTCGCCGTGGCCTCCGCGACGGGACGCGCGAGGCCCACACCCAGTCCGGAGGCACCGCCGTCCGTCTCGGAGCTCGAGGCTGCTCGGCGTGCCCAGGCAACGCTGGCCTCGAATCCTGGCCGTGCACTGGTGATCGCAGACCAGCTCTCGCGCGACTTCCCGAACGGCGAGTTCGTCCAGGAGCGCGAGGCGATCGCCGTGGAGGCGCTCGCCCGCCTTGGCCGAAAAGAAGACGCGCTTCAGCGCGCCCGAACTCTTCTTCGACGCTTTCCGCGCACGCCGTACGTCGCACGACTCGAGATGGTGATCGGGCAGCCGATCTCGCCGATGTCCGCCAGCACTCCCTCTCCGATCTCCGGCGATCGGGCTGACTCCGTCGCCGCTCCGCCGCGCTGACCCCAACCCAAAGGCGATTCGCGATGCTTCGACCCACTGCACGCTTCGGCGCGACCATCTTCGTACTCGCGCCGATGCTCTGGCTGTTTGGCGGCTGTGGCGAGCGCGTCACCGTCGCGGATACGCGCGAGCCGGAGTCTCCCGGGCTCGTGGATCCGGATGGAGGGATCAGCATGCTCCCCGATGTCCAGAGGCTCGTCTCCTATTGCCCCTCCGACAGATGTCCGGCCGGGCTAACGACGTGCCCGGGATCGCACTTCCCGTGTGATGTCGACCTGAGGTCCGATCGAGGAAATTGCGGTGCGTGTGGCTTTGCCTGTCCGGCGCCGACTCTCCGCGAGACGTACGAGTGCATCGAAGGACGGTGCGTCGTCACGTGCAACATCGACAATCACACGCTGAACTGCGACGGCGTCTCCGACAACGGCTGCGAGGCCGACGCAATTCATGACGACCATTGCGCGGCCTGTGGGATCAAGTGCACCGATCCGGGGAAGCCATGCCTCAACCGCACGCGCTTCGGCGATATCGGCTGTGGCTGCCTCGACGGCGACCTGTTCTGTCCCGGGAGCTTCGACCCGTGCATCGACGCCAAGTTCAACGACAACAACTGCGGTGCGTGCGACAACGCGTGTGATCCGGGGGGCGGCGGAGCGGAGCGTTATCCCAATACCTATTACGGATGTTCCGCCAGCCAGTGCGGGGCACTGAAATGCACTCGGCATTGGGGCGATTGTGATTCCGACATGGTCAAGAACGGCTGCGAGATATCGCTGTTCTCGCGAGACCATTGCGGGGCCTGTGGCAATGCCTGCCCGGCCGACCAGGATTGCCTCCCCGACGTGTACGGGGAGCCGAAATGCATGTGCCCAGGGAACGAGACGTATTGCGCGGGGGAATGTGTCGATCTGGCGACCAACCGTTTCAATTGCGGCAGCTGTGGTTATGCCTGCCGTGAAGGCGTCTCGCTCTACAGCTCCGGGATCTGCACGTTCGGGACATGCAGCCTCCGCTGCGTTCAAGGTCGGGCCGATTGCAACGGCAACATGGAGGACGACTGCGAGACCGACACCAACAGCGATCCCCAAAACTGCGGTGTCTGCGGGAAGGTCTGTGATGCCATCGCGGGGCAGGCGTGTGTGGGGGGCCAGTGCGTGGTCGAGCCGTGCGCGGAAGACGGCGGGGTGATCCCGCGATGAGCACGCGACTCCTCCTCGTCTCGACGCTCTCGGGATGTGCTATCGCGACGGTGCTGCTCCTCGCGTGCGCGAGCGATGCGCCCGTGTTGCCCGAAACGCCGCCCGGGCCGACATCGTTGCCGGAGGCCGGTTCCGATGCCGTGGCGGAAGATGCCGACGCCGCGCCGTGTGCCGACTGCGAGTACTTCCCGGAGACCTGCAGCGGTGACGTCCTCTGCGCAAACGGCCTGTTCACGCCGAACGGTGACAACGGCCTCGACATGCGCGCGCAGATCAATGTCGTCCGTGGTCGCGCGCCCAACGATGTCTGGGCCGTCGGCGCGCTCGGGGCTGCCGCCCACTTCGACGGCACGTCGTGGGCACCGTCCGATCTTGGACGCCGAGAGACCCTGCGCGCTTTGTGGCTGCAGCCTTCGGCAGAGGTGACGTTCGGAACACTCGACAGCATCTACACGCGCGGCCTACCCATCGCCGACGCCGACGCGGCCTCACCCTCACCGGGCGGATGGACCGCGCATGGGCCAGCGGAAGTTTCGTCCGACAGCGACCCCTCGGGCGTAAAGGTCACCTCGGCGTGGTCGGCATCGGGCTCGCACTGGCTCTGGTGCGGGACGATGACCTGGAACGCGGGAACGACGAGCGGCCTCTGGAGGCTCCGGATCTCGGCTGAAGGAAAGCCGCAGGTCGCCGACGGGATCCCGGCTGCCTTCTGCGTGGACCTCCCGTGCAGCCAGGTCACGAGCATCCATGGAAGCTCGGCGAACGATCTCTGGGCCGTCGGCTACCGAGGCGCCGCCGTGCGTGTCACGGGCGCCGATGGCGACGCGCCGACGATGAAGGCCTCCGATACTCAGACATGGGACGCCTTGTACGGTGTCTGGATGGCATCCGAGTCCGAGGCATGGGCGGTCGGAGCCAACGGGACGGTTCGCCACCACAGCGGAAACGACCTCGCCTGGGAGATCGTTTCTGGCGTTCCCACGACCGAAGATCTGCGCGCTGTCTGGGGCTCGTCGCCGTCCGACATCTGGGCGGTCGGCAACACAGGCGTTGCTCTCCATTACGACGGCACGAGCTGGTCTCGCGTGAAGATCGCGGGTCTCGGCAGCCGCCGTCCCGATCTCACCACTGTGTGGATGCCCGAGCCCGGCCACGTCTGGATCGGTGGCCACGGCGTCATCCTCTCTCTCGGAGGCAAGCCATGAAAGGCAGGGTTCTCCTCGCGTGTACGTCTGCAGCACTCGGTGCCGCCGTTGCCTGCGCGGCGTCGGCCGAAAACGACGGTGCTCCTCCGTCACAGCCGGATTCCGGCGTGACGGTTCCCGCGGACAGCGCGGCGAGCGATGTGTCCACGAGCGACGTGGACCGGAGCAACGCCGTCCTCTGTAGCGAGGCGGGGTGGTGCGCGACGCCGCTGCCGGACGCGGACCTGATCTTCAAAGATATCTGGCCGCTCGCCGGGCGTGCGTTCGCGATCGCCGAGAGCCCGACGCTCGGGATCCGGATCCTCGAGTGGGAAGACGCCGCGGCTCAGTGGAAATACATCGACGACAACTCCCAGAACGAGTCTGGTCTTGCCACGTGGGCTGGCCACATCTGGGCGCCGGACGAGAATGACGTCTACTTCGGGGCTGCGCCGGGAACGATCTATCATGGGAAACGCCCCGTGCCACCCGCGACGAGCTGGGCGTGGTCGCACCAGACGCTCGAAGACCATAGCCCGGACGTTAATCCGAATCACGATCACGGATATCCAACTTTTCCGGTTCTGGAGACCGGATATCCAGCGCTCGGTGCGTGGGGGATCGGCGGCGATCTCTACGCGTGGTATGCGAATACCATTTACCGCTGGAGGAACGACGATGCCGGGGCGCCGGCGTGGATCGCGGAGCACGTCATCGACGACGTCGACGTCCCCGACGAGCACCTCTTCTTCGTCGGCGCAGCCGGAACGACGCGCGACGACGTCTGGTTCGTCGGAGTCCGTGACGGTGCGCTGTCCGGCGGAGGCTCGTGCCCCATCATCGTTCGCAAGTCCGCAGCGGACGGATATCGACGCATCGCCGATGGCATCACCACCTTCGGCTGTGACGAGCGTCCCGGCTTCACGTGGATCAATGGTGGCAAGGCCGCTCGCGGCTGGCTCACCGATCTCCAGGCATTGCCGGGGAACCGCTTCGTCGGTCGTAAGGGGACAGGAGCCATCGCACAGATCGCCGCCCTCGGCGACACTTACGAGGTCGCGTATTCGATCGTTCCCTTCGACCTCATGGCGATGAATCTGTACTCGCTCTACACGCCGGCGGATGGACAGGTGTGGATGAGCGGATGGGGCCTCGTCGTCCGGGGCGACGACATCTGGGACGGCGGCACGTTCGGGCTCTCCACCGTTTCGCTGAACGGGCCGATCAATCGACCGATGTACCGCGTTCGCGGCACATCCAACACCAACCTTTGGGCCGTCGGAGTCCGCTATGCGCTTCACAAGACGACTCCTTGATCGGCGTGCTTCGAGCACGCTCGCCATTGCCTCGACGTTGGCGTTCGCCGGCGCGGCGTGGAGCTGCGCCGACGACAACGACGTTGGCCCGGTCCACTCTCCGGACGCCTCGTCCGACATCGTGCCTTCACCTCAAGACGCTGCCGACGAGGACGGTTCGCAGCCGCGCGATGCGAGCTTCGTCGACGCGGCGCCGCTGCCGGTCGTCTGCGCGTCGTCCTCGTGTGCGACGTCGCTCGTCACGACGCTGGGCGCGAGCTCGACCAGCCGCGCCGAGGGCTTCTGCGCGCTGATGCACGACGGAACGGTCGTGTGCTGGGGCGCGAACGACGCCGGCCAGCTCGGGCGTGGCGACGACGCGAACGCGCATGACAGCGCCACGCCTGCACGCGTCGTCGGCCTTTCGGAGATCGTCTCCCTCAATCACACCTGTGCGATCGACAAGAACGGCGCGGCGTTCTGCTGGGGGACCGGACCGTTCCTCCAGAGCGACGTGGAGCCTCTCACCATCGAGCGCACGCCGGTGAAGCTGCCGATTCCACCCGCGACGAGGGTGAGCGTGAGCCACGAGACGGCCTGCGCCGTCATCGCCGGCGGTGTGTCCTGCTGGGGATCCAACGCCGACGGACAGGTCGCGCCGCTCGATATCGAGCCTCGCTCCGCCACGCTCAAGCCTCGGCAGATCCCGGTCGCCGCGGGCAGTCCGATTCACGACATCATCGTCGGTCGGGCGACCTTCCTTCTGCGGGACGACGGAACCCTCGAGAGCTGGGGAGCCAACCCTCCGCTCGGCCGTCGCTCGCCGCTCTTCCCCGATCCCACCCCGCGGCCGATTGCCCTCGGCGGCTTCTCCGCGATGGACCTGATGGACGACAGCGCGTGTGCGGCGGCCGGCGGCGTCGGCTACTGCTGGGGGAGCGTGGTCCCGAAGGCTTCGGATCCGCCGACCAACTCGCCGAACCTCACCAACGCCCTTCCTGAAGCGGTCGCGATGCCAGAGCCGGTCGTCCAGATCGCCGCGACCCCCAACGTGGTCAACGACGACTTTGGTGCCCCGATCGTGCAGCCACGACGCTGGTGCACGAGTACGACGTTGGGCAATGTCTACTGCTGGGGATACAACGCGAGCGGTCAGGCAGGCGACGGGACCAAGGACCACGCGTACAAGGCGGTCAAGGTCGACGGGCTCCCCGCGCCGGCGGCGCAGGTGAAGACGACTCCCGATGCCACGTGCGCGCTCCTGACGACAGGCAAGGTGTACTGTTGGGGCAGCAACTTCTACGGACAACTCGGGAATGGGAAAATCAAAATAGCGAGCCTCGTCCCGCAGGAGCTGGTGTTGCCATGAAACGTGCACGGCTCTCTCTCGGCAGCGCTATTGGGGTTGGCGCTCTCGTGCTTCTCACGTGCCTCGTCGGAGCGTGCGGCAAGGACCGGCGCACCTTTGATGGTCCGACGGGGTTCGACATCGATGCATCGACGGCGGATGCCGGGGAATGTCCCTTCCAGTGCTCGCTCGATGGGCGGCAGGTGATCCGGGCCTGCACCGGCGAAGTCGTCGAGACGTGCCCGCAGGAGCAGGCGTGCGGTGGTGGGATGTGCCAGTCGCCATGTGCGGCCGCGGCCGCCGACCGGAGCTCGAACGGCTGCGACTTCTATTTACAGATGCCGCGGTTCACGAAGGCCTACGTTCAGTCTTGTTACGCGGCATTCATCGTCAATACGTCACTTCAGTCTGCCGATGTCGCTCTCGAATACGAAGGAAAGCGTCTCGATACGTCAAAGGCACTCTTCGCCGCGACTCCAAACGGAGCCGCCCTGACTCCGCATGCCGGCCCGATCCCGCCCGGCGCGAGCGCCATCCTCTTCATCTCCGACCGCAAGTCCAGCATCGGAGGCGGTGGCGCCGGAGGCTACGTGGGGTGTCCGGAAAGCTCTGTTCCCGCATTGATCGCCGACAGTGAGCTCGGTGGCACGGGGATCGGCTCCTCGTTTCGCCTGACCGCCACCACACCGGTGGCGATCTCGACGATGTACCCGATCGGCGGCGCCGCAAGTTACCTCTCTGCAGCGACGCTGCTGTTGCCCGTGGCGACCTGGGGGAAAGAGCACCTCATCGTCAACGGCTGGGAGATGGGCCGTTCGGGCGCACCTGCCGCGCAGATCGTGGCCTCCGAAGACGATACCGAGGTGACCATCCTTCCGAAGCACGACCTCCAGGATGGAGCCTCGTTGAAGGGGAGCGCCGCGGGCATCCCGGTCACCTATCGTCTCGGCAAGGGGCAACATCTGGCGCTCGTCCAGGACGAGGAGCTCACGGGGAGCATCGTGTCTTCCACCAAGCCGACGAGCATCTTCGGCGGACACGTATGCGCAGAAATTCCGGGGACCAACAGCGCGTGCGATATCCTCGCGCAGCAACTCCCGGCTTTCGAGCAGTGGGGCTCCGAATACGTCGCCGTCGGCTACCGTCCGCGCCTCGGCAACGAGCATGAGCCCATGCCCTACCGCATCGTCGCGGCGCGGGACGGAACTCAGCTCGACTACGATCCCGCGATTCCACCCGGCGCGCCGACGACACTCTCCGCCGGCCAGGTGGTGACGTTCTCTTCGGGCGTGGGCGACGCGTTCGTTGTGCGCTCGCAGGACGTCGACCATCCATTCTATCTCGCCGCCTACATGAGCGGCGGTGGCGGCAACATCTATGATCCGAGCTCGTCCTTCGGTGGCCAGGGCGATCCAGAGTTCGTCAATGTCGTCCCGTCGGGCCAGTACCTGAGCTCGTACAGCTTCTACGCCGATCCAACCTACTCCGAGACCTCGCTCGTGATCGTTCGGGCGAAGTCGGCGGGGGCGTTCAAGGATGTGTGGCTCGAGTGCGCCGGCAACTTGAGCGACTTCCGTCCGATCGGAACGCGCGGCGAGTACGAATACCGACGCGTCGATCTCGCGCGGAGTAGCGGCCCCGGCGAGCAGTTTGGTTCGAGCGTGTGCCAGAGCGGTCTCCAGCGGATGCGGAGCGAAGGTCCGTTCACCGCCACGCTCTGGGGTTGGGACGCCTACGCGAGCTACGCGCACCCGGGCGGCATGGCCCAGCGGAAGCTCGTCTTGACGCCGATGCCGCCCATTCGCTGACGCCACGAATCCCGGCGGCGTCAGCGCCAGCGCGCGCGTTCGTGCGCTCCACATCCGACCGCCCGCATCCATCAAACCTGCAGGACAGCCAAAAGAAAAACCGGGTTCGGCAGCGACTGGACGCGCACCGAACCCGGCGTTTCTCGCGCGCTTCTCGCGAGCGAGTGGGCGATGCGACGAGCGCGCGCGTCCGTTCAGCCTTCCTGGATCGGAACCGCGCCGAGGAAGTCCATCTTGCCAACCTCGACCCCGTTGTGGCGCAGGATGGCGTAGGCCGTCGTGACGTGGAAGTAGAAGTTCGGGATCGAGATCTGGTTGACGAAGTCGCCGCCGCGGACCCACTTGCCCTTGAGCCAGCCTGGGGTGAACTTGCGATCTTCGCCGCCCGCGAGCTCCGCCTCGGTGACCGAGTCGACGAACGCGAGGCAGGCCTGGATGCGCGCGCGGATCTCGTCCATCGTGCGCTCGGTGTCGGGATGCGCGGGCGCGGTCTTGCCGCTCGCGTAGGCGGCGGCGAACTTCGCCGCATCGCATGCAGACTGCACCTGACGAACGAGCGGGAACTGATCGGGGGCGAGACGCGAGTCGAGGAGAACGTTCGGGTCGAAGGACTTGGCCGTGGCGTGGGCGACGCCCTTGTCGAGCCACTTGTCCAAGTTCTTGAGCATCTTGCTGAACTGCTGAATCGTCTCGTACAGGGTCATGGCTTCCTCGGTGAGCGCCCGTCGCATTGAACGGGCGGCGCGAGGCTAGCCGAAGCGAATGGCGCGCGGCGGACGAAGGCGCCGCTTTTTGCGACGCAGAATGGTTGAGCCGAATCCCGACGCGCTGCAGCGAGAATGCCCGCGCTGTGACGAAGCCACGGCCTGCGCCATGCTTCCCCGGTGCCCATTCGTACCAAGCGCTGGAACGATCCGCGCGAGCCCGAGGACGGCTATCGCCTGCTCGTTTGCCGATATCGCCCGCGCGGCGTGACGCGCGAGGAGGAGACGTGGGACGCTTGGTGCACGGCGCTTGCTCCGAGCGAGGAGCTTCACGCGGCGGCCTACGGCAAGGCCGGGCCGGCGATCGACTTCGTCGAATACGAGAAGCGCTTCCGCGCTGAGATGTCACGGCAGGGGTACTGGTTGCGCGGTTTCGCCGATCGCGTGCGCGACGGTGAGACGGTGACGATCTTGTGTTCCTCGGCATGCGTCGACGAAGCACGCTGCCATCGCACCATCCTCAAGGCGATGCTCGAGGAGCTCGCGTTTCCGCCGCCGCCGAAGCGCACGACCGGCGTGGTCGTTCGCCGGCGCTAGCCCGCTCAGGGCGCGCTTGCCACCGGCAACGCGACGTCGGCGCAGCAGCGGAAGCCGGTCGAGTAGTCGTGGTACGTGTAGCCGTGCGAGATGGTGCGGTACGCGCAGCCGTCGCCGTGCTGCGAGGTATCGAGCCAGTAGCCGCCCTGGAAGGTGCCGTTCGGATCGGCCGTCCACTCGTGGAGGTTGCCGACCATGTCGTAGACGCCGAAGTCGTTCACGCAATCCGGGAACGTGCCGGTCTTGGCGAGCCCGCCTTCGAGCTGGTTGTTGCGCGGATCATTGAGCTCGGTGAGGCCCCAACCGCGTTTCATCGTGTCCGCGTGATACGTGAGCATCGGAGCCACGCCCGTGTCGTGACACTTGCCGACGATGCGCGTGGGGCCGTACGGATACGCGTAGCCCTCGCTGCCCGCACACGCGGCGCGCCATTCGACGGCCTGGCAGAGACGCTTGCCCACGGCCTTGCACGCGTTCGCTGCTTGCGACGCGCTGATGTAGCCCTGGGGAACCACGCCCGCCACGCTGCGTGCAAGGTACACGTGCCCGTCGAGGGGCGTGGTGTACGGCGAGAAGTCGGTGGTCGAGCCATCGGCCAGGCGCTCGACGAGCGATCCTTCGTAGCGGTCGACGCAGAACCGGCCGAAGGCCAGCGCCATGTCGCTCGGACATTTGGCGGAGGGATGGACGGGCGGAAGCGTTCCTTCGTCCACCGCGTGGAGATGGCCGGGGACGTACGTCGAGATCGCGTGTTCGAGCGTTCCGGCGTTGCCCTTGGCGATCTTCCGCGAGGAGCTGCCAAGGCACGGCTCGAGGAGCTTGAGCGCGTTGGCCACCTGGGCGCGGCACTCGGCGGGAGCCTTGTCGGGAGATGCCGCCCGACCGATCGATGCCGCGGACGCCACGACGACCAGGGCGAGGCCTAGGGAAACGCGAGAAATACGCGAAAAATGCGAAAAACGAGAAAAACGAGAAAAACGAGACAACAGCATGGCGGTTCGAGCGGGAGCGCTTCGAAGCATAGTGCTTGGAGCGCGAGCGTGCGAATGGTCCGCGTTTGGCGTTCCGTCTTTTCGCCTGATTCGCCATTTTCGCGCCGCACGTGAAGTGGTTGTCTGCGGCGCCGTGATGCGTCCGTTTCATCGTCTTCTCGTCGGCCTTCTCTCGATGGCTCCTTTCGCGTGCGGCGTGCGTACTCCGCCTGCGGTCGCCGAGCCTCGTCGTGCGGACGAACCGCTCGTCGCGAGCGAGCTCAAAGACGATGCCGAGCTCGCGCGTGCCATCCGCGAGCACTACACGAAGTACGAATTCCGCATCCCGATGCGCGATGGCGTGCATCTCTTCACCGCCGTCTACGCGCCGAAGGAGCGCTCGCGCACGTATCCCATCCTCCTCAACCGAACGCCCTACGGTATCGGCCCGTACGGCGTCGACAACGATCCCGACGAGAAGAACCCGCGCGTGCTCCGGCGCTTCGCTCCTTCGACGCGCCTCGTCCGCGAGGGGTACATCTTCGTCCATCAAGACGTGCGTGGCCGGATGATGTCCGAGGGCACCTTCGTGGACGTGCGCCCGCACGCGCAGAAGGCGGGTGAGATCGACGAGAGCAGCGATGCCTGGGACACCATCGATTGGCTCGTGAAGAACGTGCCGGGCAACAGCGGGCGCGTCGGCATCTGGGGAGTCTCCTATCCGGGCTTCTACGCCGCGCAGGCCGCGGTCGATGCGCATCCCGCGCTCAAGGCCGTCTCGCCGCAGGCGCCCGTCACCGACTGGTTCGAGGGCGACGACTTCCATCACAACGGCGCCTTCTT
The DNA here is from genome assembly GCF_001263205.1 of Labilithrix luteola. Taxonomy (GTDB): domain Bacteria; phylum Myxococcota_A; class Polyangia; order Polyangiales; family Polyangiaceae; genus Labilithrix; species Labilithrix luteola. Next base: position 7,741,949 of record NZ_CP012333.1, read on the forward strand.
CCTCGCCGCTGCATTCGAGTTCTATTCGAGCTTCGGCAAGGCTCGCCCCCAGCCCACGAAGAAGGTGACGTGGGGCTTCGATCACGAGGTGGCCGACCTCTACGACTTCTTCCTGGCCATGGGCCCCATCGCCAACGCGAACACCAAGTACCTCAAGAACGAGGTTCCCTTCTGGAACGAGCTCTTCGCGCACGGCGCGCGCGACGACTTCTGGAAGGTGCGAAACCCGCGTCCGTTCTACAAGAACGTGAAGCCTGCGGTGATGACCGTGGGCGGATGGTTCGACGCCGAGGACTGCTTCGGCGCGCTCGCGACCTACAGCGCCTTCGAGAAGCAGAGCCCCGGCGCGAGCAACACGCTCGTGATGGGGCCCTGGCGTCATGGCGGCTGGGCACGTACCGACGGCGACCGCCTCGGCGACGTGAGGTTCGGTCAGAAGACGTCGGCTTTCTATCGCGAGAACATCGAGGCCCCGTTCTTCCAGCATCATCTCAAGGGCACGCCGGCCCCCGCTCTGCCCGAGGCTTGGACCTACGAGACGGGCACGAACGTGTGGCAGCACTACGACGTGTGGCCGCCGCGCGAGGCGAAGCCCAAGGCGCTTTATTTCCAGGAGAGCGGAGGCCTCGCGAGCGCACCACCTGCACGCGGCGCGACGGGCTTCGACGAGTACGTGAGCGATCCGAAAAAGCCGGTGCCGTTCAGCAGCAAGCTCGGCGGCGAGATCGACGAGGACTACATGACCGAGGACCAGCGCTTCGCGTCACGTCGGCCCGACGTTCTCTCGTATGGCACCGGCCCACTCGCGGCCGACGTCACGCTCGCCGGCCCGATTGAAGCCGAGCTTTGGGTGGAGACGACCGGCACCGACGCCGACTTCGTCGTGAAGCTGGTCGACGTCTATCCGGAGGACGTGGCCGATCCCGATCCCAACCCCACGGGCGTGAAGATGGGCGGCTACCAGCAGCTGGTGCGTGGCGACGTGATGCGCGGCAAGTTCCGGCGCAGCTTCGAGAAGCCCGAGCCGTTCGACCCGGGCAAGCCCGCGCTCGTGAAGTTCACACTGACCGACGTGAACCACACGTTCCGGAGCGGCCATCGCATCATGGTGCAGGTGCAGTCGAGCTGGTTTCCGCTGGTCGATCGCAATCCGCAAACCTTCGTGGACATCTACACGGCGAAGGAATCCGACTTCAAAACGGCGACGCACAAGGTCCTTCGGAGCGGCGATCGCGCCTCGAATCTTCGGGTGTTCGTCTTGCGGGGGAACCTCCCGTGAGCGGGCACGAGCACGACCACGCGCGTGGAGGAGAGGCGAGGGGCTCGTCGTCTGCGGCCGAACCTCGGTAGAATGGCGGCGATGGCGGCGGCGAAGTCGGATGTGTGGTTCGTCTACGTCGCGCGCTGCGCGGATCGAACGCTCTACACCGGCATTGCGCGTGACGTGGCCACGCGCATCGCACAGCACGATGCCGGCAAAGGTGCGCGCTACACGCGAGGGCGCGGACCTCTGGTCGTGTGCGCTGTGAGGCGATGCAAATCCAAGACCGAGGCGCTTCGGCTCGAGATCGCCGTGAAGAAACTGCCTCGCGAGGAGAAGGAAGTCCTCCACGACGCGCGACGCTTTCGTGCCCTCGCGCGCAAGCTCGAGAGCGAGAGAACGCAGCCGAAAGCACGCGCGCGATCTAAGATGAAGGCATGAAGCCGGTGATGATGCCGCTCGCGGAGCGCCTTGGGCGCTTCGCCTTGCAACGGGCGGGGGTGCGCAGTCGATGGGTCCGTACGGCTCAGGCGAACGTCCACGTGTACGACGCTGCGGGAGGGGAACCTTGCCCACGCTCGTGCTGCTCCACGGCATCGGCTCGGCGGGCGTGGCCTTCGGCTCCGTCGTCACGCGCTTGCAGCGTGACTTCCGCCGCGTCGTCGTGCCCGACTATCCGGGCCACGGCTTCAGCGAGGAACCCACCGGGCGCTTCACGCCGGACGCACTGTTCGAGTCGGTGTCGAAGGTGATCGACGAGCTCGTCGACGAGCCCGCATTCGTCGTCGGCAACTCGCTCGGTGGGGCGCTGTCGATGCATTACGCCATCACGCAACCCGAACGCGTGCGCGGCCTCGTGCTCTTCTCGCCGGCTGGCGCGCAATCTACCGACGACGAGTGGAACCAGATCCGGCGCGTCTTCGAGGTGACGGATCGCGCGCGCTCGCTCGAGTTCTTGAACCGCCTCTACCACCGCACGCCGTGGTTCGTTCCGCTGGTGGCCCACGAGCTGCCCGGAACGCTGCGACGCCGCGCGGTGTGCGAGCTCCTCGAGACGGCCACGAACGAGCACGTCCCGACCAGCGAAGCACTCGCCGCGATCCAGGCTCCGATGCTCTTCGTCTGGGGCCGCTCCGAGAAGCTGCTGCCCGCAGGGCACCTCGACTACTTCCGCAAGAACCTGCCGGCGCACGCGGAGGTCGAGCAGCCCGTGGGCTTCGGGCACTGTCCGCACTTCGATGCACCGGGTCAGGTCGCGAGGCGCATCGTGCGCTTCGCACGAGCGCATTCGCCGGGCTCGATCTCCTGATTCGTTTCGCGCGCGCGTGACCTGCTTTCAGGGCACGAGCACGAGCTTGCCCATCACCTCGCGGCGGGCCATACGTTCGAGGGCTTCGCTCGCGCGATCGAAGGGCAGCACCGTATCGACGTGGGGAACGAGCTTCTTCTGCGCGACCCACTCGAAGATCTGCGCGGCGTTCTCGCGGTTCTTCGCGGGATCACGCATCGCGAATGCGCCCCAGAAGACGCCGACTACGTCGCAGCTCTTGAGGAGCACGAGGTTGAGCGGCAGCTTCGGAATGTCTCCTGCTGCGAACCCCACGACGAGGTGGCGGCCTTCCCACGCGATCGCGCGAAGCGCCGCCTCGGAGTACGGCCCGCCGACCGGATCGTAGACGACGTCGACGCCGTTTCCGCCCGTCAGCGCCTTCGCGCGTTCCTTGAGATCTTCACGGGTGTAGACGATGCCTTCGTCGGCGCCGTGCTGTTTGCAGAATGCAATCTTCTCGTCCGTCGACGCGGCGGCGATGACGTGCGCGCCGAGCACCTTGCCGAGCTCGACGGCAGCGATGCCCACGCCTCCGGCGGCGCCGAGCACGAGCAGCGTCTCGTCCTTGGCGAGCGCGGCCCGATCCACGAGCGCGTGGTACGTGGTCGCGTAGGTGAGCAGTGTCGCGGCGCCGACCTCGAACGAGACCTCGTCGGGCAGCTTCACCGTGGCCAGCTCCGGCACGACGATGCGTTCGGCAAACGCTCCGTGGATGAGCGTGGCGGCGACGCGGTCACCGACGGCCACCGACGTCACGCCGGGACCCACCGCGCGCACGACGCCTGCCGCTTCGCCACCCGGGATGAACGGAGGCTCGGGCTTGAACTGATACTTGCCGTGCGAGAGCAAGACGTCGGGGAAGTTCACGCCGGCGGCGGCGACGTCGAGGAGGACCTCACCCGTGGAGGGCGTGGGATCCGGCAGCTCGTCGACGCGCAGACCCTTGGGACCGATGAGCTCGTGGACACGAACGGCGCGCATGGTGGGACGAACCTACCACGCGCGTGCTCCCACCGAACTAGACTCGACCGCGATGGATTTTTCGCAAGCAACGGCGATCGAGCGTCTCGGTGACGGCATCTATCGGCTCGACGTTCCGGACGGCTGGCATCAGGGGGTCGGCGCGTATGGAGGCGTCGTGCTCGGAGCTTTGACGCGCGCGCTCGCGGACGTCTGCCGGTCGGGGAGCTCCGACGAAGCGAGACCTCTTCGCACGTTGACGGCGACCATCGCCGGACCGCTGCGCGTCGGGCCCGCGGAGGTCCGGGTCGAACCCATCCGCGTCGGCAAGGGCGTGAGTGTCCTCGCCGGGAAGATCGTGCAAGGCAGCGAGCTGCCGGCGCATGCCGTGGGAACGTTCGGCCGTACGCGCCCCACCGATGCCGACGGCGTTGCCCTCGTGAAGCCCACCGCGCGCGACTACCGCGTGATCGAGCCCATCGCGGCAAACGGCGTGATGCCCGAGTTCACGCAGCACTTCGAGTTCCGAATCGCGAGCGGTGTTCCGTTCTCGGGCGGTCCCGAGGCGGTGACCACGGGATGGATCAAGCCTCGCGTCCCCGTGACGCCGGACGAAGCGCTCGTCGTCGGCCTCGCGGATGCCTGGTGGCCGTCGCAATTCACGCGCATGACGACGCCTCGCTACATCGTCACGCTGACGTTCACGCTCCAGATCTTCGCGGGTGCGTCAGCCATCGGCGATGCGCCGCTTCTCTTCACGTCGCGCACGATGGCGGCCGCAGGCGGCTACCTGACCGAGGCGCGCGAGCTTTGGACCGAAGACGGTCAGCTCGTCGCGCTCAACCAGCAGACGATGGCCATCGTGAAGTGAGGGGCGCTACTTCCGGACGATCTCGTCGAGCCAGAATTCGTTCGTCCCGCGCGCGCCGCTGGCGACGCGATCGCGCTCCTGGTTTCGGAGCTGCACGCGACGGATCTTGCCAGAGATGGTCTTCGGCAAGTCGGTGAACTCGAGCCTCCTCACGCGTTTGAAGGGCGCGAGGCTCTTCGTGACGTGCTCGAAGATACTCGCGGCCGTCTCCGACGTGGGGGCGTGCTCGGGGCGGAGCACCACGAAGGCCTTCGGCACCGAGAGCCGCACGGGATCGGGGCTCGGCACGACTGCGGCCTCGGCGACCGCAGGGTGCTCGATGAGCACGCTCTCGAGCTCGAAGGGGCTGATGCGATAGTCGGAGCTCTTGAAGACGTCGTCGCCGCGTCCGACGTAATGGAAGTAGCCGTCCTCGTCGCGCGAGGCCTCGTCGCCGGTGCGGTAGTAGCCGCCCTGCGTGACGGCGGCGCTCCGCTCTTCGTCGCCGAGGTAGCCGGCCATGAGGCCGGTGGGCCGGCGCGCCGAAAGACGAAGCGCAATCTCGCCCTCGGCCGCCTCGTTGCCTTCGTGATCGAGGAGCACGACGTCGAAGCCGGGGAGGGGACGTCCCATCGAGCCGTGCTTGACCGGCTGACCGGGCGAGTTGCCGATCTGACACGACGTCTCCGTCTGCCCGAAGCCGTCGCGAATCGTGAGGCCCCACGCCTCGTTCACGCGCTCGATCACCTCGGGATTGAGCGGCTCGCCTGCGCTCACGAGCTCGCGCAGTGCCTCCGGCTTGGCGCCGAGATCGCCGAGCAGCAGCATGCGCCAGACCGTGGGCGGCGCGCAGAGCGTGTTGACCTTGGCCTTGCGAAGGATCTCCAGCGTGCGCGCGGCGTCGAAGCGCGCCTGCGAGTAGACGAACACGGTCGCACCGGCATTGAAGGGCGCGAAGAAGCAGCTCCACGCGTGCTTCGCCCAACCCGGCGAGCTGACGTTCATGTGCACGTCGCCCTCGCGGAGGCCAATCCAGTACATCGTCGAGAGATGACCGACGGGGTAACTCTCGTGCGTGTGCATGACGAGCTTCGGCTTCGCCGTGGTCCCGGACGTGAAGTAGAGGAGAAGGGGATCGCTCGCCTTGGTGACGCTGTCGGGCACGAACGCCACGCTCTCCGCGTAGGGGTCGTAGGTCGTCCAGCCCTCGCGACGCGCCGATGGCTCGCCGACGAGGATGCGCGTGGTGCCGGCGGGCGCGTCGTCGAACTTGTTGGCGCTGTTACTGTCGGTCGCGACGTATTTGACCGCGCCTCGGTCGAAGCGATCCGCGATGTCCTCGCGGGTGAGCTGCGTCGTGGCCGGGATGACCACCGCGCCGAGCTTCGCCGCTGCGAGCATGATCTCCCAGAGCGGGATCACGTTGCCCAGCATGATGAGCATGCGCTCGCCGCGCTTCACGCCGAGCTTGCGCAGCCAGTTCGCGACCTGATTCGACCGAGCCGAGAGCTCTTCGTAGGTGAGCGAGCACTCGCTGCCCGCGTCGTCGATGAGCCAGAGCGCGCGCTGCGTGTTCCCGCGCGCGTGAACGTCGAACCAGTCGATCGCCCAGTTGAATTCGGTGAGCTCGGGCCACGTGAAAGAGCGACAGGCCCCTCCGTGGTCGTCACGGTGGCGAAGAAGAACGTTCCGGCATGCCGCAAACGCATCGGTCGAGCGCATGAAGTCCTCGTCTGCGCCTGGTTCGTGGGCGCGCCGTTCATTCAACCACAATGATTCGGCGGGCGCAGGCGCCGTGCAACCTCCGCCGTGATGCTGCGCGCGTCAGAAGCCGCGCACGGCGAGGGCGAGGATGCGTGGCACCTGAGCCTTGCTCGCGTTGTCGTCCGAGGTGACGAAGACGAGGCGCCGGCCGTCGGGCAACTTGGGCCCGAGCGCGAGCGCTTCGTAGTTGTCGAGCAATGGGTTCGGCTGCGTCTGCGGGTTCGGGGCGTCGCTCGGCGGAAGCGTCGACAGATCGACGAGCAGCGTCTTGGCGAGCACCGGCGTCGAGGCCGAGAGGTTCTTCACGTCGAGGACGTCGGGAGCGCCCGCCAAGGACACGCGGAAGATCCGTACCGTGTTGCCGTACCCGGATTGGTAGCCGCGCTCGAGAACGAGCAGGTCGTCGTCCGACAAGGCGAGCATGTCCGAGACGCCCATGTCGCCGCCCGTGCCTGCACCGAGTGGTTCGGTTCGGTACGCGTGCTCTTCGTCGTGGTTGCTCGCGAGCTCACGCCGGAGGATGCGCACGGTGGTACCGGCCGTCTTGGTCGCCCCTGGGCCGTCGGTCGCGAGCGCCGACTCGTTGGCGGTGAAGAGGTAACGGCCGCTCGGTGACAAGGTGAGGCTCTCGAGCCCCTTGTTGCCCGCGCTCTGCGTCGCGAAATGCGCGGGCATCTCGAGCGAGGCGAGGAAGTGGCCGGTGGCGTCGAAGCGCGCGACGCTCGGTGTGGTCTCGTCGGTGACGGCGATGAAGTCCGTCCCGATCCGTACGAGCCCTTCGCCGTCCCACGGGCCGGCGGGCATGCCCTGGAAGACGGTCTTTCCCGTCTCCGTCCACGACGTGTAGTCCTCGTTCGCCTGGAACGAGACGATGTCCGTGGTCTTGTCCTGGATGGCCCAGAGTGTTCGCGAGGCCTCGTCGAAGGCTGTACCGGAGAGCGACTGCGTGGTCGCTTTGCGTGGCAGATCGGTGAAGCCGTAGAGTTCGACTTCGACGCTCGAGGTGCCCGCGTCGCCACCGCCGGTGTCGGTGGGCGGTCGCGACGTCGAGCTCGCGTCGGCGGGCGTGGCCCCGGCGTCCTTCGAGGACGAGCTGCACGACGCGCACGAAAGCACGAGAAACCCGGCGAGACCGGCGGCTGCTGCGAGCGAGACTTTGACGATCACGGCGATGGCATGGCTCGACGGTTCGCGGCCGTCAATGGACGAGCGGCACCGGCTTGCGCTTTGCAGCTCCTTTGCTCATGAGCGTGCGTGGGTTGGGCTTGGGCCCGAAAGGCATCGTGCTGGCGCTGAGCCTCGTCGTCGTCTCGAGCACGGGGTGTGCGCTCGAGCGGGCGTCGAAGACCGTGCCCCGAACGGCCACGCCGGTCGTGATCGACGAGTCGATCAAGGCCCTCGAAGACCAGCCGACGCGCGAACGACTCGAGAGAATCATGGCGACCCCCGAGCTTCAGCAGACGATTCGCGAGCTCGCGGCAGCGACGGTTCCGGGGTTCATCGACGGCCTCGACAGCGCCGAGTCGAAGGCGCGGATTCACGAGTTCAGCAAGGCGCTGGTCGCGGCTCTCGTCGAAGAGCTCCGGCCGGCCATGCGCGAGGCGGTGCAGGAAGCGCTCTCGAAGGACGTCCAGGCCCAGCTCGATCGCATGGTGGCCGACATGGCCGCGCAGGCCACGCATTCGGTGATGAAGACGGCCGCCACCGACGTGCCGACGACGCTCTCACCGGCCATGCGGGCGGCCCTGGCGGAGAATCTCGGCGCGCCCGAAGTGCGGAGCGCCGCGGCGAGTACGGCGCACGACATCGCGAAGTCGGCGCTGGCCGGATCGCGCGAGGCCATCCTCGAGGTGCAGCAGGCGCAAGAGCAGGGGCCGGTCCAGCGGATGGCGCGCTTTCTGACTCGCGCGGGCATCCTCCTCGCTGTGTTCGCGCTGCTCTTCATTGCGCTCGTCGCCTTCGGCATGTTGAGTCTCCGCTCGCGAGCCATTCGCGCGGAACAAGCGAGCGAGGCCAGCGCGCAGAGGGTGCGCAAGCTCGCTTTGCTGATGCTTTCCTCCGAAGGGCAGGCCTGGTCGCCGGACGAAAAGGCCATGTTTCAGCAGGAGCTCGAGACCGAGGCCGAGCCGCGCGTGCGCGGTCGCCGTCCTCGGCCGCACGCGTGAGTTCTTGAGGTAGCATGTTCAGGTGGCTTCCCCCGTCGCCTGGATTCTTCGCGTCTCCGTCGCAACGGCTCTCGTCGCGATGGCGCTTCAAGGTGCGTGTTCGCCCTTCGGCTCGAACGAGGAGGAGGCGGGCGGCGAGAGCGACTCGGGAACCACGTCCTTGCCCGACGGAGCCACGGGCGACAGCGGAGCGGGTGACGCGAACGTGGATGCGCCGGCGCCCGACTGCCCCGCGGGCGCAGACTTCTCCTCCGACGCGATGAACTGCGGCAAGTGCGGGGTTCGCTGCGAGAGCGCAACGTGCACGAAAGGCGTTTGCGGACCGACGCTCTTCGCCACCGTCACGACGCCGCTCGGTATCGCCGTGAACTCCACGGCGGTGTACGTGGTCGCCGAAGACAACAAGGTCGTGTGGAAGTCGAAGACCTCGCCGTTGAACGCGCCGATGGACCCCTTCGCTGGCGGCGAGCAGGGCGCAGCCTATGTCACCGCGAACGACTCGACCGTGTGCTGGACCGCAAAGTCGCTCATTCGGTGTGGAGGTCTGAAGGGTGGCACCCCGACGAACTTCGTGAACTTCACGAACACGTCGCTGCTCGGCATCGCCCGCGACGCCGACGACTCCCTCTACGCGGCCGACCGGAACGGCTTCTACGTCCACTTCGTGTCCCCCGATCAGAGTATCCAGGGAAAAACCATCCAGCCCTTCGGGAAGTATCCTGAAGGCCTCGCGTTCTCGAACGGCGACCTCTACGTGGCCGAGAACGAGAGTGCTTCGGTCACGCGGTATGCCGTGATGACCACAGCGCGCGCGGCGTTCGCCATCGGATACGACGGCCCGGCAGGGCTCGCGGTCGACGACACCTACGTCTACGTGGCCGAGCAGTTCGCCGGCAACGTCTGGCGCAAGCGCAAGGACTCGTCCGACCCCAACGACCACGGTGAGCTGCTCGCGTCCAACCAGGACTACCCGTCGGGGATCGCCGTCGATGCCACGCACGTCTACTGGACGAACCGCAACTCCGGTCGGGTCTTGCGCCTGAGCAAGTGAGCGCGACCGACCTCACAGGGGCACGGTGCATGCTAGGTTCGGCGCCATGGCGCTCAAGAACACGCAGGTCCTCTTGGCAGCCCGACCCCAGGGCTGGGTGACGGAGTCCGACTTTCGCATCGTCGAGACGGACATTCCCTCGCCGAACGACGGCGAAATACTCGTCAAGAACACCTGGCTCTCGCTCGACCCGTACATGCGCGGACGCATGAGCGACCGCAAATCGTACGCGAAGCCCGTGGACGTCGGCGCCGTCATGATCGGCGGTACCGTCGGCGAGGTGATCGAATCCAAGAACCCCGCGTTCGCCAAGGGCGACCTCGTCGTCGGCACGCTCGGCTGGCAAGAGTATGCCGTGACCGATGGGCGCGCCGTGCGAAAGGTCGACCCGTCGCTTCCGCACTCTGTGTACCTGGGAACCGTGGGCATGCCCGGCGTGACGGCCTGGCTTGGCCTCATCGACTTCGGTACGCCGAAGGCGGGCGAGACCGTCGTCGTGTCGGCGGCCTCGGGCGCGGTCGGGAGCGTCGTCGGCCAGCTCGCGAAGAGTCGCGGCTGCCGCGCGGTGGGCATCGCGGGCGGCGCCGAGAAGTGTGCGTACGTCACGCGTGAGCTCGGGTTCGACGCGTGCGTCGACTACAAAGATCCCTCGTTCGAGAAGGCGCTCGCCGAGGCGACGCCGAACGGCGTCGACGTCTACTTCGAAAACGTCGGCGGTCCGGTGCTCGACGCCGTCCTCCCGCGCCTCAACGCGTTCGCGCGCATCCCGCTCTGTGGATTGATTGCAGACTACAATGCCATCGAGCCCTATGCGGTGAAGCACTTCGGCGCGCTCCTGACGAACCGCGTGCGGCTGCAGGGGTTCATCGTCAGCGAGCACCTGGATCGCTGGCCGACGGCGCTGGCCGAGCTCTCGCAGCTCGTGCGCGAGGGCAAGCTCGTCTATCGCGAAACGGTGGCCCACGGTCTGCGCGAGGCGCCCCGTGCGTTCATCGGTCTCCTCAAAGGGCAGAATCTCGGCAAGCAGGTCGTGAAGCTCGCCTGAGGGCGTTCTCTGCTCCCGGGCGCGGTCAGCGCACGGCCCCGTGCTGGGCAAGCTCGGCGACGACGCTGACGAGCTCATCCGGTTCGACGGGCTTCGGCACGTGCGTCATGAAGCCGGCGTCGAGCGCGCGCTTGCGGTCTTCGACGCGCGCATAAGCGGTGAGCGCGGCTGCGGGCACGTCACCACCTCGACCAGGGGGCAGCTTCCGCACTTTGGTGATGAGCTCGTAGCCGTCTTCGCCGGGCATGCCGACGTCGGAGATGAGGACGTCGGGCGTGCTGCGTTGGATGGCGGCCATGGCCTCGTTGGCGCTGCCCGCCCTGGTCACCTTCGCTCCGCACTCCTCGAGGACGGTGGAGAGGAGCATGCGCATGTCTTCGTCGTCGTCGACCACGAGCACGCGGAGTCCGTCGAGTGCCGGGGGCCGTTCGCTCGCCGAAGGAGGCATGCGCGAGCGATTCGAGACGCGATCACCGATCGACGATGCGGTGCGAGGCAAGCGAACGGTGAACGTCGCGCCGCGACCTAGGCCTTCGCTGTTGGCCTCGACGACGCCGCCGTGCATGTCCACGAGGCGGCGAACGATGGCGAGACCGAGCCCCAAGCCACCGTGCTTGCGGGTGATGGTTCCGTCGGCCTGACGGAACGGGTCGAACACTTGCGGCAAGAACGACGGCGCGATTCCGCGTCCGGTGTCCTTGACGTCGATGACCGCCGTTCCGGCTTCCTTGTGGAGCGCGATCGACACGCGGCCGCTTGGCGGCGTGAACTTGACCGCGTTGCTGAGGAGGTTCCAGACGACCTGCTGCAGACGCGCGGCGTCGCCCTGAACGCGAATCTCCGAGTCTCCGAGCGTCGCGTCGATCTCGACCTTCCGCCCGTCGGCCGTGGGCCGCACCGACTCGATGGCCGCCTCGATGGCCTTCCGGAGATCGATGGGCTTGGCGTCGAGCCGCATCTTCCCGCTGATGATGCGCGAGATGTCGAGCAGGTCCTCGATGAGCTGCGCCATCGCAACGGCGTTTCGCTCGATGGTCTCGATGGCGCGCGCTTGCTTGTCGTGGGCCACGTCGTGCGACGTGAGGAGTCGCGACCACCCGAGGATCGCGCTCAGCGGCGTACGTAGCTCGTGGCTCACCGTCGCGAGGAATTCGTCTTTCGAACGATTGGCGAGATCGGCCGACTCGCGCGCCTGCTGCTCCGCCGCGAAGAGCCGCGCGTTGTCGACGGCGATGGCAATGCGGTTGGCGACTTCGGCGACGAAGTCGGCCTCCTCCTGGGAAAAGCGTCGTCCAGAGCCGTCGTGTCCGAGGGAGAGCGCGCCGAACGTCGTGCCGTGGGTCTTGAGCGGCACGTTGATGACCGAATGCACGCCGAGAATCTTGAGAAGGCGCGCGTGGTCGTTGTTCTTGGCGAACCCGTCGATCGCCTCGTCGGAGATGTCGGGATAGAACTCGAGCTTGCCGGTCTTGACCACGTTGGCCGGCCCCGTCGTGTCCTCGAGGCCATGCATGAATCGGCGCCTGATCTCCGAGAGCGCGCGCGCCTTCTCGTCGGTGGCTGCACGGCTGGCGACGACCTCGAGACGATCGTTGGCGGCGTTGAGCACGTCGACGATCGCCCAGTCGGCCAGCTCCGGCACGAGCACGCGCGTGACGCGGTCGAGGATCGTCCGCGTGTCGAGCGATGCGGTGAGCGTGCTCGAGACCTCGCCGAGGAACATGCGTCGGCGCTCCTCCTCCTTCTTCAGCGACGCGTCACGGAACACGAGAACCACACCCTCGATGCTCCCGTTCTCGTCGCGCAGCGGGGCAGCCGTGTGATCGACCGGTGTTTCGTGGCCCGTCTCGGCGTTGATGAGCACGGTGTCGTCCGCCTGGGCCACGACTGAGCCCTTCGTGAGCACGCGCTCGACCGGGCTCTCCACGATGGCACGCGTGCGCCGGTCGACGACGTTGAAGATCTCCTCGAGCGGCAGGCCCATCGAGCGGCCTTCGTCCCACCCCGTGAGTCGTTCGGCGACGGGATTCATCAGCGTGACCCGGCCCTGGATGTCCGTCGTGACGACGGCGTCGCCGATGCTGCGCAGAATGGTCAGGAGGCCAATGCGCGCCTCGCGTTCGCGTTCGAGCCGCTGCGCGCGACGCAACGCCTGCGCGCATTGCTTGGCGAACGTCTCGACGTACGCGCGGTCCTCCGCGCTGAAGGTGCGCGGCGTGTAGTGACCCATCGCGAGGAGGCCGATGACGCGGTTTTCGGCGACGAGCGGCAGGCACCACAGCGCAAGCGCGCGCGGCGCCGTCGTCTTCAGGTCCAAGAGGTGAGGGAAGACCTTGGCGTACTCCTCGCGGTTCTCGATCCAGATCCGGCTGCGCTGCCGGACGATCTTGGCGAACGCCATGTCGGAATAGAAGGGCACGTAGCCGACCTGTTCGAGGACCTCGGGCGCCGTTCCCATCTGACCGATGAGGACGAGCGCAGCTTCACGGTCGTCGTAGTCGTAGAGAACGCACGTCTGGGCGCCCATGGCACGCACGCCGGAGTGGATGACGACGTCGACGACCTCTTGCCGTGACTCGGCGTTCGCCAGCGCATCGGCCAGGCCGGAGAGCACCTCGAGTCGCCTCCGCGCGGCGGCTTCTGCGGCGAAGAGCTTCGAGCGCACGATCGTCTGCGAGGCCTGCGCCGCGAACGTGGTCATCAGCGAACGCTGGTGCTCGGGGAACTTCCGCGGGCGATCGAAGCGAAAGCTGAGCCCGCCGAGAGCGTTGCCGTCGGCCTCGAGCGGCAATGCCACCACGGCGCCGAGCTCTCGTTTGCCGACCGCTTGCATGAGCCGCTCGTGCGTTCGTGCGTATTCGTCGGCGTTCTCGATCCACTGCGACGAGCGCGTACGGAAGGCCTCGACGGAGGGGAAGGGTGCGTCCTTGTCGAGCGCACCGAGCTCTTCGATGACGTGGGCCTCGGGACCCGCCGACGCGACGACCTCGAGTTTGCCGTCGGCGCGCTCGACCACGATGGTGCCGGCGTTGGCTCCCAGTGCCTCGACGCCTTCCTGGACGAGCACGCTAGCGACCTCGTCCAACGTGCGCGTCGCGGCCACGGCAGCCGTCAGCTTCTGGAGGCGAGCGAGACGATTGGCGGACTCTCGTGCGTGCTCCCGCGCTCGCGTCATCGCGGCCACGACCGCAACGATCGCCAGACCTTCGATGGCGAAGACCGCGAGCTGAATCGAAGCGTTCGATTGCGCGGCGAGCTCGACGGGGCGCAAAAAATGACCGACCACGCCGGCGCCGAGTGCCGTCGCGAAGAGCGCAGCACGCGGCCCGGCGAGCCAACCACTGATCGCGACGGCCGCGCCGAGAAGGAGGTACGGCGCCTCACGACCGAGCGGATCGCCGATGCCGAGCTTCATGGCGGCGGCGGTTGCGGTGGTTACCGCCGGCACCAAGAGCTCGCGAAGGTTGCTCGTCCTCACCCGCATTCGTTGCCGAATGACGTAAGCCGGGATCCTACAAATGTCGCCTGCTCCTCGCCTGCGGCGCTCGAGCGAAGCCTGAGGTCGTGCGTCATACGCGCTCCCTAGCCCAGGCAGTCGAAGAGTTCGCGCGCGACGAGCGTGGACCTCGACGGATAGCTGTCGGCGCGCTGGATCGCGCGGGCCGGAGGAACTTGACCGACGTCGCGGTCGAGCTTGGAGACCGTCGCGTCGACGCAACTTCGGCAGGGGCATGGCCGACGAAGGGGGCGACGAACGGATGTGCTGTCTGCTATTTCGGTCGCACGCGCGTCCGCCGCTTTTGGTGAACTCCCGATGATCGCTCGCAGTCGAAAGCCTGTCGTGGACCCGCCCGTGGATCCGCTCGAAGAAGCGCTTCGCTCGCGTTTCGGGCTCGACTCGTTTCGCCCGTGGCAGCGTGAGGCCATCGACGCCGTGCTCGGCTCGCCGGGGCGCGCACTGGTCGTGGCGCCGACCGGCGGAGGAAAGTCGCTCACCTATCAGTTCCCTGCGGCAGTGCTCGAGGGGACCACGCTCGTCATCTCGCCGCTCGTCGCGCTCATGGAGGACCAGGTTCGCTCCCTGACCGCGCGTGGCATCGAGGCTACGTACCTCGCCTCGACCCTGGAGCTCGACGAGCGAAACGCCCGCGAGAGCGCGATGCTTCGCGGGGCGTACAAGCTCGTCTACGCAGCGCCCGAGCGCCTCGCCTCGGAGTCGTTCGTTCGCATGCTCTCGCGATGCAAGATCGCGCTCGTGGCGATCGACGAGGCGCACTGCATCGCGCAGTGGGGACACGACTTCCGCCCCGACTATCTCCGCATCGGTTCGCTTCTCGAGAGGCTCTCGCCGCCGCGCGTCTTGGCGTGCACCGCCACCGCGACCCCGGAGGTGAGGCGCGAGATCATCGAGCAGCTCGGCTTCGCGAACACCACGTTCTCGGAGGTCCTGCGAGGCTTCGCGAGGCCCAACCTCCATCTTGCTGCAAAGACCGTCGACGGTCCCAAGCAGGCGCGCGCGGCGGTCATCGAAGCACTCGAGACCGCGATCGGGCAGCCTCGTATCCCGCGCGGCGGCGCCATCGTCTACGCCGCGACGCGCAAGACCACCGAGCAGTACGCCGAGCTGCTTCGCAAGCGCGGCTACAACGCGGCCTTCTACCATGCTGGGCTCGACGGCGAGGCCCGCACGCGCGTCGCCGACCGCTTCGCCTCGCGCAAGTTCGACGTCGTCGTCGCGACGAACGCGTTCGGTATGGGCATCGACCGGTCGGACATCCGCACCGTCGTCCACGTGCAGCCGCCTTCGTCGATCGAGGCCTATTACCAGGAGGTGGGCCGCGCAGGTCGTGACGGCGACGAGGCGCAAGGCCTCTTGCTCTGCTCCGGCGCGGACATCGCGCTGCGGCGCCGGCTGGTCCAGATGGGAAGCGACGGCGAAGCGGCCGACGCATCACTCGCCGCGCGCGCCTGGCAGCTCTTTCGCGATCTGCTTCGCTACATCGACGCGCGCAGCTGCCGGCACGACTTCGTCCTTCGCTACTTCGGCGACGAGCGCGAAACGCTCGGTGGTTGCGGTCACTGCGACGTCTGCCAGGAGATCGCACAACACGCCGGCGACGACGGCACCTCCACGGAGGGAACGACGCTCATCGTGCGCAAGGCGCTCTCGGCGGTCGCTCGTGCGAACAAGCGCGCCGGGATGCAGGCCGTCGCGGAGATGCTCCACGGTGTCGACTCCGAACGGACGCGCCGCTTCGGGTTCACGGGGCTCACCACGTTCGGCTTGCTGAAGGAGCACTCGCTGCCCTGGACGGTGGCGCTGCTCCGCGCGCTGCTCGCCGCGGGGTGGATCGACCTCACCACGACCGAGCACCCTGTTCCGGTTCTCACACGAAATGGCGTGTCGGTGATGAAGGGCGAGGTGGAAGCGCGCATCGTGCTGCCGCTCGAACCTCGCTCGCCCGCTCCGTCGTCGTCGCGAGGTCGAGGCAAAACCACGCGCGAGCTCCCTCCACTGAACCCCGACGACCAAGCCGTCTTCGAGCGCCTGCGCACGCACCGCGCCGAGATCGCGCGTCAGAAGAAGGTGCCGGCGTACGTCGTCGCGATGGACCGCACGCTCATCGAGATGGCCATGGTGAGGCCGCAGGAGAACCACGAGCTGCTCGCGGTCCACGGCATGGGGCCGGGGCGCGTCGAGCAGTATGGCGAGGGCTTCCTGCGCGTGATCAAAGGCGAGTGACGCCGCTCGTCACTCGTTGCGCGAGTCTTCTTCGAAGATGCGCCGGAGCTCCGCCGCGTACTGCTTGGCCGACGCGAGAAGCGCCTCCTCGTTGTCACGCAGGTGGTAGACCTTGCGCACCTGGGCCTCGTCGTAGTCGGAGAACGTTCGAGCGGCCTCGCGCGCTGCGCCGGACGCAATGCCGAGAGCTTCGAGCGTTAGCTCGCCCGCTTCGACGCTCGCCGCGAAGGTCTCGCGCAAGACGTTTTCGATGCCGAGTCCGAGCAGCGCGTAGGCATGCTGTCGGTTTCGTGCGCGCGCGACGATCTTGAGGTGAGGGAAGTGCTGCTGGACCACCTTCACCGTCGCAAGCGATGCTTCCATATCGTCGATGGCCAGCACGAAAACTTCGGCGCGCTCCGCTCCTGCGGCCCGCAAGAGATCCACGCGCGCGGCATCGCCGTAGTAGATCTTGTTGCCCCACTTCCGCAGGAAGTCGACCTGCGTGGCGTTGATGTCGAGCGCGGTGAAGCGGATCCGCATGAGGCGGACCATACGGCCGACGATCTGACCGAAACGGCCAAAGCCGGCGATGATGACGCGGCTGCCTTCATCGCGGATCTCGTCGAAGGCCCGCTCCTCGCCCTTCGCGAGGTGACGTAGCAGCGCGTCGAGGCCGATGAAGAGGAGGGGCGTGAGGGCCATCGAAACCGTCACGATGACGACGAGCAAGTCGGCCGTGGCCACCGAAAGCACGTCCGCGTCGCGTGCGATGCCGAAGATGACGAACGCGAACTCACCGCCCTGGGAGATCGCCACCGCCAAGCTGAGACAGGAGCGACGATCGAGCTTCGTGGCCCAGCCGATGCCGATCAAGATCAGCATCTTCACCACCACGAGGACCACCACGAGGCCGATCACGAGCAGCGGCTGCGTCACCACGAGGCGAAGATTCGCGGACATGCCGACGGCCATGAAGAAGAGGCCGAGGAGGATGCCCTTGAACGGCTCGATGTTCGCTTCGAGCTCGTGACGGTATTCCGTGTCTGCGAGGAGCACACCGGCGAGGAACGCCCCGAGCGCCATCGAGAGACCGATGGCGTGCATGAGAAGCGATGTTCCGACGACGACGAGAAGCGTGGCGGCCGCCGAGAGCTCGTGGTCGCGGGCCTCGGCGACGATGCGCAGCGCCGGACGCAGCAGATAGCGCCCGAAGATGACGACGATGACGAGAACGCCGACGACGAGCACCACGCGCTGCCACGCGTGATCGAGCGGCGTTGCGTTGTGACCGAGAAGCGGAACGAGGGCGAGCGCCGGGATCGCCGCGATGTCCTGGAAGAGGAGGATGCCGAAGGCTGCGCGCCCATGTGGACGAGGCAGCTCTTTTCGTTCGCCGAGCACCTGGAGCGCGAACGCCGTCGACGACATCGAGAGCGAGATCCCGGCCACGAGTGCGACGCGCCAATCGGCGCCGAACCCAATGGCGATCGCGGCAAGCGCAAGCGTGGTGAAGCCGACCTGGGCGCCGCCCGCTCCGAAGACGGCGCCACGCATCTCCCAGAGGCGCGCGGGCTGGAGCTCGAGACCGATGAGGAAGAGCAGCAGGACGACGCCGTACTCGCCGAAGTGCAGCGTCTCGTGGACGTCGTGAATGAGGTTGAGCCCGCACGGCCCGATGATCGCGCCGGCGATGAGGTAGCCGAGAACGGTGCCGAGCCCGAGACGCTTCGAAAGCAGGACGACGACGACCGCGGCAGCGAGGAAGATCCCGACGTCCCGCAGCATGATTCCCGTGGAGAATGCGCGAGGAGCCTTTACGGACGCAAGCTCGCATTGGGGCTTTTCGCGCTAGAGTCGGCGGCAACGATGCGCCGTTTCGTCGTGGTCGGTCAAAAGGCGCTCGCCTCGCCGGACTTCTCGCTGAACGATCTGCCCGGGACGAGCGGGCGGCTCGACGTGCTCGCGCGATGCATGCGGGCGGCCCTGCTCGTGTCGCACGGTCTTCGGACGGACACGATCCTCTATCTCGTGCTCCTGGGCGGTCCCGAGGCGCCGCGCGCCCTCCGCTTCGACGGCTCTGCCGTTAAGTTCCTGCGGCCCGACGAACGTGCACTCGCGACCCTCGTGCAGAAGTCGCTCGTCCTCGCGCGACAGACCGAGCACACGGAAGGCTTCGCGACGGTGAAGCCGGGAATTGCGGTCGTCCGCGGCGGCCTCGAAGCGGCTCTCGACGATCTCCCCTCGAATGCGACGCTCTACCTCCTCGAGTCGGCCGGCACCGACGTCCGCGACGTCGTTCTCGAACGCGAGCCGGTCTTCGTGCTCGGTGACCACCTCGGACTCGACGCTCCGGCCCGGGCATTGCTTGGCACTCGAGGTGCCGTGGGGCTCAGTCTCGGGCCCCGCGATATTCACGCAGAGGACGCGATCGCGGTGGTCTCGAACGAACTCGATCGAGGGTTCGACTGATCCAGTCGTGGATCGTTGAACGCCCAGCCAGACCTCGCGCAAGTCAGCGAAATTTCTCTGCGCCGCCAATGTGTGCGCGTGGCGTACACGTTGCTTCGAGCGGGGCCATGAAGCCCGGAACCCACGCGCTCGGTCTGCCGTTCTTCGTCGCCTTCGTCCCCTTCGTCGCCGCTTCGGTTCTCTCGCTCGGTGCGCTCACCGGGTGCTCGAGCGACGTCGACGACGACGCGGCCACCGACGATCAGGCGATCACGGACGCGGCGAAGGTGAAGTTCTTGTCGGACTTCACCACCGTCGTCACTGGAACGCCGAAGGCCGGCAAGCGGCTCCGTGTCGAGTACGCGCTCGATCGACTCCCGCAGTGTCGCGGTGAAGTCGGCGGCGGTGGTCCCGCCTGGAACATCACCGGCTTCTACAGTGAGAACGGTGCTCCGGCGAAGACGTTCGAGGTGACCAAGCTCTCGTCGGACGGTCACGATCGCGTCGCGAAGTCGGCGCTTCTCCCGATCAGCAGCGGCGGCGACGTTGCCATCTGGTTCCAGGTCACGAGCAGCTTCGGCTGCTCCGAGTACGACTCGCAGTACGGTCAGAACTACCACTTCGCCGTCACCGGTCGCGCGCCCGAGGTCGCCGCGCGTCTCGTCTTCAAGGAGAGCGGCGAGGTCGAGCAGCAGGGCGAGCTCCACGCCGGCGACAAGATCGCCGTTTACTACGAGCAGGGACGCTTGCCTCAATGCCATCGGGTCGAGCGTGGCGCGCCGGTCTGGACGGTGAGCGGCTTCTCGCAGTTCGAGGGCGGCGCGGTGAAGGCCTTCGAAACGGGCCGCGCGAACGGCAGCGATCGCGAGACAATCGACGCCATCCTCGAGCTGCCGCAGCGCACCGGCCAGATCGTCTTCTGGTTCGAAGTGAACAGTATCGACGGTTGCATGCACCTCGACGGGAACGGCGGCATGAACTACGCGTTCGACGTCAAGGAGTGACCACCCCTCGAGCTCGGTTAGATGCTCGCCGGTCCAATGGGAACGATGCCCGTCGGATTGATCGTGCGATGGCTGCCGTAATAGTGCGCCTTGATCTCGTCGAGGAGCACCGTCTCGCGCACGCCGGGGACGGCGAGCAGGCGATGCATGTAGGCGTGCAGATGCGGGTAGTCGATGATGCGCCGCACGTTGCACTTGAAGTGGCCGTGGTAGACGGCATCGAAGCGCACCAGCGTGGTGAAGAGCCGCCAGTCCGCTTCGGTGACTCGGTCACCGAGCAGGTATGGCGCATCCCCGAGGCGTCGTTCGAGCTCGTCGAGCGTTCCGAAAAGGGCGCGCACGGCCTCCTCGTATTTGACCTGGCTCGTGGCGAAGCCCGCCTTGTAGACCCCGTTGTTCACCGTGTCGTAGATCGTCGCGTTGATCTCGTCGATCGCGCCGCGTAGAGGCTCGGGATAGAGATCCGGATAGCTCTTGGTGGCGAGCCCGTCGAAGGCGTCGTTGAACATGCGGAGGATCTCGGACGACTCGTTGTTGACGATCGTTCCCTCGCGCTTGTCCCAGAGGACGGGCACGGTCACGCGACCGGTGTAGTCGGGCGCGGCGCGCTCATAGACCTCGTAGAGATACTTCGCTCCTGCCACCGGCCCCGAGCTTCGCTCGGGTGCATCCCCGAACGTCCAGCCGTTCTCGAGCATGAGGGGCATCACGATCGAGACCGGAATGACCTCTTCGAGCCCTTTGAGGGCGCGCACGATCAGCGTGCGGTGCGCCCACGGGCAGGCGAGCGAGACGTAGAGATGGTAGCGCCCCTTGTCGGGCGTGAAGCGGGCACCCGGCGTCCGTTCGACCGTGTTTCGAAAGCGCGCAGCTTGCCGGACGAAGCCTCCGCCGGTGGATTTCGTGTCGTACCAGGTGTCGGTCCACTTGCCGTCGACGAGCAATCCCATGGTCCCTCCGATGCCACATCCTAAGGCTCCGACCGTTCGCGTGCGCGCGACGGTGTGTTCGCGTGGCGAGGACGCTGGAGGCAAGGCGAGCTCGTCCGGTCGGCGGCAAGCGCCGTCGCGGAGCGTCATCCCTCGGGATTTTACGGGCGTTTCGCAATCGCACGAAGCTTGCGAAACCAGTCCGAAGGTCCAAACGTAGAGCAGATCATGAACCCGCGTTGGCTCGCCGTTCCCGTGCTCGTGCTCGTGTCTTCGCTCGCGGCCTGTCGTTCGGCAGGAAATGACGCCAAAGCCGAATCGTCGACGGCATCGACTACCTCGGCCAATGCGGCCGGTGGACAGAAGGCCCGTCGCGCTCCCGTTGGCACCGACCCCGGTGGCGTCGGCGCCGGCACCAAGCTCGAGCCTCGTCCAGGTCACGAGCTCGCCGCGTTCGCAGGAGGGTGCTTCTGGGGAACGGAGGACACGTTCCGCCAGGTGCCGGGCGTGACCGCGACGGCGGTTGGATACACGGGCGGTCAGACGTCCAATCCGACCTACGAGCAAGTGTCCTCCCACAAGACCGGTCACGCAGAGACCGTGCTCGTGGAGTTCGACCCCGCGCAGGTGTCTTACGAAAAGCTCCTCGGCGTGTTCTTCACGTCCCACGACCCCACGACCATGAATCGTCAGGGGCCGGACGTGGGAAGCCAATATCGGAGCGCCGTCTTCACGTTCAACGACGCCCAGGCGAATGCGGCCAAGGCGGCGATCGCGAACACAGAGAAGACGCTCGGCAAGCACGTCGTCACGCAGGTGACCGCCGCCGGGCCCTTCTGGAAGGCGGAGGAATACCATCAGCAGTACGACGAGAAGACGGGCACGCACTCCTGTCCGCTGCCTTCGCGCGGCACGTGATCGAGCGTCACGACGACGACGACGGTAGATGTGCCATCAGCGCCGCGACGTCGTCGTCCTCCCGGAATCTTGCAGACTTCCTAAACGCGCGCCGGTTCGAGAAAGACGGCTCCGAGCGGGGGCAGGGTGACCACGATCGAGAAGCGCCTGTCGTTCCACGGGTAGGGAACGGCCTCCACGCGGCCCAGGTTTCCCTGCCCACTGCCGTCGTAGTCGCGCGCGTCGGTGTTGAAGATCTCGACCCACGGTCCGCTCTTCGGCACGCCGATCCGGTACTGGTAGCGAGGCACGGGCGTGAAGTTCATCGCCACGACGAGGTACTGATGGTCCTGTCGTCCTTTGCGGGCGAACGCGATCACGCTCATCGGCGCGTTCGTGTTGTCGACCCACTCGAAGCCGGCGTTTGCATCGCGGTCGAAGGTGTGGAGCGCAGGATGCTCGCGATACATGCGATTCAGATCGCGCACCATGCGGGCCACGCCCTCGTGCGCCGGGAGTCGCGCGACGTGCCAATCGAGGCACCGGTCATGGTTCCACGCTCGCGGCTCGGCGAACTCGTCGCCCATGAAGAGGAGCTTCTTTCCCGGCTGGGCGTAGGCCGAGGTCAACAGCAGCCGCACGTTCGCGAGCTTCTGCCAGGCATCGCCGTACATCTGCTCGAGCAAGGCGCCACCACGGTCCGGGGCAACGTCGTCGTGCGAGAGTGAGAGCACGAAGTTCTCGTTGGTCGCGTAGACCGAGCGGAACGTGAGCAGCGCCTGCTCCTCCGATCGGAAGAGCGGATCCATCGCGAGGTAGCGGCGCATGTCGTGGGAGAAGCCGATGTCCCACTTGAAGTCGAAGCCGAGGCCGCCTTCGGTGGTCGAGCGCGTGACGCCCGGCCAGGCCGACGAATCTTCGGCGATGAGGCACACGTCGGGGTGCTCGAGCTTCAACGTGCGCGTGAGCTCGCGTAGGAACGAGACGCCGCGGGTGTTCTCGCGACCACGCTGCGTGCCCGTCGAGTTGGCTGCGGTCTTGCCGTGATCGCGGTAGAGGATGGCCTCGACCCCGTCGACGCGCAGACCGTCGGCGTGGAACGTTTCGATCCAGAACATCGCGCTCGAGAGGAGGAAGCTTCGCACCTCCGGCCGGTCGAAGTCGAAGAGGCCGGTTCGCCAGATCGCGTGGACGGCATCGGCGGGATCCTCCGGCTCGTAGAGCGGCTCGCCGTCGAAGCGTCCGAGTCCGTGCGGATCGAGGGCGAAGTGCGCGGGCACCCAATCGAAGATCACGCCGAGCCCTTGCTGATGAAGAACGTCGACGAGGTACATGAGGTCGGCCGCCGACCCGTACCTGCTCGTAGCGGCGAAGAACCCCGTCACGCCGTAGCCCCACGAGCCGTAGAAGGGATGCTCGAGGAGCGGCATGAGCTCCACGTGCGTGAAGCCCATTTTTCTGGCGTATTCGGCGAGCGGCGCGGCGATGTCGCGATACGAGAGAACGTGCTGGCTTTCTTCGGGCACACGCAGCCACGAGCCGAGGTGCACCTCGTAGATGCTCATCGGGAGGTCCACGCCGGTGTGCGCGCGGCGTCGTTCGAGCCACGAATCGTCGTGCCATGAGTGCTCGAGACGCGTGACGATCGAGGACGTTCCCGGTGCGCTCTCATGCGCGAGTCCGTACGGGTCGGCCTTGTCGAACGCGCTCCCGCCGTCGGCGGGCACGATGCGGTAGGCGTAGCGCGAGCCCACCGGCACGTTGGCGGCGTGGCCGCAGAAGACGTTGGAACCGGGCAGACGCGAGAGCTGGAACGACGGAAACGTTCCCACCACCCACACCTCGGACGCTCGCGGAGCCCAGACCCCGAACGTGGTGCCGCCCTTTAGATCGGGATGAGCTCCGAGAAATCGGTGTGCGCGGATCGCTTTTCCTTCCGCGAACGACGTTACTTCTGCCGATCGCGGATCGATCATGCGCGCTTCCTTTCCGGTCCAGATGGTGGCTCGTCCAGCGGATCGTGACGCTCGAGGATGGCCAGAAGACCGCCGAGCGGGATGTCGATCCAGTCCGGCCGGTTGTCCATCTCGTAGTGCACTTCGTAGATGGCCTTCTCGAGCAGGTAAAAGTCGAGCAAGGCGTGCTTCGCGGCGATGCTCGCCGGAAGGATGGTCGTCTTCGCCGTCGACGAGAGCCAGCCACCGAGCAGCGCGCTCGACACGGCGTCTCGCCAAAAGCGGGCCCACGGCGCCAGCGTCGACTGCTCGTCGGGCGACCTCTTGCGGAGCGCGCTCGCGGCAGCGTAGTCGAACGAGCGCAGCATGCCGGCCACGTCGACGAGGGGCGACCGCTTCGCCTTGCGTTCGTCGAGTGGGCGCGCCGGCTCGCCTTCGAAGTCGATCAGCGCGAAGTCCGTTCCGGTGAAGAGCACCTGCCCGAGGTGGAGATCGCCGTGCACGCGCATGCGCACGCCCGCGTCGTCGAGGCCGAGAACGCGATCGAGCCTCGAAAAGAGGACGTGCCGGTGACGAAGGAGCGTGCGTGTCGCCTCGTCTGCGGCGGTGCGCACGTCGCTCTCGGCACGTGTACTGTCTCGTTGTGCGAGTCGATCGAGGAGCTTCGTCAAGTCGCGTCGCGCCATGGCGACCAGCGCTTCGCGTGAGCTCGCATCGATGACCATGGGGGTGAACGCGCGATCTCCCGTGTGTCCCGCAAGCACCACGTGCATCTCGCCGATTCGCCTGCCGAGGAGCTCGGCGAGGTTCACGTAAGGGCCGATTGCCTTGGTGACCACCGCATCGCGTGGGCGCATGGCGTGGTCGAAGAGATCGCCGGGCCCGAGATTCGGCGGCGCGCCACGAACGGTCGCGAGCCACTCGTCGAGCACACCGAGCACGTGCTCCCAGGCGTCGCCACGGTTCGGGACTTGCGCATGGATCAGCCCCACCGTGGAGGGCTCGTCTCCGGACTCGAGCTCGACCCAGCCCGCGAGGGCGGGCGTGTGGGCATAGCCGCCTTCGGTGAGGCCGCGCCCCATGTCGAGGTCGGGGCTCACGCCCTCGTCGAGCTTCCGGACGACCTTGCCGACGAACCGATCCCCGTAGAAGACGCTCGTGTTGGTCTGCTCGCGTGCGAGGCGCTTCGGCGCGAGCTTCGAGCCGTCGCCGAGGTCGCGGCCTTGGAAACGGAGGCGGCTTTGACCGCCCTCGTCGGAGGCGATCGTGCGGGCGGTCTCGAAGGCATCGAGCCAATCGCGCAAGAAGCGCGGGCAGGCGAGGCCGTCGATCATGACGCCGTCGTCTTCGTGCTCGCCGTCGCGTTGCAACGTGAGCGGCATCACGACGTCACCTGGTGTCGCGCGGCGGAAGGTCTCGGCCTCGTCGCCGTGGACGACTGCGAGCGGAACCACGTAGGTGTCGGTTCGCCCGTCATCGAGCGCGACGTCGACGAACAGAACCTTGGCCGGCGCCTCGGAGGGCAGGGTGAAGCTCGTTCGTACGCGTGCCGCGGTCACTTCACGAGACTTCGTCCGATACCAGCGTCGCGTCATGATCCAGGTTGCAAGCGCGCGCTCGAGCGGGGCGCGGCTCGGGGCATCGAAGGCTGCGTTCCACGAGCCTTCCACCTCGACGGGAGCGTTTGCGACGTTCGTTTGCACGGGGATCATAGGAAGTACTCGAAGTCGCGCTCGGTGCGGACCTTTCGACGAACGGCGAAGATGGCTGCCGGAAAGACCTTCGAATCCACGACCACGCGGTTTCTCGCCCCTCTCCACGGATAGCGTACGCCCGACAGCAGATCGTGCACCTGGAACGTTTCGTCGGCGCCGACGCCGAGCGCTCCGAGGTCGAGGTCGACGTGGGCGGCGTGCTCGTGATGCGGATCCAGGTTGGCCACGACGAGCACGACGTTGTCCCCCGCGCGCTTGCTGAAACAGAGCAGCGACTCGTCTTCGATACGGTGGAAGGTGATGTCGTTCGTTTGCTGGAGCGCGGGATTCTCGCGGCGGATCGCGTTGACGTGCGCGATGACGTCGCGGAGCGACGCCGCGTGGTCGAGGTCCCAGCTGCGCAGCTGGAATTTCTCGTTGTCGACGTACTCTTCGGCCCCTTCACGTGCGACGTGCTCCATCAGCTCGAACGGCGGGCCGTAGATGCCGTAGTTGCTCGAGAGCGTGGCCGCGAGAATCAGACGAAGTACGAACGTCGCTCGCCCTCCATACTGCAAGTGCTCGGGGAGGATGTCGGGCGTATTGGGCCAGAAGTTCGGACGGTAGAACTCGGACACCGGCGGGCGCGTGAGCTCGCGCAGGTAGTTCTCGAACTCCTGCTTCGTCGAGCGCCAGGTGAAGTACGTGTACGACTGCGAGAAGCCGCCCTTGGCGAGCGCGTACATCAGCTTGGGCCGCGTGAAGGCTTCGGCCAGGAAGAGCACGTCGGGGTGCTGCTTCTTGATCTCGCGAATGCACCACTCCCAGAAGCGAAGCGCTTTCGTGTGCGGGTTGTCGACGCGGAACACGCGCACCCCTTCGCCGATCCAGAAGAGGAAGACGTCGAGCAGCTCGGCCCACAACCCTTGCCAGTCCTTGCACTCGAAGTCGAACGGGTAGACGTCCTGGTACTTCTTGGGCGGATTCTCCGCGTACTGGATGGTGCCGTCGGGGCGGTGCACGAACCAGCCGGGGTGCTCGCGTACGTAGGGGTGATCGGGCGAGACCTGGAAGGCGATGTCGAGGGCGAGTTCGAGCTTGCGCGCGCGTGCCTCGCGAACGAGTCGTCGGAAGTCTTCGAGCGTGCCGAGCTCGGGATGAATCGACTTGTGGCCGCCTTCGGCCGCACCGATCGCCCAGGGGCTTCCCGGATCGTTCGGTCCGGCCGTGAGTGTGTTGTTGGGCCCTTTGCGGAAGGCTCGTCCGATGGGATGGATGGGCGGGAGATAGAGAACGTCGAAGCCCATGCCTGCGACGTAGTCGAGGCGACGAACCACGTCGCGCAGCGTTCCGTGACGACCGCGTTCTCCGCACGAGCGCGGAAAGAGCTCGTACCATGCGCTGAAGCGTGCGAGCGGTGGGTCGACCACGATCGCGTGCACGCGATCGTGTCGCGTCGCGTTCTCCAGATCGGGCCAGGCCCCCATCGTGCGCCGGACCGCGTCGGATGCGGCTGCTTCGAAGCGCGCGTCCACGCCGAGCGAGCGATCCTCGGCGGCCTCGGCGGCGCGTGCGACGAGGGCCGCGGACTCACCCTCGGCCCGGCGTGACGCGGCCAGCAAGAGGCGCGTTCCGACGAGAAGCTCGAGATGGATGTCCTGCCCGGCCGCCTTCTTCTTCTCCGTCCCGAGGCGCCAGGTCGTGTACGGATCGATCCACGCCTCGACGGTGAACTCCCATCGGCCGATTTCGGTCGTCACGAACGATGCCGACCAGCGATCGTTGCCTCTCGGTTCGAGCGGGGCAGAGTGCCACGTGCGGTCGGCAGCGCGACGGAAGAGCACGCGCCCGGCGAGGTGATCGTGGCCGTCCGAGACGAGATCGCACGAGACCTCGACGCGATCGCCGGCGACGCGCTTCACCGGATGACGTCCACCGTCGACCTCCGGAGAGACGCTCTCGACGAGAACGCGGCGCGTGCCGCCTTCAGGGTATTGTCGGGCCATCGATGTCGTGCCTCCACATCCCCCGCGTCGCGATGCGAGCGCATGCGAGGGGCGCGCCATCGTCGGGGCCAAGGGGCGAACGTGCGGCGCTTCGCCTCCGGAATGACCACCCGCGAGCCCAACCGTTCTGGCGGCGTTGTGCCGGAGGCGTCGACGTGGCCGCGATGTCGTGCTCGGATCGAGTTACACCGTGGATCGATCGAGCTCTCAGCGTGACCAGCGTGACGTGGTGCGGGCGGCCCTGCGCGCCCTTGGGATCGAAAATCTCGTTCTGTCGATCCATGACGCGAGTTTTCCCAGTGCCACGGCGGAGGACACGGGAAGGGGCTCGCCCTACACGGAGGGGGGCCGCGCCTTCGCGAGCTTCGTCGCGGAGCTCGGATTCGACGGCTTGCAGTTCGGTCCACAGGGCCAGACGTCGCTCGGCAATGCCTCGCCCTACGACGGTTCCGTGTTCTCGAAGAGCGTTCTCTCGATCGCGCTGAGCGAGCTGGCCGAGCCCACGTTCGCGAAGGTCCTCGATCCCCGCGTGCTCACCGAGCTCGTCGTGAACAAGCCTGCGGGAGACAGCCACGCGCACTACGCCTACGCCTACGTTGGGCACCAGAGGGCTCTCGCGCTCGCCTCGGCGAACCTGCGCGCACGCGCGAACGCAGGAGATGCAGCGGCACTCGCGCTCGCGACGAGGATCCAAACATTCGCGTCACGCGCGTCGTGGCTCGGCCACGACTCCATCTTCGAAGCCCTCGCCACCGAGCACGGCACCGACGATTGGCGCCGCTGGCCCGAAGCGGATCGGGCAGCGCTCGGCCCTGCGCGACGCGCGGAGCTCGAGGCGCGTCATCGTGACGTCATCGACGCATGGCTGTTCGGACAGTTCGTCCTCGACGCGCAGCACGACGCGTTTCGCGAGCACGTGAGCGCGCAAGGGCTCGCGCTCTACGGCGACCTGCAAATCGGGCTTTCACTCCGCGATACGTGGTCGCGAGGGGCGCTCTTCTTGTCCGAATACGTCATGGGCGCCCCTCCGAGTCGGACGAACCCCGAAGGCCAGCCCTGGGGCTACCCCGTCTTCGACCCGCGAACGTACGACGCGAACGACGGCCCGATCGCCTTCCTCACCACGCGTATGAACAAGATCTTCGCGGAGTTCGATGGCGTTCGCATCGACCATCCGCATGGCCTCGTGTGCCCCTGGGTGTACGACGCGAAGGGCCGTGACGATGCGGAGTGCGTGGCACGCGGGGCGCGTCTCTTCGAGTCGCCGAGCGATCCCTTGCATCCTGCGCTTGCCTTGTACGCCATCGCGCGACCCGAGCAGCTCGATCCGCGCGTGCCGGCCTACGCCGACGAACGCGTCCACGATCTCGAGCCGTCGCAAGTCGACGCTTACGACCGCCTCTTCGACGTCGTCGTGCGTTCGGCCATGGCGCACGGCCGGAAGAAGGAGGACATTCTCTGCGAGGTGCTCAGCACCTGTCCGCTCCCTCTGCGCGCCGTGATGGCGCGTCACGACCTCGGACGCTTCCGCGTCACGCAGAAGGCGAGCATGACGAATCCGGACGACGGCTACCGGAGCGAGCACGCCGAGCCGCACGACTGGGTCATGATCGGCAACCACGACACCGAGCCCTTGCTGCTCGTATGTGATCGCTGGGGTCGTTCGGGCAGCACGGCCGTGCGCGCCTCGTATCTGGCGGAACGGCTCGCTTCTTCGCCGTCACGACGCGAACGGCTCGCGCGGACCTTGGAAGATCCGACGATGCTGGTGCTCGCGATGTTCGCCGAGCTCTTCGCGAGTCGCGCGCGCCACGTGCTCGTGTTCTTCGCGGACCTCTTCGGCTCGCGCGAGGTCTACAACATGCCCGGCGTCGTTCGAGAGGAGAACTGGACTCTCCGCGTGCCGCAGGACTACCGCACGGCGTATCGCACGTCGCTCGAGCGCGGCGAGGCGCTCGATCTGCCTGCTGCACTCGCGGCCGCGATGCGTGCGCGCGGCGACGCCTTCACGCGCGAGCACGCGCAGCTCCTCACGGAGCTCGATGCTCGCAGCGTGATCGTCCTCGACGCGTGAGCGTCAGGGCTTCTTGCGTCGCTTGAGCGGGCCTTGGCCACCGACAGGACCGCGGCTCGGTCCGCCGTGCGCGCGGTGCTTCGGGGCGTGCGGCTTGCCGGGCCCGTCGTGGCGCGGCTTGGCCGGGCCTTCGTGGCGCGGCTTGGCCGGGCCTTCGTGACGCGGCTTGGCGGTGCCTTCGTAGCGCGGCTTGGCGGTGCCTTCGTAGCGCGGCTTGGCGGTGCCTTCGTAGCGCGGCTTGGCCGGACCCTGGCGATCGCGATAGGCCGGGCGCTCGATGTCGACGACGCGCGTCTTCGGAGCGCGCTCGCGGTCGACGTGGGGCGGGGGCGGCCGCTCGACGATCGGCTTCGACGCGCGGTCCTTCTCGAAGAGCGGCTTCGCCGCATGATCTTCGAGGAGCGTCTTCGACGGCCGCTCGCGTTCAATACGCGCCTTCGAAGGGCGCTCGGCCTCGATCACCACCGGCGCCGAGGGACGATCCTTGTCGAACAGCGGCTTGGAGGGGCGATCGGCGACGAAGGGCGCGGCTTGCTCGGGCTCGGGACGCACGAACTCGCGCGGTTCGCGACGAGAGACGTTCGGCGGCGCGTCGCTGAGGGGGCTGATCAAGACGCGGGGATCGCGCGGATCGCGCATGCCGGCGGCGCGGGCAAAGCTGCCAGCCGCGGCGCTCGCCACGTCGACGACCGAGAAGTTGCGCTGGATGTCGATCGCGCCGACGTCGCTTCCGC
This sequence comes from Labilithrix luteola, assembly GCF_001263205.1. Taxonomy (GTDB): domain Bacteria; phylum Myxococcota_A; class Polyangia; order Polyangiales; family Polyangiaceae; genus Labilithrix; species Labilithrix luteola. Next base: position 7,771,841 of record NZ_CP012333.1, read on the forward strand.
GAATACCGCCGCGGCGGCACACCATTGCCAGCAGGCGACGCGGATCGGCGCCGTGCAGCTTGCCCCAAGTGACGCGGAAGGGAACCCAGCCGCCTTCGCCGCGCATCGCGCGCTCCTCGCGAGGAGCCCGCGGGCCGCGGTCGCGTCCGCCGTCGCGATCGCGATCACGGTCGCGACCCGCGCGCTCGGGGCGCTCGCTCGGGTCGATGCGGCGCACCTCGCGCGGCTCGGCGGGCGCCTGTGAGCCCACCTTGGCGAGGAGGCGAGCGATGGTCGTCGTCACGTCGCCGTTCGCGGCGAGCCGCTCGGCGAGGGCCGTCGTGCGCACGTCCAGCTCGGAGCCCTCGGTCGTGATCGCGCTGAAGAGTCGCTCGTCGGCGGCCGCGCGGATGCTCTCCGACGTGGGGATGGGCTGGAAACGGAAGCGAACGCGCGCGCGCGTGAGGAGGCTGCGCGTGCGGTTGAGCGCAGGCGGCGTGACGAGGATCGAGCTCGTGCCTTTGCGGCCAGCGCGTCCCGTTCGGCCGCTTCGGTGCGTGTACGATTCCGGATCGCTCGGCGGCTCGGCGTGAATGACGCGCACGATGTCCTGCACGTCGATGCCGCGCGCCGCAACGTCGGTTGCAACGAGCGCATGCAGATCGCCGCGCTTGAAGGCGGACAGGGCGCGGTTGCGTTCGCGCTGCTCCATCTCGCCGGAGAGCGACGCCACACGGAACCCCGCATCGCCGAGGAGCTGCGTGATCTCCGCGACGTCGGCGCGCGTGCGCGCGAACACGAGCGTCTGGCCCGCTTCCTCGGCGAGCAGGAGATTGATCATCGCGGCGAGTCGGTCGTCGGAATCGACCACGTGCACCACGTGCTCGATGTCGGCGTTCGCGGTACCGAGAGGCGTGCCTTCGACGTGTGCAGGGTCATTCTGCACGCTGTCGGCGAGCGCCTTCACTTCGCGCGGGAACGTGGCCGAGACGAGGTGCGTGCGGTGGTCGGCGGGCGCGTAGCCGATGATCGCCTCGAGCGTCTCGCGGAAGCCGAGATCGAGCATGCGATCGGCTTCGTCGAAGACGATGGTTTGGATGGCGCTCGGATCGACCCCGCCGCGCTCGAGATGATCGAGCAGACGCCCTGGCGTGCCGACGAGGATGGCCGGTCCGCGCGCGAAAGCGCGGCGCTCGTCACGGTAGCTCGCGCCGCCCGTGACGGATGCAACGCCGGCACGGAGCGGCTCGAAGAGCCACGTCAGCTCGTCTTCCACTTGCTTGGCGAGCTCGCGCGTCGGCGCGATGACGAGAGCACGCGGCTTCGCCTTGCCGTCTTCGCCGGGAGAGGGGCCGTTCGCGGCTTCTCGGATCGTGAGCCCGATGGCCACGGTCTTTCCGGAGCCCGTTTGCGAGCTGATACGCAGATCGCGCCCCGCCAGGGCAGGATCCAGGACAGCTTCCTGGACCTGGGTGAGGGATGTGTAGCCCTTGGCTTCGAGGGCGCTCGCGAGCCCGGTACCCATGAGCTCGCGTGCTGCGATCGTGGTCATCAGCGCGCAGGTAGCAGGGTGGGGCGCCCCGACCAAACGAAATCGCGTGCAAATCGACGCGCGGCGTCGGAGGGGGCTAGACGACCCAGAGACCTCACGCTCGCGTCGCGCGCTCTACCGTGCGAGCGCGAGGAAGCGCTCACGGGTGAGGCCTTCTCCGTCACGTGGCAGTTTCTCTCCTGGAACGAGGACTCCCTCGGCGTATCGCCACGCGCCGTCCTCCCGAACGAAAGTCGAGAGCTCGGCAAAAGACACGTCGTGGCCCCGCTCGAAGATGCGTGCGTAGAAGAGGACCTCGCCGCGCTCGCCGCCCTCGTCCTCCTCCGTATGGAGGATACGGAGGCCGAGGAACCGCTGGCGCTCGCGTGCGCGCGAGAGGGCTCGAGCGAGCTCCTGGCGCGGAGATTCGTGGTCGGGGTGCGTGCTGGCCAACGTATCGACCAGGTAGTCGCCAAGGCCCAAGGCAAAGGCGGCGTAGCGCGAACGCATCAGCGCTTCGGGGTCTCGGCCTTGCGGGTTCCCGCATGGATCGGTCCACAGCAGGCCGCGTAGCGGAGGCGGTCGCGGAGGATCGAGTGGCACGGGCAATCACGCGGCGGAGCCACGGGCAGGCCAATACCATCCGCGATGCGCGACGTCGCTAGCGACGTGCGGACCCTGGAAAATAGGCCTCGAAGCGCAGCGCCACGGCGGATGCCCCGCCACGAGCTCGAGCGTGGTCTACGCCAGCGCCCGCCCTCCGCGCGTCGCCGCGTCACCTGCGTGTCCAATCCGACCCAGTCCTGTGGCGCGAGCGGTCGTGGTCCCGTCGTTCGACCGAGCGGAGCCAGTACCTCAAACGGAGCGAGATAGCGGCGCAAGGTCGCGTGGTTGTCTCAGCTTGCGGGCGGCGAAAGTCTGGCTAGTATGGGCATCGCTCACGAGAACGTTTCCCCGCTCACCGATTGCTCTCTCGATACTTGATACCGGGACGCGACCGACACGCGAAGGCTCGTTGTTGTGAGGTTTGCGCGGAAGCTTGGTTCCGCGGGCCTCCTCCGATCCCGACGGCTCATTGGACGGCAGGTCTTACGTTGCTACTGATGCTGTCAATGTGAATCGAGAAGAGAAACAATGGGTAACCGACTCTACGTGGGGAATCTGTCCTTCAACTCGACGACCGAGTCCGTCCGCGACTGCTTCGCGAGCATCGGCGAGGTCACCGACGTCCACGTCGTCACGGATCGTGAGACCGGCCGTTCGCGCGGCTTCGCGTTCGTGACCATGGGCTCGCAGGCCGAGGCTCAGAAGGCGATCTCCGAAATGAACGGCGCGCTGCTCGACGGCCGTCCGCTCCGCGTCAACGAGGCTGAGGAACGTCGCGGCGGTGGTGGCGGCGGCGGCGGCTTCGGTGGTGGCGGCGGCGGCGGTGGTGGCCGTGGCGGCTTCGGCGGTGGTGGCGACGGCGGCGGCCGTCGTGGTGGTCACCGCGGCTGGTGATTGCGCTGGTGATTGGCGGGTGAGCGCCGCAAGCGCGCACACACGTCGATCACGCTGATGGTCGCGTTCGAGGGAAGTCGAGCTCGATTCGATCGTCGTTCATGACCGTGGCGCGGGACGGAGTTCGTTCCCGCGCCTTTGTCTTTTGTGCGCCCGCCCTCCTGTATCAGGCGCGCGAGACGCCTGCCCCGGCGTCACGTTCGGACGCAAATGGTAGACTTGCGAGAGCGTGGGGACGGCTCGCCATCCGGATGACGAACGGGGGCTGGCGCCGGCTGGCACCGTGGAAGCGGAGCGGCGGCGGAGCTGGATCCGTGTGCTCACCTTTGCGGTGGTCACGGTCTCGTTCCTGACGGGAACGCTGGGGACGTCGTACGGCGGCGCGGGCCGCTTCGTCGCCGAGATGCTCCTCGCCGTGGGCTGGGCGTACACCTTCGCGTTCTTCCTTCGTCCTCCGCATCGGCGTCTCGGCTCGCGTCACGCCTCGTACGTCACGCTGGCCTTCGACGGCGTGCTCTGCCTCGGGTGGATCGCGATCACGGGTGGTTTGGACTCGCCGTGGAGCGTGACGCCGTACGTGGTCGTCGCGTCGATCGCGCAACGCTATTCGCCGCGCGGAACGCTCCATGCGGCGCTGTTCTACGGCGTGGGACTCGTCGGGGTTGGTCTCCTATGCCGCCAGCTGCCGGTGCGCATCGAAGAGATGGCGATCCGCGTGTTCCTGCTCTTCGTCGTGCCGCTCGGAGCGAAGGTCGGTGACCGCGAGCGAGGTCGTTTCCTGGCGTCGCGTCTGCGCGTGCTCGATCTCACGCAAGAGGTGGCGCAGGTCGGCACCTGGGAATGGGACGTCGAGCAGAACATCGTGACGTGGTCTCCGCAGCTGTACCGAACGTTCGGGCAGCCGCTCGATCATCGACCGACGCTCGAGTCGTTCATGAACACGATTCACCCCGACGATCGCGCCGAGGTGCAGAACGTGATCCAAACGGCGCTGGCGACGCGCGAAGGTTTTCTGATGGACCATCGCATCGTGCGTCCGGATGGAACGGTGCGGTGGCTGCACTGTCGAGGGCGCGTGCACGTCGATGCCGCCGGCAAGGCCTACGAGCTCGTCGGCTCCTCCGAAGACGTGACGGATCGGAAGCGGGTGCAGGAGCAGCTTCGCTTCACCGAGAAGCTCGCCGCGATCGGCACGCTTGCAAGCGGGATTGCGCACGAGATCAACACGCCTCTCGCGTATCTCGGCAATAACCTCGAATTCATCGAGCGGGCCATCGCGTCGTCGAACCGCGTCCACGACGGACGCCTGATCGAGTCTGTCGCGGCCGCTCGGCACGCGTCGGCGCGCGTGAGCGAGATCGTGCACGGCCTCCGGACATTCTCGGCGGGCCAGGACGACCTTCGCAGGGCCCTGCCGTTGCCGAGCGTGCTCGACATGGCCATCACGATGGTCTCGCACGAGATCGGTCTGCGTGCGCGCCTCGTCAAGGATTACGAGAGAACACCGCTGGTCTTCGCCAACGAATCGCGTCTCTCGCAGGTCTTCGTCAATCTCCTCGTCAACGCCGCGCAGGCCATCGAGACCGGGGCACTCTCCGACAACGCGATTGCGGTGAGCTTGTCGACGGACGAGCGAGGGTGGGCCAGCGCTCGCGTCACCGACACCGGGGCCGGAATCCCGCCCGAAAATCTCGTGCGCATCTTCGACCCCTTCTTCACCACGAAGGAGACGGGCGTGGGAACGGGTCTCGGGCTGTCCATCTGCCACGGCATCGTGCGAGATCTCGGCGGCGAGATCTCCGTCGAGAGCGAGATTGGCATCGGGACCAGCTTCACCGTGCTCCTGCCGCCTGCGCCGGAGGGCGAGGCCGTGGCCGCCACGGAAGCACCGGTCGTTCGGCCCGCGTCCGTTCGGCCCCCGGTGCCCGATGTCCAGCCCGATGCCGAGCCGCGCGGCCGCGTTCTCGTCGTCGACGACGAGCCTCGTTACGGCGCGTCGCTCCGGATGCTGCTCGAGGGCGACCACGACGTCGAGCTCGCGAGTGACGGCGAAGCTGCGCTCGCGCGGTGCAAGTCGGCCAACGTGCCGGACCTCATCTTGTGCGATCTGATGATGCCCGGCATGAACGGCATCGAGCTCCACGAGGCGCTCCTGCGCGATCATCCCTCGCTGCTCGACCGCATCATCTTTCTGACCGGCGGCGCAACGACCGACGCTGCGCGCGCGTTCCTCGCACGTCCCGAGATTCGCTACCTCTCGAAGCTCACCGAGCCGGAGGCACTGCGGAAGCTCGCAGCGGAGATGATGCGCAAGCGCGCGGCGGGCAAGTCGTCGGACGAAGTCCCCTGAATCAGTGACGCGACTTGCTCCGGCGTCGTCGGAGAAGCGAGCTCGCGACGGCGACGACGGTAGCCACAAGACCAACGGTGACCCCGGCGGGACGGGAAGAGCTGACGGCGCACGACGACGCGCTCGACTCTTCCGGCGTCGCGGCGCTGGCGGGCTCGCACTGGACGTTCGCGTCGAACTCGAGCGGTAGCGGTTGCGACGTCGCGCCGGCGACGATGGCCTCGAGGCGAATGTGATGGAGGCCAGCGGACACCGTACCGTAGGTGTCGTATCCGGGGTCTGTCACGCAGACCGTACGGATTCCGCGGCGAGATGTCGACGTCGAGGTCGTGATGTCTTGAATGTCGAGATTGACGGGTTGCCCATCGACGAAGCTGACGATCTTCGCGATCGGCAAATAAGGAACGAGCTCCGCGCTGGGCGCGAATTCGAAGAACGTCGCCGCCTGATGGCCGCCATCGCTGCTCTGACTCGTATTCCAAACGTGGCCGCAGCTCGAATGGTCACCTCGCAAGGATTCGGCAACCGTCACGCTTCCCATCGTGGTCGGCAGGGGCGCCGCGGGCCCTGCGGTGAACGAAACGCTCGACCGATTCGGGACCTGGCAGTTCGGTGACCAGCGCACCTCATAAGCTTCGCCCGCGGTCAGCGGGGTCGAGAGGAAGAGGAACTTCGTGTTGGTCGCTGCATCGGCGGTGGCGGACGTCGTGGTCGCGACCAGTTCGCCAGTTGCCTTGTGCAACTCGAAGTTCGTCGCGATTGCCGCGTCGAAGAACGCCAAGGCCGGCGCGTTGGACGGAACCGCAGCTCCCGGAGCGGGCAAGACCTCGACGGAGTCGCATTGTGGGATCACGCCGCAAGCGGCGGACGGGCGTGCGTGGACGATCAGCGACGACGCGATGGCGGCCGAAACGGCAAGGCGGAACACAGCATCTTGAGGCATGGGTGCGCGCAGTGCACAGCGCGTGCCTCGCGAACGAGCCCAGAGATGCTGGCTCATTCAGCGTCGTGTGCCATCCAGGTTGTGCCAGCAAGACAGGGCCGTCTGGCACAACCGGGAGGCAAACGGGCCTACATCCGCTGGGGCGCTTCGATGCCGAGGAGGTCGAGTCCGCGGGCGAGGACGCGACCGGCGAGCGAGGCGAGGGCGAGGCGCGAGGTCTTCGTCGCTTCGTCCTCGGCCTTCAGCACCGGGCACTTCTCGTAGAACGTCGTGAACGCGCTCGCGACGCCGTAGAGATAGGTGCACATGCGGTGCGGCTGAAGCGTGTCGGCCACGGAGCGAGCCGTTGCGCCGAAGTTGAGAAGCTCCATGGCGAGGGCGTGCTCGGCGGGCTCGCGCACGACGATGGCAGCGCCTTTCATCGCGCTGTCGATGCCTTCCTTGCGGAAGATGTTCTGGCTGCGCGCATGGGCGTACTGCACGTAGGGCGCCGTGTTGCCGTCGAAGGCGAGCATGCGGCTCCAGTCGAACACGTAGTCCTTCACGCGATCGCTCGACAGGTCGGCGTACTTGATGGCGCCGATTCCGACCTGGCGTGCGACGACGTCGCGCGTGGCGTCGTCGAGGTCGGAGTCCTTCTCTTTGATGATCGCGCTCGCACGCGACGTGGCTTCGTCGAGCAGGTCGATGAGCTTCACCGTACCGCCGGCGCGCGTCTTGAACATCTTCTTGTCGGGCCCGAGGATCGAGCCGAAGTTCACGTGCTCGGCGCGTGCCGGCGGAACGAGCCAGCCGGCGTCGCGCGCGACGGCGAAGACCATCTGCAGGTGCTGCTGCTGCGGCGTGCCGACGACGTAGAGGATGCGCGTCGCCTTTCGCGTCTGGATGCGCTCGCGAATCGCGGTGAGGTCGGTGGTGGCGTAGCCGTAGCCGCCGTCTTGCTTGCGCACGATGAGCGGAAGGGGCTCGCCTTCCTTCGTCTTGAATCCCGCGGGGAAGGCGCAGAGTGCGCCGTCGCTCTCGGTGACGAGCCCCTTGCCTTCGAGCTCGGTGACGACGCCAGCGAGGAGCGGGTTGTAGTGGCTCTCGGCGCAGAAGTCCTTTTCGGTCAGCGTGACGCCGAGCTTCTCGTAGACCTCGCCGAAGTAACGCTTGGACTCGTCGACGAGTCGCTTCCAAAGAACGAGGGTGTCCGCGTCGCCGGCCTGGAGCGAAACGACGCGCTTGCGGGCGCGATCGGCGAAGGCGGGGTCGGCGTCGAACTTGGTGCGGGCTTCCTTGTAGAAGGCGTCGAGGTCTTTGACCGTGACCGTCTCGCTCTTGTCCTGGCCGAGGTCGATGAGGTGCTCGATGAGCATGCCGAACGGCGTGCCCCAGTCACCGAGGTGGTTCTGACGAATCACCGTGTGCCCGAGGAACTCGAGGGTGCGAACCAGCGTGTCGCCGATGACGGTGCTGCGGATGTGCCCGACGTGCATCTCCTTGGCGACGTTCGGGCCGGAGTAGTCGACCACCACGGTCTCGGGGCTGCTCGTCGTCGGAACCGACAGGCGCGGATCGGCGGCGGCCTCGGCGAGCTGCGCGGACAGCCACTCGTTCGAGAGGGAGAGGTTGATGAAGCCCGGACCGGCGACCTCGACCTTGTCGACGATGCCCTTCACGTCGAGGACGGCGACGATGGCGTCCGCGACCTCGCGCGGCTTCTTCTGGAGCTTCTTGGCAAGACCGAGCGCCACGTCGGCCTGGAGATCGGCGTGAGCCCCGCGACGCAGTGCCGGATCGGCCTTGGCGTGTTCTTCACCGAAGGCTTGGCGGAGAGCGGCTTCGAATCGGGGCGCGAGCGTGACGATCGGGTCGGCCATCGTCCGTCTTCTTTCGTGCAGGTCGCGCGCCGCGTCAACTCACCCTTGAAACGTCGGAGATTCGGCCATTTCGGCGGCTGCTGGAGGCCGCCGGGAGAAAGAGCGTGGCCATCGCGACCATGACGAGGCCGAAGGACCAGAGGCCGGGCATGGCGATGGCGAACGCCAGATGCAGGAGGACTACGCCTGGAAATCCGAGCTTGGGGCGCACGAGGAGGAGCAGGGGAGGACGAGCTCGACCGCGATGACGAGCACCGACGCGACGCGCGCGATGCTCAAGGGCCAGCCGAAGAGGTTGACGAGCGACTGCCCGCACGCGAACCCGTGCAGGATCTTGTTCACGGCCCCGAACACGTAGACCAGGACGATCTGGGCTCGGACGAGGCCCATGTTGGGAAGCTCGGCCGTTTTCCCTTCGGCGATCGAAGGCGGACCGAGCGCCACGTAGAACCCGACGAGGAAGAGCAGCGCGCCGTGGTTCGAGTAGTGCTCGAGTACCGACAAGAAGAGCAGGGGCACGGCGAGTCGAAAGCCCGTCCCCGTAAGCCCCGTAAGCCCGCGCCGGCCTAGGCTGCCGAGCACGACGAGAATGCCCGCCAGCGAGAGGAGTGCCCACACGATGGCGAGTGTGGTCGTCGACCAGAGCGGCAAGATCGGGAGATGCCGCCACGGATAGAGTCTGCCCTGGTGCACGGCCCACATGCCGGATGCAGCCTCGGTCGCGACGTTGGCGAGGATGGCGGCGCCGAACAGTCGCTCGAACCAGGCGACCTGGCGTCCATCGAAGACGTCGAGATCAGCGAGGCGCACGACGGACCTGACAGCCTGCGCTCGGATCCAGCACGGCGCGCGTGCCTCGCCGGCGGTTCTCGAACGTGAAGGGCGCGCGGCTTGGTTCCTTCTCGCATACGAAGCGCACGATGTCGGGAAGCTCCTGATCGTCGACGAGGTGCGCACCTCTCGGGAGGTACGCGCGAACGTCGATGGCGGTTCCGTCGCGATCGGCGAGCGTGTAATCGACCCTCTGCACGTCCTCGAACATGTGCCAGCCCGGCAGGTTGTTCTCGGCTGCCGCGAGCAGGCAGTAGAGGACGTTGAGCACCAGCAGCGCTCTGCAGAGCGACTTCATCGGCCTTGCAGGGTATGATCGTCTTGCCGAACGTGACGACCGACAACTCACAGAAGCGCGACATTCTCCGGCGAGTCAGAGTCTTTGCCGACCTTGGCGACGCGGAGTGCGATGCCGTTCTCGGCGTGCTTCGTGCGCGTCGAGGCGCGCCGGGCGACGTGCTCTTTCGAGAAGGTGATCCGGGCCACTGCCTGATGATCGTGCTCGATGGGCAGCTCGTCGCGAGCGTTGCCTCGGGTGGGAGCGAAGAAGTCGTGGCGCGCCTCGGCCCGGGGGAGGTCGTCGGAGAGATGGCGTTCGTCGACGCGGAGCCGCGCTCGGCCACGGTGTCCGCTCCGTCGGGCGCCACCATTCTCGAGTTTTCCCGTGCCGCGATGGCGTCGCTGCAGCAAGGGGCTCCACGTGTGGCGGCGGCGATCCAGCGGAACGTCCTCGCCGACGTGGCGCGTCGCCTTCGCGATGCCGGAGAGAAGCTTGCCGATGGTGGCGGCGGTCCATCGAGCATGCGCGGCGCCGGTCCCGAGTCACGTCGCGCGGGACGCGGATTGACGGTCGAGCAGCTTCGTCGCGTTCCCGCCCTCGCCGAGTACGGAAGCGAGGATCTCGAGCTCCTCGCATACATCGCCACGCTTCGTTCGTTCGCGCCGCGCGACGTGCTGATGCAAGAGGGAAGCGAGGGCGACGCGTGCTGGCTTCTCCTCGGCGGCGCTGTCGACGTCACACGCGCAGGCGTTTCGACCGTGCTCGCGACGCTCGGCCCCGGCGCACTCGTCGGTCAGCTCGCCCTGCTGGACCGCGCACCTCGCTCGGCCACGGTGACCGCGGTTCGCGAGACGCACGCGCTCGAAGTGCGCGCCAACGCGTTTTCGAACCTGCTGAAGGCGAACTCGCCCGTCGCGCTCCGCTTCCAGGAGCAAGTGGCGCTCGCCGGTGTTCGCCAGCTTCGCGCCGCCACGCGTAAGCTCGCCGAGGCCGCCGCCGCCGCCTCGTCGCCAGCGTCGACGCGCATGCGCATGATCGACGACTGGGACGAGGGCGACGCCCCGAAGCTCGAGCTATCGATCGAGCCCTCTTCGCTAAGGCGGCTCTGAGATGATCGGCAAGCGTCTCTTCCTCGTGGCGGTCTTCCTCGCTGGATGCGGGGCAGGGAAGCGGAACGAGAAAGCACCCGCGGCACCCACCGTCACCGCGGCGGACGACGCGCCTCCGCGGTTTGCCGAACTCGGGAGCTGCGTGCTCGAGAGCGGTGAGCGCATCGAAGACTGCCGCATCGCGTATCGCACGCTCGGTACGCTCGACGCGACCAAGTCGAACGTGATCGTCGTGCCGACGTGGTTCACCGGGACCACGAAAGGCCTCGTGGGCATGATTCCGGGCTTCGTCGACACGAAGCGCTTCTACGTGGTGCTCGTCGATTCGCTGGGGAACGGCGTTTCGTCCTCGCCTTCGAACAGCAAGCGTCAGCCCCGGCTCGCGTTTCCGAAGTTCACCGTCCACGACATGGTGGAGAGCCAGAAGCGCTTCCTCGAGGAGGTGCTCGGTGTCCATCACGTGCGAGTGGTGATGGGCCTCTCGATGGGCGGAATGCAGGCGTTCGACTGGGCCGTTTCGCACCCCGAGTTCATGGATGCGTTCGTGTCGATCGTGGGAACGCCGCAGCTCGCGTCGAACGATCTGCTGCTCTGGACGACCGAGCTCCACGCGCTCGAGTCCGACGTGGCGTACCGGAATGGCGACTACGAGGGCATGCCCGTCCTTCGCGCGGTGCACGACATCCATCAGCTGGCGTTGACCACGCCGAGCTACCGTTCGAAGGAGACGTCGCGCGACGGATTCGCGAAGTGGCTCGCCACGGAGGAGGCCGACGCGTCGTTCGATTGGAACGATCGCCGCCGGCAGCTCGAGGCGATGCTCGCGCACGACGTCGCGCGGGGAACCACGCTTTCCGTCGCGGCATCGAAGGTGAAAGCGAAGGCGCTCGTGGTCGTCTCCGAGCGCGATCAGATGGTCGCCCCGGAGCCCTCGAAGACCTTCGCCAAGCTTCTCTCGGCGCAGCTCGTCGTCCTCGACACGCCGTGCGGACACCTCGCCCTCGGTTGCGAAGGTGCGAAGGCCGCCGACGCCGTGAAGAGCTTTCTGTCGACGCTCGGCCGCTGAGCTCGTTCACGCGACACGCGTCACGCGAAATTCGAACGCTCGTCGACGCTGCTGACGTCGATCGGTCGGTCGACCGACGTTCGCACGCGTTCACACGTTCGTTGCGCTCACCCCGTGACCGCCTGCATTCGGGTGCTTATGCATAGGACGTTGGTGGAGAAGATGGACGAAGACCGCCAAACCTCCTCGGCACTGCTCCTTCGCGGAGCCGCAGGCCTGCTGTTCGGGCTCCTGGCGCTCGCCTGGCCGGGGGCGGCGTTCGTCACCCTGTTGCTCCTCTTCGGCATCTACGCGCTCGTCGACGCCTTTGCGTCGGCGTCGTTCGCTGTGGCCGTGCAACATCGTGACAACGGCGCGACCTTCTACTTCATCCGCGCGGTCGTCGGACTTTCGGCCGGGCTTCTCGCGTTTTTCTTCCCGACCCTCGCCGTTTACGGGTTCTCGCTCGTGGTCGGCGCGTGGGCAATCTCGGCGGGCACGGCAGAGCTCGTCTTGGCCGCCCGTCTCCGCCGGGAGGGAGCGCGGCCTTGGTGGCTTGGGGCCGCGGGGGTGCTTGCGCTGGGATGCGGAGCCGCGCTGCTGCTCGCCCCTCTGACCGGACTGACGGGAGTGGTCGAGATGGGTGGGATGATCGCGTTCCTCGCGCTTCTCAGCGGCGTCGCGTCGATCAGCGTGGCGACGCGGATGCACGGGGAACATGGGGCGGCGCACGCATGAGGCGTCTCGTTGTCTCTTTCGTAGCAGCGCTGGAGCGCGCCCCCTCCACCTCCGCCTTTCGAAGGCCTCCGGTTTGCATTAAGGGGGACTTGCAGTACGGTGGGCGCCTTCACAGGCACTGTACTGGAATCCAACGACCCGACGCCCTCTCAACTGAGATTGCCCTAGGGATCGCGGCCCCTCGCTTCCGGCGGCGTCGTTCATCGACGAAAAGCACGCAGCGAAGTCGCCGAACGGAAAAGGGAGAACCCATGGGTCACATGTCGAGAGCGTCAGGTACGGGCGGAAGCCCGGTTGGAGTTACCCGTGGGAGCTCGTTCGTCCGTTGATGAACCGACGCAACCGAGACGCCGCGAACCGCTTTGCGGAGCGACGGCGACGCGAGGACGAAGCTCCTCGCCTGCTCGCCGAGGCCAAGAACCTCGCGAGCTTGAAGCTCGAGCTGGAAGAACGCCGTTCCGGCGTGGTTTCGGCCGAGGTTTCTCATATCCGTCGGGTAGTCGTCGAGCACGCACCTGCGTTGTTCGAAGTTCCGTGCAGTGACCCTTCGTGCCATGACGGCGGGCACGATCTGACGCGGCCGATCATGGCCGAGCTCCGGGCAGGGGCAACGCGTTTCGAGGGCGAAGACGTCTGCTACGGGCAGGTCGGCAACGTCCCTTGCGAGCGCTTACTCCGGTACGTCGGTATTGCGACGTATAAGTAAGCGGCTTTGCCGCTGCGCTCTGCCGGCCGTCTCGATTGAAACCCCCACGACACGTGAGCGCCGAGTGCGCCGCGTGAAATTCGAGTCTACGACGTGAATTCTACTGCAACCTTGCCCGAGTCCCCGTTTGCGGCGCTCGGACTGCTCGCTCCATTCGTCCGCGCGGTCGCCCAAGAGGGCTACGAGGCGCCGACCCCCATCCAGTCTCAAGCCATTCCGCACGTCATCCAAGGTCGCGATCTGCTCGGTTGTGCGCAGACCGGCACCGGGAAGACGGCGGCCTTCGTCCTGCCGATCCTCCAGCGCCTCGCGGAGCGCCCGCGTAACGGCAAGATCCGCTGTCTGATCCTCGCCCCGACGCGTGAGCTCGCGGCCCAGATCGGCGAGCGCGCGTCCGCGTATGGCCGTCATGTCGGCCTGCGACAGACGGTCATTTACGGCGGTGTCGGCCAGCGCAATCAGGAGATCGCGCTCAAACAAAAGCCCGACATCCTGATCGCCACGCCGGGCCGCCTTCTCGATCTCATCCAGCAAGGGTTCGTTTCCCTCGATGGTGTCGAGATCTTCGTCCTCGACGAAGCCGACCGCATGCTCGACATGGGCTTCATCCACGACGTCCGGAAGGTCGTGAAGCTCGTTCCGACGAAGCGGCAGACGCTCTTCTTCTCGGCGACCATGCCTCGCGACATCGCCGACCTCGCGCAGAGCATCCTCATCGACCCTGTCCGCGTGTCGGTCGCGCCGCAGTCGACGACGGCGGAGAAGGTCGAGCAATCCGTGTACTTCGTGGCGAAGAGCCACAAGCGCGCCTTGCTCGAAAAGCTGCTCCGCGATCAAGGAGCGCTCCGTACGATCGTCTTCACGCGCACCAAGCACGGCGCAAACCGCCTCGCCGAGCAACTCACCCGGGGCGGTCTCGACGCCGCCGCGATCCACGGGAACAAATCCCAAGGGGCACGTGAGCGCGCCCTCGAAGGATTCAAGAACGGAACCATCTCCGTTCTGGTCGCCACCGACCTCGCGGCGCGCGGCATCGATGTCGACGGCATCTCGCACGTGGTGAATTTCGAGCTGCCGAACGTCCCCGAGCAGTACGTCCACCGTATCGGTCGAACCGGCCGCGCGGGCGCCGAGGGCCGAGCGATCGCCTTCTGCGACGAGGACGAGAAGAAGCTCCTTCAAGACATCGAGCGCCTCATCCGTACGCGCATCCCCGTTGCAGGGCGAGTGGTCATGCCCGCGTCCAGTGCCGACCGAACCGGCGACAACGACGGCCGACCGCCGCGCGCGCACGGGGCGCATGGGAATGGTCAGGCGCAGCGCGGTTCGCAGCAACGTGCTCCGCAGCAGCAGCGCGCTTCCCAGCAGCCGCGCGTGGCGCAGCAGCCGCGCGCTCCGCAGCAGCGCCCTCAGGCGCCGCGTCCCGCGAGTGTCACCACCGGACCTAGCGCCGGTAACGATCCGAACTCTTCGCCCGGGCCGCGCCGACGTCGTCGACGCCGGTTCCGGGGTGCTCGCCTCCCCCAGGGCGAACTTTCTTGAAACCACGAGGCGGTCCACAGCGGTCGCGGAAAGGGTGGTTGTGATGTCCAACCCGAGCGTGAACAAAAGGCAGAAAGAGAGACAGCGTCAGGAGCGTCAGCGCGAGAAGAGCGCGAAGCGCGAGGAACGCAAGCGCGAGAAAGACGCGCGCCCGGATGCGAAGCCGGGTGAAGATCCGGACATCGCCGGTATCGTTCCCGGGCCCCAGGCCCCCCCGGACTGGGCGATCGAGTAGACCGTCCGACCTCGCGCGAGTCTTCGAACCGCGCGCGAGACCAAGCAGTAAAGCGAGCCGAGCTGCATCCGTATCTGGGATGCAGCTCGTCGCTTTTTGTGGGCCCGCCTCAGTTCGAAGCGGACAACGCGGCGCCCTGGCTTGCGGCGCGCCGTGCGGTTCGAAGGATGGCCCCGAGGCGCTCGCCGGCGTAGAGGCGGCGCGCGCGGAAGACGCCTTCGACGTGTTCCGGACGCACACGACCATGCGCATAGAGTGGAGCTCGATCGGGCAGCGCCTCGACGCGGGCGACGAGCGCCGGATCGTAGAGCGACTCGGGCGTCTCGCCGATGGACGCGTTCTTCGCACGAAGCGCGCACACGACGGGCTCACCGCCTTCGGCCACGCAGTACGCGAGGATGTCCCACGCGAGCGCGGCGTGCTCGGATTCGTCTTCCACGATGCGCACGAGCGCTTCGCGGCATGCCGGATCGCGCACGTCGTCGAGGGCCGTTCGGGCGAGTTCGGCGTTGAAGTCTTCGAGCAGCGCGCCGTCGACGAGCGCTTCGGTGGCAACCTGAACGAGCGCCTTCGTTCGGTCGCGTGGCAGCGCATCGTCGCCTCCGTAGAGCGCCGGCATCGGTTGAACGCCGAGATCTTCACCCGCATAGGCCGAGGCTAGCGCGAAGCATCGCTCGGCGTGATCGATCTCCTGCAGGCACGACAGGTGAGCGCGTCTCACCAGATCGGACGGCGCGCCGAGGGCCACGAGGTGCCGAGCGACGCGCCCGAATGCCGGGACGCTCGCGTGCTCTTTGCGTGCATCATGCAGCCAAAGGTCACGCAGGACGGCGCGCGTGACGTCGTCGAGGCCGCTCGGATCGGGACGAGGACCACGTGCCCACTCCTTGCTCGCGCGAACGTCCGGCGTGACCGCACGCTTGCCGATTCGTAGTGGTCTTCCCCAACCGCCGATCCCGAGACTCGACGGGCTCTGTGTCGACACGAACCAGAACAGCGACGTGAGAAGCGCGCTTCCCAACGCGAAGAGCGAGGTCAGAACGATGCCCACCACCGACGCCTTGTCGCGCGGCTCGTACGGCGCACGCCTTCGCGCCGTCTGGGACAGCCGACGGAGTGCCATCACCGCCAGTACGACGATGGCACCCACGGACAGGAAACCAAGAACGGCGCCTGCCGATTCCTCGAGATGATCGTAACGGCACCCGTATCGCGAGCACGCGCCGAACGAGGCCCCGACAATCGCTGCAATTCCGAGGTTGCAGTAGGTCGCGAGACGCCGGCTCGGCCGCGGCGGTCCGGAAGGGGGCGGAGCGGGTTCGCGGTACGGTTGCGCCGTCATCCCTCGATGATACGCACGGCGCAGACGCTCGGCATGCCTGCTTTACGGGTCGGTCACTGGCGCCAGATCTCCTTCGCGCCCCCGTCCGGATCGAGCGACTCGGCGATCTCCACGTTTCCATCTCGTCGGATGCGCAACATCCGGCCATGGCTGTCGTCCACGTCGGGAGACATCCCGCAATCGATGCGGAACAGAACTCCTCCGAAACCGACCGCGATCTCGCCGCGCGGTCCAAGTGCGTCGGGCTGATGGCCGAAGACGATGTGCCGGGCTCCCACCGCGTTCGCATAACGGGCGGCGGTCTGGGGATCTCCGCCATACCAGCCGCGAGACTCCAAGATGGAGTCGCCCCCGATGATCTCCGGATCCGCGTAATCTTGATTGAGGATGCCTGCTCGAAAGGCTTGTTCCAGCTCGGCGACGGAGCGCCCTTTCGTGTTGCCGGCATGCGCGAAGAACCAGTCGCCCACCCTTGCTCCGAAGGAACGATCGCGGAGCCACGCGCCACGAGGATCGCTGCCGTTGGCGATTCCGACCGGCGTCAAGCCGTGGTCCCGGATCTCGTGATCGACGCCGTTGTCCTTCGTGGCCTTGTCGTTCTCGGGATCGTAGAGGAACTCTGCCTCGTGGTTTCCCAAGGTGAAGACGACCTGTCCGCCCGCCGTCGCTGCTTGCGACTCCAGCGTTCGTAACAGGTCGATCGCCTCCAAGGGGGAAGGGCCCTTGTCCATGAGGTCCCCGGTCACGACCAGCACGGAGTCCCCTGCCGTCCACTGCGCCGCTTCGGGAGATGGCGGTGAAGTCGCAATCACGTGGTGAGCCACAAGCAAGGCCACCATGCGGTCGTAGCCACCGTGCACGTCGCTCATGGCGTAGACGACGGCGGGAGCGTCCCTCTCCAGAACGGCCGGGTGGGCCGACCAGTCACGCGGAGCAGACACCACCGCGTAGGGGACGCGCTCGTGGCTGCTGCACGCCGTCAAGAGCAGCGTCAGGCCGAGCGAAGCGACGAGGTGCACGAACGACGTCCGATACGTCACGCGTGCTCCTCGTCGAAGGCTACTCAATGGCACACTCCGATGTCGTTTCCTTTCGGTTTGACTGCTGTGCACGTTCCGGTCGCGCAATCGGATGGAGCTTCGCAGACCACCAGTTCACCGGCTCCGCAGCTGGAGGCGCACCGGGTCCCGTCGAACTTCGACAGATAGGGCCCGCAGGTATCTTGCTGGACGGTCACGCTTGCTTTCGTACCACCGTGAGCGCAGCACTGCATGCCCATTCCCGGGCAGTCCAACGGCGATTCGCATTCCCAAACCGTTGCCGAAGCCGTCGGGCAGGCGCTGCCCTTCGTGACGCACGTCGACGGTGAACCACCCTTGGCGCTCTCGCAGCACTGATCGGTCGTGGGGCAGTAGAGGTTCTTCCCGCCGTCCGAGGCGCTGTAGGGGCAATAGATTCCGCCGTCGGCTTTCGGCGGATGAAGCGTGGCCGGCGTGCCGCAATCGGATCCGCCATCGCCGGTTGGCGTCGAAGAATCCGTGCCCGTGTTCGACCCCGTACCCGTATCCCCGCTCGTGTGGGCGTCGCTCTTGGTGCCAGCGTCCGCCGAGGCTGTCACGGGGGGAGTCTCGCCCGGACTGCTCGAGCCGTCGCTGCTGCACGCAATCACCAAGAGTCCATCGATGACCAGCGCGCCACCGAGAAGAAAGAAAATACGTTTCCCACGCACCATTGTTTTGCTCCTCCCATTCGTTTCGACGATTCGTGGCTCAGTCCAGTGCCAGGACCGCGCCCGAATCCCCATCGCCCCAGCCCGTGCAGACTCGCGTGCCATCGGGATTCGAATCGCATCGGCGAATTCGAAGTCCAATGCGCTCCCCCTTCTTGCCATTCAGCCCAATGGCCGAAAGGGGGACGGCAATCTCGAGTATCCACTCCTCGTCTTCGTCCGAAGTGTCGTTGATCGTGCCGTCGACGTCGTGGCCGAGGCGCACTCCGCTCTGCCATGCGTAGTCCCAGCCTTGGGGACCGAGGCGCGCGTCGGTGATTTTTCCGTCGGGCGAGATTTCGATCTTCCGCTGTCCTCCGGGCACGTCGAACGACAACTCGAATGCGTCGCCGCCGAACCACAGTGGCCCGTCGGGCGGTGCCGTGGAGGAACGAATGTCCCGATCCGCCGCGTAGAGCGCGATGTACAAATCCGTGTCGTTCCACAAGAGGCGACCCTCCGCGTGCGGTCGACCTGGCTCTCCGTCGCTTCCGACGAAGACGCCCGTTCGTGCGGGCGCGCGAAGCCATGCGGGGTCGTCCAGCATGCCGTCGGCGACGAGCGCGCCCGTTGCATGGGGCACACGAAGCACGGACGCCGCTCGTTCGGGATGCGACGAAGTCACCTTCGGCGCCCCATCCTTCGCCTCGTCCTTGGGAGCTCGAAAGCCGTGAACGAGCGCAACGGACGCCGGAAGGCCGACCAGCAGCACGAAGAGGCGAGGAAGGTTTGGCCAACTCACGGGGTCGGACTCCCGTCGGGTTTGACTGCAAATCGGAATTGCATGTCGCTGGACCCGGAAGCGTAATCGACCATGTCGACCTGAATGGCGCCGTCCGGTCGCTGGCTGAAGACTCCAAAACCGTAGTTCTTGCCGCCGGTGAGAGGGGCGCCGCCGTTGCCGATGATGACCTCACGCCCCGACGGATGTTCGTACGTATGGGTGTGGCCTACGATGGCGAGCGTATAAGGGTGCTGCGCCATGATCTGCTCGGACGGTTTCACACCCGGCGCGGTATTCGCCATGCGCGACTCGTGACGAATGACGAAGGTGTAAGTCGTGTTTTGCGCCAGGGTCGTGTTCAGCCAGCTCTCCTGTGCGGTGCTCCAGGCGTTGGCCGCGATGAATACGAATTTGGCTGTCCACGAATGGTCCGTGGCATTGATGTTGATGACGTAATACGGGTCCGGTTTTCCGATCGGACCGAGCATCTTGTTCAGGAACGACGTGAAGTTGTTCGTGACACCATCTGGCGCGCCGGGGCCGCAATTCGAGGTGGTCCCGCCCGTGCACTCGTGATTTCCCATGGCCGGGAAGAGCGGGCCATCGAACTTGGCTCGCGCAGCGAGGTATTTGTCGAGCTGCGGTCCGGATTCGGCGCTGAACGACGAAGCAAACATGTAGTCGCCCGTCGAAACGACGAAGGCGGGCCGCGGCGTGAAGGCCTGAATGTCCCCGTAGATCTTGTCGATGATGGTCGACGGGTAGGCGGCCGTGTCGTTGATGCTCGGTGGTCGTGTATCGCCCACGACGGCAAAGAGCAGACGCGAGAGGGAGCCCCCGTTCCCCGTGACCGTCCCCGTTGCGGGAGCGCCCGCGTCGAGCGGGGCGCCGGTGGGGCCGCACCCCGAAGGCGGCGCCTGGCATCGCTTCGTCGCGGTATCGCACCACCATCCACCGAAGCAGCCGTTGGTCTGACAGTTCTTCTTTCCCGTGCACGACGTGCAATTCGACGTGACGTCGGGGCCGACGAGCGTGCCGCAGGTTCCGGAGGCGTTGCCGCCGTCCTGTGCTCCCGGCGAGGAGCTGCAGACATCGCCACGTGGAACGCACACGCTGACTTGCTGCCCGGTGACACTGCTGGCCGATACGCAACTTCGATCCGACGAACACTCGTTGCCATTGGGGCAAGCGGGAGCGCAGTAGCTGTCGGACCCGAGCTGGGCGCATACGGCGCCATTGCAGTCCTGATCGGTCACGCAAGGCACGCAGGCACTCGCGGCGCCTGGCGTGGTCGACGTGCCCGACGGATGGCCATCGGACGGACTGCCATCGCTACCGGAGGTGGCTTGTGTTCCGCCACACCCCGCCCAGAGCGCAAAACAAATCGAGGATACGGACACGAATGCGAGGAGAGAACGCACGGCTTACCTCACTTCGGTGGCGGAGCTTGAACGGGGGCGGTCGTGGTCACGCCGGCACCTGCGAAGGGGTCGGAGGCGTAGGCGGCCACGAGGCATCCCGAGCCGTCGTCGTTGTGGATTTCGACGACGTCTCCTTTGCGCGAAAAGCCATAAACCTTGTCGTGAAAGGCGGCGATTCCGAACATGCTGCCGAACGTGTTCGGCGATGCCGGATTCGTGCACCACGACCCCTTCACGACTTGCCCTCGAACGGTTTTGAGGACGCTTTGGGTGCCAGGCTTGATTGCCTTTACGTCGACTTCGATCAGCGTGTCGACGCTCGAGCATGTCGTCCCGCCTTTGCCCGAACAGACTCGAACGGTGGCAAACCCAAGGGGATTACCGCCATTGGCGAGGAAGACGATGTCACCCGAGAGAGACCACGTCTTTCCGCTTTGCGGATCCGTTCCGAGCGTTCCAACTTGGGTTGGGTTTCCGCTCGTGGCATCGATTTGAAAGAGCTGTCCGGCGCTGTTCGACGCGATGAGGGTCTCGGTCGCGGCGACGGTGTTCTCGGGCGCCATGGTCAACCCGTAGAAATGAGCGTTGGTGGGGAGTGGCCACGTGGCATCGCAGTGGACGGACCCCGACTTCAACGTCAACGGGTAGGCCGCGGTATCGCTCACTCCATAGAGCTTTCCGTCCTTTGCGACTCCGATATCGGTCATCGCGGCGGCAGGCGCTCCGCTTCCAATGCAATCGAAGTCGCCTATCCTCGTCGGGGACTTCAGATCGTTCGGATCGAAGGAATAGAGCGTCTTATCGGTGTGCGCATACAGGAGGATCGGGCCGTCGGATGGTGCGGGGCCCGGCTGTCCTCCGCTACCGCCATCCCCGAACGACGTCGAGGGGGCTCCGGGCTCCGAGGCGCCTGCCGTGCTTCCGCCCGCGTCTTCGTCGAATCCGTGCGTGGTCGAGCTACCACATCCAACGAGCGAGAGACTACCGGCGACGAAGAAGGTCGTGGCCCTGGCGAGAACCGGCACACGCCTGACTGTCGAGGCCGCCCATCGAGCGAACCAGAAGACCGCGAGGCATGCACCGAAGCCACGCCACGCATCACCCCACGATACCGACGCTAGAAAGCGCGGCAGGTGATCACGCGCGGGGACCACATGCGCGAGCGTCAGAGTCATCGATGCGAGGCACGCGAGGCCGCGGTCTCGCGTCATCGTGGCCAAGAGGCGGATGCGCCACGTTCTTGGAAGAACGAGAATCGTGATCGCGAAAACGGCTCCGAATCCTTTCCACGCCTCGTGGAACGAAGGCTCTTCGAAGAAGACTCGAAGGTGCTTTCGAGCAGGAAAGAGATGAAGGAGCGCAATGCCGAGAACGAGCGTTCGAAGCGGGAATCTGCTCGACCAAAGGCTCCCGCGTCGTTTGGCATCCCAGCGCATCGCGCAGGAATGTCCGGGTTCTCGGCGGTTGATCACCCGTGACGAAGAATTTTCGTCGGTCCTGTCAGGGACAGGTTTTCGGTGGCCGTACGCAGTCGCGAGTCACGGTGTTGCACCACCAACCTGCGTAACAACCGTTTGGCTGGCAATCATAGCGGCAGTCGCGACATGCCGAGGGCACCTCTGGACCGGTTAGCGAGCCGCAACGTTCGAGCGGGGCACCATCCGATCCCGACGGAGGTGTCGCCGAAGGGCAGGCTCCACTCTTCGGAACGCACGTGCGCTCTTGCCGCCCGTCCCACGAGACTTCGACGCGGCAGGTTTGGTCCGACCGGCAGCCCGATCCACTCGGGCACGAAGTTGCGCAGTACGTCTCTCCACCGTCGAGAGCGCCGCCGTCCTTCGTCATTTGGACGCACACCGCGTTGGAGTGGCAATCCTCGGCCGTAAGGCAAGGTTCGCAGTCCTCGTTTCCAGAATCGGCGCGATCGGCCGAGCGCACGTCTGCGCTGTTCATGTCGAAAGGCGAGGACGCATCGGCGCTGCCACCGAGATCGATGTCGGCGCCGCATGCAAACGACCAAAGAGCAAAAGCTCCTGCCGACACGATCAGAGCAATCCGGCAGAAACGTCGAAACCTACTGCGCCTCGCACGGCTCACGGATTCGAATCTAGCAGTGCTCGGACACGTGCCGCATGCGGACTCTTGGGGAATTTCTCCAAGAACGTTGCCTCGAGCCGCTCCGCTCTTGCTCGATTTCTGCGCTGAAGAGACGCTTCGATGCGCAGAACTTCGGCCTCTTGAACGAACGCTCCGCCGCGGTAACGAGCTTCGTATTCGTCGACCAAACGTTCGGCGGTCGCACCGTCACCTGCGTCGAGTGCGGCGCGCGCCCTTTCGAGATGCCTGAGCTGTTCGGAGAGCGAGGCCGGAGCGGATTGTGCGCTCGATGGATGCGGATGGGGCGAGGCCGACGGCGTCGGGAGAAGGTCCGGACTCGGTAGCGTCACGAGCGGCGCCGAACCTTCCGGCATGGCCGTGGTCGTGGTCGGGGCGGCAGGGGCGCCGCCATCGATGCGGAGGGCGCTTGGGGGAGGGGATTCGCGGGCGCCCGATGAGCAGTCCACACGACGGCCGCGACGCCACCGCCGATCATCAAGGCGGCGATCGAAGCCCATTTCACCCAGGCGACGGCGGCGACGGCCTTGGGCGCCATGGACGCACCCGTCGCCGTTCCCGCGGCGCTCGCCGCTCCGGTACCCGTCAGCGTCGTGCCGGCGGCCGTCGTACCGATGGCTGCGACGCCCAAGGCCGCAAGCGCCTTCTCGCGCGCGCCTTTCGTCGGACGTTCGAGCTCCCAGGATCCCAGGAGGGTCCTCTGGAAGTCCGAAGCGGAGGGATCGGACAGAACGCGTTTCGGCTCGGTCACGGCTTACCCCCGCTCTCGGCTTGCAGGAGCGCCGTTTCGCGATCGAACACTTCTCGGGCACGGCGCAAGCGTGAGGCCACGGTGCCCATGGGGATGCCAAGCAGCTCGGCGAGGGCGGAGGTCGTGAGACCCTCCAGCTCGAACAAGACGAAGGCCGTTCGCAGGTCCTCCGACATGCCATCGAGAATCCTCTCCAAGTGTCTGCGTGCTTGATTCGAAGCCGCGGCCTGTTCGGGATTCGGTGAGCGATCCACCTGACGGCCGATTGCGTCTTCGTCGAAGTCTTCCTGCCTTCGGACTTGCGAGCGCCGTACGTTGGCCGCGATTCCTCGGGCGGTCGCGAAGAGAAAGGAACGCTCGCTGCCGACCGCGATGTCGTCGAGCTTTCGCGAGGCGAGCCAGAAGACCTGCTGGGCCGCGTCGTCCGCCAGCGACGCTGGTACTCCGAGCCCTCGCAACGAGCGCCAAATGAAGTCGAAGTTGGTCTCCACGATCTGCCGCAACCGCGTCTCGGCCGCCGCCGTCAAGCGCGGGGCAGGCAGAGTGGCGGGCGCAGAGGCAGGCCCAGAGGGAGCCTCGGTCGACGGCGCGCCGCCTCCCCCCGCTGACGCCACTGCCACCGCTACCGCATCGGAATTGGCGACCACCGACAATGTCCCGACCATAGCGCGTGCTCGGGAAATGTCCGGTCGAGGCGATCTTGATCACCCGGCGCTCACCAGATCGTCGCCCCGACGCCAAGCGCCGCGCTCCACTCCGCGTCCGGTACGCGAAAGACCATCGTATTTTGCTGGACGAAGAATCGATCTCTCACGAGTGGAGCGCCAAGGCCGGCTTCGAGGTCGACGAAGACGGGCCGAAACGCCATCCAGCGAACGTGAGCCGCGGCACCGGTGCTCAGCCAAAGGCGTGACGAGCTCCGGGCGGGCTGGACCCCGATGCCCCCGCCCTGAAGGACCCCAACCTCGGTTCGCAGGCAGGGCGCGATGCGAAAACGATCCGGTGACCAAGCCACTGGACAGAGGTCCAAGCCGCCGGCAGTCCACGTAAACTCGGCTCCCGCACCGGCCGTCTGACTCGACGTGTTCAGTCGTTCGAAGTGGAGGCGTGCGCTGGGAGACAAGAGCCCTCGATGACTGCTCGCGATCTCGACGAAGACCGGGAGCACGAACACGACCGAAGGAGCGGGGCCCGAGAGCACTTGTCCGTCGAGGCCGACCGCAAGTTCCCAGGACTTCGCCGTCGGCCGTGCGTCGTTGCCGTCCTCGTTGCTCGCTCTTTCCGTTCTCGAGGGGGGCTCACGCTCGTCCGAGCCACCGTTGGCGACGGTGGGCGGCGGAGTCGTCGTCGTTGTCTCTTGCGGGGTGGCGGAAGGGGCCGGTGCCGCAGGGATGCTTCCACCAGCTTTGGAGGCTGGTGGGGCTGGCGCTGCGGTCGCCGCCGGCGAAACAGCGTGTGGTTCGGGCAGGAGAGAGGCGCCGGGATCGACGGCGACCGCGGCTACGAAAGCCAGGCTCGAGACGACTTCGCTGCACGTGCTTCCTTGCACGCTCCGTTCTGCCTCGCCGCCGTCGACCTCTCGTATCGTCAAGCGCCCAGCCGATCGTCCGTCGTGAGCCTCGACTCGAACGACGATGGTGCGCGCACCGTCCGTCCGGTCGCTCACGCGAATGCGGTGACTTCGGCTCCGAAGCTGCTCGATGAACGAGGCCGAGCTCGGACAGCCGCCCGAGCCGCCCGATGCCGCGTACTCCACGTGAACCACGGCATCGGACTGAGCGAGCGCGAGGCCGGCAGACCCGAGCCCCATCACCAGCCCCATCACCAGGCCGACCGGGAGGCGAGCAACGTCGCGCATGCGCCTACTTCTTCGAACGCGTTGCGCCGTGGCCACCCTGGCTCCAGACTAGCTCACGGCGCGCGCCATGCGGCGGCACAGAGAGGTCTCCGGGGATCGCATCGTGAGAAGCGAACGCGGGAGGGCTCCCGCCAACCGTCCTTGCTGGTCGACGATCGGACGAGGCGTCTCCCCGTGTCTTCCCCGCGTCTCCCCGCCCGCCCTCAGCGAGTCACTACGACGAGGCGTGACCTACGGTCGTGCATTCGTGTCCGCGGATCTTCCACGCCTGAAAGATTTGCCGACAAAAGGCCCAGGATTCGCCGGATTTTTGTTTGGCACGCGATTCGCTAAGAAGGTCAGTGCACCGCGTTCGTGGCCGTTCCCCCCCCCCCGGCCCAGCGCGGTGTTTTCTTTTTGTCTGCGCGCTTAGACGCTCGCGATTCGCGAGGCACGCGACGCAAGACGCGGGACGCGACGAGGTTCCCGGACAAAAGAGAACCGCCGCGTCACGCTCTCGAGAGAGCAGGTGACACGGCGGTTTTCTTCATTCACGCGCTAGCGAGCGCGGAATCGCTCAGAGCTTGTCCGAGCCGACGTACGACGCGCGGTTGAAGTCGTTGCGGTTCTTGTTGAACACGACCTGGAAGCACGCGGCGTTGCCCTGCTCGGCGATGCGAACCGACCAAGCGAGGAAGAGGTGCCAGATGCGGAACCAGCGCTCGCCGTAAGTCTCGAGGACCTGCTGCTTGTTCGCGAGCCAGTTGTCGTGCCACGCCTTGATCGTCCAGGCGTAGTGGATGCTGACGTTCTCGACCGAGTGGATCTCGAAGCCGGCCTTCTCGCCGTACTTGAGCATGTCGCTGAGCGGCAGCGACGCGTCCGCGCCCGGGAAGACGTACTTGTTCATGAAGAGGCCCCAGATCATGTCCTCGGCGCGGAGGCCGACGGGGAGGACACCATCGAAGCCGGCGCGGCGGAGGCCCGTCCACTGGAGGAGGAAGCGGCCGTCGTCCTTCAGCAGGTTGAACATCTGCGAGAAGTAACCCGGCAGGTTCTTCACGCCGACGTGCTCGACCATCTCGAGGCTGACGATCTTGTCGAACACGCGCTTCGGCGTGTCGCGGTAGTCGAGGCAGAGAACGCGCGCGCGATCCGACACGCCCGCCTTCTCGATGCGCGCGTTACCGAACTCCGTCTGGTTCTTGCTGATGGTGATGCCCGTCGTGTCCGCGCCGAAGTGAACGGCGGCGTGACGAACGAAGGTGCCCCAACCGCAGCCGATGTCGACGAGCTTCTCGCCCGGCTGGAGATCGAGCTTGCGGCAACAGCGGTTGATCTTCTCGTCCTGCGCCTCTTCGAGGGTCGAGTTCGCCTGGCCGTCCTTGTAGTAGCCGGCCGTGTAGACCATGCGGTCGCCGAGGAACGCGCCGAAGAAGTCGTTGCCGCGGTCGTAGTGCTCGCGGACGATGCGGCGGTCCTGATCCTTCGAGTGGATCGCGACCTCGGGGATGAAGTTCTTGAAGAGGAACTTCACGTGCTCGGCGGTGAGCTCGTAGCTGACGTAGCGATCGCGCTCGTCCAGGAATTCGTAGATGTCGCCGGTGATGTCGACCTGGCCATCGAAGTAGGCCTCGTAGAGGGTCGTCATCGGGACCTTGCCCTTGTGGAACTTCTCCGCGAGCTTGTAGTCGTGGAACCGCAGGAAACGGTCGATGCCGGCCCCGGTCCGCCCGCTCTTCGGCGCCTCCGATTCAGGCGTCTGGTGATTCTCTTCCTGGGTGCGGATTGCGTGCAGGGTCACTCGATCCTCCGGTGTCAATTGGCTCTGAAGAAACTGCCGCGGCGAGACGTCGAGAACGAGACGAATGCGAGTCGAGCCGAGACGAGCTTTGGTTGGTGTTGCGAATCGGTCCGATCGTTCAATGCGGGCGGCATTCGGTCTCGACGAGCCCCAAAATTCCGGAAAGCGCGGGCCTTCCTTCGTTCGGGGTCGCCCAGCGCGCCGCCTGTGCTCGCGCGAGGCTTGCCACTTGAGCGGGGGGACCCTATGCGCGTCCTCGCCGTACTGCAAGCGGACCCGAGCGCGAATTCGGGTACTCAGCTCGGCCGCCTGTGAAGGCCCGTTCGCACTTCAATAAGTGTCTGAGATTGCGGACGTTTCAGTTCAGGGGGCGAGGGCGCACGACAGCCCGTCGGGGCCTCGTCCACAGAGATCGGCCCGTCCGTCCCCGTTGATGTCCCCGAGCTGCAGCGTTGCGGCGAGCTCCGGCGTGGTCCAGCCCTGAGCGGCGAGCGCATTCTCGTCGAGCCAGGAGCTCGATTGGAGGAAGCCGCGGCCGTTCGAAAACGCGCATCGGATGGCGCGACCGCTGTCGGTGCAGACGTCGGCGCGACCGTCACCATTGAGGTCGCCATAGCGAACCTGCGCGAGTCCTTTGGCGAGCCCGCCCTCGGTCGACCAACGATGGGCACGACCGAAGCGATGACCGTCGGAGAGCGCGCAGGTGATGCCGCGCACGCTCGAGCCGCACACGTCCGCTTTGCCGTCGCCGTCGACGTCGGCCAGCGCGAGCGTGTCGCCGAGATCGGCTCCGAGGTGGGCATCGGCGAGCCAAACGTGCGGGCGATCGAATTTCTTTCCGGTGCTTCGCGCGCAGACGATGCCGGTCGCCGTCCGATCGCAAGCATCGGCTTTGCCATCTCCGTCGACGTCCGCGAAGCCGAGCGTCTGGCTGTCGCCTTCCGCCTCCCACACCCTGTACGCGCCGAGCGTTCCGGTGACGTCCGCGGCAGCGCAAGCAATGGCGCGCGCGGCTCGCACGCACACGTCGCTCTGCCCGTCGCCGGTCACGTCGGCAAGGTGGAGCATGCCGGAAGGAGGGCCGTCGTGCATCGGCGTCTTCGTCTCGCGGAAGATGGTGCGAGGTAGGCCGTCGTCCGCGATCGACGTGGCGATGACGCACTGGATGCCGGACGACGATCGCCCGCAAATGTCGTCGCGGCCGTCTCCATTCACATCACCGACGCGGAGCGTGTCGTCCGCCCAGCGCCACGTCGGGCTGTCTGGCGTGGAGACGAGGCGAGTGGACGGTGGTGAGAAGTGAAGGATCGGCGCGGCGAAGACGAAACCACGCGCCTCGAGCTGGGGGATGAGCGCGTGCGCGATGTCGAGTGCGTAGGTCGAACCGACGTGCCCGACGCGGTCGTGGAGGAGAACGATGCCGTGGCCCGTGCGCTCGATCGAGCCGAGGTAGCGGGCGGCGATGACGGAGGGCTTCGTTCGCCACGCGCCGCCGGGGGCGCTGCGCTCGCAATCCCGTGAGCCCCGGGGCTCGTCGCACTCGAGCGAGTGATCCCAGTCTTTGCGATCGATGTCCCAGAACATCGGGCCGACGAGCGACGACAGGTAGACGTCGTGACCGACCACGCCCATCGCGGCCGACCCCCAGCCTCCGCCCGGTACGCGAAAGAGGCGAAGCTCGTTGCCGAGAAATGGGTCGATTTCGCGCTGATTTTCGAGGAGCTCTCGCTCGATGGCGCCGACGCCGATCGCTTCGCGCAGCACGGCGTGATGAGCGGTGTGGTTGCCGAGGCGGTGTCCGAGCTCGACGAGATCGCCGAGGATCGGCAGGTAGCGATAGCCCGTCTCGAGGACGCGGCGTCCGTCGCCGGGATCGTCGGAGATGCCGTCGATCCACTCACGCACCACGAAGAACGTCGCCGAGATGCGATGGCTCTTGAGGTAGCTCGCGAGCTCGAGGGTGTGGGCGTCCGGCCCATCGTCCCATGTCAGCGCGAGGACCTTGTCGGGAAATCCGCGGCCGTCGAGCTGCGGGCGGGCGACGATGCTGGGCGCCGGCTTGGCCTCGCCGCCCTCCGGCACGTGGGCGGGCGAGGGCGAGGGCGAGGCTATTGGCGAGACTGTTGGTGCTGGGCCGCTCGGCTCTTGCGCTGGGTCGGACTCTTCGGGGACGCACGCTGCGCTTTGCGAGGCGCCCACGATACACGCGAGCGCAGACGCTCCCACGGCGACGAGCTGCCGTGCGCGACCACCCAGACCATTTCTCGACCACGACGTCAGCGAAAGCAAGTGAGCGACTCGAACCCCCCAGCTCTCGAGCCTACTCCATTTCGGCGACGGAGCTGAGCTTCTGGCGAAACGCCCGAGGCGCCCGATTCATGCCCGACGACTTTCGCTTGGCGTCCTTTCGCGTGCAGGACGTGACAGCGTGACACGACGGCGCGCGGTCGGTCTCCCGACCAGTCCCGACCAGCGCTGGTGTCAGTGGCGAGCTTCCTGGTGGGAGCGCGACCGCCGCCTCGTCCGGCGGGGCGCCGATGCTTCTTCGAGCTCGCCTTCGACCTCGTTCAGCTTCTCGAGGAGCTCGGGGTAGTCCTCTACGGCGGAGACGTCGGCTCCCCAAATGGCGTCGAACGGCACATCGGCTTCGAGGTACGCGTCCCGGACGGCGTCGACGTCCCGAGCCTCGAACTCGCAGGTCATCCGGAAGCGGTCCTGGGACAGATAGCTGCGCCGCCAGGCGGCTCCGTGTTCGTCGAGGCGAACATCGAGGCGGCGCGCGGTGCGCGTGTAGTCGTCCTCGGTGAGGGGCCTCTGGAAGTGCTGATCGACGACGATTCGGGCCATGGGCCACGCTCCTTCCGCGAGAAAGCCGCGAAAAGCTGCAGTGGTCGTGCCACACGCGGGGTCGTGCTATGGGAGCGCGGTTCCACGATGACCGATGCCGTGCTTACCCACGAGGTGAAGCGTCGAAAGACCTTCGCCATCATTTCTCACCCCGACGCGGGCAAAACGACCCTCACGGAGAAGCTCCTTCTCTACGGTGGAGTCATCCAGCTCGCCGGCGCCGTCAAAGCCAAGCGTGGTCGCGCCTCTGCGGTCAGCGACTGGATGGCGCTCGAACGCGAGCGCGGCATCTCGATCACGACCAGCGTCATGCAGTTCCCGTATCGCGGGCTGCAGATGAACCTGCTCGACACGCCTGGCCACGCCGACTTCAGCGAGGACACGTACCGCACGCTCCACGCGGTCGACGGCGCCGTCATGCTCCTCGACAGCGCAAAGGGCGTCGAGGCGCAGACCAAGAAGCTCTTCCGAGTCTGTCGCCAGCGGAAGATCCCCATCTTCACCTTCGTGAACAAGATGGACCGGCCGGGGCGCGACCCATTCGAGCTCGTCGGCGAGGTCGAGAGCGTCCTCGGGATCGGCGTGTACCCGATCACCTGGCCGATCTTCACCGGCGGAACGTTCCGCGGCGTCTATCACCGCCTCGCGCACCGCGTGTATCTGTTCGATGCGGAGTTCGCGAAGTCCAGCCAGTCGGCCGGCGCCGAGGCCCCGCCCGTGAAGGTCAGTGGTCTCGACGATCCGATGCTCGAGCGCGAGCTCGGTGAAGAAGGCGTGAAGCGCCTGCGCGACGAGGCCGAGCTCCTCGAAGCCGCGGGCGACTCGTTCGACAGCTCGCGCTTCGCGACGGGTGACGTCTCGCCGATGTTCTTCGGCAGCGCCATCAACAACTTCGGTCTCGAAGCGTTCCTCGAGAGCTTCACCGACATGATGCCGGCGCCTTCGCCGCGCGCGACGTCGACGGGATTGCTCGCGGCGGACGACAGCCAGTTCAGCGCGTTCGTCTTCAAGATCCAGGCGAACATGGATCGCGCCCACCGCGACCGCGTCGCCTTCGTGCGCATCTGCTCGGGGCGCTTCGACCGTGGAATGAAGATTCACCACGTTCGGACGAAGCGCGATCTGCGCCTCGCCAACCCCACGCAGTTCCTCGCGCAGGACCGCTCGATCGTCGAGCAGGCCTACGCGGGCGACGTGCTCGGCGTCTACGATCCGGGTGTCTTCGAAATCGGAGACACGCTGACCGACGGCGGCGACTTCACGTTCGAAGACATCCCGAGCTTCGCGCCCGAGCACTTCTCGCGACTCGTGATGGCCGATCCGCTCAAGCGCAAGCAGCTCGCCAAGGGCATCGAGCAGCTCGCGCAAGAGGGCACCATCCAGCTGTACCGGCCACCGGATGCGCGCGCCGGCGACATCATTCTCGGCGCCGTCGGTCAGCTGCAGCTCGAAGTCGTCAAGTACCGTCTCAAGGACGAGTACGGCGTCGAGATCCGCTACGAAGGGGTCAACTGCTCCTTCGCGCGCTGGATCTCGCGCAGAGACGGCCAGCCGATCGACTTGCAGGCGCTCGCCCGCGAACGCATCGGCACCGTCGCCGTCGACGTGCGTGATCGCCCGGTCATGCTCTTCGCCGGCGAGTGGCAGCTCAACACCGCCGTTCGTGAACTGCCCGACCTCGTGTTTGCCGAAACGGCGCACGGCGTCGTCGTCCGCGAATAAGCACGTCGACCGATCGCCAACGAGACGTCGAAGGAGTTCATCGCTCCTTCGACGTCTTTTTGCGTTCGTGCGCGCATGCGGGCCCGGAGCCCGAAACGACGCTGTCGGATCTCAGCCGACCGCGGAACGCAGAGTGGGCTCGGAGTCCAGTTGCGGTTTGGCGGCGACCGTCGACGGGGCATCGTCGTTCGAAGCGGCGGGCGCGGGCGAGGCCTTCGCCAGCGGCGCGAGCGGCGCGAGCGGAGTGATGGGCCTCGTCGTCGACTCGGCAGGCGGGATGGTCGGCCTCACGAGCGTTGCGATGCGTGCAACGGCGAGGAACGAGACCTCCGGTACCTCGAGCGCGACGTCGAGCTCGCGCTGAATCGTCGCGAGCAAGCTCTCGAGCTCGCGCACGCGTTCGGCGAGCTCGTTGCGCTCGCACAGAATATCGTTGCTCGTCTTCGCCCCCATGGGTGGATGGATTGACCTGAGCTCGCTACGGCCGCAATAGGGGGTGTTGCCGCGGTCACTGCGATGTCCACAGGACTTCCGACGGCTCTCGCCCACGGGAGTCTCCTCGACGCTCTGCGTCGCGCGCCCCGAACAAGCAGGCGCGCTCTAGAAATCCGACAGATCAAGCAAGCGAGGACGCACGTCTGGCGGGGGCCATGACGCGTCGAGGCGACGTTCGCCAGTGTCACGTCCACCAAGGCGACTTGGAGCCCGCGCTGTTCGAGATTCACAGAGCCCTCGAGAAGTCCGTCCCGGTCCCTCTTTGTCGTCGACGAGA
The DNA here is from genome assembly GCF_001263205.1 of Labilithrix luteola. GTDB lineage: Bacteria > Myxococcota_A > Polyangia > Polyangiales > Polyangiaceae > Labilithrix > Labilithrix luteola. Next base: position 7,803,595 of record NZ_CP012333.1, read on the forward strand.
GTGTGCTGCCCGCAACGGGCGTTCGCTCGAGGCGCTCCGCTCCGGCGTGCCGGTCTCGAGCAACGCTCCTTGGCCTGTTCCCGAGAATCGTGGGATGGCGCGAGAGGGTGTGCCCAGGGGGGTCATCCCCTCGTTAACAAGGAGAGGGCCCGACATGTCTTCCGCGCAAATTTTGCCGGATTCTGCGAAACGGCCCGCTGAGCTCACGCATCGGACGGTCGGGCTAGTGTCATTGCGCCTATCGACCGACCGCTCCCGCGGCTTGACGGTCGATAACCCCTCGAATACTCGTGAGTTCCCTATGCGCGCGGTCAAGTTCGGAGGATTGGTTCTCGCCGTCAGTCTTGGTCTTGGACTGGGCGCTGTCGCCTGCAAGAAGCCGGAGGGGTCCCAGGCGGAACTCACTTCGGCTCAGCAGCAGCAGGCGTCGGCACCCGTGAAGGTTCAAACGGCTGCGGTTGTCGTTCAGCCGATGCCGGAATACCTGACGCTGACCGGCACGCTTCGTTCGAGCCAGGAATCGGACGTCGCGGCCGACGCCTCGGGGAAGGTCACCGCAACGTTCGTCGAGCGCGGTCAGGCCGTGAAGCGCGGTGACACGCTCGCGATCCTCGACGCGCGGGGCGCGGCGATCACCGCCACGGCGATGAACGCGCAGACCCAGCTCGCGCGCGCACAGCTCGAGCAGGCCCAGAAGGAGTGCGAGCGCGTGAACGCCCTCTTCAAGACGGGCGCCATCTCGCAGGCGGAGTTCGACCGCACGAACTCGCAGTGCACGACCACTCAATGGTCGGCCGCCGCCGCTGCCGCGCAGCAGCAGAGTGCGCAGAAAATCGTGGGTGACTCGGTCATCCGCGCGCCGTTCGCCGGCATCGTCGGCGAGCGCTTCGTCAATGTCGGTCAGTACGTCCAGCCGCAGACCAAGGTGGTCTCGCTCTACGCGCCCGACCCGCTGCGTCTCGAGCTCACCGTTCCCGAAGCCAACGTCGGCGCCATCAAGCCGGACATGGTCGTTCGCTACACCGTCTCCTCGTTCGGCGATCAAACGTTCGAGGGCGCGGTGAAATTCATCAGCCCGAACATCCGTCCTGCCACGCGCGACCTCGTCGTCGAAGCGCTCTGCCCGAACGCTGACGGCAAGCTCAAGCCCGGTATGTTCGCCGTCGCGAACCTCTCCGTCGGCGAGGAGAAGCTCGCGTCGGTGCCGAAGAACTCGGTCGTCACGGCCGAGTCGGTCTCGCGCGTCTTCGTGGTCGTCGAAAAGCGCATCCAAGAGCGCATCGTGCAGCTCGCGGGCGAAAAAGACGGCCTCGTCGGCATCATCGCCGGCGTGAAGTCCGGTGAAAACGTCGTCCTTCAGCCCGGCCCCGACGTGCGCGACGGCGCACAGGCCCTGTAAGGGGAGGAACCAGCCATGCAATGGCTTGCCGAGATCTGCGTCCGTCGTCCGATCTTCGCGACGGTTCTCATCCTCCTCATTCTCGTCATCGGTACCGCCGGCTATGTGAAGCTGGGCGTCGACCGCTTCCCGAACGTCGACCTTCCGATCGTCGTCGTCACCACGCGACTGCCAGGCGCCGCGCCGGAGGACGTCGAGACCGAAATCTCCGACAAGGTCGAAGAAGCGGTCAACACGATCAGCGGCATCGACGAGCTCACATCGATTTCGAGCGAAGGCGTCTCGCAGGTCATCATCCGCTTCGTGCTCGAGAAGAGCACGGACGTGGCCTCGCAAGAGGTGCGTGACCGCCTGCAGCTCATCATGCAGGACCTGCCGAAGGGCATCGATCTGCCCACCGTGCAGAAGATGGATCCCGACGCATCGCCGATCATCCAGCTCGCCCTCAAGTGGGACGGCCACGCGGTGCAGGAAGTCACCGAGCTCGCCGACAAGCGTGTTCGCCGTGCGCTCGAGACGGTCAACGGCGTCGGTCAGGTCGCCATCGTCGGTGGTCAGAAGCGTCAGGTGAACGTGTGGCTCGACCCCGTGCGCATGCGCGGCTCGAACGTCACCGCGCTCGACGTGCAGCGGGCCATCGCCAACCAGAACCTCACGGTCCCCGGTGGTCGTGTCGACACCGGCCCCGAGCAGCTCACCCTCCGCATCCATGGCCGCGTCGAGCGCGCTTCGGAGATCGGCGGCCTCGTCGTTCGCCAGGAGGCGGGCCACTCGATTCTCGTGCGTGACGTCGGCCGCGTCGAAGACGGCGCCGAAGAACGCGAGACGTCCGCGCTCCTCAACGGTGAGCCCACGATCATCCTCGCGATCCGCAAGCAGTCCGGCTCGAACACGGTGCAGGTCGTCGACCAGATCCGCGAGCGCCTCGGTGACGTCCGCAAGGGGCTGCCCCAGGGCGCCAGCCTCGACGTCATCCGCGACGACTCGGGCGTCATCCGCACCAGCGTCGGCGGCGTGAAGGAACACCTCGTCGTCGGCGCGATCCTCGCCGCCATCGTCGTCTTCTTCTTCCTCGGCAGCGGGCGAAGCACGATCATCGCGGCCACCGCGATCCCGACCAGCATCGTCGGCACCTTCGCCCTGATGTGGTTCATGGGTTACACCCTGAACACCATCACGCTCCTCGCGCTCGCGCTCGCCGTCGGTATCGTCATCGACGACGCGATCGTCGTTCTCGAGAACATCTTCCGTTACGTCGACGAGAAGGGCTTCGAGCCCGCCAAGGCCGCCGTCGCTGCGACCAAGGAAATCGGCCTTGCCGTTCTCGCGACCACGCTCTCGCTCATCGCGGTCTTCTTGCCCGTCGCCTTCCTCGGCGGCATTCCGGGCCGCTTCCTCGCGAGCTTCGGCGTGACGATGGCGTTCTCGATCGCCGTCTCGCTCGTCGTCAGCTTCTCGCTCACGCCGATGCTCGCGGCGCGCTGGCTGAAGCGCAAGGCGCCGGGCGCGAAGAAGCCCCTCGGCGAGCGCATCGTCGACGCGTTCTACCGCCCCGTCGAGCGCATCTACATGGTGATGCTCGGCTTCGTCCTCCGGCATCGCTGGATCGTCTTCGCGGCCTCGGCGCTGTCGCTTGCCGGGTGTTTCCCGCTCGCCGGCGCGGCGCGCAAGGGCTTCCTTCCGTCGTCCGACGAAGCGCAGTTCGAAGTCGTCGTTCGCGCGCCGGAAGGCACGAGCCTCGCGCAGACGCAGCTCATCACGAACCGCATCGCCACGCAGCTTCGTACGTGGCCGACCGTGGCGCTCACCGTGGCCACCGTCGGTGACGACGCGGCGAAGACGCAGAACGTCGGCCGCATCTACACGCGCCTGTCCGACCCGCGTGACCGCAAGGAAACGCAGAACGAGCTGATGAACAAGGTTCGTACGGACATCTTCCCGCGCGAATCGAAGGATCTCCGTCTCAGCGTGCAGGAGGTTGCGGCCTTCGGCGGCGGCTTCTCCACCGCGAAGATCCAGTACACGGTCCGCGGCCCCGACCTGAAGAAGCTCGAGTCGATCACGGCCAGCGTGCTCGGCAAGCTACGGCAGGTTCCGGGCGCCGTCGACGTCGACTCGTCGCTCATCTCCGGCAAGCCGGAGCTCGGCGTGTACATCGATCGTCCGCGCGCCGCCGACCTCGGTGTCTCGGTCGCCGACACGGCCAGCACGCTCCGCGTCCTCGTCGACGGCGAGAAGGTCTCCACCTACGAAGAGAAGGGCGAGCAGTACGACGTCCGCGTCCGCGCCGAGCCTCAGTATCGAGCCACCACCACGGGGCTCGAAATGCTCACGTTGCCTTCGCCTCGCCTCGGCCTCGTGCCGCTACGAAGCGTCGTCGACATCAAGCGCGGCGCAGGCCCGGCCACGATCAACCATCTCAATCGCCAGCGCGTCGTCACGCTGCTCTCCAACGTGAAGCCTGGCTTCAGCGACGGCGCCATCGCCGACGCCGTGGCCAAGATCATCAAGGAAGAGCACCTCTCGGCCGAGTACATCGCCGAGCCGACGGGTCAAACGCGCGAGATGGGGCGCGTCTTCATCAGCTTCGGCGCCGCGATCGGTCTGTCGTTCATCTTCATGTACCTGGTGCTCGCGGCGCAGTTCGAGTCCTGGCTCCACCCGGTCACGATTCTCCTCTCGCTGCCTCTGACATTGCCGTTCGCGGTGGCGTCGGTCGTCATCTTCAAGCAGTCGCTCGACATCTTCTCGGGCCTCGGCATCCTCGTTCTCTTCGGTGTCGTGAAGAAGAACGCGATTCTGCAGATCGACCACACGAACCACCTACGTGCCGGAGGCATGGCGAGACACGAGGCGATCCTCGAAGCGAATCGCGATCGTCTCCGTCCGATCCTCATGACCACGCTCGCCTTCGTCGCCGGCATGTTGCCGCTCGTGCTCTCCAAGGGCATCGGCGCGAGCAACAACCAGGCAACCGGTGGTGTCGTCGTCGGTGGCCAGACGCTCTCGCTGCTCCTGACGCTTCTTGCAACGCCGGTCGCGTACACGGTGTTCGACGACATCTCGAACCTCGTCGCGCGAATCTTCGGTCGCAAGAAGGTGCCGGACGCGCCTCAGAGCGGAAACGCTCCGGCGCACGCCGCCGAGGAGTAGCGCCGAACAGGACTTCGTAACGAGCCGTGAACGCGTCGCCGTGGCTGGTCCCGGCGGCGCGTTTTTCTTTTCGACGTCGGCGGTTTGGCGCGAGGTGTCATTGGGGGCAAGATGGCGCAAAGACGCGGCGCCCCGCACGTTTGGAAAAGCGATAGACTGGCGCGTCATGGGGAATGTTGCGTGCGCGATTACGGTCGAGCGAACCGTGCGAGGCGTGGCGCGGACGCTGCGGACCGTGTCCTCCGTCGTGTTGGTTGGCGTGTCGGTCGGCGCGTGCTCTCTCCTCACGGATCTGAGCTCACTCGACGCCGACCAAGACGACGCAGGTAAGCAGGGCACCGAAGGCGCGGACGCAGGCTCGGACGGGACGGCGCCGACCCCCTGCGTCGACGGGCCCAATCGCTTTTGCAGCAACTTCGACGAAGCCTCGCCGCTGACGCGCTGGAGCATGTCGGACAACGTCGATGGCGTGCTCTCGACCGAAGCTGCGGGACTCTCGCCCCCGCATGCGCTCGAAGCGCGGCAGAGTGCAGGGGGCGGATGGGCCGCCGTCGGAAAGGACTTCGACCCGGCGATCACGGGGCTCCGCTGCGAGCTCGACATGAAGTTCAGCGGCATTCCGACGAACGTGGGGAGCGAGGTCGACGCGTTCGACCTGATCACTTCGGCAACGGGCGTCGAAGATCACAACCTGTACTTCGGGTGCTTGAGCGGTCAGTGGCAGTTGCTCGAGTTCCAGACCAACCCCGGTTCCCCGACGAACCTCGATCGCGGTGTCGCGGTCGGCACGCTTCCCGAGAACACCTGGTTCCACGTCGTCCTCGATACGACTTGGTCGTCGGTCACGTTCACTGCGAACGGCATCACGGTGACGCTCGACGGGCTCAAGGTGCCCACGACGGCGAAGCAGCGCGAGCTACGGGTCGGCCTGACCTACTCCACCAAGAACGTGACCAACGCCTCTGTGTTCATCGACAACGTTGACTGCACCACCACGCGCTGAGCCGCTTCCTCGCGCCGCGCCGAGATGGGCGAGGATCCAGGCGACGCTGGCGCACGTCGCCATGACGAACGCCATCGGTCGCATCGTGCCGTCGAAGAGCAAGCCGACGAGCGACGAGGCCACGGCCGACACGGCGAACTGGGACGAGCCGAGCACGGCCGACGCGAGGCCCGCGCGTGGTCCGTGTGCGTCCATCGCGAGCGCGGTGGCGTTCGGTCCGACGAAGCCGAGGCTTCCGACGAAGACGAAGAGCGACGACAGAACGGCCAAGAGCGTGTTCTTTGCGACGAGCGACGTCACGACGAGCGCGATGCCGGCAAGGCTCGTCACGATCGTTGCACGGCAAAGCAGCGTTGCGGGCGTGCGCCGCGCGAGCAGGCGTCGGTTGATTTGCGACGCCGAGATGAGTCCGAAGGCGTTCATGCCGAATGCCCAGCCGTAGTGCGTCGGCGTCAGGTGCAGGAGCTGGATGAGCACGAACGGCGAGCCCGAGATGTATGCGAACATGCCGGCCTGCCCGAAGGCTCCGGCGAACGTGTACGTCACGAACGCGGGATCGCGGAAGAGGATGCGAACGTTCGGCCCGAGGTTCAAGGCGGCGGGCCGGCCCTTCGACGTCTCGGGAAGTGCGATGATCATCGCGACGAGACAGGCGACGCCGAACACGGCGAGCAACGCGAAGATGAATCGCCAACTCGACGCTGCGAGGATGGCCGCTCCTATCATTGGCGCGAGGATCGGCGCTGCTCCCATCACGAGCATCAGGAGCGACAGCAGACGTGCCGCTTCCTGGCCCGTGTAGAGATCACGGACGACGGCGCGTGACACGACCATGCCTGCTGCGCCGCCCGCCGCCTGCAGGAAGCGCAGGACGACGAGCGCCCCGATCGTCGGGGCCAGCGCACAACCGGCCGACGCGAGGATGTAGAGCACGAGCCCGCCGTAGAGCGGCCGCTTGCGTCCAAAGCGATCGGCGAGCGGCCCGTAGGCGAGCTGCGCAACGCCGAGCCCGGCGAAGAAGGACGCGAGCGTGAGCTGCGTGGCGGACGTGCTCGTGTGGAGCTCTCGCTCGATGGTGGGCAAGCTCGGCAGGTACATGTCGATCGACAGCGGGCCGAACGCCGTGAGCGAACCGAGCACGAGCGCGAGCTTGCCCTGCTTGTGCGACTGCATCCTTTCGGTTCCTAGCAGATGGCCCATCGGCGGCCCGCCTCGACCTTCACGCGAGCCCGGCGGCGCGGCCCACGTAGTCCATTCGATCGTGGCCCGCATCGGGCTAGCGATCGGACGCGCCGCGATCCTGAGCGACGTCAAGCGCGACGCGCGAGCGATCGCACGAACGCAGGAACGTCTGCTGCTTACCGACCTCGACGAACCCGAAACCGGAACGTCGAGGAGAGTCGAACCATGAAGTCGCCCAAGGCGTAAAGCGCGGAACGAACGGTACGCACGGTGGAGCTTCGAAGGACGAGGAGATCGTCGAATACGAGCCTGGGACCACGTTCCCCGGTGTGATTGGCCGCACCTTCGGCGAATCGTCACCCGCGTGGCCCGAGCCGGTTCGCGCGAAGGCGGGCGACCAGAACGTGCTCTTCATCGTTCTCGACGACACCGGCTTCGGACAGCTCGGTTGTTATGGCGGTCTCGCGCACACACCGAACATCGACAAGCTCGCCGCCGGCGGTCTGCTTTATACGAAGATGCACACGACGGCGCTCTGCTCGCCGTCGCGCTCGTGCATTCTCATCGGACGCAATCACCACTCGAACGGTATGGCCTCGATCACCGAGGTCTCGACGGGCTTCCCCGGATACAACGGTCTCCGCGGCGGCGTTTCAGCTTCGGCGCTTCGTGTCGACGGTCACGCCGTCGATGAAGGGGTCGAGGAGGCGGAGGAAGTAGTCCATCGCCGCCTTCGTCGACTTCACCTTCAAGCGACGCCGCATGACGAGCTCGACGTAGCCGTGGGCGGCGACCCAGAAGGCAATCGCCAGGTCGCGCGCGGGCTCACGACGGAACACGCCTGCGGCCTGTCCGCGCTGGAATTCGGTGATGAGGAGCACGAAGCCCTCCTCGATCGCCGTCTCGAGCGACGGAAAGCGGCCGTCTTCGTTCAGTCGCGGACCCCACATCACGCGGTAGTGAGCGGGCTTGTCGAGGGCGAACGACACATAGGCCGCCGCGAGCATTCGGAGACGTTTGCGCGGGTCGTTCTCGTCGCCCGCGAGCGCACGCGCCAGGTGCATCGTGAGCGTGCGATAACCCTCCTCGGCCACCGCGGCGAGGAGGGCCTGCTTGTCTTCGAAGTGCCGATAGGCGGCGCCGTGGGTCACACCGACGGCGGCGGCCACCTCGCGCAAGGTGAAGGCCTCCGGCCCCTTCTTCTCGATGAGGTCGGCCGCGGCCGTCACGAGCGCGCGTGCAAGGTCGCCGTGGTGGTATCCGCGCTTCTTGGTGGGCGCGCTGCGAGCGCTCATTCCCTTCGAGAGCACCACGGCGATCCTCCGGCGTCAAACGCGGCGCACCTGCGCCGGCTTCAGCGGCTCTTCCCGAGGAAGCCGGCGACCTCGTTCCAGAGAGCCTCGTGGCGCCGCCGGAAGAAGCCGAAATGGCCGAAGCGGCCGTCGCTCCGCCCGAGCTGGCGTCGCTCGATGCGTGCACCGGTGTAGAACGACATCAGGGCATCGACGGCCGCCTCGGGCGCATAGCCGTCGTCGTCGAACCCATAGGCAAGGACTGGGGCTTCGAGGCGGGCGAAGCTCGCTCTTCGGGAATCGCCGCCGTCGCCGACGAGGTAGTCGGGCGTTCGGCACCAGCGCGCCCATTCGAGCGCCACGCCCGGCGGCAGGTCTTCGCCGATGCCCAGCTTGCCAGGCAGGTAGCCCACCATCTTGGTGACCGATGGCACGACGCCGTACCAGAGCAGCGCCATGAGGAGCCGCGAGGGCATGGGCCAGAGTCGGTAGTCGCCGCTCTGGGCTCCGACGGTGACGGCTGCGCGAATGCGCGAAGGCTCCGGAAGCAGGCCGAGGAGCTGTCCGCCGACGCTGTGCCCCACCACGGAGATTCGGCCGTCGCCGAGCATGTCCGCGGCCCACGTCACGACCGCCGCGAGATCGAGCTCGCCCCAATCGCGCATGGTGACGCTGGCCGAGCTCTGCTCGTCGGCCCGCGACGCACCGATCCCGCGATAGTCGAAGGTGACGACGTCGAAGCCGCGCGCGGCCAGGTATGTGGCGAAGCCGGCGTAGAAGCCGCGACGCACGCCGGTTGCCGAAGCGATCACGATCACGCGCGCTCGCGGATCCGACGCGTGCTCGTCGAGGCCCCGGCCGTGCGTTCGTTCGAAAATGGTCGCTTCGAGGGGAAAGCCGTCGCGCGCGGGGATTCGCACGTCACGCCCGCTTTCGCGCTTGGGCGGCTGCGAATCGGGCGACTCCGGGGTGCGCAGGTGACGGTTGAACAGGTAGCTGTCGAGCTCCTCCATGTCGATCCCTCCTCCTAGGGCGGCGCTGCTCGCGCTCTTTGCAATGTTGTCGTGACTTGGATGTAACCGTTGGTCACATTGGGGTGTGGAAAAACGCGGAGCGGCTTCCATCCGCTTCGCGTGAACGGCTCGCCGGGGCTCGCAACGACGCAACGACGCAACGACGCAACGACGTCGACGAACGGTCGCGACGCCCGCAAAGTGACCAATGGATACTTTGCGCTTCGGCGGCTCGTCGTCAAGGCCGTCGATCAGGAGATCGGCCTGTGGCGGTCGCGCTCGCACGAGCACGAGCGTGGCGATCAGCCCCGCGGCCACTCGTCGCCTCCCATCCGAGGTGTCGCCCGTCTGGGGACGAACGCGCTCATTTTTCCATTGGCGCGTTGCCGGGAGTCTCGATGTCGCGCCGCTCGCGTCAGCGCGGGAATGCGTGTTGCACGGGCCGCGGCGACAGCGCCCAAGGGAGGCCACGCATGCGCCACTACGAACGCGAACAGTACCGACACCTCGACGACGCCGAGCGCTACCGCGATTACGACTATCTCGCGGACGATTCTTGGCTCGGTCCGAACGAGCGTGTTCCGGAGGTTTCGTATCGCCGCTCGATCGACGCGAGCGAAGGCCGCGCGTACAGCTACAGTCGCGAGCGCGGACGCGACGAACGCGAGCACGAACCCGTTCGGGGACGCGACGAAGTTCCCTGGCAGGAGCGAGGCGGACGCGAGGTCCTTCGCGGGCGCCGTGAGCGCGGGCATTTCCGCGGACCGCAGGCTCATCGCCCGAGCGTTCTCTCCGCCGTTCTCGTGAGCCTGCTGCGCTCGAGCGAAGTCGTCCGGCGCCGGCTCCAGGGACTTCTCTTCCGCGCGCGGCGTCGTGGTTCGGCGCGTATCGATCAGCACATGCGCGAAGAGATCTGCGAGCGGCTCGCGCGCGACCCGGAGATCGACGATCGCGACATTGCCGTCTACGTGCGCAACGGCGAGGTAACGCTCGAAGGGTCGGTGACCGACCGACGAATGCGCTACCTCACCGAAGACGTGCTCGCTGAGGTCCTCGGGATCCGCGACGTGGAGAATCGGCTGCGCGTGCGCGCTGCCCGACGCTGAGCTCGCTCACAGACGCCCTTCGGGCGCCCACTGGTGTTCGGCGACGACGTGGCCGTAGCCCGCGCCGACGATCGCGCCGTACACGAGGTGGATGCCGAAGAACGCGATGACGGTCAGCGGCCCGCCGTTCGCGAAGTACGGCCCAGGATCATGGATGAGGCGCGGGATATAGGGGTGAAACTGCGGGGTGAGCCCGAAGATCATGCCGAGGAGGGCCGCATGGATGACCGAGAGGATCATTCCAGTGCCGGCCCCGCCGTGGTCCCACACGTTCTCGAAGAGAGCGCAGTAGATCACGCCGAAGATGGCGCCGATCGCCAGGTGGATCAGCAGACCGACGAGGAACGCCGTTGGACCTGGCACGATGCCGGTCAGGCTTCCGAGGATCATCTCCATGTAGATGGGGATGCCGATCATCCTGAGGATCGCCGAGAGCAAACTCATCGCGGCTGCTCCAACGATGCCGAACATGATGGCTCTGCCGACTTTCATCGTGGACCTCCGCGGTTGACTCCGGGAATGCACCCTCTGCGCCACGGTGGGGCTGCGCGGAAATTTCCGGTCATCGTGACCGACTCCGCATTCTTCACGCCACGGTCAGACGCGATCTTGCGTCCCGACGTGGCAGGATGGCGCTCCCGCTCGTTACAAATCGGCCCGGACGTTCCGTGAGCGGCACGCGGCCACACGACGCGGCAGCAATTCGAAGACCATCGCCACCGCGCGCGTCGAAGGCCTCAACGTCGGTCGAATCTGGGGCACTCCCGACCCTAGCTGCCGCAGTTAGCTCACTGTCAGTCAGGTCTCGACCGCAGTTAGCTCACTGTCGGTCGGTTCTCGACCGGACAGACTTCACTGTCGGTCGGTTCTCGACGCAACGCCGCCGCAGTTAGCTCACTGTCGGTCGGTTCTCGACCGGACAGACTTCACTGTCGGTCGGTTCTCGATGCAACGCCGCCGCAGTTAGCTCACTGTCGGTCAGGTCTCGACCGGGCAGGTGTCCTCTGTCGGTCAGGTCTCGACCGGGCAGGTGTCCTCGCCGGGTCGGACCACACAACCGACTCCGCGACGAGCGCGGCGAGCGGCGGCAAGCGATCGACGCGCCATGGAGGTGTTCCGCTTCGACGCTTCGCTCGACATCATCCTCGATCGTCTCGAGCCGCTCGCGCGCGAGGAGGTTGGTCATCGAGGCCTCGCGGGGAGATGAAGGAGCTCGTCGGCTTCTTCCTCGGAGACGGATGCGCTGCCTTGCGGCGTCGCTTGGGCCTATCGCTCGCGTGAGCGGCCCGGGTGTCGTGGACGCATGTCGTGTGACGGTTGTCTCCGGCCGTGGCGAAAGGTCTCGCGCAACACTGTTGCGATTGTCGGTTCGCGCGTCTGCGCCCTTCCCACGATTGTGCTGAACGCTGGCACGGAACGCGCGTTGCTTCGGTCGGGCGGCCCTCCCTAGGATCGCAGGAGTGATCTCCAGCGCGATTCCGCGTTCGAGGCGGGCGGCGACCCCAAGGAGGTCTTCGATGAACCGCGGCTCAAACGACTCTCGCAACACGGCCAATGGCATCGGGGAATCCCGCGGTACGGGCCGGGAGGAAGAGCGCGCGCGCGACGAAGAGCGCGAATGGCGAGCCGAGCGCGACCCTCGTGAAGCGCGTCGGGTCGAGCGCTACGAGGGCTCGCTTCGCTCGCGCTTCGGCGCCATGTCCGACGAGGAACGTGAACAGCGCGCGCGCTGGGAACAGTACGAGCGCGATCGCGACTTCGCTCGGCGTGAGCGCGAGTGGGCGAGCCATGGTCCCTACGGTGGAAGTGTTCCTCCCGAGGCGCGCCGCGACGAGTACACGTGGCGCGGTCGTGACGAAGGACGCGACTTTTGGGGACGCGAGCGTCATCGGACCCTCGGCGAGCGCATCGGTGAGATCTTCGGAAGTCCTCCCGAGCGCGTCGAAGATCGCTGGGCGCGGGAGAGGGAGCTTCGTCACTTCCGCCAGCAGCAGGGACCCCAGGGCGAGTCGCGCCTCTGGAATCGCGTGAAGGGGGCCTTCGGAGGGCGCGGCCCGAAGAACTACGTGCGCTCCGACGAGCGCATCCGCGAGGACGTCTGCGAGCGGCTCTGCTACCACCCGTACATCGATGCAAGTGACGTCGAGGTCACCGTGCGCGACGGCGAAGTCACGCTCACGGGCAACGTCGAGGATCGCGAGTCCAAGCGTCTCATCGGCGACGTCGCCTACGATGTCCGCGGGGTCAAGGACATTCACAACCAGTTGCGACTCAAGTCGGAGCCCGGCCCCGATTGGGGTGGTCCCGGCCCTGACCGCCGGTAATTCCTTGCGTGAGCGCGCCGATCGGCTCGGAGGTCCGTGATAGCATCGGACCTCCGAGGCGCCTTGCTTGGATTCGCTGATCGGCTTCGCAAAGGGTGACCGTCCCGTCGAGTTCGTCGCGATCGTCATCGCGGTCGCGCTCCTCTTCGCTGCACACGCGCTGCTACCGGCAGCCGAGAAGCATCGCGCGCGGCAGCCTGCGGTCTACTTGGGTCTGTCGCTGTCGTTCGGTCTGCTCTGCCTGGCGGCAACGTCGGGTACGGCCGGCGCGCGCATCCTCTACTTCTTCTACACGCTGTTCTTGCTCGCTTCGTCGGGGCGGAGCTTGGTGCTCCTCGCCGTCGACGTCCTCTTCGGGCGCCGAACGCATCGCGCTCCGCCGCGCATCTTTCGCGACCTGACCCAGGCGGTCGTCTACGTCATCGTGCTGATGCTCTCACTCCGGGCAACCGGGGTCGAGCCGGGCTCGCTCCTCACGACGTCTGCGCTCCTCACGGCGGTCATCGGTCTCGCGCTGCAGGACACCCTCGGCAACATGGTGAGCGGTCTTGCGCTGCAGATGCAGCGTCCGTTCGAGGTCGGCGATTGGATTCAGTTCGATCCCGACCCGCGCGGCATCGGTCAGGTCACCGAGGTCAACTGGCGCGCAACCACGGTGATGACGAACGACCTCGTCGAGGTCATCGTCCCGAACGCGCTGCTCGCCAAGAACCAGATCCGCAACTACTCGCAGCCGTCGCACGTCTCGAGGCGCATCGTCTCCGTGCAGGGACCCTACAACGTTCCGCCGAAGCGCGTGCACGATGCGATTCTCTCGGCGCTCGCCGGCACGCAGGGCGTCCTTGCGGATCCGTCGCCGTGGGTGCAGACGCGCAACTTCGGCGAGAACGGCATCGAGTACGCGATCTACTTCTATACGGCCGAGTTCGCGCAGCGCGACAGGATCGACGGCCTCGTGCGCGATCGCGTTTGGTATGCGTTCCAGCGCGCGACCATCGACTTGCCGTTTCCTACGCGCACGGTGCACATGCACGCCAGCTCGGAAGATCGCGACTTGCGAGAGAGCGAACGCGAGCTCGAACGCCGCGATCGGATGCTTCGTTTCGTCGACTTCCTCGCCGTCCTCCCCGCCGAGCAGCATCGCAAGCTCGCCGCCTCGGCCTCCGTGCACATGTATGCGCCGGGCGAGGTCGTGGTCACGCAGGGCGATCGCTCGAGCGAGCTCTTCGTCATCGATCGCGGTGAGGTGGTGGTCGAGTTCGCACGCGGCGGCGTCCCGTTCGTGGTCGCCCGCCTCGGGGCAGGGAAGTTCTTCGGCGAGATGGGCCTCATGACGGGCGAAGCCCGAACGGCCACCGTTCGTGCGCACACCGAATGCGAGCTTCTCGTCATTCGCCACGGCCCCTTCCACGATGCGCTCGCCTCGACGCCGGGCGTGGTCGAAAAGATCAGCGAGCTCCTGGCTGCGAGGCAGGCGGAGCTCGAGGCCATCGCATCGCAGCGTCCTCTGCTCGAGCCTTCCCAGGATCGCTCGAAGCGTCTCATCAGCCAGATCAAAGACTTCTTCAAGCTCTGACCCGCGAGTCGTGATGCGCCTTTCTTCGATTCTCTCGACCCTCGATACCCTTGCGCCGCTTCGCTACGCCGAGAGCTGGGACAACGTCGGTCTCCTCGTCGGCGATCCCAATGCCGACGTCACGCGTGTCCTCGTCACCGTCGACTACGCGGAGGCGGTGGCGGCCGAAGCCCGCTCGGTCGGGGCGAATCTCGTCGTCGCGTATCATCCTCCGATGTTCAGCGCCGTGAAGCGCGTTCCGCACGACGCGCTCTGGGCGGAGGCCGTTCGCGATCGCGTTGCGCTCTACAGCATGCACACGGCGCTCGATGTGGCTCCGGAGGGCACGAACGACTTCCTCGCCGACGTTTGCGGCGTGGACGCGAAAGAGCGGCGTCCGCTGCGGGCGTTCAACGGCAAAGACTCCGAGATCAAGCTCGTCACGTTCCTTCCCGAATCGGATCTCGAACGCGTCAGCCACGCGCTCTTCGACGCCGGCGCAGGTCGAATCGGCGCCTACACGCATTGCAGTTTCCGTTCGCCCGGAACCGGCACGTTCTTCGGCCAGGCGGGAACGAACCCGACCGTGGGCCAGAGCGGCAAGCTCGAAACGGCGCCGGAGATGAGGCTCGAGACAGTCGTCCCCATCGGGCGCGTGAGCGCGGTCGTGGCCGCCTTGCGTGCGTCCCATTCCTACGAAGAGCCGGCCTTCGACCTCGTACGCCTTGCCTCGGCGCCCGAAGGCGTCGGCCTCGGTCGTGTGGGGTCGATCGAGGCGCGTCCTCGCACCGAGATCATCGAACGTGTGAAGAAGGGCCTCGGGCTCGAGCACGTCCTCGTGGCCGGGCCAACCGAGGGCAGCGCCGAGCGCATCGCCGTGGCCGCCGGAGCCGGTGGCGAGCTCGCCGACGATGCCATGAAGGCCGGCGCGGACGTGTTCGTGACGGGCGAGCTCCGTCATCACGACGCGCTTGCTCTCGCACGGCGTGGAGTCATGGTCGTTGCGGCTCTGCACTCGAACAGCGAGCGGGCGGCCGTCCGCGCGTTCTCTACGCGACTCGCGAAGAAGCTCTCCGGCGTGGAGGTTCGTGCAAGCGAGCATGACGCCGATCCGTTTCGGATCGTCTGAGCGTCCGAGCTTCCGGCGATCTTCGTCCGATCAACCCTGCGGGCGCGTGCCGTCGGTGCGGTAGCGGGCGAGATCGAGGTGAAAGTGATTTTTGTGGTGCGCGTCGAAGTAGGGCGTGAGCACGTGCGAGAACACGTCCTCGTCGTTCGCGCGCCGTGACACTGCGCGGAGGAAGACTCCGCTCGGTTTTCGTGGCGGGTCTTGGAGGTCGAAGTCGCGCTCGACCTCGATCGTCTTTCCGTTCGCCAGGACGAAGCGCGCCACGTCGATGGCGTTCGCGTAGCTGTGCTCGCTGACCCACCCCGGATAGGCGGCCATCTCGCGGCAGTTGTAGGTCCCGAGGTGATCGATGCGAACGACCGGAGCTCCGAACGTGGCTCGCGCCTCCTCTTGGACGAGCTTCTCGAAGGATGCGAGGGCCAGTGCCATGCCGCACGTGAGAAGCGGCGGAGAGCTATAGGCGATCTTGCCGGGACCCGAGACGTACACGACGACCTGCGGCGCACCGCACACGATCTTCGACTTCTTCTGCTCATGCACGGCGAGCGCGGCCGCGCGGAACTTCACGTTGGCACGCGCGAGCTCGCCTTCGCAGTCGGGAACGAGATCGGGCGGAGCGACGATGCCGTCGTCGTTCGGATCGACGTTCGCGAATGCTCCCGGGCGCCGCGGTGGAGGCTGGGGTGAGGCAGGCGGCTCCGTCGCAGCCGGCGGGTTCGAGGCGGCCGGCTCGTTCGTCGTCGATGGCGGCGCGTTGCGTGCGACGGCCGGCGGAGGAGAGCGATGGTCCACGGCGCGCGATGGTTCACACGCCGCGATTGACGCTCCGATCGACGTGACACCGACGAAGACGACTGCCCGACGAAGGCGATCCACGCTCTCCAGGATAGCGAACAGCCGCGTCACCCCAAAACGTTGCGTCGCCTCAGCGATAGGGCTGATTCGACTCGATCACCACGGCCTTGGGCGGCTGCGCGAGCTTGATGATGCCGCGGAGGAGCAAGACGGACACGAGCACGTGGATCGGAATGTTGACGAGCGTGGTGGCAAGCTGCGTGGCGATGACGCTCGACGTTCCCGAACGCGCGGCGATGTTGACCGCGACGAAGTTCACGAGCGGGCTCGTACCGCTGACGACGAGACCGGTGATCGCCCATGCCAGGAGTGACTTGAAGACGTCGGGGCGATGGCGCCTTACGACCGTCGCGACGACGATGATGTTGGCGACGAGCAGGAGCATGCTCACGAACCAACTCACTCCGAAGACCAGACTCAACATGGTGGTGGATTCGCTCATGAGCTTTGCCGGCGCGGTGTTCCGTACGGAGCCTACGCGGTCGGCCTGCGCACGTCGACGATGTGGATCGTCCGCTTTCGCGGGCGCGCACTCAGCACTGCCAGGTTCGATTGGTAGGCGAGCGCCGCTACTTGTTCTTGCCGATCGCGTCGGTCCAGATGTCGAGTGACGACTTCGCGACCGAGCCCCACGGGGCGAGGCGTGCGTCGGCGTAGCCGCGTTCCTTTACGTCGACGAGGTACTGTTCGCGCGAGAGGAGTGTTCCGCGACAGACCGAGATGTCTTCGGAGCGCCGGTGCGTCTTCTCGCGCTCCTCGAGCTCGTCCATGACCCAGGTCGGGACCTTGTCGCGTTCGCGCGGGTAGATGAAGCCGAAGAACACGAGGTGTCCGTAGAGCACCGGCCAGTTGTCTCCGTAGCGTGCCAGGAGGTGCTTCCAGTCGATCGGCTTTCGTTGGGCGGCGATGAGATGGCACACGTCGGCGCCGTCGAAGCGTTCGCGTTCCATGACGAAGGACTTCGTCCAGATCACCTCTTCGATCGGACATAGTCGCGTGGGTACGTCGAAGAGCGTGATACGCGGCGCGTTGGCGAACCAGCCGTCGTCGACGGGGCACAGGCCGTTCGCCGAATTGAAGATCAGATCGACGAAGTCGTCGCCGAAGAACCCCTTGGCCAGCCAATGCGGAAAGGTCTTCTCGGTGACGATGCCCGCCGACTCGAGCGTGGCCAGGGCATGCTCGAGGTCGGACTCGCGCAGGAAGACGTCGATGTCCTTCGTTCCGCGCGTGAGGCCTGCGTAGTGCTTCATCGCGAAAGCGCCGCCGACCACGAAGGGCATTCCAGTCGAGGTGAGCAGACGAAGAACGGCGCTGTAGAAATCACCCGAGAGGGGGGTGACCATTCTCCGGGTGCTGATGGGCGCGCGCCTCGACGCTCGTTTGGCGGTCACTCGGATGCGTCCTTCAAGAGCTGTTCCAGCGGCACGTCTGCGCTTCGGTACGAGTTTTGCGACGCCCGCCGAGAACGGCGACACGCTCCGTGCGCTCACTGACCGGCCGCGGGAGAACGTCCTGGAATTTCCATGGGCCGGAAGAGGTCATGACGAGGTGAGGAATGGCCGAGTCCGAGCAAGAGAGCGAGCGCAGGAAGCGAGAGCAGCGCGACGGATCGAAGCCAATGCGCATCGCGGCCGTCGGAGATCTGCACGTCACGAAGGAATCGAGCGGCCGTCTCCGGCCCATTTTTGCCCAGCTCGAGGGCCGCGCGGACGTTTTGCTCCTGTGCGGTGATCTCACCGACTACGGACTGGTCGAGGAGGCGCACATCCTCGCGCGCGAGCTCTCCGTTCTGAAGATCCCCATGCTCGGGGTGCTCGGCAATCACGACTTCGAGTCGGGCCATGTCGACAAGGTCGTCGAGATCCTTTCGGAGGCGGGGGTTCGCGTGCTCGACGGCGACAGTCACGAGATTGGCGACGTGGGCTTTGCCGGCGCGAAGGGATTCGCCGGAGGCTTTGGACGCGGCACCCTCGGCCCATGGGGCGAGCCTGCGGTGAAGAGCTTCGTCAAGGAGGCGCTCGACGAGTCGCTCAAGCTCGAATCTGCGCTCGCGCGCCTTCGCATGGACCGACGCATCGCGTTGCTCCACTACGCGCCGATCAAGGCGACGGTCGAAGGCGAGCCGGCCGAGATTTACCCCTTCCTCGGGTGCAGCCGTCTCGAGGAGCCGCTCGAACGCTACCCCGTCAGCTTCGCGTTCCATGGGCATGCGCATCGAGGCTCGCTCGAAGGTCGCACGCGGGTGGGCACCCCGGTCTACAACGTCGCGATGCCGCTCTTGCGGAGGCAGCTCAGCCCGGATCTGCCGATTCGGCTGGTCGAGCTGGAATGAGCTCGACCGCATGTCACCCGTTCGTCGTGCTTGCGGCGCGTGGCGACCTGGTATCTGGTTACCTCTTCATTTTCGCGAGAGGCAGGCAGTCCCATTGCACGCGTTCACGGCAGTCGCATGATCCATCGCATGGAGGGCCGGCTCGTCCGCGCAATAGGTAAAACCGACGTTGGGCTCGTGCGGGAGACGAACGAAGACGCGTTCGCTCTCGTCGACCTTTCTACCGGGCAGCGCTGGCAAGGACGGCACCCCACCGAATGGCGAACGACCCCCTCGGGCGTACTCCTGGTGGTCTCCGATGGAATGGGCGGGGCTCGTGCCGGCGAGATCGCCAGCGCGCTTTCGGTCGAGGGGGTGCTCGAGGGCATGCTGCAGGGGGCGAAACGCGGACGCCCCGACGGCGAGACTCTGAGACGCGTCATCGAACAGGCGAGTCATCGTGTCCACGAGGCCGGAAAGCGCAGGCCCGACCGGCGTGGCATGGGCGCCACGATGACCGCCGTTCTCCTCACGGGGGACACCGCGTTCGTCGCGCAGATCGGCGACTCGCGCGCCTACCTCTTGCGCGACGGCGAGATTGGTCAGATCACGCACGATCAGAGCTACGTCCAGATGCTCGTCGACGCCGGCGTCATGACACCCGAGGAGGCGACGCTCTCGCCGCGACGAAACATCATTCTGCAGGTCATGGGCCAGGAGGTCGTGCGCGTCGTCCTCGGCCGAATCGACGTGCGTCCGGGCGATCGCTTGATCCTCTGCTCGGATGGACTCACCAACGTCGTGAGCGACGACGCGCTCAACGAGGCTGCCGGAGCGCCGGCGGAGCTCGTCCGCGCCAGCGAAGATCTGATCGGGCGCACGCTCGACGAGGGCGCGCCCGACAACGTCACCGTGATCGTGGCGGAGGTTCGCTGACGCTCGACGCCGTTCGACGCAAGCGTCAGGGCGCGGCGTTCCAAATGCTCATCGCCTCGCCGTGTCCGTCGAACTCGCAGTGGCCTGCGTTCGGAATCACCTTCTCGTGGATGCCGAAGCCCTTGGTGCCGAGGTCGGTGATGGCTTCCTGGATGTCGGGCAGAAGGTCGTCGTGATCGCCGTAGGTGAACGATAGCGGGCTCTTGTCTCGAATCGTCGCGTCGGCGGTATCCCACGAGAAGACCTGCGTGGGCTTCGTGCCGCCGCACATGAGCGCGAACACGCCCGGGTAGTCGGCACCCTTGATGGGAATCCACTGGTCGGTGAAGAACACCGAGCCGCCCGACGAGCCATAATAGAAGAAGCTACTTGGGATCGCGCACGCGCTGCATGAACCACCAGTGGTGGCCTTCTGGATCTTCGGCGCGATAGGTGCGATCCGCCCAGTAGTCCTCGCCGTAGTCGGTGGTGGTCGGTGGCTCGAGAATCTTGGCGCCGGCGGCACGCGCGCGTTCGCAATGGGCATCGGCGTCGTCGACGAACACGCAGAGCGCCTGCGTGATGGCGCCGCCGAGTGCACGAGGGCTCGTGCCGGGGAGGGGAACTTTGCGCGTCGATTTGCCACCGGCGCTGCTCACCATGATCAGCCCGTCGTCGAGAACGAGCTCGGAGTGCTCGATGCGCCCGCCCTCGCCTTCGACCTTGAGCCTCACCTCGAAGCCGAACGCCTTGCACAGCCAATCGATGGCCTTTGCGGGATCTTCGTAGAAGATCGAAGACGAAATCCTCGGCCAACCTGCGGGCGTTTTCTTCATCCGTCCTCCTCGCGCTCCTCGTTGTTCGGCCTCAGCGCGGATTGGCCGGGACGACGACGGAGTTGATGGTCGCAAAGTTTCCGCCTGCCGGGTAGGCATACGACGCGTATCCGTCGAGCCCCCAGACGATGAGGCCGAAGGGCCCAGTCCCGGTGGCGACGTGTCCACCGTTCTGGCAGTTGGTGGAGCTGCCGACGCGCAAGAGGTCGACGTTCGTCATCTCGTAGTTGCCGCCCGTGCCCATCGGCTTCCAACCGGTGATCGGACCAAGGCAGTCGACGCTCACGTCACCGAAGCCGCCCGCCGTCTTCTTCCTCACGATGACCAGGTTCGTCGTCGGATACGTCGGGTCGGTGAAGAACACGTACTTCGAGAGGTACTGCGCCGGCGCCGGGACGTTCACGTACTCCTCGTCGCCGAGCGTTGCATCGTTGTCGTCCCTCGGGGTGGCGCCGGGGCGACTGTCGCTCGCGACCCAGCCGCCGGTCATCATCTGTCCGACGTAGAACGGGTGATTGCCGTCCTGGCTCTTCACCACGAAGGGCCCCGTTGCTTCGAAATCGAATTTGTCGCCGAGCTTCAAGTTGGTCGGAGCGTTGGGAACCGGTGGCTCGTACGTGAGCGTCGTTCCGTCGACCGCACCCACGATGCGGTACGGAATGGCTTCGTCCTGCAAGTCGGAGCGACGGGTCGTGTACGGGGCGACGGCGTATTCGAAGCCGAGTGCCGAGACGGGCGGGATGACCTGATGCCCTGAATCGCATCCGCCGAACTTGCTGTCATCGAGCTTGTGCGTGTTCGTCGAGGATTTGAGGCACAGGTAGCCATTGCCACCCACGAACGCGATGGGTTGGTCGCTCGAGATGATCGAGCCACTCAGCTCGAGCGGATCGTGATTCACCACGTTCCACTCGTTCTGCCACTGGATGAATTCGCCGGCCTTCAGTTTGAACGTGGCAACGGCGTTGGGCGGCGCGGCAGGGATGTCGTCCTGGCTGTTACCGGCCGCCGGCAACGCCGTGGTCGGCACGATCTGCACGGTCGTGTCCTGCGAGGCCACGATGTGAGCCCATTGAGGTCCGTGCGGCGTACCGTTGTCGTAGTCACCGTCCTTGGGGACAACCGCGATGTAGTTCTTTCCCCATGCGCTCGTGGGCAGGAGCAGACTTGCACTCGGCAAAAACGACTTCGCGCCGCCGTAAGGATGAATGTCGTATGCGCTCACGGGCGTATCGGTCGAAATGTGGAAGGCCTTCCCGCGTCCCGTTCCGGCTACCGCGGTCCCGGCGTTGACGGCCGGCGTGATGGGGCAATTCATCGGCGACTCACCGCCGTTGTTCGACGTGGGATCGCTCGAGAGGAAGAGGACGGCGACCTGCCCCGAAGGCACGCCGGTGGCGGGAACGGCCGGCCATGCCGTCTCGGGTTGTCCGGCCACGGGCAGTCGGCCGAACGCGGTGACGTCGAGATTCTGGTTGTCGCGCTCGACGGTGATCTTCAGCGGGCGCGGCCAGTTGTTCGCGAGGAACACGGCGTAGCAGGGCGGCGCGATGATGTTCTGGAAGTTGGGCGTCGACACGACGAAGTCGCATCCGACGGCGCCATGGTTCGCGGTGGCCGCTTGGCAGGCTGGAACGCACGCTCCGTTGGAGCATCCCTGATCGTCTGGGCACGTGGTCTTCACGCGGCCGCTATCGTCCAGGATGCTGCGCAGATCGCTCGAACATCCGGCGAGGCTCGGTCCGGCCTCACCGCCGTCTTGATCGAAGACGCCATTGCTTTCGCTCGTTCCGCCGTTGCCGCCCGAGCTGCCTCCGTCGTCGCTGGAGCTGCCGCAACTCACGATGCTGACCGCGCTTGCTAGGCCCGCCATCACGCCTGCCGCGACCGTTGCCCACGTTTCCGTCCGACTCGTCCGCGATTGCATGCGTGGATCCTGCCGGACGCCGCACGTTCTCCCAAGTCGCTCGTGCACGGATAATTCGAAATCTGCGACTACGAACGATGAATAGTTTTCAAACGTGCGGGCTACAGGCAGCAATTCGAAGAGGGGCCTTCGCATGGCACCTCGCTCTCCATCGCTGGCGTGGCCGCGCCTACCCGGTGGATGGACCGGCGCCTCGGAATTCCCACAAAGGACCCTGTCTTCCGTGACTTGCGATTGTGCCAGACTGCGCCGCCGCGAGGCTCGCGCGGCGTGAAAGCGCGAATTTTTGGTGCGCAATCTGCGGCATGCTGGTTGCTGAATGCAAGGCATGCAGCTCCGCTCCCTGGTCTCGCTCGGTACCACCGTCTTCGTCGCTCTCGTCGTCGCCTGCAACAGCGGACTCGTCGATCACGAAGGCTCGTGCCCGAGTGGCTCGACGTGCGAAGGAAGCGACGACGGCGGCGCGAACGTCGATAGCGGTACGGAAGGTGAGCACTGCACGATTGGCAGTCTTCCCGGGGATCGCGCGTGCGTACCGGGATTCGGAAAAGCCGGTACGCCGATCACGATCGCTGCCGAAGGCGAAGGATGCCTGGGCTGCTTCACGGCGTTCGAGGCGTGCAAGGTCGACGTCGCGGGGACGAACATCACCATCACCATGGCGACGAAGACGTGCCCGCCGGCCGGCGATCGGGCGTGCCCTGCGATCTGTGCCATTCCCAAGACGACGTGCACGCTGCCGGCGCTCGCGGCGGGTGAGTATCGGGTCCAGTTCTCGAACGAGTCGAAGGGCGTCCGTTGGCGAACGCTTGTCGTGGCGGCCGATGGCGACACGTCATGTGATCTGACGCAGCCCGGCCTCCCGCCCGCGGAGCTCGACACGACGAAGTACTCGAAGACCTGCACCACCGACGAGGACTGCGTGGCCGTCGCGAGCGGCAGCACGTGCGGCGCGTGCGGCGTGTGTCCGAGCACGGCGATCGCGAAGACCGACGAGACGGCCTATGACGCCGAGGTCCGTCGCCTGACCTCGCAATGCTCCTTCCCCGACGAGGTGCCGGCCTGCGCCCCGTGTCCTCCCGCGGAGGCGCGTTGCCAAGCCGGCGCCTGCGTACTCTCGAAGTAACCCGTCGTTTCCGAGACGCGGCCGAGGGCGATGAGCGAGAGCTCCGCGCGCGACGATGGCCGGCTGCTCGCCGATCACTTCAACGCGCTTTCGCTCTTGGTCGTCGAGGCGAGGAGCGTGATGTGTCTCAGTGCGGGCGCTGTTGGCCGCCCTGCGACTGGGGCATCACGTTCGGCTTGGGGCCCTCGGTCTTGCCGCCCATGGCCTTGCCGGTCTTCACTTCGATCTTCTTCGCGCCGGCCTGCGCAATCGGCGCGATGACTTCGAGCACGCCGTTGTCGAAGCGTGCCTCGATCGCGTTCGAATCGACGCCCGACGGCAGTGGAATGCGCCGCATGAACGAGCCATAGCTGCGTTCGCTCTGGTAGACGTCGCCCTCGGTCGACTCGCTTTCGCTCTTCCGCTCGCCTTCGAGCACGATGGCGTCATCCGTCACGCTGAGGCGTACGTCGTCCTTCTCGACGCCTGGAAGGTCGGCGCGCACGACGAGCTTGTTGCCCTGCATCGTGACGTCGACCGCAGGGTTCCAGACGTCGGACTTCGAGAGGAGCTCGACGTCGCCGATGCCTTCACCCCACGGAAGGATGTCTCCGTGCGTGCCGAAGCCTCCGCCGAAGAGGCGATCCATGTCCTCGAACATGCGCTGCATGAACGTGAACGGTGTGGGGATACGGCCCCGTTGACCGATAGCTCGCCCGATCGCGCCCGGCTTCTGCCGTTCGATCGGACCGCCTTGCTCTACGGGTTGCTTCCCGCGTTCGGGCTTGTCGCTGGTTCCCATGGCTGACCTCTTTCGCGTTTGAGCCGCACGAGCGCGCTCGAAAGAGATGCGGCCTGCAACCTAGGTGCCCCTCAGGCGGCTTGGGCCGTGGCGCTCGGGAGCTCGGACGTGCAGAACTTGCAGCGTTTGGCCTTCACCGGGACCGTCTCGCAGCAGGACGGGCACTCGCGCGTATCGGCGGGCTTGTCTCCCTCGAGTCGCTTCTCCAATCCCTTCACGAGTCGCGAGACGATGAAGAAGAGCGCGATGGAGACGACGAGGAAGTCGACGATGGTTCCGAGGAAGTCGCCCCACTTCAGGATGAGATCGTCCTTCGGCGTGGCGCCGGGGCGTAGCACCATACCCGCGTTGCGCCAGTCGCCGGCGGGCATGACGAGTCCCACGACGGGCATGACGATGTCGGCGACGAGTGCGGAGACGATCTTGCCGAACGCTGCACCGATGATGACACCGACCGCCAGGTCGATGACGTTGCCCTTGAACGAGAATTTCTTGAAGTCTTCCCAAAGCGCCACGGACAAGCCTTCTTTCGAGTCGAGATCGAGGAGGCCAAAACTAGAGCACAGCCAGATGCGACGGTCACTGACTTGGCGCGCTCGTGGTCTCTGGCGGCGCAAGCCTCGCTCGGTCGCTCGCCCGGCTGTTCACTGGGCCGCCTCTTCCCTCCGACCTTCGTAGCGCGACAGATACAAGGCCGTGTTCACGAGGGCGACGTGGCTCAGCGCCTGCGGGAAGTTTCCGAGCATACGCTTGCCGATCGGGTCGTACTCCTCCGACAGGAGGCCCACGTCGTTGCAGAGCTGGACCAAGCGCTCGAAGAGCGCGCGTGCGTCGTCGACGCGCCCCACGAGCACGAGCGCATCGGCCAGCCAGAAGGAGCAGGCGAGGAAGCTTCCTTCGCCTCGCGGCAGACCGTCCACGGACGCCTTGGTCACGTAGCGGTGCACGAGCCCGTCGTGCGTTAGCAAGCGCTCGACCGCGTCGACGGTCCCGATCATCCGCGGGTCGGTCGGCGGCAGAAAGCCGACCTGGAGCATGAGGAGGAGGCTCGCGTCGGGCTCCTTCGAGCCAGGGAATTGCGTGAACGACCCGAGTTGGTCGTCCCAGGCTTCGCGGCAAACCCAAGCGTGGATCTCGTCACGAATGGCGCGCCAGCGATCGACCGGGCCGTCGAGACCGAATTGCTCGATCGCCTGCACCGCGCGGTCGAACGCAACCCAGCACATCACCTTCGAGTGCGTGAAGTGACGTGGCTCGCCGCGCACCTCCCAGATCCCGAAGTCTGGTTGGCGCCAGACGTCTTCGAGATGCCGCACGAGCGCGCGAAGAAGACCCCAACTGTCGGCGTTGTGAACGAGGCCGCTCAGCAGCGAAAGATGCCAGGTGTCCATCAGCTCGCCGTAGACGTCGAGTTGCAGCTGCGTCGACGCCGCGTTGCCGATGCGAACGGGCTGGCTGTTCTCGTAGCCGCGCAGCCAGCGGAGCTCGACTTCGACGAGGCGCCGCTCTCCCGCGATCCCGTAGAGGATCTGGAGCTGCTCGGGCATGCCCGCCGCCGCACGGAGCATCCAGTTGCGGAAGGCGAGGGCTTCGTCCGTGTAGCCCGCGCTCACCAGCGCATAGAGCGTGAACGTGGCGTCGCGCACCCAGCAATAGCGATAGTCCCAATTGCGGACGCCGCCGAGGCTCTCCGGAAGCGACGTCGTCGCCGCGGCCACGATGCCGCCCGTCGGTGCGTAGGTCAGAGCCTTGAGGGTGAGAAGCGATCGCTGGATCGGCTCGGCGTAGGGCCCTGCGATCCGACAACGGCTCGACCAGCGAAGCCAGTACGCGTCGTTGTCCATGAGGGCCTCTTCTGCATCGATCGGCGGCGGCTGCTCGGTGTTCGAAGGCCACCATCCGAGGACGAACGGAACGCGCTCGCCTTCGCGCACGGTGAACGTCGAGTAGGTCCGATAATTCTTGCCGCGCATCGGCACGGGCGCGACCAGGCGAAAGCAGTCGGGGCCTTGGATCGCGCGAATGCCTCCTTCGATGTGCTGCACCCACGGCACGTCGATGCCGTAGCCCGTACGGATCGCGAGCTCGGACTCCACGTTCACGCAGCCCTTCGTGCACGTCACGATGCGTACGAGATCGGGCGTGGGATCACTGATCGGCATGAAGTCGATGATCACCACCGTCCCCGTGTCGGTCGTGAACTCGGTCTCCAGCGTCAGCGTGCCATCGCGATAGCGACGTCGCACGCTGGCTACGGCGGACGTTGGCGCGATCTTCCAGAAGCCGTTCTCCTCGTCGCCGAGGAGCGCCGCGAAGCAGGCATCCGAGTCGAAGCGAGGGAGACAGAGCCAGTCGATCGAGCCATTTTTGCCCACGAGAGCCGAGCTCTGACAGTCGCCGATGAGCGCATAGTCCTCGATCCGGCAGGCCATATCGGACGACCTGCAAACGGCGCACCTACGTGGGGGCCGTGCTCGAGCTGGCTCAGTCGATGGGCTCGAGCTGGTCGAACTCGAACGTGTAGCTCTCGTTCGCCTCGTCGAACCTCGCCGTCATGTGAGTGGGGTAGAGCGTGCGCTCTCCACCTGCGGAGGCAGGCTTCGGAATGGCCATCTCGAAGGTCTGCTTCTGCATGAGCCGCGATTTCGTGATCATCGGTTCGATGAAGACGACGTTGCCCGCCCAGTACCCCATGATGAGCGAGGCCGAGAATTTCGCGCCCGCGGCCTTGTCAGCGAGCGGCCAGGAGTGATCGCCGGAGCCGTCGACGCAGAGCTCCGGCGGGCCATAGCCTTCGGGGAGCTTGTCGGCCGCGGGCTTGCTCTTGTTGGCCCGGCACTGGATGGAGTCGATCGCGTCGATCGTGCCGCGGAGAAAGTGCAGATCGAAGTGGGCCTCTCCATACGGCGTCGGACCGTGGCCCGAGGGCAGCCAGTTGGCGCGCAGGTGATGCACGATCGTCTGCTCGACCGCGATGTCGGGCATCTCGAGGACGACGTCGTCCTGGTAGGGATGACTCGCGGGGGCCGAGGTGAAGGCCGCGAGGGGAACGATCACGCCCACCGAGTGCACCACCTCGTTGCCGTCGACTTTTGCAACGCGTGCGAAGCTCGCGATCTGGGCGCCGAACAGCGTGCCGGTCTTGCCGGCGACGACCTCGCCGGTCGACGTGAGGGCCGGTGCGTGATCGTTCGTGTTTCCCGCATCCGGCGTGGCGTGCGAGTCGGGCGAGTCCGAGCTCGAACAACCGGCGCTCGAGAGGCCGCCGCCGAGACCGCCTGAGAACATCGTGAGCGTGACGAACGCGGCAAGTGAGGAGGCTTTCATCCGGCCCGCGAACGTAGCGCCAGAGCTCCGAGATGCAACGTCACCCGAGCGTCACGGATCGCGTGGCGTCGCGCAGCAGCGGAACCCCGTCGAATAGTCGTGGTACTCGTGCGCGTGGGCGACCGTTCGGTATCGGCAGCCGTCGCCATTGATCGTCGTATCGAGGTAGTAGCCCCCGGCGAACGTGCCGTGCGGAAGGCTCGCGTCGGTGGCCACCCATTCGTGCAGGTTGCCGACCATGTCGTAGACGTCGAACGCGTTACGGCACTCGGCGTGGTCGCCTGTCTGAGCGAGCGCCCCTTCGACCTGACCGAGCGCCGGATCGTTCAGGCGGGTCCACACCGACGGATCGACCGAGGCCGGTCGCGTGCTCGCTTTCGCCGGACGTCGCGGCGGCTTCTTCGGGGTCGACGCCTTGCCGGTCGGCGGTTTCGAGGTCGTGCGCGCGGCGCCTTTGGCCGTCGATGCTTTCTTCGACGGTGTCGCGCGGGCGTGGGACGTTTGCGCGGCCCGTCCCGACGTCACGTGCGCCGCGCGTGAGGCAGGACTCGGCGCACGGGAGTTCTTCGCGGGCGCCGCGGGAGCCGGCGACGCCGCCAGCGCCTTGGTTCCGAAGACCGCCCCCACGGCGCTCTTACCCGTGTCGTGGCACGTGCCGGGCCGGCGGGCATCGCCATAGGGGAACGTCGTCTTCGCCGGCCCCATGCACGCTGTCTTCCACTCGTCGTAGGCGCAGAGTCGCTTGCCCGAGGCCGCGCACGCGTCTTGGGCTTGGACCTCGCTGATGAAGCCTTGCGGGAACACGCCCGGCTCGCTCACCGCGCGGACGACGTGGCCATCGACGGGAAGGTAGTGCGGGTAGGGCTGTTCGCTACCGTCGGCGACGGTCTCGACGAGGGAGGCCTCCCATTGGTCGATGCAGAAGCGCTTCTGGCCGTCGTCGACGAGCGCCATGTGATCGGGACATGCACGCGGAGTCGGCGCTTCGCTGCCCGCGTCGGCCGCTTCGTCCTCGTCGGGTGCTTCGGCCGCGGTCGCCGTTTCGTCGGAGCTCGCGTCGACGCCTGCGTCGGCTGTCGCATCGACACCTGGTGGCATCTGCGCAGGCGGCTTCGGCGTCGTCGTGCACGCGACGATGCCGAGCAGGACGAAAAGGGCGGCGGGGCTGGCCTTGCGCACGGTCACGCCTTGCGCGAGCCAGGGCGCGTGGCCGAGGCGGGGCGCTCGGCCCAGGAAAGATCGCGGGGCAGGGGATCGTCACCGCGAAGGTACGCCTCGACGAATTCGAGCCCATCCGTTCCCCAGAAGAGCTCGCCATCGACGTCGGTGGTGGGGACACCGAAAACGCCCCGCGCAATCGCTTCGCTCGTGTGTGTGCGCAGTCGCTCTTTGTTCTCCGCCGCTCCCGCCGCTTCGAGGAGCGCCTTCGCATCGAGCCCCGCGCGTTCGATGGCGGCCGTCACGCCGGAGACGCCATCGATGGCTTCTCCGCGACGCCACGCAGTGTCGAAGATCGAAGCCACCAGTGCATGCCGCGCGTCGTCGGCCATCGGAACGGAGGCCACGCGGAGCGCTAGGAGCGGATTGAACGGATGCGACGGAGGGGGAACGAGGCCACCCAAGCCGTGGCGATGTGCTTTGCGAAATGCGTCTTTGAACGTATAGAGCCGCTTCGCTGGGATCTCTGCCGGACCTTTTTGCCCGTGGGCATCGAGGATTGCGGCGAACAGAACAGGGACGAGCTCGACGCGGCGGCCGGTTCGCTGCGCGATCGCGTGGACCTGAGTGTGCGCAACGTAGGCGTAGGGAGAAATGAAGTCGAAGAATAACGTGAGCTTCGCGTCGGCGACGTCCGTCATTACGGGGCCGTTATCTAGCATGCAGGGCCGTGCGCGCGAGCCGTACGTCGTTAGGATGGTCGACCGATGAAACGTGCCTTCGTTTGCGCTGCGGTCGCGCTCGCCGGCTGCTTTGCAGCCTGCAACGACGCGACGTCGGATGGCGGTGGGCCTTCGGGAAACATCACGCGCGACGCAGGGGATTCACCGAGTAACCCTTCGAGTCCCAACGATGCGGAGGCGGGGCCAGGCGACGAGGCCGATACGGCGCCGCCGTCGCCTCTCCCGAAAGTCGACGTCACCACCGAGACCATCACGATCGACGGCACCGTGCGCGAGTACGTCCTGGCCGTCCCCAAGAGCTACGACGCCACGCGCGCCTATCCGCTCGTCCTCGTGCTCCACGGCGATGGCGGCACCGGTCCCACGATGCGAGCGCTTCACACGGTCGACGACGTATCCGGCGACGACGCCATCGTCGCGTATCCGTCGGGCATCGGCACGCACTGGGACCAGTCGCTCGACGAGGTGAACAACTCCGACATGCACTTCATGCGCGACCTCGTCGCTACGCTGAAGGGCCGCTACAATGTCGACCTCGGGCGCGTCTTCGGCGTGGGCTACAGCGCCGGCGGTTTCATGGTGAACCAGATCTCGTGCCGGATGGGCCTCTTCCGCGCGATCGCGAGCCACGCGGGCGGCGCGCCGTACCCCAACCCCCCACCCCCCGACTGTTCGACCGGCAACCTCGTCGCGGCCCTTGTCTTCCACGGCACCGCCGACACCACCGTCGACTTGTCGAGCAGCACCTGGGAGGCGCAGTATTGGGCTCAGCGCGTCGGATGCGCTTCGACGACGAGCGCGACCAATCCCGCGCCGTGCGAGGCCTACGACACCTGCCCGGCGGACAAGCCGGTCGAGATCTGCATCATCCCCGGTCTTGGTCACATCCCGTGGGCGGAAGGTGTCAAGACCGAGTGGGCCTTCTTCACGGCGCTGCCGTAGCGTCCCCTTCAGTACATCGAGCGGGAGCCGCTTCGCTCCTGCCAATTGGTCGCGTTCGGAATGGCGAGGATCTCCTCGAGTGACGAGCCGTCGTTCGCGACGTGCGAGATCTCGAGGAGGACGCTGCGTGCCGCGTCCCGGTCGACGGTTCCAAGCACCTTTGCGATCTCGCCGCGCGCCGCTTCGAGAGCTTCGAGCGTGCGACGTGAGCCCCAGCTCTTCTGGCGCCACGTCGTCTGCTCCTGAATCTCGGTTCCCAGCCGTGTGAGTTCGGTCTCGAGAAGAGCGGCGACGCCCTGACGGACCCGTTCGTCCGAGTGGTGGAGCAGGGGGATCACCGCCGCTGCGCTTTCCCCTTCGTGCGATTGCCGGAACATGTGCAGCATCGGGCGATACTCGCCGCTCTCGATGCGGCCCACGTTGACCTTGGCCGAGACCAGGTGCGTCGGGAAAATTGTGTAGATTGCAAGTGTGACGGCGAGGGCGTCGAGCTGACGACGGAGCAACCATGCGAACGTGCGACCGCGGTGGAGCTTGGCCGCCACGAGGACCACGCCGAACACGACGAGCGTGGTGCCGAGGATGCCCACGATGCGCAGATCAGAGAGCCCGCTGTACGCCACGTGGATGGCGATGCGCCGGTAGGTGCCGAGCGCGAGGACGAGGCCTTGACCCATCCACACGTAGGCGACGTGCCGTGCAAGAGCTGCCTTTGGGTCTTGCGCGAGCGGTCCTCGGAACGTGACGCCCACGACCGCCGTGAGCATCACGAGGGCCAGCGTGAGCCAGAACGCACCTTGATGCGCGTACTGCTGCGTGCGCATGCCTGCGGGCGGAGCGCCCGTCCAGAGGTAGGCCGCGTCGAGCAGGTTGTAGGCGAGGAAGAGAACGTTGAGCGCGACGAAGGCATTCCGCGCGACGAGCAGGTTCGTGGTGGAGGCGCCTTCCATGATCGGGGCGGAGACCTCTGCGGCGCGCGACGAACGAAACGACGGACGCAGGAGCGTCACCGCGCCGAGCAGCGCGAGGCACCAGACGACGATGCGTCCGGGCGAGGGGAGCGCCACCCAGTGCCCGAATGCCGTCCACGCCGCAGAAATCCCGTGAGCCACGACCGGATTCGCGAGCGCGAAGACGCCGAGGAAGATCGCGCAGAGGCCTGCGGGAATGACGACCGGGAGAATGGACACTCGGCCGACCGGGGTGCGCGCCGCGACTCGCTTCACGCCGGCGGCCGCCGCCGCCACCCGCGTGCCGAGTGCGCCCATGCCGGAGAACGCTGCCGCGACCACTTCGGGCACGAAGGTTCGAAGCGAGCGAAGCGTGAGAGCGAAAGCAAAGACGAGGCCGAGGCCCACGACGGCGGTGCCTGCGGTCGGCGCGTAG
Source organism: Labilithrix luteola (assembly GCF_001263205.1). Lineage (GTDB taxonomy): Bacteria > Myxococcota_A > Polyangia > Polyangiales > Polyangiaceae > Labilithrix > Labilithrix luteola. Next base: position 7,835,061 of record NZ_CP012333.1, read on the forward strand.
CTCGCGCGGAGACCCGTCGCCACGAGCAGTGCCGAAATCACGCCGAGGCGAACGGACCTCCGCACGTTCCGGGCCACGACGAACAGCACGATGGGCACGATCACGAGGAATGCGGTCAGGCCGAGCCCACCGAGCGCGAAGCCGTCGTGCGCGTACATCACGAGGTCGGAGGTGAGGACGAGGGCCAGCGCCGCGATCAGCTCTTTGGCCTTGAATGGCGCTGGCTTCGGTGCCGGCTTGGGCGCGGCAGGGCGGGCCCACTCTGGCATGGGGCGATAGGGCGGGGCGCCCCAGACCGGACTCGGCTGGACGGCGTCGGTCGCGGACGCGGGCGGAGTCACGTGTGTCGTCTGCATGAAGGATGAGACGCTTGACGGACGCGATCTCTTGCGTCCGTCGTTGGACGCTGGCGACCGCTCACCCTCTGTTTGCGACCGCTCGCTTCCGGGTCACTTTCGTCGCAACGTGATCGACTTCGCTTGGCGGTTGTGATCTAAAGGGCTTCCGAAACGCACACGGTTTCCTCTTGGTCAGCAGCAGCACCAGTACCAACAGCATGTCCGACGCGTTCGTGCCCGTCGTCCGCATCTTCGCGGACGAGGTCGTGATCCATCGGACCGAGGGCCTCGAGTCTCTCTACGAGACCGAGAAGGTCCCTCTCCTGGAACTCGCGTTCGACTACCGCGGCCGTATCGTCATGGCCTCGGAGGACTCCGACCTCGAGGACGGCGAAGGTAGTTCGTTCCGCAATCGGAAGGACGAGGCGCGGGTACGCCGTTTGCTCGAGAGCTTCGGGGCCATCCCCCTCGACGTGCTCGATGAATGGGCGACGTCCGTGCAGGCCGACTATGTGGTTCGTTGCGACGGCAACGTCCACGATTTCTGCGCCTTCAGCGCCTACGTCGTGCCGCAGCTCCGAACGATGGGTTGGCGGGTCGACATCGCCAAGGACTATCCGTTCCGCGTCGTCCAGAGCGAGCCGCGCTGGTACGCGAACGTCGAGAGCAGCGATCCCGAAAATCCCGAGGCGCAGCGCCCCGACTGGTTCGGTCTCGAGCTCGGCGTCGATCTCGACGGCCGACGCGTGAACCTGCTTCCTGCGCTTCTCGAGCTCATCGAACGCGCGAATGGGAAAGCGCTCGCCGAGCTCGCCGCGGCCACGCGGAAGTGCCTGGCGCTTCCCGTCGGTGAAGGCCTCTTCTTGCCAGTCCCCGCGGAGCGCGCACGCGCCATCCTTCGCGTGCTCGCCGAGCTTTGGGAAGGCCAGGTCTCGCCCAAGGGAAAGATCGAGTTCCCGCAAGTGCGTGCGCCGGCGCTCCTCGCGCTCGACGAGGCCTTCAAGGTCGACGGCGAAACCTTGCACGTCGAAGGCGACGGTCGCGCGCGCGCCTGGGCCGAGCTCCTCACGCAGCCCGTCGCCACCGCCACTCCTCCCGTTGGCTTGCAGGCGCAGCTGCGCCCGTATCAGATCGAAGGCCTCACCTGGCTGCAGAACCTCCGCGAGCGAGGTTGCGGCGGCGTCCTCGCCGACGACATGGGGCTCGGCAAGACGCTGCAGACCATCTCGCACCTTCTCAAAGAGAAGGAAGGCGGCCGCCTCGATCGACCCGCGATGATCATCGCGCCCACTTCGCTCGTGCCGAACTGGGATCGCGAGATCAAGAAGTTCGCGCCGCAGCTGAAGGTGTACTGCTTTCACGGCCCCGATCGCGCGGAGAGCTATCACCTCGCGGCCGAAGCGGACATCATCGTCACGAGTTACCCCGTGGTCTGCCGCGACGAGGAGCTCCTCGGCCAGCGCAAGTACCACATGGTCATCCTCGACGAGGCGCAGACCATCAAGAACCTCCGCTCGCGCGCGCACGTCGCGTGTCGCAAGATCGACGCTGAGCACCGCATTGCGCTCTCCGGCACGCCGGTCGAAAACCATCTTGGCGAGCTCTGGGCGCTGCTCGACTTCGTGAATCCCGGCCTCCTCGGCGACGAGGCGCACTTCAACCGCTTCTACCGGGTGCCCGTCGAGAAGGGAAAAAACGAAGAGCGACTCATGGCCCTTCGTGAGGTCGTTGCGCCGTACATCCTTCGTCGCATGAAGAGGGACGTGGCGAAGGAGCTTCCGCCAAAGACGGAAGTGATGCGTCCCATCGAGCTGCGCGGCAGCCAGCGGGAGCTCTACGAGAGCATCCGCGTCGCCGCGCACGCCGAGGTGCGAAAGCTGATCAAGAAGAAGGGCCTCGCGGCGTCCACGGTGCCGATCCTCGGCGCGCTCACGAAGCTTCGCCAGGTTTGCTGCGACCCACGTCTCGTGCGAATCAGTACGGCGGGACAGGTCCGCGAGAGCGCGAAGTACCAGATGTTCTTCGACCTCGTCGAAAAGCAGCTGTCAGGTGGCCATCGCATCCTCGTCTTCTCGCAGTTCACGAGCATGCTCGGCCTGCTCGCCAACGGTCTGAAGGAGCGCAAGATCCCCTTCACCGAGCTCACCGGCGCCACGATGGATCGCGCCGCGGCCGTCGACAAATTCGAGAGCGGCCAGGCCACCGTGTTCCTCATCAGCCTTCGCGCGGGAGGCACGGGCCTCACGCTGACGAGTGCCGACGTCGTCATCCACTACGACCCGTGGTGGAACCCCGCCATCCAGGCGCAAGCAACGGACCGCGCGTATCGCATCGGTCAAAAGAAGCCGGTCATCTCGTACCACCTGTTCGCGGCCGGAAGCGTGGAGGAGCGCATCCTCGGACTGCAGCAGAGCAAGCGCCACGTGGCCGACGCCATCCTCGGAAACGCGACCGCTGGCAGCGGCTTGACCGAGAACGAAATCGACGTGCTTTTCGCGCCGCTCGGCGCCTGAGCGCGAGCCGATCACGACGTCGAAGGGGCCGGTACGCTGAGCTCGATCGAGCCCAGATCCTGAGGCATAGTCAGGGCTACATGCGTATTGCCCTGCTCTATCCCCCGCCGTGGAAGGTTGCGGGACCGGACGAAGCTCGTCACACGAAGGACGGGCCCCCGGAGGGATATCGCGAGGGCGATCTCGACGCCGACTTCTACCAAACGCCCTACGGCCTCTTTGCGCTCGGCGCGCAGGCCATCCGCGCGGGCCACCAAGTGAAGGTCTTGAACCTCTCCTCCTATCCGTGGAGCAAGGTCGAGGAGATCGTCCAGAAGCTCGATGCCGACGTGTGGGGCATGTCTTGCTGGACGGCGAATCGTCGCGGCGTGCGGCTCGTCTCCGAGTGCATCAAGCGCCATCACCCGAACGCGCACGTCGTCGTCGGCGGTCCTCATGCGACACCGCTCGGTCCGGAGCTGCTCGGTCACTACCCGCACGTCGACACGGTCTGCCTCGGCGAGAGCGACATCACCTTTCTCGAGCTTGTCTCGCGCCTCTCGAAGGGACTCGACACGAAGGCGATCGCGGGCACCGTCTACCGCGACGACGGACGCGTGGTCACCGCTCCGGAGCGCAAGAACGTGAGCGACCTCGACGCGCTCGCCTCGCCGCAGGAGTACTTCGACACGCACATCATGATGACGTCGCGTGGCTGCCCGTGGGCCTGCACGTTTTGCGGCGCGGAGACGTCGTGGGGGCGAGGCTTCCGCGCGAACTCGATCGACTACGTGCTCTCGGCGATGGAGAAGGTCACTTCGCGGCTGCCCGTGAGGATGATCCAGATCAAAGACGACACGTTCACCACGAACAAGAAGCGCGTCCTCGAGATGTGCCGCAAGATGCGTGAGCGCAATCTCGGCTTCTTCTGGAGTTGTGATACGCGCGTCGACTTGCTCTCCGACGAGCTCCTGCGCGAGATGCGCCTTGCCGGCTGTCAGCGGCTTTCGCTCGGCGTCGAGAGTGGCTCGCAAGAGATCCTCGACAAGATCGACAAGAAGATCACCCCGCAGGAGATCATCGAGTCCACCGAGCTTGCCAAGAAGTACGGCATCAAGGTCCGCTACTACATGATGCTCGGCAATCGCGGCGAGACGAAGGAGAGCTTCGCCGAGACCCTGCGCTTCCTCGAGCGCGCGAAGCCTCACGAGTACGTCTTTTCGTGCCTCTCGATCTATCCCGGCACACGCGACTTCTACGATGCGGAGAAGGCTGGCTGGCTGAATCGCTCGATCTACTTCGAGCGCGATTTCCAGGAGTACAAGACGCCCTTCGACGCCTCCGAAGACACGATGCGCGTCTTGAACGAGTGGTTCTTCTCGAACCACGGGTTGCAGATCGGCTACCGCGACACCACCGCGGATTACGAGTGCATCGCCGAGCGCCTCGGCGACTACCACGCCGCGCACATGGATCTGGGGGCGGCCTACTACCACGAGGGCAAGCTCGATCTCGCCGAGCGCCACGTTCGCAAGGCCCTCGAGCTCGGCTATCCGTGTCCGGGCCTCGCGCTCAATCACCTGGCCTGCATCGCGAAGGCGCGCGGTGACATCGAGGCGATGATGGATCTCTTCATGAAGGCGGCGAAGACGGATCCTCAGCACTGGGTGCTGATCCAGAACGTCAACGCCGCCCGCGCCTGGTTCAAGAAGAACGGACCCGCGCAGCACCTCCCGCTCGAGCTCGTCGTCCGACACGACTTCCAGCTCCTCGAGCGCACGATGCAGCCCACGCTTCCGGGGCCGCTGCCCGAGGACTACGCCGAGTGGCGTCCAGCCCTCGCACCTGCGCCTCTCGAGGCCGCCGAAGAGTTCGTGAAGACGCCCGACCTCGAAGGCAGCAAGAAGGGCCTCGACGAACGAAAGCGCCTCCCCGTCGTCTAGCGCTCGTCACGCGGTCAGCGCAGCGTGCCCTTGACCGTGAGGTCCGCCAAGGCGTCGAGCGAGAGGCGTCGACCTTCGCAACGCACACGTCACTGTATGATGCAAGCGATACGGGCGCGCGAGGTGGAGCGCGAGTGCAGCGTGCGGAATGTTCCCGTGAGGCTGATTCCAAAGGGCAAAAACGCATGCGCTCGTGTGTTCCCGTTGGTTGAGTCGTCCTCCAATTCTCCGTGCTCGCGCTTGGAGCGACGGATTTGCGACCTGTACTTTGCCGCCCCTCGATGGCGAACCTCAGAACCCTCATTGCAAACCATCTCGTCGGGGGGACTCTCGTTGCGCTCGGTGTCACGGCGGCTTGCCGACAGGTCCAAGCGACCTCCGATGAGCGCAGCACGTCCGAGCTGCCGACGGATCCGACGTCACCGGGCGACCTCGCATCGGCCGACGCCGGTGTGAAGTCTCCGCGGGAAGATGGCGGTACGAACAAAGGCGACGGCCCTGACGCAGGCGACGGCTCGAGCGACGACTCGGATCCTTCGGGCTCGTCGAGCTCTTCGAGTTCTTCGGGCTCGAGCGGTAGCTCTGGTGACAACGGCGATACGGGCGGTTCATCCGGCTCGAGTGGCTCGAGTGGCTCGAGTGGTTCGTCTGGCTCGAGTGGCTCATCTGGCTCGAGTGGCTCGTCCGGCTCGAGTGGTTCGTCCGGCTCCTCGGGCAATGGAGGCGACACCGTTTCTCCCGAGCGCGCGGTCGCGACGAAGCTCGGGCTGCCTTCTCGATTCCTCTTCGGCCTCGGCAACGACTCCGAAGGAAACAGCTCCGATCAGGTGACCGCGTACACGCTCGGGCCGCAGCTCGACATCCACTACATGTACCTGTCGGGACTCGACTGGCCGACGTGGAACTCGCCCGAGGGGCAGTACGTGACGATGCACGCCAACTCGGCGAAGCGGCACGGCGTGGTCCCGATGTTCACGCTCTACCAAGCGGCCGCGGGAGGCGAGGGCAACCTCGGCACCTTCAACGATCCCACGTTCATGACTCGCTACTGGAACGGTGTTCGCGTCATGTACAGGCGCCTCGGCGAGTTCGGCTCTCCGGCGATCGTGCATCTCGAGCCGGATTTCTGGGGCTACTGCCAGCAGCAGAAGGGCGACGACCCGGCGAGCATCCCGGTCAAGGTCGGCTCGATCGTGCCGGAATGCAGCGACCTCCCCGAGAACGTCGCCGGCATGGGCAAGTGCGCGGTGCGTCTCGCGCGGTCGCTCGCTCCCAAGGTCGTCGTCGGGCTCTCTGCCTCGACGTTCGGCGCATACACGAACGGCGCGAGCGACCCGGTTCGCATCTCGGCCTACCTCAAGAAGATCGGCGGCGCAGACGCGGACATCACCGTGGTCGAGACGCTCGATCGTGACGCCGGATGTTTCGAGCAGGGCACGGATCCGAACTGCAAGCGCTCGGGCACGTTCTACTGGGACGAGTCGAATGCCACGAAGCCGAACTTCAAAGATCACTTCGCGTGGACGAAGGGGATCCGCGACGGCGTCGGCAAGCCGCTTCTCTGGTGGCAGACGCCGCTCGGTGCACCGAGCTCGACGAAGGGCGGATCGGCGGGGAAGTACCGCGACAACCGCGTTCACTACTTCTTCGCGCATCCCGACCAGCTGGTGGCGTCGGGCGGCATCGGCGCCGTCTTCGGAACAGGCGCCGGCAACCAAACGACGGCGAAGAGCGACGGCGGTCAGTTCAAAGACGCCATGACCAGGTATCTGACGCAGACCGTCGCGCTGCCTTGAACGGCTTGGCTGTGCAGCGCGCACGGCCAGAGAGACAAAACGCGAAGAGCGCGGGTTGCTCGAAGCGACCCGCGCTCTAACGTACCTGCCGTCGTGAAGGACTACTGGTTGACGGGGCGGACGTCGCGACCGAGCGCGTGATCGAGGCGCACGCGAGCGAGGCGCGCGTCGACACGGGCGTTCAGGTGATCGAGACGGGTCTGCGCGAGCGCCTGTTCGGCGTCGATGACCGTGGTGCCCGTGCCGCGACCGTTGTTGAAGAGCTCGCGCGCGACGCGGTAACCCTCGACGGCGCTCTCGAGCTGGCGCTGCGTGGTGACGACCGCGGCGTCGGCTTCGACGACGCTCTGGTACGACTGGACGACTTCGATTTCGATGCCGTCGCGGGTCGAACCCTTCTGCGCCTCGAGCTGGTTTGCACGCGCCGCTGCCTCGGTGGCCTGCGGGCCGGCGACGAGGAAGTCGTTGGGCGACCAGGTGACCTGCGCACCGAGCGACCAGGTTGCGAACCACTCGTTCTGCTGCGGGAAGCGGCGCGAGTTCGGGTTCGCGTAGGTGACGTCGCCGAAGCCGGAGAGGACCGGGTAGCGGCCGGCGTTGATCGCATCGGCCTGCTTGCGCGCGGCCTCGGCGCTCTTGTCGATGCTCTTGATCTCGGGACGCGCCGATTGACCTTCGGCAACGAGCTGATTCACGTTGCCGGGGGCGGGCGGAACCGAACCCTCGAGCGAATCGCCGGGGACGAGCTTCTCGTCTTCGCCCGAGTGCATGGCGACGCGCACCTGGCGCTCGTTCTGCACTTCGAGGCTCTTGGCGCGCTCGAGGAAGAGCTCCGACGAAGCAACCTGGGTCTGCGCGCGGAGAACGTCAGCCTTGGAAGCGTTGCCGACCGAGAACTGGTTCTCGGAATCCTTGAGGTGCGCGCGCGCGACGGCGAGCGTCTGCGCGGCGACGACGACGGCGCCACGCGAGCGGAGCCAGCCGAAGTAGGCAATCTTGCCGTCCGAGAACGACTTCGCGCGAGAAGCCGCGAGGTCGTAGCGGGCGGCGTCCTCCGAGCGCGTGGCGGCGCTGTAGTTCTTGCCGATGCGGAGGAAGTAGTCGCTGATCGGAATCGTGATCGCGGCCTGGGTAAACCAGTTGTCGAGCACGAGGGGGAAGCTCAGGGCGTTCGCCGGGAGGGCGAAGGTGGGCGAGGGATTGACGGTGCCGCCCGGCTCAAGGGTGCCTACGAAGCTGCCCGTGCTCCCTCCGATGCTCGGCGGCTGGAAGTTGCTGAGGCGCGTGTAACGCGCGGTGAGACCGATGCGCGGAACCCAGTTGGCCGCCGCTGCAGTCGTGCGCTCACCGCTCGCCGCGAGCGCCTGCTCCGAAGCCTTCGCCGCGTAGCTCGTGGCCATCGCGCGCTGGCCGACCTGATCGGCCATGATGCCGCCCGCTTCCGACGCCGTCAGATCGCTGACCTTGGAAGCCCCTGCCGCATCGAAAATCTCCGCCTGATTGGCGAGTTCGCCCGCGCTACCCGGCGCCGACGCGGTGCCGGGCGTGGTCGGCTGGGCCGCCGGCGTAGCAGCCGGGGTGGCAGGTTGAGCTGCAGCCGTCGGGGGCTTTGCGCCAGGCGCGTTGGCCGGCGCGCCAGGCGCCTTGGCCGGGGCGGCAGGTGCAGGCCGCTGGGCCGGCGCCTGCTGGGCGAGTGCCGGCGTGACTGCCGACGACGCCGCGAGCACGCCGCATGCGCCCAAGGCTGCGAGGAAATCCAAGCTCCGCATTGATGAGTCCTTTCTCGGGCCGTTCGATGCCGGAGGGCGGCATTCCGTCACGCGAAACTGTGCAAGTGACGGCGCTGCTTCTACTTCGGCTGACGAAAAACCTGGACGAAAAAGCGCGCCAGGCCCGAGGATTACAGCTTCATGACCACGCGTGGCCGCCTCGGCGAGACGTGGGCCTCGACCCAGAACCCGACCCAGAACCCGACCCAGAACCTGACAACGAGTTCGACTCCGACCTCGTTGTCGATGTCGCCGTCCGTGTCGCCGTTGTCGAGTGTCCTGCCCCTCGTCTTTTTTGTTGCAAGTGCAACACTCGCGTGCGCAGCGGCCGGGTGCGGCGCGCCGGCTGCCCGCAAGCCGATCGAGATGGAGCCGATCGGCACCGTGCCCAACGTGCCGAGGACGGTCAACGAAGACGACCAGTCCACCACCACCACGCCGAACAGCGGGACGCCCAACCCACTCAAGCAGAGCGCGTGCTCCGGCGGCTCGATCGAGTCCCTCGACGAAGTGTTGCGTCAGTGTGACGTTCCGATGCCGAAGAGCGCGGAGCTGCCCGGGGGCATGCGGGACAAGCTCGAAGTGAAGGTGACGCCGAGCACCTCTTCGACAAGTCCGGGCGGGCGCGTCGAGCTCACCGTCACGTTTCGCAACGTCTCGCCGGATCCTCTCCCTCTCTATTTCACGGGGGATCCCACGCCTCGCTTCGAGGTCGAGACGGTCGACGGCAAGGGCAAGAGGGCCGAGCTTCCGACGGGGAAGGCACCTCCCTGGCCCAAAGGCACGAACCCACCCGCTCGTGACGTGAAGGCTTCGCGCATCACGTTGAGCTCGGGTGGGTATGCGAAAGTGAAGATCGTCTGGGATGCGGTGAAGACCCGCTGGGCGCCGGAAAAAGCGAAATCGTGGGAGGGGCGAGGCTACCCGCGCGCGCCTGCGGGTGCGCTCGCCCCTGGGAAGTACACGCTGCGCTTCGCGCTGCCGCTCATCGGAGTCTTCGAGAAGGGCGACTTCGATCTTCCGAAGCTACCCATCGAAGTCTCTCCCTAGTGGGGGGCTCTGCCCCCCTCAAAACCGGAGGTTTCGAGCCTCCCCCGTGGGTCGCGGCGGGTCGCCTGACGGCGCGTCGCGCTCGGAGCGCGACGAAGAACCCGCCGCTCGCCTCGTGGCATCGTGCGAGCCGCGTTGTGTCCGCTCCCTCATGGGAGCGGGCACCGGCCAGTGAGCGGCTCTCCCGGGAGCATCACTTCTTCGCGGAGCGGGCGTGCTTGCCGTGGTGCGGGCGGACCGACTTCACGACCTCACGGACCTGCTGCGCCTCTTCCTTCGTGACCGTGCCGTCGGCGATGGCCTTGTTCACGGCGTCGTTGATCTGCGCGGTGCCCGCGTCGAACTTCGTGCGGAGGTCCTTGGCCTGATCCGCCGGCAGCTTCGCGGCGCGCTCTTCCATATGCGCCCGCGCCTTGGCGGTACGCGCATCGACCTTCTGCTTGAACTCGGCGCCGGGCATCGGGAACTTCGCCTGATCGCCCTTGTCGCCGTGCTGCACCTGCGCCGGCGCGTTGCCTTGCGAAGGCGCCGCGAACGCGGGGACGGCAGCGAGGGTCGAGATGGCAAGCGCGGTGGCGACGAAGATGGATCGCATGACTTCCGGTTCTCCTTATTAAGGAGCCCTCTCTCTCGGGGCTCGTGGGGACAGACGTCCGTCCGCCCGAAGCCATGCCCCTCTTTACGGATGTTTACGTCCGGCGAGAGAAGTCACGGTTTCCCGCAGGAGGACGAGGCCTTTTGCCCATGTGATCATGGCGTTGGACACATCCGCCTGACCTTCGCCGTACGTGACGATCTGCCGCGCGACGACGTCGACTCTGTCGCTCAATGTAAGCTCTTCCGCCCGGAGCTGGGCGACGCCAAGCGCGGCGAGCGCGTCCGCCCGGCAGAGGGAATAGGTGTAGCTTGCACGCGGTCCACCCGCGCTCGGCGAACATGCGCCGCCCCAGTGGAGGAGGTTGGCGTTCCACGCGAGCGCCGTCCCCGCCGTCACGGGCATCGCTTGCGCCGCATCGAGCTGCGCATCCCTACGCTCGAGCGCCCTCGGGTAGCCGGGATCGTCATCGAGCGGCACGCAGTGCATGCATGCGCGATCCACCGGGGCATCGGTGACGGCGACCCAGACGTTGAGAAACTCGGGGACGCTTCGATCGAGCCGCGGCGTGACGAGACCGCGATGCGGAGGCCACCCATGCTGCCCGGGCGCGACATGGAATGCCCAGACGTCCTCCACGAGGACGTACGGCTGCCCGAGCGCACGGCTCGTGCGCGCGCGCATCGCCTCCCCGAGCTGCCATGGTTCGTCGAACAGGTAGGCGAACACGCCGGGCAGCCCCGCGCCGAGCACCGCCTCGACCCCGAAGGCGAGCCGTCGGCACGTTGCGGGCGACGCCGCCTTCGCGAGCTCGGTCCAGCCACGCTGTACGAGCCGATGTGCGACGTTGTCGTCCGATGCGTCGAGGGCGACCGCGGCCGGAGCGCCCGCCGGTCCCAGGGTCAACGTGGGTGCCAGGGCGCGTAGCCGCCGGAGAACCTGCTCGTCCTGGGGCCCGCCGGTTCGCTGCAATAGTTCCAAAATTTCATGCATTTCAGATCTCTCCAGCGAGGCCGGACCGCCGCCGCCCTGGCCGCCACCCTGGTTGCTGCCGGGGCCGAACTGCGATACGAAAAGGGCGCGTGAATGCAGCGGTCACCCGGTGCATCTCACCGTGCATCTCAGATTGCGCATCTCAGATTGCCGCCGCTTTGTCGGCGCACGATCCGGATCGAGTGGCTTATAGGAGATCAGGCGTCGAATGACTCGCACGCGCATTGATGGCTCGCAAGGCTCGCAAGAGCCGCTCAGCTCGGACGTCGCGGCCCCCAGCACGTCGCCCGCGGCTCCTGCTCGTGCGCAGTACCGCGCCCCGAAGCTCCGCCACCTCGGCTCCGTCCGCGAGCTCACCCTCGGCGGCACGATGGGCAAGGCCGAGGGGTTCAACTCATTTATGATGATGTAGCGATTCGGTTTGCCGCTTCGGTCGGCAGACCCGAAGTGTGGGCGTGCAGTCAACGTTCGTCTTCCGCCATGATGGGCTTGGGCCCGAGGTCTCGCGCCTTACGGAGGCTCTCGCCGGTGGCGGTGGCTTTGTGGACGTCGAGACGCTGGCCGGTCGCGTTCTGTTCTGCTCTCCACTGATTGCCGGGCGGACCATCTATCGGGACGTGATCGCACTTCCGAACGCCCGCCGGAGCTATACGCACGAGCCTGGCTGCATCTCCGTGGCGTCGCCCATAGCTGCCGCGCAACTTCTCCGGCGGAAGATCGAGGGGGCGATCGATCGTGCGCTTCACGGCGTGTCGCGCGTCGCGGTCGCGACGGGAGGAGGTCTCGACTCGGCGGCCTTACTTGCGTTGGCGAACGCGTGGGCGCAGCGCACGGGGGGAACGGCGTTCGGTGTTGCGCTCGACTTCGAGTCCATCGGCGACGACCGCCCTCACTTGCGGGCGCTGCAAGCCTACCTTGGCTGCGAAGTCATGCGGGTCCGCCCCGAGGCGGCCGCGAGTAGGTGCGAGGCCTTCGAGCGTGGTGTGGATGCAGCGCCGCTCACGTGGCCGAGCGGCACGATGGAGATCGAACTCCTCGTGCAGGCGCGAGCTGCAGGTGCAGAGGTCGTGCTGTCCGGCGCCGGAGCCGACGAGCTGTTCGATGGCGATCCGCGCTCGTTTGCGGCCGTGATGCGCGCTGGTCGCGTCTCGAACGCGGTGCGCGAGGTTCGCCGACTACGGGGATTCGACAGACCACGGTCGTCCGTTGCCTCGTGGTTGCTGCGGCCGTTGGTCTCCTCGATGGTGCCCGTCGGTTTACGTCGGCTCCGTGCTCGAGGGAGCGAACCATCGATGCCGCCGTGGGTAGGCCCGCGACTCGAGAAAGTGATGAGGACCTGGCACGCCATCGAGCTCGAACGCACCCTTGGCACCTCGCCGGTGCCGGAAGCTCAACGCCAGCCGTCGCCACCGTCGTCCCATCACGAGCAACTCTTGTGGCTCAGGCACCAACAGGAAGTGGCGGCCGACCTCGAGCGTCGCGACCCGTACTTGGACGGCGAACTGATCGAGTTCGTTCGCGGTTTGCCTCCGTATTGGTTACTCACCGGGGGCCGTCGCCGCGGACTTTTCCGCGAAGCGATGCGAGGGGTGCTGCCCGAATCGGTGCGCCTGCGTGACGACAAAGCAGGGTTCGAACCGGCGCTCGCGCGCTTCGTTTCGGCTATCGGCGGTCATCAACGCTTGCGCCCTCTCGCGGATGTTCGGTACCTCGCCGATTTGGGAATCGTGCGTCCGCGGGCATTCGAAGACGACTTCCAGGCGTTCGTGTCGTCGCTCGAGACGAGTGATGCGTGGTCGACCGTATGGCCAGCCTTGGCGGTCGAATCGTTCTTGCGATCACGAGATGGTGGACTCTCATGAGTGGAGTGCGCTGGCTCGCCGAGCACGTCGAGGATGGAGAGGTCGCGTTTCGAATCGGGCGAGAGGGGGACGACCTCGTGGCCGAGTGGGTGGGCATCGTTCGACTCACGGTTGGCCGCGACGGCAGGAACGTCCGCTTCGTGCCAGAGCCCGATGCTTACGAGCCTGATCTCGAGAAGATTCGTCGCGGCAGTGCGGCGCTGCTCCTTCGGCAGCTCGAGGGCAAATTGGCCCTCCACGGCGCAGCGGTGTCCGTGGACAGCCGTGTGCTCGTTCTACTGGGCCGCAGCGGCCAGGGAAAATCGACGCTCGCGGCGAGCTTGTGCCAGGCGGGGGCGGCGCTCTACGCGGACGACGCCGTGGCCATCGAGAGTCGCGAAGGCGGCTACGTCGTCGCACCGACCGAAGCCAACCACTGGCTCGATCGCGACGCGCGACGTGCGCTTGGGTTGGCCGCTCTCGATGACTGGAAAATGCCCGTGGCGACGGCCGTTGCAGGCCGCACCGAGGTACGACTCGCTGTCATCGTCGAGCTCGTCTATGCAGCTGTCGCGACTCCGAGACTCACACGAGTGACCGACGTCGATGCATTCGGTTTCCTCGTCCCGCAGGTCGCGAGGTTCGTCCTCGACGAGCCCGAACGGCAGCGACGCGAGTTCGAAACTCTCGCGCACCTCATCGAATCTGTTCCGATCTATCGTCTCGAACGTCGGCGCGGTTTCGACGGTCTACCGGCGACGTGCGCATTGCTTCGAGATCTCGTTCATCGTGAAAGGTAAGAGCGCGAATCATGTCTGGACCGATCGACGCCGAACGTCGTTTTCGAATCTCTCCGAGCGTCTACGCTCGCGGTTTCGGCGCCGAGTTGGTGCTCCTCGACTTCGGTCGAGGTGAGTACTTCGGTCTCGATGAAGTCGGTGCTGAAGTTTGGCGCGGTCTCGAGGCAGGCGATTCATTGAGTCGCATCGTGGAGACCATCGTGTCTCGCTACGAGGTCTCTGCGGATGTTGCTCTTTCCGACATTCACGACCTCGTCGCACATCTTCACGACGCATCGCTCATTCTTGAATTTTAGTTACGTTCGCCGCTCCTCATGACGCGTCCAACGAACACTCTTAATCGCTCGGCTGGTCCTGTCGTTAGAAAGAGGGACCGGCGCGATCCATGCTACCGTCACACTACGGGGTCCCGATGAAGAACCTTCGACTACTCGCTTTCACGACTGGCACGCTGTTTCTCTCCTCGGCCTTCATGCTCGCGGCATGCAGCGACGACACCGTGGTCACGCCGATCGACACCGACTCCGGTGTCGATGGTGGAACAGACGCAAAGGCCGACACCTCGACGCCTGACGCTACGGACTCCGGTCCCGACGCGACAGCTGACGCCGGGATTACGCTCGATAACTACATCACGAACGTTGGCGAAGCCCTGTGCAACGCGATCACGCGCTGCTGCTTCGGGAACCCGAACGTGCCCGACGGTGGCGCGGTGACGGGCGGCACGTTCGGTCGAGCCCAGTGCGTGAAGCAGCAGGCCCACTTCGGCTTCGAGCAGACCAACTTCGGCGCCGAGGACCTGACGAGCGGCACCTTCGTCCTCGATCAGGCGAAAGCGCAGCAGTGCATGCAGCAGGCCGAGGCCATGCAGTGCGATCTGAGCGGTGCATCGCTTCGACAGATTCGAAGCGTCTGCTTCGAAGCAATCTCCGGTACGGTCGCCAAGGACAAGGCCTGCAAGGCGGACATCGAGTGTGCGCCGGGCTCGTTCTGTAATCCGACCGATCCGTCGAGCCTGACGAATCGCGCAGGCACCTGCCAGCCGCTTCGCGGAGCGGGTGGAAATTGCGGCGACGTCGCGAACACCGGTGACGAGGACACGGATCAGCAGCTTGCCGAATACGCATGCTCCTCGCGAGCAGCTGGAGACACGGGCCTTCACTGCGACTCATTCGACTTTACCGCCGGCCCCGATGGCGCGTACCGCGCTCGCGCGGACTGGAAGTGCATGGCTGGCGTCGATAATGGCCAGAAGTGCAGCTCGAACGTCTGGTGCAAGACGGGCATCTGCGACACCGCGAACGACGGCATCTGCAAGGATCCGCTCGAGATCCTCCAGAACTCCTGCACCGCGTTCGTGATTCCGGCGCCCTGAAACGAGTGCATCGCGCGCATGGCGGTTCGCTGGCCCTCAGCGGCTGATGACGATCTCGTCACCGCCCTGCGCGCGTTTCCCGCGATGCCTCCGGGGCTCGACGCTGAGCGCTTGTTCGCTCGCGCCGAGCTTCATGGCTTGGCGGACTGCATGCTCGACGCGTGGGGAGCGGCCGGGCTGACGCTCGAACCGCGGCTCGCGCAAGAACTCGGGGCAAGAAGCGTTGCTCGGCAGCTCGATCACGACGCGCATCTGCGGATGTTGCACCGAATCGACGAGGCGCTTGCCGCGCGCCGCATTCGTGCGCTGGTTCTGAAGGGCCCGCTTTTTGCGGAGCGTTTCTATCCTCGACCGTCGGCGAGGGCGACCAGTGACATCGATCTCTTGGTCGAGGAAGGCAGCGTCCCGGCTGCGGCCGAAGCGTTGGAGGGGTTGGGTTATGCGACGGCGACCGGACCGGAGGAAGAGCGCTTCAGACGCGAGCATCACCACCTCCATCTTTCGCACCCGCACGCGCTACCCCTCGAGCTGCATTTCCATGCCTACCGCGGATTCGGGCACACCCTTCGAAGTGAACCGCTGATCGAGCGCTCGAGGATGGTCTCGGGCCACGAGTTCATGACGTTGCGAGTGGCGGACCCCGCCGACGAGCTGGTTTATCTCGCCGTTCACGCATCCGCGCATCGGTTCGTCAGGCTTGCGTGGCTCCTCGACGTTCGGCTGCTGCTCGAACGAATGACGTCAGACGAGCGTGAGCTGGCGCGTGCCCGTGCCGACGCGTGGGGATATCGCCGCGCCCTGTCGCTTTGTGCGCTTCTCGTGCGCGAGGTCCTCGGTGTGTCAGCCGACTCGCTAGGCCCAATCGAGCCTATTCGCGGGCTTCGCGAGTCACTCCTGCGCGCCATCGTCGGTGAGCCAGGAAATCCTGTGCTGCGCTCGGCGACGCGCTTCGTCTACACGTCTGCGTTGTGCGACTCGTGGAATGCCTCCGCTCGCTACGCGGTGCACGCGTCGCGAGGCCACGCCAAGCGCCTTCTCGGTTTCGAGGTCTAAGTGGCGCCTCTCGTCACCGTCGGGTTGCCGTTCTTCGATGAAGAGCGCCACCTCGCGTCCGCGATCCGCTCAGTCCTTCGTCAGACATTTTCGGACTTCGAGTTGATTCTCCTCGACGACGGCTCGCGCGATCGGTCGCGCGAGATCGCCGAAAGCTTCGACGACCCTCGCATCGTGTTGGTGACGGACTCTGTGCGTCGACACCTACCGGCTCGTCTGAACGAGATCGTCCGTCGTGCGCGCGGCAAGTACGTCGCTCGTATGGACGCCGATGACGTTATGCATCCAACGCGGCTCGCCAAGGAGGTCGCCGTGATGGCCAGCGGACAGTTCGACGCTGTCGGCACGTGGGCGGTGCTCGTGGACGACGACGAGACGCCGTTTTCGACGGCCGAGGCCGCACGGCTGCCGGCATCTCCACGCACAGCGCTCGAGCGTGGAATCATGGCTCATGCCACGATGCTTGCTCGTCGCGAGTGGCTTGCCGAGAACGTCTACGACGAAACGCTGACGCGCGCCGAAGACCGGGACCTGTGGTGTCGAACCGCGGCAACAGGCCGTTTCTTCGTCATCGAGGAACCGTTGTATGTCGTTCGCGTGTCGACGCGAGGTGGACGGTTCCTCGAGAGCTATCTCGAGTCTCAGCGTCAGAATCGAGCCATCATCCGTCGGTATGGTTCGGCATGCGCGGGTAGTCGTCGTGCGTCGACGATGTGGCTCGCGTCGCTCGGGAAGTCGCTTGTCATGCGGGGGGCGGCTTCCGCAGGCCTCGCGTCACGTCTCGTACAGCGCCGCGGCCGAGTGCCGAGTGCGCGTGAACGTGCGATGGCACTCGAGGCTCTATCCGTAGCGAGCGATCACCGCGCGTAGCGTTCCACGGCATCACGAAGCTCTTCGATGATGACGTCGCGGCGCGGTGAAGAGGGAGCTTCGTCCGCCGTCATGCGGTCGGCGATCTCCTGGACGGCTTGAGTCCCGTCCAACGATTCGAGGAAGCGCGCGAGGCGCGACCCTCGTTCGGACAGTGACGGCTTGAACTGCATCGACTGGCGTAGAAGATCGGCCGGGCTGGTCGGAGTGCCGAGGAAGGTGGACTGGCGAAAGCGAGCTTTGTCCGCTCCTGACGGTCCCGACAGCGTCGTGTCCCAGGCCCATCGATCGCCCCTTGCGTCGGCCCGGAGCGTAACGTGGGCAGTGTCACCATGTTCGACGACGACCGGCGAGAGGAAGGGCATGAAGTAGCGCCCGTACGCGAGCTGCCAGCCCGGCGCTGACGCATAGGCGATGTCGTCGAAAACCGTCGCCTCGAACCACACCGACAGACCGTGTGCAGTGCCTCGTCTCGTCATCGTGAGGTCGACCGTCCCTTCGAGGGACGCGCCGTCGTACGTTGCGTAGTCGAGCGTGGCCCACGGGGATGTTGTCGAGAGGACGGAACTCGCGATGAGCGGCGCGCTGTAATCCGAATGGATCGAGTTCAGGATGGACTGGCGAGCGCCATCGGCACGAAAGCCGAGCTTTTCGAAGCTCTCCCAACACTTCGACAGCCCGTTCCACAGATCCGAAGATTCGACGAGGCCAACGAATAGGCGATCGCGCGTGGGGATCAGCGTGCCACCCGGTTTCAGCCAGCGCGCGCGCGCGTCGCGGATCGCGTTGACGTGATCACTGCATAGAGGTGTGACGCCACGCATGTCCGATACGATGACGTCCACCTGCTCGGGTGGCTCGATCTCGAGCGAGCTCCCGTGGTGAATGACGATCTTGTCTCCGACGCCATTGGCGCGAGCAAGCTCCGGCACGAGCCACAGAGCCGGATTGAGGTCGACGGCGTGGACCCGCGCGGCACCCGCGCGGACGGCGAGCAGTGAAAAGATGCCCGTGCCCGCTCCAAGATCGAGCACCACGCTGCCCGGCTTGACGGCCCGAGCGATCGCGCGTGCGTACGCGTCCATTCGCACCGAGTCGCTCGCCATACGGCCGTAGTCCAGCACCGAGTACATGCTTCGGAGGTAGCACATCTCGGCGCGCCGTAGGCGCCGACGGTGGTGGATGATAGAACGCTGATGGACGTGTACCGAAAGCTGTTCGGCCGCCTTTCATCGACGACGCGCACACAGATCGGTGTGGCCGCGGTGGTCGGCGTCGCGGCCCGGCTCGCCGTCGTCGGCGCGGCCCTCCGCGTCACGCAGGGCGATGCGTTGGGGGCGGGCATCGTGGGGGTCGTCGGTGCGATGGCGTTTGCGCTCCAGCGAGCGTTGCTCGCCGCGGCGCGGGTTGGTTCCGAGGTCGATCTGTACTCGGCCGTCTCGAGGTCACTGCTCGAAGGCGACGTCCTTCGTGTGCCGTCGGACGACCTCCAGCGCGTCGTCTTCGATACGAACCATCATGCGCGCGGTGCGCTCGCGCAGGCAGTGCCGAGTCTCGCGTCCGATGTCGTGGCTTCGCTGGTGCTCGTGCCCGTCATTGCCGCCGCGGTTCCGGGACGAGTACTCCTTTTGGCTTCGGGCGCATTCGTTGTGGTCCTGGCAACGCTCGCCGCTCTTCGTGGTGTCACGGGCCGTCTCCAGGAGCGCGTCGTCCAGGCCTTCGAAGAGGTCTCCGATGCCCTGCTCGTCGTGACCGAGGCCCGGCAAGAGGTCGTTGCTCGCGGAGGAGATGCTGCATTCTCCGCGACGGTCGACGCTGCGCTGGCGCGCTATGCGAGTCTGGCCAAGCGGACCGTGTTTGCCACGGCGCTCCTTGGTCGGGCGCCGTTCGCAGTGGGAGCCGCCGCGGTCGTTTTCGGCGTTCTCCTCGACCCGGCATCGAAGCAAGTTCTCGCGTCGACGTTGCTCGCCAACGCACTCTTGCTCGCCGCTTGTGCACCACCGCTCCTCGGCGTCGTTTTCGGCGTTCACGAGCTCGTTCGCGCGCGTCCCCTCGTGAGACCGCTGGCGACCATTCTGAACGGCGCATCACGTCCCGAGCTCGCGCGTGCGGGGCAGATTCGGCCGACACTCCCCGCGGCGTTCGACGTTCGAGCGCTCGGCTTCGCGTACGACGACGGCCTGGACCCCGTGTTGCGCGAGGTGTCGCTGAGGTGGTCTGCGGGAACGCCGCTCGTTCTCACGGGACCCAACGGCTCCGGGAAGAGCACGCTCCTGCGGCTCTTGACCGAGCTTCGCCCGCCCTCGAACGGCGCGGTGATCGCGGGTGACGTCGACCTCCTGGGCGCCGATCTGCAGGCCCTGCGCAGAGAGGTTGCGTACCTTCCACAGCGGTCGTACTTGGGCGAAGGCCATCGCTCCGTGCGCGATGCCATGCGGCTCGTTCGCGACGACGCGACCGACGATGCGATGACGACGGCGCTCGAGCGAACGAAGGTGCTCGAGGCGCTGCGCACGCACGGGATGGAGCCGCTCGACGTCCGGGTCGGTGAGCTGTCGACGGGGCAGAGGCAGCGTGTGGCGCTGGCGCGGGTGCTGCTCGCCGATGCGAAGCTCGTTCTGCTCGACGAGCCCGATGCGAATCTCGATGCGCGCGGGATCAAGCTCGTGGCGGAGTTGATTCGTGAGCTGACCGCGCAGGGGAAGATGGTGGCGGTCGCGGCGCATACGCCGGAGCTCGCGGAGATGCCGGCCACGCGCGTTGTGCTCGGCTAGCGGCGCTCGACGTTCGGGCAGCTCGGGGTGACCGGCGCGCCGGATCTCGGGAGAATCGTGACACGTTCGGGCGCGCCATAGGCGGCGATGAGCGCGAAGTGCTCGTAGGCGCACGGTGTGACGACGACGTGCTCGACGCGATCGGCGGCGAGAGCCCGACCGGCGGCGACTTGGGCGTCGCGGTTTTCGGCGTCGGGGGTTGCCGGGATGTCTTCGCCGAACAGTGGGCGGAGGTTCATGAGCCAGCCGACGACGAGGAGCGCCATGAGCGCGTAGACGGCCGGCCGTGCGCGAGTGGCGAGGGCAGGGAGCGTGCTGCCGAGCGCATCGACGGCGAACATCGCGAGGATGAACACGATGCCGAGCAATGCGCGTTCGGCGTGGTGCGCAGGAGCACCGTCACGCGCGTTGCCGTAGGCGAGGAAGGCGAGCTGGGCCGCCGCGCAAAGAAGCGGAACCGACCACGCGCGCCGGATTTCGGGACGTCGCAAGAGAGGAAGCGCGCACGCGGCGGCGGCGAGGACGTCGGGGCGCATCGCCACGAGCAAGCGAGGGTAGAGGAGGAGCGCGCCGAGCGTGTCGGTCGAGCCTTCCCCGATCGCGCGCTTGAAGTTCGACACGCGGTGGAAGAAGTGCACCGCGCTTCCGTGCGCGTGAGCGTTCCACGCCATCCAGCCGAGCGGACCGAGCACGACGAGCGCGATGATCACGAAGGAGGCACTCGTCGGCGGTATCCCTTCGCGGATGGCCTTCACTGCACGCCACGCGAGGCAAAGCGCGAGCACGGCGGCGACGGGCCACGGCTCGTAGCGCGACAGGCATGCCGCGAAGAGCGCGAGCGCGAACCAAGCGGACGAGCCACGCAGCGCTCCTGAGCCTGCGAGACCAATCGCGGCCGCAGCGGTGAACGAAGCGGTGAACGATTCGGGAACGGTCGAGGCTCCGAGCCACAAGCTCCACGGCGACAACATGGCGAACGTGACGGCGACTGCCGCGCGAAGCGGAGGGGCTCCCGCTGCGCGTCGTAGCGCGAAGTACGGTGCAGCCGCGGCGAGGGCGCTGAAGGCCACGCTGGCGGCGCGGGCGGTCGTCAGAGAGCGACCAAGGGCGGCGAGCGCAGCGCCGAGAACCCAGAACGGGAAGGGCAGCCAGCTCGTTCCGCTCGGGTCGAGCTTCGGAGCGTGGACGAACGACTGCGCGATGGTGACGCGGGCAAAGTCGTCATCCGAGACGTGGTCGAACTTGCCGGCGAGCACGAGCGCGCAAGCGGCCGCATAGACCAGCACCAACGCGGAAGCGCCGACGACGTCCGCTTTTTCAGGACGACCGACGGCGCTTCGAGGGATCACGTCAGGCTCGCGCTTACGCGAGTGTCGCGAGCGACGGTCAGGGCTTGGGCGCTTCTTCGCCAGACGGCGCAGGCGCGACCGGAGCACCCGGCGGAGGAGCGGAGGGGGCTGCGCTCGAAGCCGGCGGAGCGGGTTCCTTCTCGCGAACCGTGCCGCGCTCCTTCTTCTTGGCCTCTTCCTGCTGAATCCTCGAGCGGAGGCCGCTGTCCTGCGCCGAGGCGCGGTGCGCGAGCGTGACGCTCGTGAGCATAAAGACGCCGGCGCAGATCGCGGTGGCCTTCGTGAGGATGTTGCCCGCGCCGCTTCCGCCGAACACCTGCGCCGACGCACCGCCGAACGCCGAGCCCATGCCACCGCCTTTGCCCTGCTGGAGAAGCACGACGAACATCAGCACGAGGCAGACGAAGACGTGGATGATGGTGACGAAGATGTCGAAGAAGTGGCTCATGAACGGGCGGCCTGAAGAGCTAGCGAGCGGGTACGAGAGAGAACCGTGAGACGCGTGAGACGCGACATGCGAACGAGATGATTCGAATGCAACAGCTAAGGGCGACCTTTATTTCGCTGCGGCCCTGGCGATAGCACTGAACGAGCCCGCGTCCAAGCTGGCTCCGCCCACAAGGGCGCCATCGACGTTCGGGCAGGCCAAAAGAGCCGCCGCATTGTCGGGTTTCACCGAGCCGCCATAGAGAATGCGGGTGCGGGCGGCGAGGCCCTCGTCGCGGGTGGAGAGCCAGGTGCGGATGGCCGCATGGACCTCTTCCGCTTCGGCCGGCCCGGCAACCTTGCCGGTGCCGATGGCCCAGACGGGCTCGTAGGCGATCGCCACGGCCGCCTTGCTCTGGGCGAGGATGTCGAGGAAGGCGTCGACCTGCTGCTTCACGATGAGCAGCGTCTCGTTCGCCTGGCGCTGGGCGAGGCTCTCACCCACGCAGACGATGGGGAGCAGGCCCGCCTGAAGCGTGGCGGCGACCTTCTCGGCGACGAACGTGTTGCGCTCGCCGAAGTGCTCGCGGCGCTCGCTGTGGCCGACGATGACCCAGCTGCAGCCGCATTCCTTGAGCATCGGAGGGCTGATTTCGCCCGTAAAAGCGCCTTCGTCCTTGGGGTAGACGTTCTGGGCGGCCAGGCCGACCGGCGAGCCTTCGAGCACCGACGCAACGGCGGCGAGGGCCGTAAACGGCGGAGCGACGACGATGTCCACTCCGGGGAGGCCGCCGGCGAACGTCGCGCATTCCTGCGCGAGCTCGACGCCCTTACGGCCGCCATGGAACATCTTCCAATTGCCTGCGATCAGAGGACGTCGGGACGGATTCATGAGGCGGGCAGCCTAGCCCAATGCCGTCCCGATTCCTACGACGCAGCTCTATCGACGGAGGATCTCGATGCCGGGGAGCTTCTTGCCCTCGATGAGCTCGAGCGAAGCGCCACCACCGGTCGAGATATGGCTGAACTTCTCGGCCACGCCGTCGCCAGCGTCCTTCACGGCCGCGGCGCTGTCGCCACCGCCGATGACCGTGAACGCCTTCGAGTCGGCGAGCGCGCGAGCGACGCCGAAGGTGCCGTTCGAGAACGGCTTCTTCTCGAAGAGACCCATGGGGCCGTTCCAGAAGACGCTCTTCGCCTTGTCGAAGTGCTTCTGGAACTCGGCGAGCGAGCGCGGGCCGATGTCGAGCGCCATGTGGTGATCGGGGATCGAACCCACGTCCACGACCTTGCCTTCGCGCGACTCGATGCTCTGCGCGACGACGACGTCGACGGGAAGGGCGACCGTGACCTTCTTGTCCTTCGCCTTCTCGAGGATCGTGCGGGCGAGGGCCAGCTTGTCCTCCTCGATCTTCGAGGACTTCATGTTGATGCCCTGCGCGGCGAGGAACGTGTTGGCCATCGCGCCGCCGATGACGAGCACGTCGATCTTCTCGAGGAGCGACTCGAGGACGGCGATCTTGTCCGAGACCTTGGCGCCCCCGAGGACGGCGACGAACGGGCGATCGGGGTTCGTGATGATCTTGCCGAGCGCCGCGATTTCCTTCTCGAGAAGGAAGCCGCAGCCGCGCTCACGCACGATCTTCGGAAGCGCGTGGACCGATGCGTGGGCGCGGTGAACGGCGCCGAACGCGTCGTCGACGTACACGTCGCAGAGCTGCGCGAGCTGCGAGGCGAACGTCTCGTCGTCCTTCTCCTCTTCGGCGTGGAAGCGGAGGTTCTCGAGCAGGCAGATCTGACCGGCGCGGAGGTCGTAGACGACCTTCTTCGCGGCGTCGCCGATGCAGTCGTCGGGCAGGTGAACTTCGACGCCGAGGAGCTCGGCGAGGCGCGCACCGACCGGCTCGAGGGAGAGCTTGGGGTCGGGGCCCTTCTTCGGGCGACCCAGGTGGCTCGCCAGGATGACCCGCGCCCCACGCTCCATCGCGTGCTTGATGGTGGGAAGCGCCTCACGGATGCGCGCGTCGTCCGCGATGACTTGCTTGCCGTTCTCCTCCTCGAGGGGAACGTTGAAGTCGACGCGGATGAAGACGCGCTTGTTCTCGATCGGAAGGTCTTTGATCGTCGTGATGCGATCCAGCGTGGTCATGGCGCGGGGCTCCTGTACGAAACGGCCGGTACGAGAGAATCAGAGTTTGGAGGCGACGAGCTGAGCGAGCTCGACCATGCGGTTCGAGAAGCCCCACTCGTTGTCGTACCAGCTCATGATCTTGGCGAAGTTGTCGCCCATGACCTGCGTGACCGTGGCGTCGAAGACCGACGAGCGCGGATCGCCGATGTAGTCGCTCGAGACGAGCTGCTCCTCGGTGTACCCGAGGATGTTCTTCATCGGGCCCTCGCTGGCCGCCTTCATGGCCGCGTGGATCGTGTCCTTCGTGATCGGCTTCTCGGTCTCGAAGGTGAGGTCGACGACGCTGACGTCCATCGTCGGAACGCGGATCGACTGGCCATCGAACTTGCCCTTGAGCGCGGGAATGACCTCGGAGAGGGCCTTCGCGGCGCCCGTCGACGACGGGATCATGTTCTGGGCGGCGGCGCGCGCACGGCGGAGGTCGCCCTTGCGGTGCGGGATGTCGAGGACGGCCTGGTCGTTCGTGTACGAGTGGACCGTCGTCATGAGGGCGCGTTTGACGCCGAAGCTGTCGTGGAGAACCTTCGCGATGGGCGCGAGGCAGTTCGTGGTGCACGAGCCGCAGGAGATGACCGAGTGCTTGCTCGCGTCGTACTGCTCCTGGTTCACGCCAAGCACGAGCGTGATGTCGTGGTTCTTGGCCGGCGCCGAGATGATGACCTTCTTCGCACCCGCGTCGAGGTGGGCCTTCGCCTTGTCCTTGTCGGTGAAGAGGCCGGTGCACTCGAGGACGATGTCGACGCCGAGATCCTTCCACGGGAGCTTTCCGGGCTCTTTTTCCGCGACGATCTTGATCGGCTTACCCGCAATCGTGAGGACGCCTTCGCCC
Organism: Labilithrix luteola; assembly: GCF_001263205.1. Lineage (GTDB taxonomy): Bacteria > Myxococcota_A > Polyangia > Polyangiales > Polyangiaceae > Labilithrix > Labilithrix luteola. The sequence continues at coordinate 7,859,545 of NZ_CP012333.1, forward strand.
GCCTCGGCGCGCGGGTTCGCGCGTCCGTGGACGGTGTCGTAGTTGTAGAGGTGGGCGAGCGTCTTCGCGTCCGTGAGATCGTTGATGGCGACGACCTCGAGGTCCTTCACGTTGCGTTCGTGCAGTGCGCGAACGATGCAGCGACCGATACGACCGAAGCCGTTGATGGCGATCTTCCTGGACATGATGACTCCTTGGGGACCTTTTACGCGCGCAACCTAGTCGCGTAGGAACCCCCTGCAAGAGCGCTGCTTCTCCGCGCTGCGGCATTTCCGCGGGGAAATCCCACAGTTCGTGTGATTGCCCTGTCGGTTGCGCGTCCACCGAGGACGGGCCGGCATCACGCGACCCTTTCAGAGTGCGTGCGGTCGTTCGCGCAGGTGCTCCGAGGGGCTGCTTTCAGGCCTCATCGTCCGCGACAGGATGTACGCACTGGGCGGAGAAGGTCTTTCCTATTTGCTTGCTCGCGCTTTGTGAATGCGAAGCGCGTTTCGTAGCGTCTCGAGGGCGGAGGTCGTGCCCTTCGAGTTTCGTAGGACGCGATCCGCATCGTTCGGCGTCTGCGCCGTCACCCGACGACGAAGCGTCGAGAACCCAAAACCCGAACAACGAGCCGCGGGAGCAGTGCGCCCGCGGGAGGGAAGACGTGCGCCCTGCGCTCGAGAGGCGAGTGGCGCGTCGACCACCAACCCCGGAGTAACGGATGACGAAGTACCGAGTTTTTGGCGCTACGAGCGCTCTCCTTGCCGTGACCGTTCAAGCCCTGCTCGCTTCGGCGTGCAACGACAAGAGCGGTTCCGTTCTCTCGAACGAGAGCGCCCAGACGACGAGCCCGACCGAGCCGGAAGGCGAAGGCCCGTCGACGTCGCCCGGCACCACGCCGTCGACGGAAGATCCGTCCACCGATCCCGATGCATCGACCCCCGAGGGCGATGCGGGCGACACGACCGACGCTGCGCCAGAGCCCGATGCAGAGACACCTTCGCCCGAGCCTCCGGCGCCCGAGCCTCCGGCGCCCGAAACGCCGACGTCGGTGATCCCGTCCGGCCCGATGCCCTTCCGCGGCGTCAACCTCGCCGGCGGTGAGTTCGGTTCGGCCATCCCGGGCAAGGATGGTGTGGACTACAAGTTCCCGAACAACGGCGAGATCGATTACTTCGTCGGCAAAGGGATGAACACCTTCCGCTTCGGCTTCCTCTGGGAACGCCTGCAGCCGACGGCGAACGGTGAATTCGTCGATGCGTACATCAAGCAGATCGACGGCCTCGTGGCGCACGCCACCGAGAAGAAGGCCTTCTCGATTCTCAACCCGCACAACTTCGCGCGCTACTACGGCAATACCGTCGGCAGCTCGAGCGTTCCGAACTCGGCATTTGCCGATCTCTGGCGACGGCTCGCGACGCGGTTCAAGGACAACCCGTACGTCATGTTCAACCTCGTCAACGAGCCCCACGACATGTCGACCGACGTGTGGGTCTCCGCGGCGAACGCGGCCATTGCGGCCATCCGCGGTACCGGCGCGAAGAACACCATCATCGCGCCCGGCAATGCCTGGACGGGCGCGCACAGCTGGACCCAGAACTGGTACGGCACGGCGAACTCGGTCGCGATGCTCAACATCACCGACCCCGCCAACAACACGCTCATCGAGGTTCACCAGTATCTCGACTCGGCATCGAGCGGCGGTGGCGCCTGCGTCAGCGGGACCATCGGCAGCGAGCGCATGAAGGCCTTCGTCGCCTGGCTCCGCGCGAACAACAAGAAGGGCTTCTTGGGTGAGTTCGCCGGCATCAACAGTTCGACGTGTCAGTCCGCCGTGACCGACATGATGAACTACATGATGCAGAACACGGACGTTCTCCAGGGCTGGCTCTGGTGGGCGGCCGGCCCAGGCTGGGGTGAGTACTCGCTCACGATCGAGCCGAAGAACGGCCAGGATCGTCCTCAGATGTCCTGGATCTCTCCGTTCCTCGCGCGCTGATCCGCTCTTCACCTCCGCGGCGGCTCACGGACGACCGTCTTTCGGTCGTTCGTGATCGTCAGGCGCGACCGCGGCTTCGGCCTTCCGTGATGCCGCCCGCGACGAGGTGAGCGAGGCGAAGCGGCTCGGGAACGTTCCCGTGCAATGTCGTGTCGGCCACGAGCCGCCGCGCTTCATCGAGCGATAGGCCCGCGCGCTGGATCCACAGCCGCGGGCTCGTCGTCGTGATACCGGTCGGGCCCTTCTTCGCTTCGCGTTTCACCGCGCGTCGCGACGGGCCTAGCTGCTCCATCACGCCGGCCTCTTCGATGAGCTTCCACTTGCGCGCTGCACCCGGCACACGCGGGCGATCGAGCGGCTCGTCGCTGAACAGGGCACGGCGTACGGCGGGCATGTCCGGCAGCTTGCGCGTGACGACGAGCACCGGGATGCGCAGAGCGTCGCTGAGGCCATGGATGTCGACGACGTTGAAGCCGCCCACGGCAATGCCCTGCAGCATCACGGCTTGGAGGTGCGAGCCGAACTGACTCTTCCGAACGAGATCGATCATCACGCGCGTGGCGTTGGCTCCGTCGCGCCGGATGCGCCCGCTCACGAGCCCGTCCATCCGTGTGCCCGAGCACACGACGCCGACGAGCAAGACGTCGCCGCGATGCGTTCGTTCGAAGGGGCCGTCGTCGAAGCCGATGACGTTCACGATGGACGTTTCTACGCGAAGGACGGCGTGACGTCAGCTCCGCCTGCGTCGTCACTTAACTTCACGTCTACCTGCGCCGTTGGTTCGAGCATGGGCCCCGGCGCTCTCCAGATCGTCATGGTCGACCGCCTCATCGACGCACTCGAACGAGCCAAGGTCTCGTCGCGCTCGGGCGACTTCGCCGCGCTCGGAGACGCGCTTGCGGAAGCGCTCGGGGCGCTCGGCGGACTGTACGGAACCCTCGATGCGTCAGGCCGCCATCCCGAGGCCTCCCATGAGCTGAGCATCGTCTACGACATGTGCCTGCGCCACGTCGCGATGGTTCATCGCGGGCGACCGGAGATGCTCGACCTCTCGCTGGGGTGTTGCGACCGATACGCGCGGCGTTCGTCGCCAACGCTCGCGATGAATCGCCGGAGTTGGAGCTCGAAGCCGACGACGCTCTCACGCCGAAGAAGACGACGATAGCGGCGTGACGTCGATCGAGCGGTGAGCGAGCACCGTCTCGAGCTTGCCGACGAGGGGGTCGAGCGCGTCGGGCGAAAGCAGCCGACCTCGCGTGGCCGCCGTAAGGACGAAGCGAGCCCCTTCGACGCCGAAGATTCGATAGGCGACGGTGCGATTGCTCTCGTCGTGGAGGACGAGGCCGAGCGGCTTGGGCTCTCCGTTCAGGTTCGCGCGATCGGCGAGCATGAGTACGAGGGATGCGGTCCCGACGAGTCGATCGACACCGTCAGGCGCGAGGTCTACGTTCGTGCTGGCAGCCACGGGAAGGCCGGCATCGTCGCTGAGGGTGACCGCCGAAAACGCCCCTGCGTCGGCAATCTCGTCGATCAGTCGCGGGAGAGCGCGCAGTCCTCCGGTGGCCTTCACGTTCGCCAGATCGCTCGTGAGCTTCTCGCGGACGAGCACGGGCGACAGCACGCTTTGGAACTCACGTGCTGCGGCGAGCTCGGCTTCGAGCGTGGTATTGCGCTGGTTGCAGGCGGTGAGAGCGTCTTCGGCAGTCGCTCGTGCCCTGCGCTCGGAACGCGCCGCCACGAACCAGCCCGACGTGAAGAAGAGTGCTGCCGCCATGACGGCGAGGGCGATGATGGCTGCAATCATGGAGACCTCGCGCACGTGACGTCGCTGACCTGGAGATCGACGCGTCGCTGCCGGCCATCGGTCTCCGGCGCGCCGTCGAGAGGCCGATAGGAGCCGAACGCTCGCACCTGCATCTTGTCCTTGGCCACCCCGTGTCGCGCAAGGATGGCGGCGACCGCCGTCGCGCGTTCGTGGCTCACCCAGAGATTCACGTCGACGGGGCCGCGCGTATCGGCATGTCCTTCGACGGTCACCTCGGCGTTCGGGTGTTCTCCGAGCCACTCGGCCAGCTCGACGATGTGCCCTTGTGACTCGGGGTCGATGGTCGTCGAGGAGAGCGCGAAATTCACTTCCCGCCGGAGGCACGGCGGAATCACGCGATCGGTCCCCGACGGCATGGGCAAGGGAAGCGATGCGTTCGCGAGCGTGGGCGGAGGTGCCAGAGGGACCTCGGCGATTGCGTCGCGAGGTCCGAGCGCGATGACCGAGCACATGACGGCGCCGGCCGCGGCCATTGTCCCGAGGGCGGCGAACACCGGGCCGAGCGTGACGTGCGGAGAAGCGAGGCTCACGACCCGTATCCCATCTGCTCGAGGCGCTCGATGTTCGCACGAACGCGTCGGTCGCCGGGACGGACGGCTTCGGCCGCGCGGAAGGCAGCAAGTGCCTCGGCGAAGCGCTTGCCGAGAAGCGCATCGACGCCGGCTTCGTAGTGGTCGTCGAACGTTTCGATCTTCGGAGCGACCGGCCGAGGCTGCACCGCGGGCTTCTTGTTCGGTAGAGGCGGCGGAATCCGTGAGGGCCTTGCTCGAACGGTGGACGAGGCCTTCGGACGCATCGATCCGAGCCGCTCCCATTCCCGATCGACGTCGGCGGGGGGAGGCGGCGACGACGACAGCTTTGCGACGAGCATCGCGCTCGACTCGTCGTGAAGACGTGCAGCGTCGAGAAGTGCGGCTTCGCACGAACCCCCGAGCGTGCGCGGGTGCACGAGCAATCGCTCGTCGAGCGGATGGCAGTGGACGGTCGCGTCGCTGAGGAAGACGAGGCGGCGGAAGGCTTCGAAGCCGATGCCGCGCTCGTCTTCCGCGGACCAGAGCATGCCGTGATGGATGACGATGGTCCCGCGCCCGGCGAGCAGACCATGGATTTCGAGAACCGCGGAGCGCGCCGACATGCCGGCGAGCTGCACGTAATCGGCGACGCCGAACGGCGAGGGATCTTCCGCATCGCCTCCCGTGTCCACGGCCCTGATCGGTACGACGTTGGCTTGCATGGGCTTCCCCGGAGGTACGTCGGTCACTTTTTCGGGATGCGGATGATGTTCTCGATCAATCCACGCTTCATCCCCGTGAACGTCGTGAGTCGATCGAGCCGGTCTTCCGCGTACGAGAGGTTGATGGTCAGCATGTCGAGGTCGCACGCTTTGACGAAGCTCGCGGTGTGCGCACCCGCGGTGGGCGTACCGGCGAGCTCCGCGGTGATGGCGTCGATGCCTGCGCTGCGAATGAAGCTCATGACGCCTTCGACCCAGTGGGGGTCGAGACCCACACGCACGTGCGCGAGGCCGATGCGCCAGCGCGAGGCGAGGTAGGCTTCGTCGTACGTGCCGCCGACGAGCGAGTTGAGCCACGCAAGATGCGTCTTTTGGAGCGCCCCCACGCGCCCTTCGACGAGCCTCGCAGTGTCCGTCGTCTGCCCGAGGCGTTCGTAGAAGCGTGCCGTAATCGTCGGGCCGTGTTTGGCGATCACCGGCTTGAGCTCGACGAGGTTCCTAACGTCGCTGTCCGTGAAGTCCAGGAACACCTTCAGCCGTTCGAAGAGCGCAAGCGGCGGCTCGTTCATCAGAGAACCTTCCGGATGTCGTCGGCGGCTCGACGCATGTCGAGAAAGAGCAGTCCGAGCTTCGCTTGCTTGCTCGCGAGAGCCAGGAGCAGCGTGCCCGAGCCGGAGGCGAGCATGACGGCGTAGCCGTGCTCTCCGCGCACGAGGACTTCCTGCACCGTTCCTCGTTCGAGCTCGCTGGCGGCTCGCGCGCCGAGACTGGAGAGGGTGGCGGTCATGCCGGCAACACGTGTGTCGTCCACGTGTTGGGGCAGGGCGCTGGCGATCATCAGACCATCTTCGGAAATGAGTGCACTGGCTTCGACGTCGGGCGAACCCGTTTGAAGGCCGCGCAAGATGCGATTCAGATTGTCGACACGAGACATCGTCGTTCCTCGCTGCGTCTCCCCCGTTTCGTTTGGTCACGCTCTGCATTGCAGCGGCCGTGCCTTTCCAGAGAGAGCGGGGAAATCGAGAACTACTGCGTGCAGCCCATGCACGCTTTGCGCGCCAGAGCAGGGCTTGCGTGGTCGAGCTTGATCGCCGCGCGCGAGTCGAAGTTGCTGCACTGGCTGCGCATCGGGTGAGAGGTCGTCGTCGGATGTGTCACGGGCGATCGCCTCGTGTGGTCGGCAGCATGTCCATGAGGGAGGGAGCGATCTCCGACCCGAGCGTCACTCGATGCGCAGCGACGCGCGACGTCGTCGTGCAACGCGATCACTTCGCGAGTTGCGATCCGTTCGTGTCCGACGACGCGTCGCTGACCCGTTCGTGCGCGGGTGCACGGTATGCGCGTTGCTTTTGAAGCTGTCACGTCCACACCAAAACGGAGGTGCCGGCGTGGAGTCCTTGGTGAATTCGTCGAGAGGGATCACGAACGCCGCGCTCTTTCGAGCGCGCGACCCCGCACGTGAGCGAGGCGTGCGGAAACGATCGGAATCCCGTTAGGAAGCTGTCGACGTGCGATCGCTGACGTGATCCGAATACTCACGCCGCTTCGCCGGCGTGAGCTCGGGTGACGTGCGCTCGCATCTGTCTGCGACGTCGCGGCAGACAGGTGCGCATTCGAGTTCGTGTTGGGCCTTGCGGTCGAAGCCGCAGAAGGTCGGAGGAGACTCATGTCCAAAAAACTGATGGTTGGGGTGGCTGGAACTCTCGCTTCTTCGTTGTTCGCGATGTTCATCGTCGCGGGATGTTCGTCGAGTGGCTCTGAGCAAGGAGCCGAAGACCCCGATGGCGGAGGAAGCTCGAATACGCCCGAGACCGGGGCGCCCGATCGGAGGTCACCGAACGACGCAGACTCGGCACCGTCACCCGACGGGGGAACGGTTGGCAATCTATGTTCGACCGACTCGGATTGCGCCGCCGCCAGCAGCGTCGGTGACAGCATCTGTTCGAAGGGCGCAGCGCAAGGAGACGACTTGTTCGGTACGCCCGTCTGTATTCAGGCGTCGTGCACGATCGGAAGCGGCAATACGATCAACGACATTACGTGTGCCAACCAGCAAGGGCTCTGCGTGCCCACAGGCTCGGGCGCGAGCGGTGTTTGCTTTCCCTTCTGTGCCTACAGTTCGACGAAGATCGAATCGCCATGTGCGGGCGGGAACAAATGTGCCGGGGCCTACCTCGCGAACGGTCAAGATGGAACGACGGCAATTGGCTTTTGTGCTCCGTCGTGTACGGGGGATACGGATTGCAAAGGAACTGCGGGGCAGCAGTGCCAAATCGAAACCGGCAATTGCGTCGCCGCCGCGAACCACGTCGTCTTTACGAAGAAGGTCGGCGAGGGATGCGATTCGACGGCCACGACGCAGGCTTGCGTTTGCGAGGCCGGGTCGGATGCAACGAAAGGGCTCTGCGGATCGACGTGCGTGACGGGAACGGCGGGCAATGCCGCGTGCGCGACCGCCGGCGGCGGCGCCAACTGGAAGTGCACGGCAAAGCTGAAGACGAGCTACACGAACAACGGTCAGACGGTGACGGGGTATACGGCTCAACCGGACGACATCGTCGGTACATGCGCGCTCGCATGTCCGAACGGTGACGCGGATTGCGCGGCACTCGCGACGGCGGCCGGTACGACGGTCTCGTGCCTCGACTTCGTCGACGGCAAGTACTGCTCGTTCCCCTAGAAATGACGGACGGCGAATACGCAGTGGCCGCTTCGCCTGTCATCATGACAAGCGAAGTGGCTGCTCGTCTTCGATTCGACGTCGATCAGCGCTTCACGTTGGCGTAGACACCGTGCGGAGCGGCGGTCCAACGGAGGTTCGACTCGAGCGAGCCTCCGTTCACCGATGACCAACGCACGTCTCGGCCGGCGTTCGCGACCGGCAGCACCTGAACCTGCCGCAACGTCTTCGTCTCGAGATCGTAGAGGGCGCGGCCGATGAAGTTCTTCGTCTGCGCCCCGAGCGACGGATGAAGGAAGTTGCCGAGGCTCTCGAACACCACGCCCGTGCCGCCTCTGAACGAGGCATTCTTGCGAACGACGCGGACCGGCTTCCACACGTGAGGTCCGCTGCCGAAGACCACGTCGCCGCCGTACGACTTCACGAACTCGACCCCCGCGCGGACGAGCTCGTCCTGGTCGGCCGCAGCCATGCTGTGGAGGGCGAGGATGCGCACGTCCGCATCGGCGTCACGGAGGCTCTCGAAGAGGGCGCGGCGGTCGCCGCTGCACGTGGCTCGCGGACATTTCGGGCGGCCCATGTAGAGGCTGCCGAACGCAACGCGCACGTTGCGGCCCTTGATGTTGAACGTGCGGACACGCGCCTTGTCGAGATCGTCGGCGTCGGCGCTCGACGAAACGCCTGCCCAGAGGAAGCCCACGTCGCCGAGCTTCTCGATGCTGCGCGCGGTCATGTCGGGGCTCGCGTCTTCGCCGCGCAGGGCGGTGTCGGTCGAGGCGTAGCAGTCGCGCGTGTGGTTGTTCGATAGCCCGATCAGATTGAACCCGCGCTCTTCGAGCTGTCCGAGATTCTCCGGGCGCGACACGAACGCGTAGGACTTGCCAGGCGTGTACACCGAACTGAATTGACTGCAGCCGTTGCCTACGACGGTCTCCCAGTTGATGTACGAGAGATCGCCGCGATAGGCGGTGCGCGTTCGATCGAACCGATCGAGGGCTGCTCCGTACTGCGCATCGAGCGGTACTTGCTCGTGGGTGTTCGACCACGCCGCATCGCCGACGCCTCGGATGTCGAGCAGGCCCTTGAGGCTCGCATCGGACGCGTCCAGAGATGCTGGCGCGAGCGCGGAAGCCGGTGCGGTCTCGTCCGGCTCGGTGATGGCCACCACCGCGTTCTCGCTGCCTGAGGTCTCACCGAGGTCTTCGTCGGTGGACTCGGACGACGAACAGCCGGCGAACAGCGTCATCGTCGCGAGAAGAAGAGCGACCGAAGAAAGGGCACGAGCGCGGTCGGACATTGGTGCCTGTTATGACACCATCGCTCCAGGAATCCAGTCTCGACAGACGCACAGACGAAGTCGTCACCCGACGCGCCAATCGACCGCAGGTAGGAGGCGTCGATAGGGACAGCTACCCTTCTGCCATTCAGGTTTGTTTGCCCTCATCCCCTAAGGGAGAAGGGAGACGACGCTTCGTCGGTTTGCTTGTTCCCCTCCACCCAGAGGGGCCGTTTCGCCGACGAGCCCCTAAGGGGCACGCCAGCGCGCCGACCAATTGATCCGCGCGTCCGAGTCGGTCGCGGGAAGCTGCGGAGGGAGCGGGGCGTTGGTCGGAAGGCGATAGCGGGCGGCGCTACAAGATCGCGTGAGGCGAGGCGATGGAGTGCGCGGCGTCCTCGACGCCACGAAGCTCCGACGGCTTCTCTCGACCGCGCAGTACGACACCGGCTCCTCTTCTCCCTTCTCCCTTCTCCCTTAGGGAGAAGGGCTGGCGATGAGGGCAACAAACCCGAGACGGACATCTGCTCGGGCCAGCTCGGTCCACAAAAAGCGAAGAGGCCGGCGAACCGGCCTCTTTGCGGATCATGTCACTGAGCTAGAGGCTCAGGAGGTTGCGGGCTTCGGCGGGCCGCCGAAGATGCTCGCCGCCTTGCGCTTCTCCTGCTTGGCGCGCTCCTTCTCCGCGTAGGTCGGGATGATGACCTTGGTGCGGGGCGGAAGCTCGCGGCCTTCGAAGATCGCCTTGAGGTCCTCGGCGTCGAGCGTCTCGTGCTCGAGGAGGTTCTTGGCGATGGATTCGACGCGGTCACGCTTCTCGGTGAGGAGCGTCTTGACGATGTCGTACTGCGTCTGGATGAGCGCGCGCACTTCCTGGTCGATCTCGCGAGCCGTCTGCTCCGAGTAGTCCTGGCCGCGCTGCGTGTAGTCGCGACCGAGGAAGATCGAGCCCTCTTCGCCACCGTAGGCGATCGGGCCGAGCTTCTCGCTCATGCCGTACTCGGACACCATGGCTCGAGCGATCTGCGTGAGCTGGCGGATGTCGTTCGACGCGCCCGTGGTGAGCTTGCCGAAGAACACTTCTTCCGCGATGCGGCCGCCGAGCGCCGATTGAATCTGCGCCTCGAACTGCTCCTTCGTGCGGCCGAGGATGTCGCCCTTCGGGAGCGGCATCGTCACACCGAGTGCACGACCGCGCGGGATGATGGTGACCTTGTGGACGGGGTCGTGGTGCTCGTTGGCGATCATCATGACCGCGTGACCAGCCTCGTGGACCGCCGTGTTCCACTTCTCCTCTTCCGTCATGACCATCGAGCGACGCTCGGAGCCCATGAGGACCTTGTCCTTCGCGAGCTCGAAGTCCGCCATGCTGACGGCGTCCTTGTCCTGGCGAGCGGCGAGGAGTGCCGCTTCGTTGACGAGGTTCTCGAGGTCGGCGCCCGCGAACCCGGGGGTACCGCGCGCGATGACTTCCATCTCCACGTCACCCGAGAGGGGAACGCGCTTCGTGTGGACGCGGAGGATCGCTTCGCGGCCGCGAACGTCGGGGCGGTTGACCGTGATGCGGCGGTCGAAGCGGCCCGGGCGGAGGATGGCGGGGTCGAGGACGTCAGGGCGGTTCGTCGCCGCGATGATGATGACGCCGTCGTTCGACTCGAAGCCGTCCATCTCGACGAGGAGCTGGTTGAGCGTCTGCTCACGCTCGTCGTGACCGCCGCCGAGGCCGGCGCCGCGGTGACGACCGACCGCGTCGATCTCGTCGATGAAGATGATGCACGGCGCGTGCTTCTTGCCCTGCTCGAAGAGGTCGCGGACGCGGCTTGCACCGACACCGACGAACATCTCCACGAAGTCCGAGCCCGAGATGCTGAAGAACGGAACGCCGGCCTCGCCTGCGATGGCGCGCGCGAGGAGCGTCTTACCGGTTCCCGGCGGGCCAATCATGAGGACGCCCTTCGGGATGCGTCCGCCGAGGCGCTGGAACTTCTTCGGGTCCTTGAGGAAGGCGATGATCTCTTCGACCTCGTCCTTCGCCTCTTCGACACCCGCGACGTCCGCGAAGGTGACCTTGTTCTGCGAGTCCGAAAGCATGCGCGCCTTCGACTTGCCGAAGCTCATCGCCTTGCCGCCGCCCGCCTGAAGCTGCCTCATGAAGAGGAAGAACATCAGGATGAGGAACGCCATCGGGATCAGCGTGATGATCGTGCTCGACCAGAACGGCGACTGATCTTCCTTTTCGAAGAAGACCTTCGGCGTCTGCGCAGCAGGATCCGTCGGCTTGAGGGTCTCGAGGAGTTTCTCGTCGGGAAGGGGACCGACCGCCTCTTTGGTTCCACCGCCCTTGGTCGGGTCGGCGCCCTTGATTCGATAGGTGTACTCCCGGTCCTTGATGCGGATCTCGTCGACGCGTCCAGCGTGGACCTCGTTGACGAAGTCGCTGAAGGCGACGGGAACCTTCCGCTCCGCGGGGGTCAGGAAATTCCAGATCGTCAAGAACATCACGATCAGGACGACCCAGAGGAGCAGCGTCTTGTGCGATTGCTTCACGTTGGCCTCGGAACTTTTAGGCTACTACGTCAGATGCCCCTCATCGAGGGTCGGATTCACCTGAGGTAGGTCGAACGACGAAATTCGGACGGATTCGGGGCGATCCGGCATGCCTTTGGCGAGTGAACCCCCGCGCCGGAACGGGCTTTCGGCCGTGTTTTGGGCCTGCAGGCACGGATGTGGGCACCTCACGGGCACACAAAAAGATCTCCACGGACGGTGTCTGGGGGCGATTCATGGTCGGCTCACGGTCGGCTCACGGTCAGCACCAGGGGACGCGGGATCAGGCAAGCGGGGGCGGGGGGTAAGGATCGGAAAGGGATCGCAAAGGGATCGGGAGGGATCAGGTAGCGGCTCGTGCGCGGTTCGGTTCAGTCTCAGTGAAACAGTGGAACGGACTTGCCGGGCGAGAGAAAGGGGAAGATGACCGCACGAGCTCGTCGCTGCGGCCCGGTTCGCGCCGTCTGCATGTGTCATAGCCATCCGACGACGGGTGCGCGAGTCCATGAGGCAAAACCGATCGAGCGGGGCGGAGCCGGTGCGGTTCAGTCTTTTCGGCGGTTCGAGCGCGAACCCGCATGATTCTTAGGGCGGGGCGTACGGCGACCGGCAGGATCGACCGAGGCCACGAGACCTCCCGGTAGCCACACGCGGGCGGAGCTCGAACGGCTCTGCGCAAGCTCACGAAGGGCGACCTGAGTCGTCCTCGGCAACGCGTAGCTCGAGGCTTCGCCCTCCGAGCGCTGGGGCGCGAGCTCGTCGGCCAGGGCCTCGAGATGTCCGACGATGCCGGGGTCGAGCTCCTCGAGGAGCGGCAAGAGCTCACGACGGACACGGACCCGCAGAAACCGCGGGTTTTCGTTCGAGGGGTCGTGGGACGCCGGTACCGCATGGCGCTCGAGATGGGCGACGATGTCCGCTCGACGCGCTCTCAGGAGCGGTCGGATGAGCTCGATCGTCGTTGCATTCCCCGACGATTCCTGGTCCTCGCCGACGTCGAGGGGGCCCGCGGCGGAAGAACGGCGAGCCCGCGTGCGCCGGCCCCTCGCAGGAGCCGCAAGAGGACTGTCTCGGCCCGATCATCCTGGTGGTGCGCGGTGGCGATCGCCCGAGCTCCGACCGCCGAGGCTGCCCGTGCCAGTGCGCGGTAGCGTGCCTCGCGGGCTCGAGCTTGCAGGTTTCCGCCGTGCTCGACGTCGACGCGGGTGCGACCAAAGCGAACTCCAAGCTGTTTCGCGTGCGTTGCGGCAAGGTCGAGTTCCTGCGCGGCCTCCGCGCGAAGCCCGTGATCGACGCCATGCGCCACGATGGTGAGCTCGAGCTTCGAAGCCAGACGCGCCGTCACGTCGAGCAGTGCCATCGAGTCCGGGCCTCCGCTCACGGCCACGAGCAACGTAGAGCGAGGCGGGAGCGAAGCTTCGCCAGCGAGCGCCCGTCCTACGAGGGTGACGAGCGACGCGGCGGTCATCGCACTTTGCTCTTCAGCGGATGAACCAGGGCGGCCACCGTTTCGACGTGGCTCGTCTGCGGGAACATCTCGAACGTCTCGATCGCGCGAAGCTCGTAGCCGCCCTCGGCAAGGATCGCGAGATCGCGTCCGAGCGTGGGGGGATCGCAGGAGACGTAGACGACGGCGCCCACCGGCCGGGTGGCGAGCGCTTTGGCGACGTCCTTCGCGCCAGTCCGCGGCGGATCGATCACCACGAGCTTCGTGGGAGCCGGAATGGCGTTCGTCGATGCGTCGGCGTCCACCACGCGCGCCGAAAGACCGCGCGCTTCGAGATTCGCACGCGCGGCTTCGCACGAGCTTCGGTCGGACTCGACCGCCACCACCTTCCGTTCCTTGGCGAGGAGCACGGTGAGGTTGCCGGCGCCGGCGTAAAGCTCGAGGACCGCACCCTCCGGGTTCGGCGACAGCTCGAACGAGAGCTCGGCGGCGCGCCGCGCGAGACGCGTGTTGCCTTCCTCGGTCGCCTGCGAAAAGCCTCCGGGCGCGAGGCGCAGAGGCGCGCCGTCGGCGCCATCGATCCACGGCGTGGGATCGCCGATCGTCGCCGGGATGGTGACGTTGCCGTCGAAGATGCGAGCTCCGGCGAGGGGCCCTCCGGCGACCGCGCGTTCCAGGCGGGCGAACACGTCCGGCGGCAGCTGGCCCGTCCAGCGAAGTTCGAGCACGGCTCGTCGCGCGCCCTGCGCGGGGTGCGGATGACCGAGCGAGAGCTGCGCTTCGCCGTACCCCTTCGCACCGTCGAGCCAACCGGCGAGCGCTCGACGGGCCTCGTCGAGCACCGGATCGAGAACCACGCACGTGTCGACGGGCACCGGATCGTGCGAACGCCGCCCGTACATGCCGACGACGACTTTGCCTCGCTTGGCGTCGACGTGGACGCGCGTGCGGGTGCGGTAGCCGAGCGTGCGCGTGGCCGGATGACTCTTGACCTCCGCTTGCGCGAAGGCGGGCGGGAGGATGCTCTTCACGATGCTTGCGTGCGCGCGGAGCTGCGCCTCGGGGGTGACGTGCATCCAATCGCAGCCACCGCAACGCTCGACCTCCGCGCACGGTGGAGCCGTACGATCGGGGCTCTGCGAGACGACCTCGAGCAGGCGCCCGCGGGCGGGCCTCGAAGAGAAGTCGACCTCGGCCCGGATCTCTTCGCCGAGCGCGACCCCGGGAACGAAAACGGCTCGGCGCTCGCCGGCCGCCTCGTGGATCGCGACGCCGTCGCCACCGGGCGAAAGCTCAGCGATGGTGAGCGACAGCGTCTCGCGCGGGGATTGGCGTGACGACTTCGAGGTGCTGCGCTTCATCGGCGCTGTCTTAGCACCGAAGGGCGGAAAAGAGGCGCTTCAGGGCGTGCACGCGAAAACGGCGTACCCACCCGTCGTGTCGTCGTTCTTGAGCACGGATGCGGTGGTCCAGGCCACGGCGACGCGCGATTCGGTGGCGGCCACGGCGACGCGTCCGTCACGGATGATGTTGAGCGCGGCGATGCGCGGCTCCTTCGCGAAGACGAGGCTGTGCAGCGGCGTCGGCGATGTCGACGCGTTGGCGAAGGCGTGGAGCTCGATCGCGCCCTGGCGAATGACCGCGAAAAAGACGCGATCGCCCTCGATGTAGACGTCGCCCCCGGTGACCACGCCCGCACTGTCCATCGAGAAGCCGCCGACTTCCTTGGCGTCCGTGGTGTCGACGTCGAACGTGCGGTACGAAACCGAGCGTCCGGGCCCGCTGCCGTCGCTCGCCACGATCACGCGCGTTCCACGCGCGGCCATGGCGCCCCAGGAGCCCGGGAAGGAAATGACGGGGCGAGGGCTTTTGCCCTGCGTCACGTCGAACTCGGTGAGGTTGGTCGATGGCGGCGCCATGATGAGGCGCAGCATCGGCCCCGTCTCGGGGTCGGCTGTGCTGGCGTCGGCACCGGCATCGGGATTGTTCACCGGCGGTCCTGCGGCGAGCAAGGCCAGGACGCCATCGCTTGCAGCGACCCACGCACCCGTCATGGCCGACGCTCCGCCGAAAGATCCGTTGGGCGGCACGATGCCTTGGCCGGGTTGAATCGTCGCGACGCGCGCCTGGCCGTCTTCGATAAACGCGAGGACGCCCGAGCCGTTCGAACGATCGGCGGCGACGTGACCCATCGAGAGTGACAGCACGCTGGTCGGAATCGAGTCCGAGGAATGGAAGTTCGGATCGACCGTGATTTGCGGGGTGGAGGTGAATCCCAGCAGCTCGAGACCCGGTTGCGCCGCGCACGCCGCGCGCGCGAGGACGATCTGGCCGTCGCTCCCGTTCATCAGCAAGCCGACGCCGTCGGTCTCCTCCGAGCCCGCGCAGCGACCCCTGAGAAGCGGGCGCTGAGGATCACTCGCGCCGCCCCCCGGGTCGATCGGAAGGACCGTGATGCGTGCGCTCGCGCCGTTCGGATCGATCTCGCGGTAGACGATGACGAAGCCGCTCGGCGTCGCGGCAATCGCCGGGGCGCTGACGAGCGTGTTGCCGCCGCCGACCGGATTGGCGAGCGGTCCCGAGCCGAGCAGCTCGAGCGAGCAGCCCGCGCCGACGCTCGGATTGGCGTTGTCGTTCGCAGGCACGCAGCGCGCGGCCTGGCAGGAAGCGCCCGTTCCGCAGGCCCCCGTGGGCGGGTCGAGCGCCGACATCGGCACCGCGACGCTATCCGTATCGGGGACGTTCGCCTCGACACAACCGGTCGCCAACACCGAGCAATCGTCGGTTTTGGCGACCGCCGCGAACGCGTACGTCCCGCTCGGCATGTCGCCGACCTTCGGGAGGTCTTGGCGTCACGTCGAAAGGCGACCCGCTTGGTGGCACCGTCGGGGACGCCGTTGGCGAGCTTCGGCTTCAACGCCGCGCACGACGCGCCTTTGTAGGCGCCGATCTCGAACCACGTGGTCTGCGAAACGAGCGCCTTCGGTACCGCAATCTGGAAGCTGATCTCGGGCGTTCGCGAGCACGAGGCCGCGCTGCTCAACGCGCCGGCAGCGAGGACCAGCACGCTTGCCGCCGAGAGCCATCGACTACGATTCAGCGAAGAAAGAGGGCCCGACCACATCGAAGGAAGACCACCGGGCAGGGGAGCCGGTGTCGGTCCGACAATAGTGGGCCGTCTGCGGCCAGAGAGCAACGAGACTCGTCACGGATCGCTTTCCTCCGGCGCTGGAAGGACCGCGGGATGGTTCGCGACGTCGAACGGCTCCGGTACGGGCGGACGAATCCGACGATGGCGGGGACGGGCCGAGGGCTCACTCGCAGGGCCTCGCGGCGCGGCCTGCGCCTCCTCGACCTTGGGGCCGTCGTGCCAGGCAAAGAGCAGTGCGGCGGTGGCGAGGACGAGGGCGACGGTGGCCCCGCGGCGCGTGGCCGAAGCACTCGGCTTGGGAAGCCACAGGGCTCGGATGCCTGGAATCGACCTGCTCGAGGGCGGAAGTCGCCCGGACGACGGACTGTCCAGGCGTCCCCACACTCGCCACGCGGGCGGCTCGCCTCGAATGGCGTCTCGGAACGTCTCGACGAGGTCGCGCGCATTCGCGAACCGTGCCGCCGGATCGTGGGCGAGGGCTTTCTCGAACCACCCATCGAGTGAGCGCGGCAGCTCCGGACGCAGCTCGCTGGGGCGCTTGAACGTCCCGCCGTCGATCGCGAAGTAGAGCCCCTCGAGCGAATCGGCGTCGAACGGCGACCGACGCGTCAGCGCGAAATACGCGACGGCGGCGAGCGAGAAGAGATCCGAGCGCTCGTCCGTCGTCTCGGGGTCGAACATGTGCTCGGGGCTCATGTACTGCGCCGTTCCGGCCGGAAGGCGATCGACGTCGAGGCACTCGTCCTTGTTCTTCGGTTTGGCCACTCCGAAGTCGAGCAGCTTCACGGAAACCGCCCCGCCTGCTTCGAGAAACACGTTCTCCGGTTTGACGTCGCGATGAACGATGCCAGCCGCGTGAGCCTTGCCGATCGCGTCGCCGACCTGGGCGAGGATCTCCGCCACGTCGTAGACCGCCATGGCCCCGTGGTGCCGAACGCGCTGCTCGAGATTCTCGCCGCGAAGCAGCTCGAGCACGAGGTACGGCTCGTCGCTCTCCGTCAGGCGGCAATCGAGCACGCGCACGACGTGCGGGCTCTCGATCGTCGCGGTCATCCGTGCCTCGCGGAGGAAGCGCGCGCTGGCGCTGGGCATGAGCGCCCACTGCCGCGACATCAGCTTGACGGCGACTTCGGTGCCGAGCACCAGATGCTCGGCGAGCCAAATGCTCCCCATCCCGCCTTCTGCGATCTTCCGAACGAGTCGGATCGTCCCTGAGAGGACCTGTCCGGCTTCGACGTTCACGTAGCGCGGTCGGGTGCACCCTGCGTGCCCCCGACCATCTGCGCTCCTCGCACGCAGCGAGTGGCCGGAGTGCCTAAAATTCAGGCACTTCGTCGAAGTCCAAAACCGAGGCTCGGCCGTGGCCTCGAGCCACAGAAACCGAGCTTCGCGGAGCTTCGATCACGCTCGCGCCAGCTTGGAAGCTTGGCGCGCGCGGCGTGCGAGCTCACTTCTCCATCGAGATGCGGACCTCTTTCGTCTGATCGGGAACGACTTCGACGACGAGGCTCTTCTTCGCGCCGTTCGGCGCTGAGAGCTGGAGGACGTGCCGCCCTGCCGGGACGGGGCGGTTGAAGATGTGCCCCGCACCGAGTGACGTGCCGTTGTCGATGATCTGATCGCACTTCGGCATGCACACGATCGTGAGCGCACCGTTGCCCGTGACCACTTTCTTCGGCGTCGGCGCCGGAGCGGGAGCGGCCG
The DNA here is from genome assembly GCF_001263205.1 of Labilithrix luteola. GTDB lineage: Bacteria > Myxococcota_A > Polyangia > Polyangiales > Polyangiaceae > Labilithrix > Labilithrix luteola. The sequence continues at coordinate 7,877,390 of NZ_CP012333.1, forward strand.
GCGCGGGCGTCGGGCGAGCCGTTGCCGCGGGCTGGGCGGGCTGAGCGGGCTGAGTGGGCTGCGCCGCAGGCTGCGCGGGCGCGGGCGGCGTGGTCGTAGCCGTTGCCGCCGCGGGCGTGACCGCGGGAGCGACGGCTGCGGGGGAGCCGTGTCGACGGGCGCCGCGCTCGTTGCCGCCGGAGGGGCGGTCACGACGGCAGGCGCAGTGACGGGGGTGCTGGGAACGACGGGCGCCGAGATGGCTCCGGTCGGGGGCGTCGTTGCGCTCGGTACGGTCGCCGATGCCGCCGAGTGTCGATTGGGCGTTCCCGTTGACGACACGATGGCGATGACGACGCCCGCGATGAGCAACGCAATCGAGCACGAAAGTGCCGCAACGACCCACATCGGCGGGCGCTTGCGATAGCGCTGCACGGTCATCGTTCGGTTGTCGAACGACGGCGCCATGCGCGGCACGGTCGGCTGCATCCGAATGTCAGGCCCGCCCATCGGCGGCATGCCCATCGGGTTGTATTCGCCGCTCGGGCCGCTCGGGCCGCTCGGGCCGCTAGCGTGCGGACCGCGCGGATACATGTTCGGATCGTAGGGTACCGGCGGCACGGGCGCGTGCTGCAGGCCGAGCGTATCTGCGAAGGCGACCTCGGCCGTGTGCGCGGGGGCACCGTGCGGATAGCCAAGAGGCGGCGGATAGGCTGGTGCGTGCGGCGGAGCGATGGCCGCGATGGGCGCGGTCCGCGGGTGCATGTGCTGTGCGCTCGGCGAAGGGCCGGGCGGTTGCGGGAACGTGGGCGGCATGTGCAGGGCGCCCTGCTCGGCGCGCGTGGCCGCGACGATCGTCTCGTCCTGATCTTCGTCGAAGTCGTCGGGATCGGGCTCGAGCGCGATGGGCTCCGCCTGCGCGGCCTTGGCAGCGCGGGCTTGAGGGCTCGCCATCATCGTCGGCGGGTCGTTCTGCATCGACGCGTGCAGTTCCGCGGCATCGCCTTCGAGCAGCGGAGGCGCTGCTTGAATGGTCGGTCCGTCGCCGTCGGCCGGATGCGGTTCTTCCGCCACGTTTTGCGCGGGCGCAGGCATCGGTCGCGGAGCCGCGGGCATTCCTGCTGCTGGACGCGGGGGCGGCGGTGTCGTCTTCGGGGCGCTCGGGCCCGCCGGGCGAGGCGGTCCGCCGGGTCCGCCGGGTCCGCCGGCCGGGCCGCGCGCCTGCATGGGAACGGTGCGCTTGCGCGGATCCTGTTCGCCCCAAGCCGGATTGCTGGGGTGGCTCGGATGACTCGCCTGCGGACCGCTCACGGGGCCGCTCTGGCCCGAGGCCGGGCCGAGACCGAGTGCGCCGCCGTGAGGAATCGAGGCGCTCGGAAGCGGCATCCCTGCAGCGGGGCGAACGTTGTTCCCTTTGCCGCTCTGCGACGACTGCTGGACCTCGGAGTTCGTGTGGTCCGTGTTGAGGTTCGGCGTCGAGAGCATCTGCTCGACGTTGATGGTCTGCGTGACCTCGGCGGCCCAGCGCAGGTGCGCCTCGCGCTTCTGGATGCGGTCCGAGAACACCGATTGTGTGTAGGCTGCAACTTCATCGGAGGCGATGAAGAGGCCGCGTCGCATGAGCAACGACTGGAGTGCTCGCGAGAGCTCGCGTGCGGTCTTGAAGCGCTCGCCGCGGTTCTTCGCGAGCGCCTTCATGACGATCTTCTCGAGATCGACGGGGTAGCCGCGGATCAACGTCGACGGGCGCGGGACGTTGCACTCCTGGACCTTGGCGAGCGTGTCGAGGTCGCTCTCCATGCGGAAGAGCCGCTGGCCGGTCGTGAGCTCCCAGAGAACCACACCGAGCGCGAAGATGTCGGTGCGCCGGTCGATCTGTTCGCCCTGAACCTGCTCGGGCGACATGTACGCGAGCTTGCCCTTGAGCGTGCCGGCGCGCGTGTTGCTCATCCGCGAGCTGAACTTCGCGATGCCGAAGTCGACCACCTTCGTGACGCCGTCGTAGGTCACGAAGAGGTTGTGCGGGGTCACATCGCGGTGAACGAGCTCGAGGCGCTCGCCGTTCTTGCCGAGCAGCTCGTGGGCTGAGTGCAGGCCTTCCGACGCGTCTGCGATGACCCGGCAAGCAATCTCGGGCGGCATCGCCGTGCCGAGCTCCTCGGTGCGCCGCATGACTTCACGGAGCGGTTCACCGTGGAGGTATTCCATGGCGATCCAGTACGTCTCCTCGTGCTTGCCGAGGTCGAAGACGGTCGCCACGTTCGGATGCGAGATCCGGGCCGCAACGCGCGCTTCGTCGAGGAACATCTGGACGAACGAGTCGTCCTCGACGAGGTGCGGATGGATCTTCTTGATGGCGACCCACTTCTGGAAGCCGCCAGGGCCGTCCATGCGCGCGAGATGCACGCTGGCCATACCGCCGATGCCGATTTCGTCGACGACGCGGTAGCGGCCGAGAAAGTACGTACCCCCCCCGGCACGAATCTCGGGCATCGACGCGGGATGACCCCCCGTGTTGACGTCCGGTCGGTGAGCGCGGTCTTGGGGCAAACGTACTCCTCTCTTTTCGTTGCTTCGTTACGAAGGTTCAGCGAGTGCGGACATCCACCGAGCCGACCGAGACTTGGTCGGCGGGGCGGGTGCCGAAGTAGAGAGCCGCGCCAGCGCCCGCGAGGGCGACGCCCCCGATGACGTAAGGCCACGGCGACGACCAGAACCCGCGCTTGTGCGAGGTGTCGGCCGCAGGATTGGTGGACGGACCGAGAACGACGGCCGAGGCGGTTGCCGGACGATCGTCGGGAACATGGACCCGCTCTTCGGCCGAACCGAGGCGGTTGTTGTGGGAATCGAGCGCATCCACACGAATGGTGAGCGCCGCGTTCGGCAACGTGATCTCGGCGGGGATTTCGAGCTCGACCGTAGGCTCCGTCTTCGCTTCGACCGTGATCTCTTTTCCGCTCGTACCGTCACGTGCCACCAGACCGACCTTCGCCACGATACGCGCGTGCGCGTCGTCGATCTGCGCCGTGACCTTGAAGGACTTCCCCGACGGCGTCTCTTTCGGTGCCGTCACCGTCAAACGAAGCGCGCCGATCTTCGCCGTGTCCTTGCGGGCTTGGTTCGCGAGCGCCGGACCTTTCGAGCCGGCCTCGCTCGGAACCGCAAACTTCGGATCGAGGATCGAGGCGGCGCGGAATGCAGCGACGGCCTGGTCCTTTTTCCCCATCGATGCGCGGATGGATCCGAGCCGAACGTAGCCCTCGAGCACTTCGTCGGGAGCGAGGCCGCCCTTCTCGAGGGCTTCGCGATAGAGCGGTTCGGCGGTGTCGAGAGAGCCGCGATCCCAGGCGCTCCGTGCGAGCTTCAGTGCCGTGGCGCCAGCACCTTCTGCGGCATGCGCCGAGATGCCTACCGCGCAAAGCACGAGGCAAATGGCCAGAGTGCGCGCCAGAGGCCGGCTCCGAGACCGCCTCCCAGAGCGGCTCCGAGAACGACTGTGCGCACGCGTGTCGCGGGATCTTTCCACTGGAAAAAGGCTATCGAACCTGTCGCGGGGTACGCAAGGCAGTCGAGCGTCTCAGCAACGCGCACGAGTTTCGTCCCGAAAGCGTCCCCGATTTGCCCCAGGTGCGTCGTTTCCCTTCGTCGAAGTACGTCGGCGCGATCAGGGGAAGGGTTGCGAGGGGCGTCCGCGCTCGAAGAAGAAGCTGAACGTGCCTTTGATGTGACCACGACACGGAGGAGGTGGGCCAAGGCCTCCAGGTGCCACCTCACGAGGATCGGCGAGGTAGACGTCGAAGCACCCGGAGGAGAGGCGTTCGGAGGCCGTCGCCTCGTCGACTTGTCCGTTGAAGAGGTGGGTGAACGAAATCAGGCTCTTCCCGTTTCCGACACCGCCGGGGCTCTCCGTGTTGGGGTCGCACCCGGCGTTGGGATCGGCGCCCTTCATCGGGCGTGCGTCGCAAGTGCCGTCGGTCGGGAGGGTGACCTCTTTGACGGCATACAACGAGACGTTCTGCACGCGGCAGGACTTCTGCAGGTAGAGCGTGAGACTGACGATCGCGGGATTCGGGTCTGCTCTCACCGGGACGCCAGGCGGCGTGACTTCGGGTGGAAGGTTGACCTCGAGCGGGACGCCGTACTGACCGGGAATGCCGAGGGCGGGGTTCGGCCGCACCTTGGTCGTGTCGTACAGCATGATCGAGACGCCGTCCGAGAAGGTCTCGAAGTCGCTCCCGTTCTGGATGCGCATCTGGAGCGTGTTGAGGTAGGGCACCGCCGCGAAGAAGTCCGGATCCAGATCGAACGCGCCCGTCCAGCAGTCCAAGACGTCGAGCGTGCCTGAAATCTGCCCGTCGCCTTCGCCTTGCGAACAGGCCGGCACGAGGCTCGCCAGCAAGAGTCCGACCGCCCCTGCTCGCAACGCGAATCGCGCGCCCACCCGCATGCCCGCTCTCATGACTTGCGTCACGTTCGTCACGGTTCGGAGCGTCGAGCCGACAGGCACGGCATCAGACTTTAAGTCAACGCGCGCGGTTCGCGTAGAAATTTGGATGGCTCAACAGAGGCGGCCGCCGCCGAGCACGCGGTCTCCGTCGTAGAAGACGGCGACTTGCCCGCGGCTCACGGCGCGGACCGGCTTTTCGAACCTGAGTGTCGCGGAGCGCTCGTTCGTCTCGCTCGGCTCGTTTGCCTCGGTCGCCTGGATGCGGGCCATCTCGCCTTCGTGGCGATAGCGGACGCGGACGCGCGCGTCGAAGGGCAGGGTGACCTCTGGCGCGAGCACGAGATCCTCGACGCGGGCCTCGGTCTTCGTGAGCTCCTGGCCGTCGCCGAGTCGCACCGTGGCCGACTCCGCATCGATCGACGCGACGAAGGCGGGCTTGCCGAGCGCGACGCCGAGGCCCTTGCGCTGCCCGACGGTGAAGCGATGGATGCCTTCGTGGTTGCCTACGACGCGTCCTTCGGAGTCGATGATGGGGCCGGGACGCACGCGGCCCTTCGCGCGCTCGGCAACGAACGACGCGTAGGCGCCCTGGCCCGCGCCCACGAAGCAGAGCTCCTGGCTTTCGCCCTTCGTCGCGCCTGGAATGTTCCTTCGAACGGCTTCCGCGCGGACCTCGGGCTTCGTGCTCTCGCCCAGCGGGAACATCATGCGCGCGAGCTGCGCGTGGGGCGTGGCGTAGAGGAAGTAGCTCTGGTCCTTGTCGCGGTCGACGCCTTCGCGGACGAACGGAGCGCCGGTAGCCGTGAAGCCCAGGCGCGCGTAGTGACCGGTGGCAACGTGAGACGCGCCGAGGCGATCGGCGAGGGCCATCAGTTCGCCGAGCTTCACTCCGCGATTGCACGCCGTGCACGGGCTCGGCGTCTCGCCCTGCAAGTACGCTTCCACGAACGGCTCGACGACCGTGCGCGCGAAGAGCTCGCGACGATCGAACGTGAAATGTGGAATGCCGATGGCGTCGGCGGTTCGCCGCGCGTCGTACTGATCTTCGGGCGCGCAGCAGCGCCCATGGGCCTTGGCATCGCCTTCGTCGGGGTAGTCCCAGAGGTGGAGCGTGACGCCGACGACGTCGTGGCCGGCGTCGGCAAGGCGCGCAGCGGCGACGGCGGAATCGACGCCCCCGCTCATCGCGATGATCACGCGCTTGCGCTCTCCCGAACTCATTGGCGCCCGATGTAGCACGGGCCGTGGCCGAGAGCCCTAGGGCCGTGATCGCAACCGAGTCGTGCCGCGCAGCGCTTACTGGCCTTGAATGACGGTCTTCACGCCGCTCGAGGCGCGGTCGACGAGCTTGGCGGCAAGGTCGACCGCTTCGCTGTAGCGGTAGACGCCCGCCTGAAGGGCGATGAGCTCGGCCGGACCGAGGTCCTGACCGCCGCTGCCGACGGCCTTGCGGACCATGCGTTCGCCCTGGTCGACCTCTTTGCCGAGGCCACGGACCATGGCGGCGAACGGGCTTGGCCCTTCCTTCGCTCCGACCTCTGGGGTGGCGGAAGCCGCCGGACGCTCCGCCGCCGACGGGGACATCTCGTTCAGCCCAGAAACTTCGCGAACGCTGGTAGTTCCGACGCGCATGACGGACCTTTCGGCCGTTGCGCGCGGACGTTGCGTGAAATCGTCACTCTTCGATGCGAGCGCGTTTCATCGCCCTGGCGACGCCTTCGATGGCCCGGGCGTGCAGGCGGCTAGCCCAGGATTTCGACAGTCCTAGCTCGGCGGCCGCTTCCTCGAAGGTCACGTCGTCGAAATAGTGGCGCTCGAGGAGCTTTCGTTCCGCTTCGGGGCGTTCGGCGATCGCCGTGCGAATCGTGGCGACGAGCTCGGCCCGTGCCACCTCGTCCTCCGGGCTTTCGCTCGGATCGTGCGCGTCGTCGACGGCGTCGCCCGACTTCATCGAGAGGAAGGAGAGGGCCATGGCCATCGCGGCCGAGCCGAGCTGCTCGGACAACTTCGCATCGGCGGCTTCGGCGCTCGCGGCAGGCGTCGAGGCGTCGTTCTCCGCCGCGGCCTCGTGCACGCGATCGGCTGCTTGCAAGGCGCGAACCTGGCGATAGACGCGCCTCGGCAGATTGCCCTGCGAACGAACGCCGTCGATCATCGCTCCGCGAATGCGGAGGTTCGCCCAGCGACGGAAGGGGACACCTCGATCGGGATCGAAGCTGCGCGCCGCCGCGAGCAGTGCTTCGCGACCGTACGAGGTCAGGTCCTCGAGCTGGATGAACGGGCCGAACTGGCGTCGCAACTGGCGCGCGACGAGGTCGACGAGGTCGAGCCCCTCCTTGATCCGCGCCAACACGTCGGGCGAGTCGGGCGAGTGAGGAGAAGGTGCGGCGGGTGCGGTCGGCGCTGACATCGGGGGGCCAGAAATACGAACTAGCTGAGCTACACCACGATCCCAAGGGACGCTCGGGCAAGTCAAGAGCGACCGTAGCGCCGTATCGAGATAGCCCGCCCTCCGTTCCCCCACCGTAGAGAGGGGTGCTAGGGTGCCGCCCGTCCGCCGCGGTGAGCCAGCAATCGATGAGTGAAGGCGAAGGGAACAAGCCGATCGAGATGCCGATCGACAAGGACGTGTCGTCGGTACGCCTTGCCGCGAGCGATCGGGTGACCTCCATCGATCCGCGTGCGCACGCGGCGTGGCGTACGTGGTTGGCCGCGCTCGCGCACGACGCGGACGCGGTCACGGCGGCGGCGCTTGCCTATCAATCGCTGGAAGCCGAGGGCCGAGACGCTTGGCTCGATGCGCTCGATACCGATGGGCCGTCGGTGTCCGTCCCGAAGATTGCTCTCTTCGCGCCGCTTCTCGGCGTCGAGCAAGACGATGCTCGTCGGGCGCGCATCGCGCGCAACGTCGAAGGTGCGGCACGGCGCAGCACTCCGCCTCGCGCCCTCCTCGGCACGGTCGACAGGGAGCGCGTGTGCCTGATCGTCTCTCCGCTGTACCTCGACTTCGTCGAGATCCTGCTCTGCCGCTACGACCAAGACCACGGCATCTACGACGCGCAGCACCGTTGGCTCGCGCACTCGAGCGAGGTCGAGGCGACGTCGCACGAGATCGGCGTCACGTTGGAAGACGCGCCGCTCTCGCACGTCGTCGAAGAGCTCGCACATGCCGTCGTGGCGGATCGGCGCGCCGGTCGCGATGCGCCTTCGGCTCTCATGCGGTGCATCGATTTGTTTGCGCCGGATCTCCCTGCATTCGCGATCTCGGGAGGCGGCAATGAGTGATCGACCTGATCTCAAGGGTCGCTGCGGGACGTGCGCGCGCTTCGTTCGTGTGATCGAGACCATCGACGCGAACGGCGAAGTGAAGCGTCACGGCGAGTGTCTGCTCGGCGTGTGGCCTTCGCCGCTCTGGGAGACGAGCACCTGCTCGCAGTACGTGGAGCGCGGCACGTTCACGGCCAAGCCACAGCCGCGTTCGCGCGGGCCACGCACCGTGAGACGCGTTTCGCCGGCTTCGGCCTCTTCGCCTGGCGTGCCTCGCGAACCGATCGACTTCGAATTGCCCGAGGAGCTTCTGGACATGAACGCTGACGAATTCAGGGAAATTCTCCGTGAGGTGCTGCGCGACGAGCTCGGCGTCAGCGATCCGGTGATGGGCCAGCGCTGGGAAGGTGGCGAGGTCGTTCTCAAACCGGGCAAGGACGGCACGCAGGAGAAGCGCATTCCGATCGAGACGCTCTTCTCGAAGGTCGTCATGATCCGCGACAAGCTCCGCGTTCTCGAGCAGAAGGTGAACGCACACCCGAAGCTCGCCGCCGAGGAGAAGGTGCAGATGCAGCAGTACATCACTGGCTGCTACGGCTCGCTCACCACGTTCAACGTGCTCTTCGCGAACAAGGAAGACCAGTTCGTGGGACAGAAGGGTGATGGCTGAGGCGCGTCTTCGAGGTTTTCTCGCGGGGCTGAGCGTCGTCGCGCTCGTCTCGGTCGCGGCGGTAGGTTGCGGACCGAAAGCGCCCGAGGGGCCGCCCATCGGCATGTCCGACAAGCCAGGCCTCTCGGCGCCGATGGATCGGCCGCTCACCTACGAGTTCGACTCGCTCGACGATCGCGTCGTGTCCTCGGGGGCGATGGTGGGTAAGCCCACGGTGATCGTCTTCATCCAGACCGGCGATCTCGATGGGCAGGCGCAGGTCGATTACCTCGTCGCGATGGCGAAGAACGACCACGACAAGGTCAACTACGTCCTCGTTGCGCTGCATCCGCGCAAGGAAATCGTGCTCGTCGAAGCCTACGCGAAGACGCTCGGCGTCGAGTTCCCCGTGGCGCTCGGCGATGGGACGGTTACCGGCGCCGCCGGTCCGTTCGGTCCCATGCCTGCCGTGCCGACGACCGTCATTCTGGCGCGCGACGGCCGCATGGTGTGGAAGCACACCGGCATCGCGAAGAGCGACGAGCTCCGTTCGCACATGCGCGGGCTCTGAGTCCCGCGCTGCGGACGGCTTCGGGTCGTTCGGTTCCTTCGCTTACTTCGTCGGGGGCGTGAGCGGCACGGTGGTCGCCGAGCCGGCGCCCCAGAACTTCAAGCCGTCGGGCCTCGACGCCATCGTGACCGGTGCGGTGGCGAGTTGCGTGGTCCCGAAAGTGACCTCGAAGACCTCGCCTGTCTGGTCGAAGCCGTAGACCCTGCCGCCCCAGAAGGAGAGCCCGAACACGTCTTTGTGTTCGACCGAACCCCAGTTCTTCTTGAGTTTGCCGGTGACCGGATCGACTTCCACGAGGCAGTCGTTGGTCTTGCACTTGGTGCACTCGCTCGTCTTGCAGTTCAAGCCGGGCTTGACCGTGAGGTACGTCGAGCCGCCCTTCACCGACACGATGTCGCCGCTCGAGATGAGACCGCTCGTTCCGAGGCTTCCGATCTTGGTCTTCTCGCCGGTTGCGGGGTCGATCCGCACGTAATCCGCGTCTTCGTAACCGACGAGGGCTTCGGCGTTCGCGTCGATCGTGCCCTTCGGGACGAAGGAGAGCGAGTTCGGATAGAGGCCCGCGGCCGACGGCATCGCCGTGCAGGTCGCCGTCGTCTTGTCGATCTTGAAGAGCTGGGTTTTGGTGACGCCCCAGATCGCCGCGTTCTCGTCGAGCGCGATGTCCCAGACGTTCGTGCAGCCGTTGAAGTCGCCGACCGTGGTGACTTCGTTCTTTTCTGGGTCGAGTCGGTAAAGCGTCGTGGCGCTGTGGCCGTAGACCTCGTTGATCTCGACGGGGTCCGACTTCGGAGGCGGCTTGGTCGTGTCGAAGTCTCCGGTCGGGGCAGGTGCGGGTTCGCCCGAACCGTCCGAGGTCGCGGGCGGCTCATCGAAGCCCTCGCGGTTCGACGAGCTCGCGCAGCCTACGACCGCGAGAACGCCAATGGCGAGCGACGCCAGCGAAAACCCAGAAAAGCCTGCAACCACGAAGCGGGGGCGCATTTGCGGCGGCAACCTAGCGCGAAGCGGCCCTCTCGCAACCGTCGTCAGCGTCTCAACTGTGAGAATTTGTTAACTTCCAGTCCCGTCGAACGGAGGTCACGGGGGCGTCACGTCCGACTTGCGCGAATCTGACGGCCCAGCTCGGGTTTCACGACCTTGCCGAGGGCATTTTTCGGCAGCTCCGACAAGAGGAGGACGTCCTTCGGGACTTTGTACGCGGCGAGCCGCTCCTTCGCGAAAGTGCGAAGCATTTCGGGCTCGCAGGGCGCGCTTCCGGGCCGAGCGACCACGCACGCGACGACGCGCTCACCCCACGCCTCGTCGGGGACGCCGATGACCGCGACCTCGAGGACGGTCGGGTGTTCGCGGAGGACTTCCTCGATCTCGAGCGCGCTCAGCTTGTAGCCGCCGCTCTTGAGGATATCGACGCTCGTGCGGCCGAGGATCCGGAACGGCGCGGTCGGTCCGAGCGAGGGCTCACGCCGAACCGTGTCGCCCGTGCGAAACCAAGGCGCGCCGCCGTCGGGATCGGCGACGAAGGCCTTCGACGTCTCTTCTTCCCGACGGTGATACCCGGCGAACACGCTCGGTCCACGGATCCAGAGCTCGCCCGTTTCGGCCACCTGTCCGTCGTCGCCGACGATGCGCGTCTCGACCGTGGGCAGGGGGATGCCGACGCAGCCGGGGTAGCGTTCGCCGTCGAGCACGTTGGAGATGCCGACTCCGATTTCGGTCATGCCGAAGCGCTCGAGCGGGATCTTGCCGGTGATCGCACGCCACCGCTCGGCAATGGTGACGGGCAGAGCGGCACTGCCGCTCGTCGCCAAGCGGAGACGCGAGGCCGACAAAGACCAGCGTGCACGCGTTGCTTCGTCGGCTGCGTCGAACGCGAGAAAGAGCCGATGGTACATCGCGGGCACGCCCATGAAGACGGTCGCGAGGTCCATGGCGTTCCAGACGGAGACGGCATCGAACGTCATCGTTCGCGTGGTCGCGCCGGCGCCGAGCGCCGTGAGAAGCGCGATGGCGAGCCCGTGCATGTGGTGGAGCGGCAAGGCGTGGAGGAGCGTGTCTTGCTCGGAGAAGCCCCACGCTTCACCGACCAGGCGTTGCTGGACCGCGATGTTGCCGTGCGTGATGACCGCGCCTTTGGGCTTTCCGGTCGTGCCGCTCGTGTAGAGCTGGAGTGCAGGCGCCGACGCGTCGATGGCGGACGCCCCGTCGAAGATCGCGCGGACGTCGCCTGGCGTTTCGAGGAGCGGCTCGAGCGCGCGCACGACGAAGTCGGCTGCGAGTGGCCCGGCGAGCGCACGGAGGTCGTGCGTGACGAGGACGCTCTTCACTTCGGCGTCATCGCAGAAGTAGCGCGTCTCGGGCGCGGGATGCAGCGGCGAGAGCACCACGACGCAGCCGCCGGCGAAGAGGATCCCGAAGAACCCCGCGACGAACGCCGCGCCCGGACTCGCGAGAAGCGCGACACGCTCACCCTCGAGCGACGTGCGTTCTCCGAGGAGACCGCGGGCAACCCGTGCCGCTCGATCGACGACGCCCGCGTAGGTGTGCGACCCGTTGGCGTCGATGATCGCGACATGCGATGCGGCCCCACGTGCTGCGAAACGCGAAAGAAGCGCACTCGAGCTCATGAGTCCGCTCTTTACTACGGACCCGTGGGCGCAGCGAGGTGGCGACGAACCGCTGAACCGTCGCTAGGCTCGAAGCGTGGGTAAAGGCCACGAACATCGTCATGGGCGCTCGAGGGGCTCGAGGGCTTTGCATCAGGCGCATCCCGAGCGTGGCCCCGCGCTCGTCGGCACCACGGTCGCGATTCTCTCGGCGCTTGCGTTCGGCTTGTCGACGCCGCTCGTCCAACGATTCGGTCGAGCTCGAGGGCCGTTCGCCATTGCGGCGCTCCTCTATACGGGTGCCTGCATCGTCGGTCTGGTGTCGCGCTCGCGCTCGGAGGCACGGGTTCGGGCGTCCAATGCCGGTCGCGTCGCACTCGTCGGAGCTCTCGGCGCGGGCATTGCGCCGGCGCTCCTTGCATGGGGCCTTCTCCACACGAGCGGCGTGAGCGCCTCCTTGATGTTGAACCTCGAGGCGGTCTTCACGGTCGCGCTCGCTCGCATTCTCTACGCCGAGCACGTCGGCCGGCGACTCGCGTTCGCCGTGACCCTTCTGGCGGCAGGCGGTGCGTTGCTCGTCGTTCAGGGCGGCGGCGATCAGGGGGCCGCTTCGACCATGGGGCTCCTGGCCGTTGCGGCGGCCTCTCTGGCGTGGGCGCTCGACAACGCGCTGGCGAAGCCGCTCTCGGCCATCGATCCCGCGTCGGTCGTGGCCGCGAAGAGTGCGGTTGGTGTGGCGCTTTCGGCTTCGCTCGCGTGGATCCTCGGCGAAGCGTGGCCTTCACCGAAGGACGCGGCCGTCCTCGTTGCGGTGGGGGCGACGGGCTACGGTCTTAGCCTTCGCCTGTACCTACGGGCGCAGCGCGCGCTCGGTGCGGGAAGGACGGCCTCGGTGTTCGCGTCCGCGCCGTTCTTCGGCGCAGCGCTCGCGTGGCTACTCGGTGAGCCCGCCACCTGGTCGGCTTGGTTGGGCGGCGCGCTCATGATCGTCGGCCTCGTGCTGCATTTGACCGAGCGCCACGCGCACGTTCACACCCACGAGCCCGTCGAGCACGAGCATGCGCATCGGCACGACGACGGGCATCACACCCACCGTCACGATCCGATGCCCGAAGGCGAGCATAACCACGTGCACCGCCACGATCTCGTGGTGCACGAGCATCCGCACATGCCGGATCTACACCACGGGCACGCTCACGAATCGTGACGTGCCCGTCGTGTTCGCCCTGTCAGTGGAGGTCGCCGGCGAGATACGCGAAGGCCGGCACGAGCACTTCTTCGGGAGACGAGCCGCCCTCTTCGATGCGACCGCGGCGGTCGATGGTGAACCCGTGGTCGCCGATGACGAGGAGCATCGTGCGCGGCGCGAGCGTCTCGACGTGACGTGCGAGACCATCGGCGACGTTCTCGGCGATGGCTTCGAGTGCAGCGACGGTGTGCTCGGAGCCGCCGCGCGGTCCGTGGTCGGGGAGGCTGGCGAGCATCGCCGGAACGATGTCGAGCTTGAAGAACTCCCGCGAGCCCACGCGAACACGGCGAACGTTTTCGGCGACGCGTCCGCGAAGTGATTCGCTGTTCTCGGGAGCTGCGGGCGCGCGCAGAGCGTCCATGCCGCGCGCGAGCGTCTCGAGCTGGCGGAACGTGGTCGTCGGCAGCGCGCTCCAGAGCAGCGTCTCGGAGGCGAGCGAGACGAGGTGACCGACGCGCTGAGCCAGGGCGTCACGCACGAGGCCGCCGAGATCGAAGCGCATCGAGTCGACGATGAGCACCTGCGTCGTGCGCGCGTTGTGGAGGCGCGCGAGCTTCGACGCGACGTCATACGCATCCATGACCAGTTTCGGACGCCGGCTCGACACGCCGAACGTCGCGAACGCATCCGTGTACGTACGCTCGAAGCTGCGGCGGAACTCGTCGTAGGCACGCATGGCGCGCGCATCGTCGAGACCCGCAGCGATGGTGTTCGCGAGCGGAACGTACGACTCGGCGAACAGACGTTCGAGCGCCGCGAGCGGCTGAGGTCCACGCGCCGCGCTGAGCGACATCGCCCACGAACGCCAGAAGTCGGAGGGGCCCGAGGCGGGAACGCCCACCGTCGATGCTCGCGCACGACGTCGCGCCGACTCCTGAGCAGGCTCGACGGTGGCGACGGGAACGTCGACCGCGACGGCCGCTTCCGCGAAGGGCTCCTCGAGGGATGCTGCGTCGGCATCCTCGTCGACCTCGATGGACACGATGTCGGCGTCTGCGAGGACGTGCTCGGAAATGTCCGCTTCCGTCGAGAGCAGCTCGTTCGCGATCACGGGCGTTTCGACCGTCTCGACGGGGGCCACCGGCGCATCCACGTTCGTCGGTACGAGCTCTGCGACGTCACTGAGGAACGACGAAGGCGGAGGCGTGATGCGCGGCGTCGAGAGCAAGACCTCGAGAGGAAGCGGCGCTGCGTACCCGCCGAGATTCACGTCGGTGTCGTCGAGCAACACCGCGAGAGGCGCCTGCCGCGACATCATCGTGAACAAGCGCAAGGTTGCGCTGTCCTCGGGCGTCAGCGACGGTACGGCGGCGTTGGCCAACGTTCCAAGGATGAGCGCAATGCCCGTCGCGCCGACGGTTCGCGCGCGGAAGAGCTGATCCGCAAGGAGCGCCTGCGCATCGTCGGGCATGGCCGACCACGCCGCGAGATACGGCGACGGCGCACCGCGCGCGGCAAGCTCTCGCTCGATGCGTTCTCCAACATGCTCCGCCAGACGCCCACGGAACGTTGTGGGAAGCGGTGGGACGTTCACGACCACCGCGCCCGCACCGAGGAGCTCCGCGGTACGCTGCATCTGCATTTCCGGGCTGACGAACGCGAGCTCGCCATCCATCACGTCGAGCCGCGGCGGAACCTCATCACCTTCTTCGAGGCACGAGCTTTCGTCCGAATCGATGTCGAGATCGGTGGTGAAGTCGGGCTTGGCGACGGTCGACGGGTACATGCTCGACATGTGCCAACATCCCGCCCGGATGGCCCACTTCTCAGCGAGGCGAGAATCGCGTGCGTCGCCCGTTGACCCGCCCGTTCCGTCTACCTAGGCTAGATACCGTTCCCTCTACGGGGTCCGTGCTTCGCGGCTTTCATGATCCCCTTATGTAATTGAACCAGGGAGGCAATCGGTCGCTCAGTGTGCACGCCGGGCCGTCTCTTCGGAGCTCCGGATAACTCGGAAGCCTAAAGCGCGATCAGCGCCGCCCACCTAGTCCTTATGGGCTAGGGGTTCATGCAACCCGCACACGACCCAGGTGGTAAGGAACGTCTGACGAGCCTCTCGTGCAAAAGGGCACGAGGGGCTCGTGCCTTTTGTCTTGTGCTCGCTCGGCTCGCTGCGCTCGCCTCGCTCGTCCCTCAGGCAGAAGGCGAAGGCTCGCACAGCGCTTCGCTGCGCCCGCATAGCGCTTCGCTGCGCTCGCATAGCGCTTCGCTGCGCTCGCATACGCCGTGACGCCTCGCGAGCGCTCGCTGAAGCTCCTCGTCGGCGCCGCAATTTTGGCGTTTGCGCGTTCGTGGTCGTCGTCGTCGCCGTGGACCAAGACGTGGACGACGAGGTGGACGTGGTCGACAAACTTAGACTTAGACGTGGTCGAAGACGTGGTCGTCGACGAAGCGGCATCGCGAGCGAGCCCCTTCTCCCCCCGCGAGAAAATTCCTGAGATTCCTACGCTAGCGCTTTCTTCGCCACTCAAACCAGAGGTGGGGCATCCTTTGGAAGCCGTGTCGATGCCCCCGCCCGACGTTGCCGACTTGCGGGTCGCCGACCTGCTCACGTTCCTCTCGGTCGTTCGGTCGTCGTCGCTAACGGCGGCGGCTCGCGAGCGCAGGGTGACTCCGTCGCAGGTGAGCAAGGCGATCACGCGACTCGAAAACCACTTCGGCCGGAAGCTTGTCGAACGAGGGAGCCGAGGTGTCCTGCTGAGCGAGGCGGGCAGGGTGCTCGCGCCCTCGCTCGAAGCGGTCGTGAGTCAGCTCGAAGCGGCCCGGACCGCACACGCGGACACGACCGAGATCATGCTCGGGGCGCCTTCGTATCTCCAGGCGGCGCTCATCCCCGTGATTGCGTCGGCGGCGCCGAACCTGCGGGTTCGATCGTTCGGCTTGCCGTCGCTCTTGCTCAGGGCACAGGCTCGCGAGGAGGGCTTTACCGTCCTCATCCTCCCCGGAGGGGACGAGCACATGCCGCCCACTTGGCTCACCGAGCCAGTCGGTGAGGTTCGCAAAGGGCTGTTCGCGTCACCGGCACTCGCGCGCAAGCTCGGCTACGACGGCAACCCGCTCGATCCCCAGCAGTTGCTCGATACGCCCTTCGTTTGCCCCGTTTTTCGCCAGAAAGGGCAGGGCATTCCGCTCGAGGACGACTGCCCGCTCCCGCGCCGCCGACGACTCGTTGGTCACGAGGTTCAGACCATCTTCGTCGCGCTCGAGATCGCCGTGCAGACCGATCAGCTCACCTTCGGTCCGCTCGTCTCGGCCGAGCGCCATCTGCGTTCCGGAGCACTCGTGGAGCTCGCCGTCCAAGGATGGGACGTACGCGAAAAGCTGAGCATCGCGTGCGACATCGATCAGATCCCCGCCCGCCTCCGGACGTCGCTCGTCCGAGCGCTCCGTGATGCGCTCTCGCCGTCGGCTTGAGAGGCGGCGCGTTGCTGAGCTCGCGCGTGGTCTGCCCGTGAACCTCCCACACGAACGGCAGGCGCGGCGCTACCCAATCGTCACGGTAGAGATTGTTTTCGGCGATATCCGAATCGCCCGTGGTCAACTACCCTGCGCGGCCTGATGACCGTGGTGTCGAAAGCAGAGGCGAAGGTAGGAATCATCATGGGCTCCACGTCCGACTGGGAGACCATGTCGAACGCGGCCTCGACGCTCGAGTCGCTCGGCGTCCCGTTCGAGGTTCAGGTCGTCTCGGCGCATCGCACGCCCGACCTCCTCTTCGATTACGCCTCGAAGGCCGAGGCGCGCGGGCTCGAGTGCATCATCGCTGGCGCGGGTGGTGCAGCGCATCTCCCCGGCATGTGTGCTTCGAAGACGCTTCTGCCCGTGCTCGGCGTGCCCGTGGAATCGAAGGTCCTCCGCGGTGTCGATTCGCTGCTCTCCATCGTACAGATGCCCGCAGGTGTGCCCGTCGCCACCTTCGCGATTGGTCGCGCCGGCGCCGTGAACGCCGCGCTCTTCGCCGCCCAGCTCCTCGCTCGCAAAGATCCTGCGGTGCGGGCGGCGCTCGGACGCCATCGCGACGAGCAGACCGCCAAGGTGCTCCGCCAGCCCGATCCGCGCCTCCCCGCGGCGCCCGAAGTGTCCGCGCCCGGTTCGCTCTCCACGCCGGCTTCGAGCCAGAGGCCGGGAGGCCAGTAACGTGACCATCGGCGTTCTCGGCGGGGGCCAGCTCGGGCGCATGATCGCGCTCGCGGGCTACAAGCTCGGTCAGCGCTTCGTGTTCCTCGATCCCGGTGCGGAGTCCACCGCGGGGCAGGTCGGCAATCTTCGCGTCGGCGCGTACGACAACGAGGAGCGCCTCTCGGAGCTCGCGCGCAAGAGCGACGTCGTCACCTACGAGTTCGAGAACGTTCCGGTCGGATCGGCGCGCTTCCTCAACGAGCTCGTCCCCGTTTTTCCGCCTCCGCGCGCGCTCGAAGTCAGCCAAGACCGCGTGACGGAGAAGGAGTTCTTCGAGCAGCTCGGCATCCCCACGCCTGGCTTTGCCGCTGTCTCGAGCCGTGAGGAGCTCGAACAGGCCGTCGCTCGGCTCGGGCTGCCTGCGGTGCTGAAGACGCGCCGCTTCGGTTACGACGGCAAGGGGCAGTGGGTGCTCCGCACCGAGGCCGACGTGGCCGCAGCGTGGGAAGCGCTCGGCGCCGCCTCGCTCATCATGGAGGCGTTCGTCCCGTTCCAACGTGAGCTGTCGATCTTGTCGGTTCGCTCACGGACCGGCGAAACGCGCTTCTGGCCGCTCGTCGAAAACGAGCATCGCGACGGCATCCTTCGCCTCTCGCTTCCCAAGAGCGATGCCTGGACGCCCGAGCTCCAGGCCAGCGCGGAGGCCTTCGCAGGCCGCGTCCTCGCGGAGCTCGATTACGTCGGCGTGCTCGCGATCGAGCTCTTCTACACGGGCGACAAGCTCATCGTGAATGAGATGGCTCCGCGCGTTCACAACTCGGGGCACTGGACGATCGAAGGTGCCGAGACCAGCCAGTTCGAGAATCACGTGCGCGCCATCCTCGGTCAGCCGCTCGGCTCGACGCGCATGGTCGGTTACTCGGGCATGATCAACGTCATCGGCAAGATGCCTCCGCGCGATGCGGTGCTCGCCGTCGAAGGCGCACATCTCCACGCGTACGGCAAAGACGCTGCGCCAGGCCGCAAGATCGGTCACGTCACGGTGCGCGCCGACACGCGTCGCGAGCTTTGCGACAAGCTCGAAGCGCTGCTGCCGATCGTCGATCCGACCTGAACGCGCAGTCGCGGATCGCGAATCAGGTCGTGACGCGCACGACCTCGTCGACGGTCGTGATGCCTTCCTTCACGCGCAGCATGCCTGCGCGGCGGAGCGAAGGAATGCCTCGCTTGCGGAGTTGCATGCGGTATTCGCGCGGGCTCGCTTTGTGCTTGATGAGCTCGCGCATGTCGTCGTCGACGATGACCGCCTCGAAGATGCCCGTGCGCCCCTTGTAGCCGGTACGCATGCACACCTGGCAGCCCTTGGGGCGAACGACCTTCGAGCCCTTCTCGAGAATGACCTCGTCGCCGTCGACGAGATCGTTTTCCAGCACGGCCGTCTCCTGACACGATTTGCACACCACGCGCACGAGGCGCTGCGCGAGGATGGCCGTGAGCGCGTTGGCCACGATCCACGGCTCGACACCGAGGTCCACGAGGCGCACGGCCGTCTCGACGGCGTCGGAGGTGTGGAGGGTCGAGAGCACGAGGTGACCGGTGAGCGAAGCTTGGAGCGCGATGCCGGCAGTCTCCGCGTCGCGGATCTCGCCGACCATGATGACGTCGGGGTCCTGGCGAAGAATCGCGCGGAGTCCGGTGGCGAAGGTGAAGCCTGCCTTCACGTTCGTCTGGCCCTGGGTGATCTGGGGAAGCTCGACCTCGATCGGGTCTTCGAGCGTCACCACGTTCGACGAGCGCGTGTCGATGAGGCGCAAGAAGGAATAGAGCGTCGACGTCTTGCCTGCGCCGGTGGGGCCGCTGGTGACCATGAACCCCTGCGGGCGCGACACCAGCTCGCGGACGATGGCTTGCATCGGTGCGTCGAGGCCGAGCTTCTCGAAGGCGATGAGCGATTGGCCCGACAGAATTCGGAGCACGAGCTTCTCACCCTGCGAGCTCGGAAATGACGACGCGCGAAGGTGCACGGTACTGCCCTCCGGCGCGAGGGAGAGCTGCCCGTCTTGCGGGAGGCGGCGCTCGGCGATGTCCATGCGCGCGAGAACCTTCACGCGCGAAACGACCTCGGGCGCGATCTCGAGCGGAACACTCTGCTGCTCCACCATCTCGCCGTCGACGCGGAAGCGAACGTTGAGTCGATCACGCTTCGGCTCGAGGTGGATGTCGCTCGCGTGAGCGCGAACGGCCCGTCGCAGAATCTCGTCGAGAACGATGACGGCGCCTTGCTCCAAGCCCTCGGTCATGAGCCGAGGTTATCCGAAGCGAGCGACGAACGCGCGTTGCATCACTTCCGCGGGCGTCTTGGCCTTTGCGAGCTCACGAGACCGATAGCCGGACGTGAAGCGCCGCACCTCGATGGTGTGATCGGTGAAGGTGAAACGCGCGCGCCAGTCTTTGATGGCGAGGATCGAATCGCCCTCGTCCGTGCGTTTGATTCGACGATACGGATGAGGTTCTGGGCCCAGGGCGAGCGCACTCTGCGTGCGGTTACGTAGATCGAACGCGTCGCGAAGGCCCTCGGGATCGGCGGCAACCTGCTCGGAAATCCACGCGAGCTGCGTTTCCGCGAGCTCCGAGAAGCGAACCTCCCACGTCACGATGGGATCGCTCTTCTTCTCTAGCCAACCCGCGCCGGCCTCGGGAAACGCGTCGGCGTAGGCGAGGTAAGGCTTCAGATCGAGCACCGGTGTTCCGTCGAGCAAGTCGACGTCGCGCACGTGGAGCGTTCGGCCCTCGATGCGATCGAGCCGCACGGCACTCAGACCGATCGGATTCGGCCGGTGAGGGGAGCGCGTCGCGAAAACGCCGCGCTTGCGATCGCTCCTCGGAGGAAGGACCTTCGCGCGAAAGCCGTCGCTCTCGGCGCGATCGAACCAGAAGAGGACCCAGATCCGTTCGAAGCCCTCGAGGTCTGCGAGGGCGTGCTCGAACTCGGGGAGGATCTCGATCGTGGCGCCGACGTCTTCGGCCACGGTCGCTTGACGCGGGGCCTGGATCTTCTCGACGAACGGGCTGCGAACGAACCCGATGGGCCGGACCGTGTATGAGCGAGGATCGGTCACGCTTCGCGCCGTGTCTTATCGGCGGCGCTGTGCACGGTCAAGGCGTCAGGGCGCTTGCGTCGCCGGCTTTCGCGGCGTGGTGCCGGACGCAGGCTTCGTGGCCGTGGGCGAGCCGCCCATGGGCCTGGCCGCGAAGAGACTGCCCGACGTGTCCTGCACGATCGACTCGATCGCTCTTTGCGCGCGAACGCTGTTGCCCGCCTTGTCGAGCGGCGGCGAGAAGGCGGCGATGGCGTACTTGCCCGGGACGACGGCGAGGATTCCGCCTCCAACGCCGCTCTTGGCTGGCACCCCGACGCGGTACACCCACGTGCCCGTAGTTTCGTAGAGACCGCCGGTCATCATCATCGCGAGCACGTGCGAAGCGGTATCCGGCGAGACGATGCGCTGGTGCGTGACCGGATTGGTACCGCCGTTGGCGAGCGTCGCGCCCATCATCGCGAGGTCACGCGCGGTGACCGAAACCGAACACTCGCGCGTGTAGATGTCGAGCGCTTCGCTAGGGTCCCCCTTGATGACCTCGTAGCTCTGGAGCAGGTAGGCGATGCCACGGTTGTGCGTGTTCGTGGCGGTCTCCGACTTGTAGACCTCCTCGTCCACGCTCAGCTGCCGCCCCGCGAAGGCGTCCATCGTCTTCTTGATCCGGTCCCAGCGCTCGGCGCCCGAGCGCGCCGGCACGAGGGCCACCGTCGTGATGGCGCCGGCGTTGACCAAGGGGTTGCCGGCCGGGTGCTCCTTGTTCATCTGGTTGAGCTCGACCGCGAGCACCGAGTTGAAGGGCTGGCCCGTCGCGTTGACGCCGATCGCCTTCTCGACGTCCGCTGCGCCCTTGTCTTCGATGAGTCGCGAGAGCGCGAAGACCTTGGAAATCGACTCGATCGCGAAGGGGGCATTCGTGTCACCGGTTTCCACGACTTCACCGTTCGCGAGGACCACGGCGATGCCGAACAGCTTCGAGTCGACCTTGGCGAGCGCAGGGATGTAGTCGGCGTTCTTGCCTTCCGTAACGCTCTCGTACTTCGTGCGCGCCGCTTCGAGCATGCGCTGGATCTCCGCCTGCGAGGGCATCGCGACCGAGCCTTGCGCCATCGCCGGCGGGCTCACCGCGGTGGGCATCGTGGGAGGCGAAATGGTCGTTGGCTGCGCTGCCTGGACGCGCGCGGCCGTCGACTCGCCGATGCCTGGCGTCGTCGGCTCCTGCGCCGTGTTGTGACACGCCGCCGAGAACGTCGCGGAAGCGATCACGGATGCCAGGGCGAAGCGCGATACGAAACGAGCCTTCATGATGCCTCCCGATGGTCCCTTGGCCTTGTTCGTCACGTTCGAGCGCCTCTGCAATGAGGAAACGGATGCGCTCGGTCTCAAGGCGCGGCGTCCGCAGCCTCACTCTCGGCCGGCGCGGACTCGGAGGCCGTGGTCGACGTGGTCGTCGCGACCGGTAATGGCGGGGGAGCTTCCGCGGCTGACATCGTCGCGGTCGGCGGTGCTGGGGATGGCTTGGGCGGTTCGGGCGCGGGCTTCGACGTCGTCGTGATCGAGTGCAGCGAGGGCAACTCGGCCTCGTCGTCGCTCACGCTCGGAAGCGGTAGGATCTTCGTCACCGATCGCGCACGCTCTGCTTCTGCGGCCGGTGAGTCGTCTTCCTCTTGTTGCGGGGCATGCAACGTCGCCGTCGGCGGTGCGGTGAGAGTGACTTCGCTCGTCTCGTGGACGGTTTCGCCGCTGGTCAGCGTAACTGGCGCGGGCTCGTGGCGCGGTGCCGTGCCCGTCCAATGCGGAAGGTGATCGGTCGCCCACAAGAGAACGGTGCTCCCGAGTACGGTACCGACCGTGGCGAGTGACACGGCCGCGAACGTGGTCGTGCGTGATGGCACGGCCATGAGCGGAACCTGCGACGCGCGCTCCTTGTGCTCGAACCAGGAGTCCTCGAGCGACTCGCCGCGCGGAGCGTTCGACGGCCCGCGCTGCGGAAGCGGAGCTTGTGGCGGCCGCTGTGGCGCCTCGACCTTCAAGAGGCCCGCGCGCGCGAACAAGAACGCCACGTTTCGGGCTGACGGATGACCCGAGGGCGCGAAGGGGGCGAGTGCCTCGGCGAACTCGGCCACGTCGCGAAACGGTGGTTCGTTTCCGGTCGCGAGTGCCCGTGCCACCGTGCATGCCACCTCGCATGGCAGTGTCGGCGCTCCTTCGGCCTCCTCACTATCGACCTGTCCGGTGGCCAGGACTCGGAGCAGGACTCCGAGCGCCACGAGATCCTTCGCCGGGTCTTCGGCCGTCGCCTGCGACGTCTTTCCCGCGCTCATCCACTCGACTTTGACGACAGGCTCCCCGCGTTCGCTTCGCGCAAGGTAGACGTTGTCCGGGCGAAGATCGCCGTGCGCCATGTCGAGCGCGTGTGCTTCGGCAATGGCCTCGCATGCCTCGAGTGTCCAGGCTACGGCCTGCGCCAGCGGAAGCGGCCCACGCGTGCGGATCTCGGTCGCCAGCGACGAGATGGTCGGCTCTCGAACCGCGAACGGCATACCGTTGGGAAGAAGGCCGACGTCGAAGACGCGCAAGACGTGCTCGCCGTCGAGTCGCTGGCTCACCGTCGCGTCGTGCACGAAGCGCACTCGCTGCTTCGGATCGGTCAGTCGCGAGGCAACGACGAACGACAGGAGCTTGCCGTCGCCACGGCGCCGCGCGGGGTAGACGACTCCTGTGCTGGTCCGTGCGGCGCCTGCCTCGAGCTGGTAGCGCTCGTCGAGCACTTCACCGATGTCGGGCACGGCCGCTCCGTACCCGTCCGTGTTGTTCGACTCCGGGTCGCGGCTCGACGTCATGGTCGTCGCGCAGCAACACGCGTACCGCTCACCGTTTCCTATGGTCGCGCTGTTGGAGGCGTTTGGGCGTGGCGCGTGCGCCGTCTCACGCTCGACCTGTGGCGGTTTCGATGCGTTCCAGCGTGCGGGCTGCGTTAGCGTCGTCGATGACGTGCGGCGAAAGGACCGAAGCGGCTTCCTCTTTTCTCGTTCGGGCGCGCGGATGGCGTCAGTGCTCGCCGCCGTCACGTGTCTCGTCGTCGCCCTTTTCTCCTCGCCGGCCTGCGCGCATGCGGTCGGCATTTCCCGCGGCGAATACGCTGCGCGCGAAGGCGGGCTCTTCGCGAAGCTGGTCTTTGCGCGCGCCGAGATCGCAGCGCTCGTTCCTTCACTCGATGCCAATCATGACGGGCACGTGACCGCGCAAGAGGTCCAACTGGCCCGCCCCGACCTCTTGCGGGACTTGCTGGCGCGCATCCTCGTCACGTCGCGTGACGACGCGTGTGCACCGACGCTGCTCGACTCCGGACTGGTCGAGGAAGACGGCCTCTCGGTGAGCGCGCTGTTCGCTTGCGCCGCGCAAGACGCCCCCATCGCTATCGACGTTCGTGCGCTCGGTGCGCTCGCGCCGGGCCATCGTCACGTCGCGCGCATTCTCGGCTCGACGTCGGGCGAAGTGATGCTCTCGAGCGAACAGCCGTCGTTCATGGTGGAGCCGTTCGCCAAGGAGCCGTCGGCCTCGACGACACCGGCTCCTCCATCCGAGAGCCCACCGCGTGGATCGCTGCTCTTCTTCCGGATGGGGATCGAGCACATCCTCACCGGCTGGGATCATCTCGTCTTCCTCCTCGGCCTCGTGCTGCTGCGCGCGCGAGCACGCTCGCTCGCCGCCGTGGTGACCGCGTTCACGGTCGGTCACTCCGTGACGCTCGCCCTCGCGGTCACCGGCCTCGTCGTCCCGAGCGCACGCCTCGTCGAGCCGGCGATTGCGCTGTCGATCGCGTATGTCGGCGTCGACAACTTCGTGAGCAAGGATGGAGGCAAGCGTTGGCGCATCACCCTGCCATTCGGGCTCGTTCATGGCTTCGGATTCGCCGGCGCGCTCCGCGCCCTCGAGCTGCCGCGGACCGAGCTCGCCTCGGCGCTGGTCTCGTTCAATCTGGGCGTCGAAGCTGGTCAGCTCGCGATCTTGCTCTTGCTCGTTCCTTCGCTCGAGCGTCTTCGCCGTCAGCCGTGGTTCGAGCCGCGCATCCCACGTGCGGTGTCGGCCGCGATCGTGGTTGCAGGCATCGCGTGGTTCGTGGCGCGCGTGACAGGCTGATCGCAGGTCCTTCGTTCAGGGCCAAATCAGGGCGCCACGTTCAGGGACAACGACCTTTGCGCATTTCGGTCACGTACCACTGCGCTCCGCGTTTGAAGCAAACGCTCACTTCGTAGCCGTCTTGAAGGTGATGGAAGCGGAAGTCTTCGAGCTGGCCCTTGGCAGGGGAGGCGTCGAGCTTGCCCACGCACTCGAAGCCGGTCAGCGTGTGCCCGCGGTTGCTCTCCCATCCGTCGCGGCGCGCCTTGAGCTCGGCGAGCTTGCACGCCGTCCCTTGGTCGAGTGTTGCAGCGTTCGACGACGTCGCGACTTGCTTCTCGAGCATCGCGACGGTCTGGTCGTTCGTCTTCTGATCTTGGCCGTCCGAGATGAGCGCCCAGGTGATGCCGCTCAGTGACGCGACGATGGCAACGATGTTGAGAGCGAGGCCCACCGTGGCGTTCGTCGGCGCCGGTACCTGGAGCGACGCGGCGAGCGATCGCGAACGAATCGCCTGAACGAGCCCCGCGATCGAAAGTGGCGCACAACACAACACGAAGCTGAGGGCGCCGAACAAGACCGACTGCTTCGCCGTGGCGGTCATCCGGGCGGTTGCCGCCATGCTCTGCTGGTACTGCGCGGCGGCCGTCCACTGGGCACGAGCCTGCGCACGAGCCTGCGCACGAGCCTGCGCCTCCTGCTCTTGTTTCGCGTGCGCCGCGGCGGCCGCAGGCGTCGGCGCTTGGCAGTAAGGGCACGCGATTGCCGAAGGGGCGAGCAGGGCCCCGCACTGTTGGCATTTCATGTCGCCCGATCATCCTACTGCGGCGATCACTTGCACGGACCGTGAATTTCGGGCCTGCCCGCGCGCCTCCGCGCTTCGACATTTCGACACGTCGCGTAGGGGCGCGGTACGTCTTTTAGGCAATCGTTCGAAATCCAACGCGCGCGCCAGCTGGCCACGTTGACAGCGGCCCGTACGAGGCGTCCTCTCTTGGACATGCCGTCTCCTTCTTCGCTCGGGGGGCTCGCCGTCGTCGTATCTTTTGGGCTCGCGTCCTTCGGAAGCGTGCTCGCCCTCGGCTGCGCGGAGAACACGCCGGAGGCTCGGATGCCCGAGGCGGCGCATGGAGAATCCGAGCTCGAGGAGCCGATTGGCATTTCGACGACCCGCCCCGTGCGAAGTGCGCCACCCGAGTTCGACGATGCGGATCCGAGTGCGGTGCGTCTGTTCTTCGACGTCCTCGCGCCGTTCGGCACGTGGAGCGAAGATCCTCGTTTCGGTCTCGTGTGGGCGCCGTCGCACGAATCGATCGGTGAGACGTTCGTGCCGTACGCGACGCACGGACGCTGGACCCATCGCGCGCTCGCCGTGGCGATCTCTCCAAGTGAGCCCGACGCCCGCGTCGACGTGAACGACTACGTATGGGTCAGCGAATTGCCCTGGGGATGGGTCACGTTCCACTACGGTCGATGGACGTACGCCGATCATGGGTGGGCCTGGATCCCGGGACGGCGCTACGCCGGTGCGTGGGTCGACTGGCGAAGCCCGACCGGACGAGAGGGGCGCCAGGGGGTCGTTGGCTGGGGCCCCACGCCTCCGTCGCATCTCTGGCAGGTGATTCCGGGGCCGCGCTCCTCACGGGCTCCAGCCGGAACCGTCGAAGTGCGTGATGCGCAGCTCGCCGCCGTTCCGTTCGCGGCGTTCGCAACGCCCTATGCGTACGTCCAAGCGCGCGATCTGTTCGCAGCCGATCTCGGGGCGAGGCTTCTCTACGGCAATGCCGCCTTGGCAGTGGCTCACACGACGCAGCCGACGGCGCCTCCGTCCCCTGCGTTCCTTGGCTTCCGCCCCGACGAGGTTCCAGCGGTTCCCGTGATGGACCGCGGTCTCCAGCAGGCGTGGATGCTCGCAACGCCCGCATCGGCGACGGCGGTTGGCGCGGGGCCGGAGCTTTCGGCTCCGCGGCGTCTCCGAAGCTTCGTGGCGAGCTCGCCTCGTTTCACCGCCGCCAGCGCGATGCGATGAGCGTGGAGTGTCGAGTTCCTCGACACGTGCGGCGTTGACATTCTGACGCGCGAGGTGGCCGGTGGGCCACCGCCTGTCAGCTTGGCCAACACCGGGAATGCACGGACGGCTCGGATTGTCGGCAAATCATGCATGCGCGTCGCGTGGCACGGACCTCGCAATGAGGTTCGTCGCGACCGGGGAATTCCCGGACGGGAGAAGCCACACGAAGCAAAGCAGGTCGAACGATGGAACGGGCAATCTGGCTAGCATGGCGAATCTTCTGGGTAGGGTTGGGCGCTTCGGGCGTTCTCGTCGCCCAAGCCGTCGCCGCGCCTAGCGAGCCGCCTGTCGACAATCGGGCACCTGTCGTCGTTCCTGCTCCCGAGCGTCCTTCGCCTGCCGTTCGAGCTCGGCCGCGCGCCGTCAAAGGCGGCGAACCGGAGCTCACGCGCAACGCGACGTTCGAGCGCGATCGCCCTCTCGGCTGAGGCCGATCGTTTCACGCGAGATTAAATCGGCGCAAGGAACGGCGCGATCGCGCGCGGGCCAGTCGTATTCGCTGCCACGATCACGCGTGACGCATTGAACCGGAGTGGACGGAGTCCAGGTAGGTCCAAGAGGACTGGGCGAAGGCCGAGCCGCATTGAAGGATCCTCGAGTCGTCGCGGTCCAACGGTACGCTCACACCATGTTGCGCCCGATGACTCTTGGCTTCCTGGCCACGTTGACGCTCGCGCTCCTCGGCGCTGCCTGCGGGCATTCTGCGCCTCCGATTCGCTCGTCGTCCGACGTAAAGGCACCCGTCGCTACCCCGAAGGAGAAAGCTTCGGTGTCCGGCGAAGCGGCGATCGACGCTGCGCTTCAGGATGCGTGGAAGCGCGCGGGGATCACGCCTGCTGCGCGTGCCGATGATGCGACGTTCCTGCGTCGGGCCTACGTGGACATCGTCGGCAGCATTCCTCCGCCCGACGTCACGACGGCCTTCCTCGCGAGCGACGACTCCGCCAAGCGCAGGAAGCTCGTGGAGACGCTCCTCGCGTCGCCGGCGTACGCCGAGCATTGGATGAATTACTGGGACGACGTCCTCATGGGACGCGAGTCGCGCGGCCAGAACGTCGACCGCGTCGCCTTCCGCTATTGGCTGCGCGCTCGCTTCGAGGCGAACTCACCTTGGGATCGCATCGTGCGGGACCTCGTGTCGGCGACGGGACAAAACAGCACGGGAGGACAGCGTGTTCGGCTGGCGAAAGCGATCGGCATGCAAGTCCCGCTCGGCTCGGCGGTGCCGGCGAAAGACGATCCCGACGCGGTCGACCTCGACGCGATCAACGGCGCCGTGAACTGGACGCTCCGCTTCGATCAATCGCCGCAAGACCTCGCCGGCAACGCATCACGCATCTTCCTCGGCGTGCAGATCCAGTGCGCGCAGTGCCACGATCACAAGACCGAGAAGTGGACGCAGAACGACTTCCGTCGCTTCTCGTCGGCGTTCCTCCACGCGCGCTCGACGCCGCTCGACAAGGGCAACACCATGGGAAACGTCAAACGCGTCAAGCTCGACGACTTCCCGAAGCTGCCGCCTCGTCTCGCGAAGAACCCCGAGCTCACGCCCATCGCCACCGCGCATCCGACGGCGCTCGACGGAACGGATCTCGAGAAAGGCCCCGGCACACGTAAGGCGCTCGCCGACTGGATGACGTCGCCCAAGAATCCGTGGTTTGCCAAGGCGATCGTCAATCGCGTGTGGGGGCACATGCTGGGGCGCGGTTTCTACGATCCGGTCGACGACATGCGCGCGTCGAACGAGCCGGTGCTCGTCGATCTGCTCGATCGCATGGCCGCCGACTTCGTGGCGCACGACTTCGACCTGAAATACCTGATTCGCACCATCGCAGGGACCGAGGCCTATCAGCTCTCGGCCAAAGCCCCCGCCGCGACCGGCGACGCGAAGCCCGATCCGGAGAACAAGCTCTGGTCACACTTCCACCTGGCTCCGCTCGGTCCCGAGGAGCTCTTGAACGCGCTTTTGCGGGCGACGAATCTCGAAGCTGCCGCCGACAAGGCAGGCATCAAGGACATGGACCAACTCCGCGCGCAGCTCGTGCGGCAGTACGCGTTTCTCTTCGACGTCGACGAGACGGACGACACACCGGACTTCTCCGGAACGGTGACGCAGACCCTCTCGCTCCTGAACGGGGCGCTCGTGGGGCAGGGATCGCGCGCCATCCCCGGCAGCGCCCTCTCCGACGTGCTCGCGAAACCGGGCACGGACGAGGAGAAGATCGACGAGCTCGCGCTTCGCGTGTTCGGTCGCAAGGCGACCACGGAAGAGCGCGCCAAGTGGGTCATGTACGTGCAGACCTCTGGACGGGCCGCGGCGACCATCCCGAAGCCAAAGCGAACACCGGGGGGCAAAGGTGCAGGCGCGCTCGGACGTCTCGGCAGCAAGGCCAAGGGCGGCGATCCGCGACGTGAAGCCTACGAAGATCTCTTCTGGGCCTGGCTGAACTCGAGCGAGTTTGTCTTCAACCACTGAGGCACGCGGAGACCCCATGCTCACCCGTCGACAGATTCTTCGTGCGTCCCTCGCGGGCGGTTTCGGTCTCTCCGTCTCTCGTGCGCTCGAACGGCTCGCGTTTGCCGCGCCGTCGCCCGAGGCGAAGACGAGGAGCATCATCCTCTTGTGGATGAACGGTGGCCCGAGTCACCTCGACACCTGGGATCCCAAGCAGGGGAAGGTCGCCGGCGACGCCAAGTCCATCAAGACGAACGTGCCTGGCATCTCCATCAGCGAGCACATGCCGAACCTCGCACGCGCTGCGAACAAGCTCGCGATCGTGCGCGGGATGACCAGCAAGGAAGGTAACCACCAGCGCGCGCAGTACTTGCTGCGTACCGGCTACGCGCCCACGCCCACGGTACCGCACCCCACGCTGGCCGCCTGGGCGAGCAAGCGACTCGGTGAGCCGAGCACTGGACTCCCGGCCTCCGTGAGTCTCGGTGGCCCGAGCCTCGGGGCCGGCTTCTTCGGCGTGCAATACGGTCCATTCGTCGTCCAAGGCCCGGGACAACTGCCGGACAACGTCGCATACGGTCCCGCGGTCGATGCGTCGCGGTTCGACGCCCGCAAGGCGCTCCTCGCAGACATGGAGACGTCGTTCTCCGCGAGCACGGGCGACGCAAAGGTGGAGGGACGGCGTGCGGTTTACGCCAAGGCCGATCGATTGATGCATGCGAGTGCGCTCAGGACGTTCGATGTCTCCGAAGAGCCGGAAGCCGTGCGAGCGGCCTTCGGAGATACGGCGTTCGGTCGAGGATGTCTGACGGCGGTGAGGCTGGTCGGCGCCGGCGTCCGCTTCGTCGAGGTCGCGCTGGACGGTTGGGACACCCACCAGGACAACTTCGGACGCACCAAGAAGTTGATGGGCACGCTCGATCCCGCCATGAGCGCGCTGCTCGCCGAGCTCGAGCGCCGCTCGCTCGCCTCGAACACCGTCGTCGCGTGGATGGGTGACTTCGGGCGGACGCCCAAGATCAACGGCAACGACGGCCGGGACCACCATCCTGCGGCGTGGAGCGCCGTTCTCGCGGGCGGGGGGATCCGCGGAGGCATCACGCACGGCGAGACGGACGCCGACGGAGAGAAGGTGGTGAAAGACGCGGTGAGCGTCCCGAACCTCCTGGCGACAATCGCCACGGCCGTCGGGCTCGACCCGGGTGACACGGCGCAGTCACCCGCCGGTCGCCCGATCAGCCTCACCGACCACGGCGTTCCGGTGAAAGCCCTGCTCGCCTGACGCTCGCGCTCGAGCGCCTACGCAGTTCGATGTCGCATGGCGTGCGGCCGGTTTTCGTGTGTGTCATTGCCGAGCTTCGTGGAATGCCGCACTGCACCAATCGACACGGCCGAGTAGCCCTTTCCGTCGCCGTGAACTTCGCGGTAGAACGCCCGGGCAATGACCATCACAGGTGCATCCAGCGTCTCCGGCGTATCGAGCGTTTCGGGATTGCCGGCAGAGGCCAAATCCGGTGGGGCGGCTCAACAGCTCGCGCCCGAGGTCGCGCTGAAAGTCCACGAGCTGATGCTCAAGGCGCGCGTCCTCGAAGAGCGCCTCATCACGATGTACAAGCAGGGCGACGGCTACTTCTGGATCGGTGGTCCGGGAGAAGAAGCGTTCAACGTTCCGCTCGGCTTGCTCGTCGACAAGGGACAGGGCGTCGATCACGACTATCTCCACCTCCATTACCGCTCGAGCGGCACGCTGCTCGCGATGGGGGCGGACCCGGTCGACTCGCTTCGCCAGATGAAGAACACGGCGAGCGATCCGTACTCGCGCGGCCGCAACTTCGCGGGCCACTACTCGTGGCGCAAGTGGAACGTCGCGCCGGTCAGCTCGCCGATCGAGGTCCAGTACTCGATCGCCATCGGCACCGGGTACGCGCAGCGCCAGGCGAAGGGCGTCACGATCGTGCAGGGCGGCGACGCCGGTACGGCCGAAGGTGACTTCGCGACGTGCCTCGTGTGGTCGTCGCGCAAGGGCGCCGAGCTCCCGATGCTCATCATCGTGACCAACAACAAGTACGGCATCTCCACGCCGTACGACGGTCAGCACGGCGAGACTCGCATCTCCGACCGCGGCAAGGCCTTCGGCATGGAGACCGCCACGATCGACGGCAACGATCCCGAGGTTGCGTGGGCGGCCATCAAGAAGGGCCTCGACTACGTGCGCACCGAGCGCAAGCCGTACCTCCTCGAGGCGATGGTCTCGCGTCTCCACGGCCACTCGTCGGCCTCCGGCGCGAACTACGTGAAGGAAGAAGTCGATTGCGTCGCGAAGTTCGAGCAGAAGCTCGAAGAGCGAAAGCTCCTCACGCGCGCACAGATGGACGAGATGCGTGCTCGTTTCACGCAGGAGTTGCTCGAGGCGAGCAAGCGGGTTCGCGAAGAGCCGCAGCCCAAGCCCGAGACGATCTGGGATTACGTGTTCGCCGACAAGAACTACGTCGCAGGAGAGAAGTAGACCGATGGCTACTATGGTTCAGGCCATCCGCATGGCGCTCCACGTTGGTGAAGAGCGCCTCGGTGTCACCGACATTTTCGGCGAAGACGTGGGCCCGCCCCTCGGCGGCGTCTTCACCGCGACGCAAGGACTGAAGACGACGTGGAACTCGCCGCTCGACGAGCGCGGCGTCATCGGCATGGCCATCGGTCTCGCGCTCGCGGGCCGCAAGCCGGTCGCCGAGATCCAGTTCTGCGACTACGCCTTCAACACCGTCGACTTGCTCAAGATCGCCGGCAACACCTACTGGTCGAGCGGCGGTGACTGGAATGTCCCGCTCGTCATGATGACGCCGGTGGGCGCGGGCATCCGCGGCAGCATCTATCACTCGCACTCGTTCGACGCGCAGGCCACCCGCATCCCGGGCTGGAAGATCGTGATGCCGTCGAACCCGCGCGATGCCTATGGCCTGCTCCTCAGCGCCATCGTCGATCCCAACCCGGTCATGTTCCTCAAGCCGAAGGCGCTCCTTCGCGCGAAGGGCCGTCCGGGCGAGGAAATCCCGGGCGAGCCGGGCGACGACAAGGTGCTCTCCAAGATGATCGACGCCCCGCTCGGCGATCGTTCGAAGTGGAAGCCCGAGTGGCCGAACCTCGAAGAGCTCTTCATCCCGATCGGCAAGGCGCGCACCGCGCGTTCGGGCAAGGACGTCACCGTGCTCACGTACGGGCGCAACGTTCCGATGGCCGTCGCCGCGGCCGACGAGCTCGCGAAGGAGGGCATCGAGGCGGAAGTCATCGACCTCCGTTCGCTGCATCCCTACGACTGGACGGCCATCAAGGAGAGCGTCCAGAAGACCCACCGCGTCCTCTGCGTGAACGAGGACACGGAGATCACGAACTTCGGCGAACACCTCATTCGTCGCCTTACGGAGGAGCTCTTCTACGAGCTCTACGCGCCGCCGAAGCTCCTCGCTGGTGCGCACATTCCGGGTATCGGCCTCGCCGACGCGCTCGAGCACGCCAGCGTTCCCCAGAAGGACGGCATCAAGGCCGCCATCGCGACGCTCGCGCGTCACGAGCCCTGACCGAGAATTGAGCGAAACCTTCGAGGGCGGTTGTCACTGTCGGCGCGTGCGCTTCCGCGTGCGAGCCGAGGTGCTGACCGCCCTCGATTGCAATTGCAGCATTTGTCGAAGGAAGGGGTTCCTGCACCTCATCGTGCAGAAAGACGCCTTCGAGCTCCTCGCCGGCGAGGAGGACCTCACGACGTACACGTTCAATACGGGCGTCGCGAAGCACACGTTCTGCCGGATTTGCGGGATCCAGCCTTTCTATACACCGCGCTCCCACCCCGATCAGGTCGATGTGAACGTGCGATGCCTCGACAGCCGCGCAGCCGACCGATTCCGCGTGGTCCCCTTCGATGGGGAGAACTGGGAAGCCAACGTCGAGACCATCCGCTGAAGGCTCCGTCCGCCGCGACGTAGACTG